>NZ_JBOHHU010000001.1:0-121930 GCF_050725615.1 Sphingopyxis sp.
TCGCGATCCCGCCCGGCACCTGGGTGTCAGCGGGGGCGATCACCGGGGTGCACGAAATTCGCCCCGGCCAGAGCGCCGAGGCGCTGTTCGACGGAAAAATCCGCGTCCGCTGCAGCATTACAGGCTAGTCAGGCACAAGGCTCAAAAGAGCCGATAACGGGAGAGTGACATGGCACAGGCAATCGCGGACGGAGGGTCGGCGCCGCCGGTACCCCGGACGGGGCGATATCGCTGGCTGATCATCGCGCTGCTTTTTGCCGCGACGACGGTCAACTATATCGACCGGACGATGCTGGGCCTGCTCGCCCCGGTGCTCGGCAAGGATCTCGGCTGGTCCGAGAATGATTATGGCAACATCGTCACGGCGTTTCAGGCGGCCTATGCGATGGGTTTCCTGCTGATGGGCTGGCTGATCGACCGCTTCGGGCCCAAGGTCGGATACGCGATCGCGATTTCGATCTGGACCGTCGGCCATGTCGCCCACGGCTTTGCCTCGTCGGTCGTCTCCTTCATGCTGGCGCGCGTCGTCCTCGGCATCGGCGAAGCGGGGCATTTTCCTTCGGTCGTGCGCGCGTCGAGCGAATGGTTTCCGCAGAAGGAACGCGCCTATGCGATCGGCTGGGTCAACAGCGCGACGACGATCGGCGTGATCCTGACCGCGCCAACGATCGCCTTCTTCATGCGTTATCTGGGCTTCGACTGGCGCCAGACCTTTATCTACACCGGCGCTTTCGGGGTGATCCTGCTCGTGCTGTGGCTGTGGCTGTACAGCAATCCGCGCGAGAGCGGCAAGGTCAGCGAGGCTGAACTGGCGTGGATCGAGCATGATCCGCCCGAAAAGATCGAACGCCTCGGCTGGAACAAGATCGTCACCAAGCGCGAAGCCTGGGCCTTTGCGATCGGCAAATTCCTGACCGACCCGGTGTGGTTCCTGATGCTGTTCTGGTTGCCCAAATATTTCAGCACGACGTACAACGTCGACCTGAAAATCGTGCTGTTGCCGATGATCATCATGTATCTGCTGTCCGATGTCGGCAGCATTCTGGGCGGCTGGGTGTCGTCGAAGCTGATCCAGCGCGGCCGCAGCGTCAATTTTGCGCGCAAGATCACGATGCTCGGCGCCGGCTGCTGCGTCCTGCCCTTGCTGTTTGTCACGGGTCTGGAGAATATGTGGCTCGCGGTGGTGCTGATCGGCATCGCGCTGGCGGGGCATCAGGCTTTCTCGTCGACGATCCTGTCGATCCCGCCCGACATGTTCCCGAAGCGCGCGGTGGGGTCGGTGATCGGGCTCGGCGGGTTCATGGGCGGCGTCGGCGGCATGATCATGGCCAAGTCGACCGGGCTCGTGCTCGATGCGACGGGCGGCAATTATACGATCATCTTTGCCGCCTGCACCGTCACCTATTTCATCGCGGTGCTGGCCATCCACCTCCTCAGCCCGAAGCTCGCGCCGGTCACCGTGGAAAGCGAGGCTGTCCGCCCATGACCCGTCCGCTGATCCTGAATCCCGATCGCCTGTTCCCGTCGGACCCGGGACAGCGCGACATTGCGCGGCGGCTCTATGCCGAGGTCGCCGATCTGCCGATCATCAGCCCGCACGGCCACACCGACCCGCGTTGGTTCGCGGGCGATGCGCCCTTCGGCAACGCCGCCGAGCTGCTGCTGCATCCCGATCATTATGTGTTCCGGATGCTCTATTCGCAGGGCGTGTCGCTCGACGCGCTCGGCATTCGCAACGCGCAAGCCGACCCGCGCGAGAGCTGGCGGCTGTTCGCCGAACGCTATCATCTGTTCCGCGGCACCCCGTCGCGGATGTGGATGGACTGGGTGTTCGCGGAGGCGTTCGGCATCGACGTGCAGTTCGAGGGCGCGACGTCGGACCTCTATTACGACCGTATCACCGAGGCGCTGGCGACCGACGCCTTCCGCCCGCGCGCGCTGTTCGACCGCTTCGGGATCGAGGTGATCGCGACCACCGAAAGCCCGCTCGATACGCTCGAGCATCATGGCGCGATCCGCGCCGCCAATGCGAGCGGCGAGTGGGCGGGCAGGGTGATCACCGCCTATCGTCCCGATCCGGTGGTCGACCCCGAGTTCGAAGGTTTTTGCGCCAATCTGGCGCGCTTCTCCGAACTGAGCGGCGAGGACGCCTATGGCTATGCGGGCTATCTCGCCGCGCATCGCAACCGCCGCGCTTTCTTTGCCGAGATGGGCGCGACATCGACCGACCATGGCCATCCGACCGCCGCGACCGCCGACCTGACGCGCACCGAGGCGGAGGCGCTGTTCGCGCGGGTGACGCGCGGCGAGGTCAGCGCCGCCGACGCCGAATTGTTCCGCGCCCATATGCTGACGGTGATGGCGGGGATGAGCGTCGACGACGGGCTGGTGATGCAGATCCACCCCGGCGCCTTCCGCAATCACAACCCCTGGTTGTTCGACCATTATGGCCGCGACAAGGGCGCCGATATTCCGACCGGCACCGATTATGTCCATGCGCTGCGCCCGCTGTTGGGGCGCTATGGCAATGCGGCGGGGCTGACGATCATCCTCTTCACGCTTGACGAGACGAGCTATGCGCGCGAACTCGCGCCGCTGGCGGGCCATTATCCGGCGCTCAAGCTGGGCCCCGCCTGGTGGTTCCACGATAGTCCCGAGGGGATGCGCCGCTTCCGCAATCAGGTCACCGAAACCGCGGGTTTCTACAACACCGTCGGCTTCAACGACGACACGCGCGCCTTTCTGTCGATCCCGGCGCGGCACGACGTCGCGCGGCGGATCGACTGCGGTTTCCTGGCGCAGCTCGTCGCCGAGCACCGCATGGAGGAATGGGAGGCCGCCGAACTCGTGACCGACCTCAGCTATAATCTCGCCAAGGCCGCGTACAAGCTGTGAGACTCGCGGCCGACACCGTCCTGCCCCCATCGATCGGGCGGCCGGCTTACGACCGCGAGCGCCAAGCGGCGGGCATCGTGCATATCGGTATCGGCGCGTTCCACCGGGCGCATCAGGCGGTCTATACCGACGACGCGATGGGCGCGGGCGACCGCGACTGGGGCATCGTCGGGGTGTCGCTGCGCTCGGGCGATGTCGCGGCGCAACTGAACCCGCAGGGCGGGCTCTACACCGTGGCGACGCGCAGCGTGGCCGGCAGTAGTCTGCGGGTCATCGGCGCGGTGCAGCAGGTGCTCGTCGCCTCCGAAGACCCGCAGGCCGTGATCGACGCCATCGCGGCGCCGGCGACGCATATCGTCAGCTTCACCGTGACCGAGAAGGGTTATTTGCGCGCTGCCGACGGCTCGCTCGATATCGATGCGGCGCGGGCGAGCGCGAGCCTCTATCGCTTCGTCGGCGCGGCGCTAGCGGCGCGGTGTGCGGCAGGGCTGCCCGGGCTCACCCTGCTCAGTTGTGACAATCTCGCGAACAATGGCGCGGTATTGCGCCGCCTGATGCGTGAATATCTCGCCGCCGAACATCGCGACATCGTCGACTGGTTCGACGGCGAATGCCGATGCCCCGCGACGATGATCGACCGCATCGTCCCCGCAACGACCGAGGCCGACCGCGCCGCGATCGAAGGCGAACTTGGCGTGCGCGACGAAGGCGCGGTGGTCACCGAGGGCTTCAGCCAGTGGGTGATCGAGGATGATTTCGCCGGTCCGCGTCCGCGCTGGGAGGCGGTCGGCGCCGAACTGGTGGCCGACGTCGCGCCCTATGAAACCGCCAAGCTGCGGATGCTCAACGGCGCGCATTCGGCGCTCGCCTATATCGGGCTGGGGAAGGGGCATGAGTTTGTGCACCAGGCGATCGCCGATCCCGCGATCCGTCCGCTGATCGAGACGCTGATGCGCGATGAAGCCGCGCCGACGATCGACGCCGAGCCGGGGCAGGATCTTGCCGCCTATGCCGACGCGCTGCTCGAGCGTTTCGCCAATCCGGCGCTGCATCACCGGCTGATCCAGATCGCGATGGACGGCAGCCAGAAGATCCCGCAGCGCTGGCTGGAGACGCTCGCATGGCACCAGCGGCGCGGTGGGCGCTGTCCCTCGCTCGGGGTCGCTGTCGATGCCTGGATCGCTTTCCTGCAGGGCGGGGAGCATCCCGTCGACGACCCGCTTGCCGATCGATTGCGCGCGGCAGCGGCTGCTCCCGATGCGCGTCAGGCGTTGTTCGGCCCGGACGGGGTGCTGGCTTCGGAGTGGCGCCCCGATTAAGCGCTTGGGTTTCGCGTCCGGCACCCGCATAGCTGTTGCAACCAACGGGAGACACGGTTTGGAACAACGGGGAGAGGGGCAGGGGGCAGAAGCCGCCGCCGGGTCGCAGGCTATCGAGGCTGACGAACGCTATCAGCGGCTGGTAACGACGCGGTCGCGTTTTGGCTGGCGGCTGACGATCGTCATGCTGGTCATTTATTTCGGCTATATCCTGCTGATCGCTTTTGAACCGCATATCCTCGCTTGGCCGCTTGGCAATGGCGTGACCTCGCTCGGCATTCCGCTCGGGCTCGGGGTGATCGTCGCGGGCATATTGCTCACTGCGCTTTATGTTCGCCGCGCCAACAAGGTCTTCGACCGCGATCTCGACGCACTGCGCAAGGATTATGGCGCATGAGCCGCTTTCCGATCACGCGCACCGCGCTGATCCTCGCCGCGCTCGGCTGGCCGGCGGTCGCGGCGGCCGATGCGCTGACCGGCCAGACCGAGCAACAGGCGGCGAACTGGCCCGCGATCCTGATGTTCTCGGCCTTCGTGCTGGCAACGCTCGGTATCACGCGCTGGGCGGCCGGGCGGGTGCGCAGCGCGTCCGATTTCTACACCGCCGGCGGCGGCATCACCGGGTTCCAGAACGGGCTGGCGATCGCCGGCGACTATATGTCGGCGGCATCCTTCCTCGGCATTTCGGCGCAGATTTTTGCCGACGGTTATGACGGGCTGATCTATTCGACCGGCTTCCTCGTCGGCTGGCCGATCCTGCTCTTCCTGCTCGCCGAACGGCTGCGCAACCTCGGCCGCTACACCTTCGCCGACGTTGCGAGTTTCCGCTTCGCACAGACCCCGGTGCGGCTGTTCGCGGCGTTCAGCACGCTGGCGGTCGTCCTCTTTTACCTGATCGCGCAGATGGTCGGCGCGGGGCAGCTGATCAAATTGCTGTTCGGCTTGCCCTACACCTATGCGGTGCTGATCGTCGGCGCGCTGATGACCTGTTATGTGCTGTTCGGCGGCATGATCGCGACGACCTGGGTCCAGATCATCAAGGCGGTGATGCTGCTCGGCTGCGCGACCTTCATGGCGTTCGCGGTGCTGTGGCAATTCGGCTTTTCGCCCGAGGCGCTGTTCGCCAAGGCGGTCGAGGTCAAGACCGGTCTTGCCGCGTCGGCGGGGGCGACCCCTGCGGAGGCGGCGGCGAAGGGCCTGTCGATCATGGGGCCGGGCGGCTTCATCAAGGACCCGCTGTCGGCGATCAGCTTCGGCATGGCGCTGATGTTCGGGACCGCGGGGCTGCCGCATATCTTGATGCGCTTCTTCACCGTCCCCGACGCCAAGGAAGCGCGCAAGTCGGTGCTGTGGGCGACCGGGTGGATCGGCTATTTCTATATCCTGACCTTCATCATCGGCTTCGGCGCGATCACCTTCGTTGCGTCGAACCCCGACTATCTGATGCCCGACGGAACGCTGAAGGGTGGCGGCAATATGGCGGCGATCCACCTCGCCTCGGCGATCGGCGGCGACATCTTTCTCGGCATCGTCAGCGCGGTCGCCTTCGCGACGATCCTCGCGGTGGTCGCAGGGCTGACCTTGTCGGGAGCGTCGGCGGTGTCGCACGACATCTATGCGTCGATCATCAAGCAGGGGCAGGCCAACTCGGCCGACGAGCTCAAGGTGTCGCGCTATACGGTGCCGGTGTTGGCGATCCTCGCGATCCTGCTCGGCATCGCGTTCGAGAAGCAGAATGTCGCCTTCATGGTCAGCCTGGCCTTCGCGCTCGCGGCGTCGGGCAATTTCCCGGTGCTGGTGATGTCGCTGCTGTGGAGCGGGTGCACGACGCGCGGCGTTGTGATCGGCGGTTTCGTGGGGGTGCTGCTCGCGCTGGTGCTGACGATATTGTCGCCGGCGATCTGGGTTGCGGTGCTCGGCTATGCCGACCCGGTCTTTCCGTACAGCTCGCCGACGATCTTCTCGATGCCCGCCGCCTTCCTGGCGATCTGGCTCGTTTCGCTCGCCGACAAGAGTGGGCGCGCAGCGGTCGACCGGGCAGGCTACCCGGCGCAGCGCGTCCGCGCCGAAACGGGAATCGGCGCGGCGGGGGCTTCGGACCACTAAAGCCGGAACCCCGGCACAGCGGAGGGGCAGTTCTGCTGCGCCCTTCGTCGCGCCGCGCCATTGCGCCATTTCCCGCCGGATTTCCGCCCAACTTCACACGGAAACGCCCTTTCTCAATAATATTCACACACAAGAGAGTGAATATTGACTCGCGTGCGAAGCAGCGTCATAAACCGCATGACGCCGACACCCGATCGGCGCGTGCTGGGAGAGATAGGATGAAGGCAATCTTCTTGGCGTCCGTTTGTGCGGGCGCGCTGTTTACCGTTCCGACCATCGCGATGGCACAGGATGCCGGGGGCGCCGCGCCCAAGGCGGCGGAACCGGACGACAGCGAAAGCGACATCATCGTCACCGCGACGCGCCGCGCCGAGCGCATTCAGGACGTGCCGATCAGCATCTCGGCCTTTTCGCAGGAAGAGCTGACCGAAAAGGGCATCGTCGGTTATGAGGGCATCGGCCGCGAGACGCCGGGGGTCGTGCTCAACAAGCCGACCGCCAACTTCAACAATTTCACCGCACGCGGCATCGCGACCAACGGCTATAACGCCAACCTGCAAAGTTCGGTCGCCATCTATATCGACGAACTACCGGTTTCGACGATCGGCAACACGACGGTGGTCGACCCCAATTTGTTCGACGTCGAGCGCGTCGAATTCCTGCGCGGGCCGCAGGGAACTTTGTTCGGATCGGGTTCGCTGTCGGGCGCGATGCGTATCCTGCAGAAAAGCCCCGACCTCAATGATTTCGATACTGCGGCGCTGGTCGATTTCGGGCTGACGGGGTCGGACTCGATCCGCCAGCGTTACAATGCGATGGTCAATGTGCCGCTCGTTGAGGACCGGCTCGCGGTGCGTGCGGTCGGTTTCTACCGGCACGAGGAAGGCTATCTCGATAATGTCGGGACCGGGGTCCATAATTCCAACACGCTGGTCGATTATGGCGGGCGGCTGGTGCTGCTGTGGCGTCCGACCGACCGGCTGTCGGTCAAACTGCTCGGCAGCTACGAATATAGCAATCCCAAGGACAGCTCGCTGACCAGCCCCGGCCTCGGGCGCAACAAGCGCATTTCGGACGAGCCCGACCGCTTCACCGGCAAGCAGGCGATCGCCAACGCGACGATCGACTATGAATTTGATTTCGCCAAGCTCACCAGCTCGTCGACCTATTCGGATTTCGACCAGCGTTTCTACGTCGACCTTGCCGGCACCTTCGCGCCGGGTTCCTTCCCCGGCGCGCCGATCGCCTTCGGGCTCGACGCCGATGGCTATGACAAGGTGTTCGTGCAGGAAACGCGGCTCGCCTCAACCTTCGACGGTCCGCTCGAGTTTGTGGTCGGCGGTTTCTACCTCAACCGTCGCCGCGACGTCGATTTCCTCTATCGCTCGAACCTCGACTTCCTCGCGGCGCGCGGCCTGACCGGGCTGCCCGACAAATATTTCCAGAAGCTCTACACCCATTCGAAAAGCACCGAAGTCGCGGGTTTCGGTGAGCTGACCTATCGCTTTTCCGACAAATTCTGGCTGACCGGCGGCGTGCGCTATGGCGAGACCGCAGCGCAGAGCTTTGCCGAGGCGGGGGGCTATCTCGCCACCGCCGCCGGCTTCAACTATTACACCTATGCCCTGTTCGGTATTCCGACCAACTTCACCACCTTCACCCCCTATGCGGCGGCCGAAGGCATCAAGGCCAAGGGATCGAAGCCGTCGTGGAAGGCCAGCGCGACCTTCAAGCCGAGCGACAGCCTCACCACCTATGCGACCTTCTCGACCGGGTTTCGCGCCCCGATCGTCAACGCGCGGGCGGGCGCCGCGAGTCTCGTCGATCCGAACGACATCATCATCCCCTTCGGCGCGACGTCGGATAGCCTGAAAAGCTATGAGATCGGCGCCAAGGGGCGCTGGCTCGGCGGTCGCGTGTCGATCAACACGGCTTTCTACCTGATCGACTGGAGCAATATTCAGGCGCAGGCAAACCGCGTGTCAGACTCGGTGCAGTTCGCGACCAACATCGGCGCGGCGCGCAGCAAGGGTTTCGAGTTCGAGGTCAATGTGATCCCCGCGACCGGGGTGACGATCGGGTTCAACGGCGCCTATAATGACAGCAAGATCACCAGGCTGTCGCCCGCCGAAGCGGCGATTTCGGGCGCAGTACTCGGCCACCGGCTGTCGGCGCCGCGCATCCAGGGGTCGGCTTACATGTCGTATAATTTCAAGATCGGGTCCGATGTCGATGCGATGCTCGCGGTCAATGCGCAGCATATCGGTGCGTATAACAGCAGCTTTCCGAACACGCCGGGCAATCCGAACCTGCCGCTGTCGACCTTCGGCAAGACCGATGCCTATAGCAACGTCAACATGAGCCTGGGCCTGAAGAAGGGCGATCTGTCGGCGCAGCTTTATGTCGAAAACCTCTTCGACGATCATTCGATCACCTACATCCATCCCGAAGCCTTCCTCGTCAGCCGCTTCGGCACGATGCGGCCGCGCACCTTCGGCATCCGCCTCGGCTACAGCCTCTAAGCCATGTTGGCCGGCACGCTCTCGCCATCCGCCACGAAGCCGGCTGCGCGGCCCGGCTTTGTGCTGGGGATGCTCTGCTTCGTCTATGTGCTGAACTTCCTCGACCGGCAGCTGCTGTCGATCCTGGCCAAGCCGATCCAGGACGCGCTGAAGATTACGGACGGCCAACTCGGGCTGATCAGCGGGCTCTATTTCGCGATGTTCTACTGCTTCATCGCGATTCCGGTCGGCTGGTTCGCCGACCGGACGAGCCGCGTCCGGGTGCTGTCGCTCGCCTGCGCGGTGTGGAGCGGGGCGACGGTGGCGTGCGGAATGGCGAGCAATTACACGCAGCTCGCGATCGCGCGGATGGTCGTCGGCTTTGGTGAGGCGGGGGGCGTGCCGCCCTCCTATGCGATCATCACCGACACCTATCCGCCGGGCAAGCGCGCGGCGGCGCTGGGTATCTTCAACCTCGGCCCGGCGATCGGCGCGGCGGCGGGGGTAGCGTTCGGCGCCGCGATCGCCGAGCATTTCGGCTGGCGCATCCCCTTTATTACGGTCGGTGTCATCGGCATCGTCACCGCGCTCGCCGTCTGGCTGACGGTGCGCGAGCCGACGCGCGGCGCGACCGATGTTGCGGCGCCGGCTTCGAGTGCGTCTGCGGACGACAAGGCGGAGTTCTGGCCGACGGTGCGGATGTTCCTCTCTCACCCCGTGCTGATGCTCGCGGCGCTGGGCAGCGGTGCCACGCAGTTCGTGACATACGGCCTCGGCAATTTCGCAGTGCTGTTCCTGATGCGCGAAAAGGGCATGGAGCTGGGCGACGTCGCGGTCTGGTACGCGCTGGTGCTGCTCGTCGGCATGGGCGGCGGGATGATCGTGTCGGGGCGGGTGATCGACCGCATGGTGAAAAAATCGCGCGCCGGCTATGCGATCGCTCCGGCGCTGTCGCTGGTCGTCGCGATGCCCTTCTACATCGGTTTCGTCTGGGCGCCGGGCTGGCCGCTGGCGCTCGCGCTGCTGACCGTGGTGATGGTCTTCAACTATTTCTACCTCTCGGCATCGGTCGCGCTGGTGCAGGAGGAAGTGAAGCCCAACCAGCGCGTGCTGTCGGGGGCGCTGCTGCTGCTGATTATGAATTTCATCGGGCTGGGGCTCGGGCCGACCTGGGTGGGTTTCGCGAGCGACTGGTTCAAGGCGCAGGGCGACGCGCATGGGTTGCAGACCGCGCTCTATACGCTGACGCCTTTCTACCTCGTCGCGATCGCGCTCTTTCTCTGGCTCGCACGGCGTCTGCGCCGCGAGGAGGCTTCAGCATGAAAAAGACATCTATGCTGCTCGCCGCCGCGGTGCTGGTGGCGACGCCCGCCATCGCCGCCGCGCCGGTGGTCGACACCCCCGCCGGATCGGTCGAGGGCAAGGCGGTCGGCAAGCTGCGCGTGTTCAAGGGCATTCCCTTCGCCCAGCCGCCTGTCGGCTCGTTGCGCTGGAAACCGCCGGTGGCGCTGCCGGCATGGCCCGGCGTGCGCAAGGCGCAGAGCTTTGGCGCCGCCTGCATCCAGCCGCGCCCGACCGCGATCGGTATCTACACCAACCCGCCTGCCAAGGTCTCGGAAGACTGTCTGACGCTCAACATCTGGGCGCCCGAAGCGGTCAAAGGCGCGCCGGTGATCGTTTGGATCCACGGCGGGGCGCTGACCAACGGGTATAGCCATGAGGGCATGTACGACGGCGCCAAGCTTGCCGCGCGCGGCGCGGTGGTCGTGTCGATCAATTACCGGCTCGGCGCGCTCGGCTATCTGGCGCACCCCGAGCTCAGCAAAGAATCGCCCGATGGCGTGTCGGGCAATTACGGGCTGCTCGACCAGATTGCGGCGCTCGAGTGGGTGAAGGCCAATATCGGCGCCTTCGGCGGCGATGCGGGCAATGTCACGATCGCGGGCGAGTCCGCAGGGGCGCTGAGCGTCATGTATCTGATGACCGCGCCCAAGGCGCGCGGGCTGTTCCACAAGGCGATCGCGCAAAGCGCCTATATGATCTCGACCCCGTCGCTGCGCGAGGCGCGGCATGGCGAAATTCCCGCCGAGACGATGGGGACCAAGGTCGCCGCCGCGCTCGGCGCCGCCGACCTTGCGGCGCTGCGCGCGATGGATGCGAGTGCGCTGAACGACGGCGCGCTCAAGGCCGGCTATTTCCCCTGGGGCACTGTCGACGGCAAGGTCCTGCCGCGCCAGCTCGTAGACAGCTTCGATCGCGGCGAACAAGCGCCGGTGCCGATGATCGCGGGGTTCAATATCGGCGAGATCCGCTCGCTGCGTATGCTCGCGCCGCCCGCGCCCGCCAATGCCGCAGTCTATGAGGGAGCGATCCGCCAGCGCTATGGCGACCTCGCCGATGGCTGGCTCAAGCTCTATCCGGCGAAGGACCTGAATGAAGCGGTGATCGCGACCACGCGCGATGCGCTCTATGGCTGGACCTCCGAGCGGCTCGCGATCAAGCAGAGCGCGCTGGGGCAGAACGCCTATCTCTATCTGTTCGACCATGGCTATCCGGCGACGAGCGAGGCGGGGCTGCACGGCTTTCACGCCGCCGAGATTCCTTATGTGTTCGGCACCGCGACCGACACGCCGCCCTATTGGCCGAAGATCCCCGACACGGTGGCTGAAAAGCGCTTTGCCGCCGCGATGGGCGACTATTGGGTGTCGTTTGCCAAGACAGGCAAGCCCGAAACGGCGGGGCAGGCGGTGTGGAAGCCCTATGGCAGCGACGCGGCGTTTCTCGCCTTCGCCGATGTGCCACGTGCTGGCGCGCGGTTGATGCCGGGCATGTACAAGCTGCACGAAGCGGCGATGTGCCGCCGCCGCGCTGCGGGCAACCTGCCGTGGAACTGGAACACCGGCATCCTCTCGCCGGTGCTGGTCAAGGGTACCGATTGTCCATGATCGACGGCAGCATGCAGGATTATCCGCTGACCTTGAACCGCTTCCTCGACCATGCCGCGCGCTGGCATGGCGAGGCCGAGGTGGTGAGCGCGCGCGAGGACGGCAGCGTGGCGCGCATCAGCTATGCGGCGCTGCGGGAACGGAGCCTCGCCATCTCGTCGCTGCTCGGCGGCTTCGGCATCGGGCAGGGCGACCGCGTCGCGACGCTGGCGTGGAACAGCGCGGCACATGTCGAGCTTTGGTACGCCGTGATGGGCATGGGCGCGGTTTGCCACACGCTCAATCCGCGGCTCACCGGGCCGCAACTCGCATCGATGGCGGTGCAATCGGGTGCGAAGATATTGGTCGCGAGCGCAGACCTGTTGCCGCTGGCCAAGCTGATCGCCGAGCGTGCGCCGGCGATCGAGCGGCTGTTGCTGATCGACGGCGAGGCGGGCGAGGGCGGTACGAGCGTGCCGGTCGCCGAGCTCGAAAGCCTGATCGCCGATGCGCCGGGCGGCGCGGTCTGGGGCGATTTTTCCGAAACGGCACCTGCGGGCCTCTGCTTCACCTCGGGCACCACCGGTGCACCCAAGGGGGTGACCTATACGCATCGCGGCAGCTTTCTCCACACGCTACGCTCTTTGCAGGCCGATGTGATGGCCTTCACCGGCCGCGATGCGGTGCTCGCGGTGGTGCCGATGTTCCATGCCAATGCCTGGGGGCTGCCCTTTGCGCTGCCTGCGGTCGGCGGCAAGCTGGTGTTGCCGGGACGCATGGCCGACGGCGCCAGCCTCGCGCGGCTGATCGCCGCCGAGGGGGTGACGATCGGCGTCGGGGTGCCGACAGTGTGGCTCGGCCTCGTCGAGCATCTCGAGACGGTGGGCGGCGAATTGCCGTCGCTCAAACGCCTGATCGTCGGCGGCGCGCCGATGGCGCCGGCGCTGATGGAGCGGCTCGAAAAGCGGCTCGGCGTCACCATCCAGACGAGCTGGGGCATGACCGAATTGTCGCCGCTCGGCGTGATTGCGCCGCCCGATGATCCTTTGCGAAATGCAGCGGTGTCGGGGCGTCCCGCGATCGGGGTCGACCTGCGGCTGACCGACGCGGGCGGCACGCCGCTGGCCGAGCAGCGTGGCGGCGAGGGGCATCTTCATGTGCGCGGCGCGGCGGTGGTCGACCGCTATTTCGGCGAGGAGGCCCCCGCGACCGATGCCGAGGGTTGGTTCCCGACCGGCGATCTCGCGCGCATCGACGGCAAGGGCAACCTCATCATCACCGGCCGCGCCAAGGACCTGATCAAGTCGGGCGGCGAATGGATCAACCCCGCCGAGATCGAGGCGGTGGTGGGGGCCTTGCCGCAGGTATCTCTCGCGGCCGTGATCGGGCGGCAGGACGCCAAATGGGGCGAGCGCCCGGTGCTGCTGGTCGAGATGCGCGGTGGCGAGGAGATCGACGACGCGGCGCTGCTCGCGCCGCTCGCGGGGCGTGTCGCGCCCTGGTGGATTCCCGATGCGGTGGTGCGGCTCGCCGCCATGCCGCTGGCGCCGACCGGAAAAATCGATAAGATTCGCTTGCGGACCGAGCATGGAACGGGTTGAGCGGGCGGCGGCGCGGGGCGCCGGGGAACAGGGATCGGAATTGGTACCAGTGGCAGACGAGCCAAAAACGCGCCGGCGGTCGACCAAGGCGGAACAGCGCGCCGAAACCATGGAGCAGATGCTCGACGAGGCCGAATATCTCTTCTCGAAGCACGGCCTGCACGGCGTCACGCTGAAGGATGTCGCGAAGCGCGTCGGCGTCCACCACACGCTGCTCAATTATTATTTCGAGGACAAGAAGAGCCTGTTTGATGCGGTCTTCGCGCGGCGTGCGGTGGTGACCAGCGAGCGGCGAATGCAGGCGCTCGACGATTATGAGAAACTGGCGGGCGGCAAGCCCACCGTCGAGGGCGCGCTCCACGCCTTTCTCGACACCGACCTCGACCTCTATATCCACGGCGGCGAGGGGTGGAAGAATTATGGCGCGCTCGGCGCTTTGGTCGCCAACACCCCCGAATGGGGCGCCGATTTGATGGACAGCCATTTCGACCCGGTCGTGCTGCGGCTGATCGACCTGCTCAAGAAAGCGCTGCCCGACTGCGCCGAGCGCGATATCTTCTGGGGCTATCATTTCGTCACCGGCGCGCTGATGGTCACCCTCGCGCGCACCGGGCGTATCGACAAATTGTCGGGCGGCGTCTGCAAGTCCGAGGATTTCGAGGCGATCAAGGCGCGGATGGCATCGTTCATGGCCGCGGGTTTCCTGCAAATCTGCCACAAGCCGGCGTAAACGCCCGTCGGGCGAACCCCCAAAAACTGGCATAGTCAAAACGGGGGAAGGCACAGCATGGGGCGGTGCGGCGCGTCATGCGCGCATGCTAGCCTGATGGCATGACCGAACCGACTCCCACCGATATGATCGTCGCGACCGAAGCAGGCGGGGTGCGCGGCGCCGCCGATGGCGCCATCGTCCGCTATCTCGGCATTCCTTATGCCGCGCCGCCGAAACGCTTCGAGCTGCCGCAACCGGCCGCGCCATGGGACGGGGTGCGCGACGCGCTCGATCCGGGTCCGGCTGCGCCGCACCGCGTCAGCGACTTTCCGATGGTCGACCCGAGCCCGCTGATCGGTCATGGTAGTGACGGCGGCGACGGCGATTATCTGCGGCTCAACATCTGGGCGCCGGTCGCGGCGAAGGACGCGCCGGTGATGGTCTTCATCCATGGCGGCGGTTTTGTCGTCGGCAGCAAGGATGCGCCGGTCAGCGACGGGGCGGAGTTCGCGCGCTCGGGCGCCGTCTGCGTCGCGATCAACTACCGCATGGGAATCGACGGTTTCCTGCCGGTGCCGGGCGTGCCGACCAATTTGGGTCTGCGCGACATGATCTTCGCGCTGGGGTGGGTCCAGCGCAATATCGCGGCCTTTGGCGGCGATGCGGCGAATGTCACCGTCTTCGGCGAGAGCGCCGGGGCGATGGCGATCGCCAGCCTTGTGACGTCGCCGCTCGCCAAGGGGCTGTTCCGCCGCGCGATCATCGAGAGCGGGCATGGGGCGATGGTGCGCGACATTGCGGTGGCGCAGCACTTGGTGCGGAAGTTGGCGAAGGTGCTGCGCATCGTGCCCGATGCGGATGGATTTCGTAGCGTGTCCAATGAGATGGTGCAGAACGCCATCGAGAAACTTGCCAAACCCTGGGCGATCGACCTGCGCGATGCGGGTGGGCGCGAGCCGGTGTACGGGATCAGCCGCTTCATTCCCGTCTATGGTGACGACATATTGCCTGAAAAACCGCATGATGCGCTGCGCCAGGGCGCGGGGCGTGACGTCGAGATACTGATCGGCAGCAATGCGGAGGAGATGAACCTTTATTTCGTGCCGACCGGCGTGCGCGCGAAGATCGGCGGGCTGTTCGCGCGCTGGCTGCTGGGGCGATCGATGCCCGACGCGAAGGCGGCGCTGATGGCCTATGGTTACAAGCAGAAGGGCGTGCGGCCGGGGCAGGCGCTGACCGATGCGATGAACGACCTCGTCTTCCGCTGGCCGGCGCGCCAATATGCCGCCGTGCACCAGGGGCGGACGTGGATGTACGAGTTCGACTGGCGCTCGCCCGCCTGCAACGGCGAGTTGGGCGCGTGCCACGGGATCGAGCTGCCCTTTGTGTTCAAGACGCTGGCGACCGCGACCGGACCCAAGGGGCTGGCGGGCGAGGCGCCGCCGCAGGAACTCGCCGAGCGGGTGCATCAGATATGGGTCGGCTTCGCGCGCGATGGCTCGCTGCCCTGGGGCGAGTTTGGCGCCGACCGGCAGGTCTATCAGCTCGAACGCGGCGAAGCGGTCCACGAGCCGGTGATGCCTGCCGCCGCCTTCGTTCCGGAGTAAGCCGATGTATCTCGACAAATTGCGCCTGACCGGGCGTAGCGCCTTCGTCACCGGCGGCGCGCAGGGGATCGGCTTTTGCGCCGCCGAGGCGCTCGCCGAAGCGGGGGCGCGGGTGACGATCGCCGACCGCGATGCCGAAGCGCTGGAGCGCGCGGTCGCGGAGCTGGCCGCCAAGGGCTATGCGGTCTTTGCCGAGACGCTCGACGTGACCGACAGCGCAGCGGTGACCGCCGCCGCCGACGCGATGCTGGCGCGCGAGGGGCGGATCGACATCCTGGTCAACAATGCCGGCATCGCGCGCAGCGAAACCGCAGCCGAGGATGTCGCCGACGAACATTGGCTGAATGTCCTCGACGTCAATTTGAACGGCAGCTTCTGGTGCGCGCGCGCCTTTGGGCGGCATATGCTGGCGGCGGGGCGGGGGAGCATCGTCAATGTCGGGTCGATGTCGGGCGTCATCGTCAACCGGCCGCAGCCGCAAAGCTATTATAATGCGTCGAAAGCGGCGGTGCACCAGCTGACCAAGAGCCTCGCCGCCGAATGGGCGCCGCGCGGCGTGCGCGTCAATGCGGTCGCGCCGACCTATATCGCGACGCCGCTCAACGCCTTCGCCGACCAGCAAGGCGAGATGTACAAGCGCTGGATCGACGGCACCCCGCAGGCGCGGCTCGGCGAGCCCGAGGAGGTGGCGGCGGTGATCCTGTTCCTCGCTTCGGACATGGCGAGTCTGATGACCGGGAGCATCGTGCTGGCCGATGGGGGCTATAGTTGTTGGTGATCCGGCCCAGCCGGCAGCCAGCCTAGCCTTTTTCGTCACCCCGGACTTGATCCGGGGTCCCGCTATTCACCGTCGCTGAGCGGGACCCCGGGTCGAGCCCGGGGTGACGAGGGCGGATAAATTCCGTTCCGCACCGGCAAACCCCGTCTGCCGATCGGCATAATCGCCGACCTTTCATATAGGTCTAAAAGCTGTCAGATAGGTTCCCGCAGGGCGGCCATGACCGCCTCTTTTGGGGATGATGCCAGATGACCAACTTCCGTTTCGCTTTTGCCTCGTCGTTCGCGCTGGCCGCCGTGCTGGCGGCGGCGCCCGTCCATGCACAGGAAGCGCCCGCTGCGGCCGCTGTCGAAGGCGAGGATGACGGCATCATCGTCGTCACCGCACGCAAGCGCGACGAGACGCTGAGCGACGTGCCGATCGCGGTCACCGCGATCAGCGGCGACACGCTGGTCGCGCGCGGCTTCAATTCGGTGCGCGAGGCGGCGGTGCTGTCGCCCGGCCTCAATATCAACAGCGACGGAACGGGGCGCGCCTTCGTGTCGATCCGCGGCGTCGGCGTGACGCTGGTGCAGTCGGTCCAGCCCGGCGTCGGCCTGTTCATCGACGGCATTTACCAGCCGAACACCGCTTACCTGAACAACCCGCTGCTCGACGTCGAGCGCATCGAGGTGCTGCGCGGGCCGCAGGGCACGCTGTACGGCAAGAACACGATGGGCGGCGCGATCAACGTCATCACGCGCCAGCCGGGCAATGATTTCGAAATGCGCGCCAACGGCAGCTATGCCGGGCCCGACAACAGCTGGATGGTGTCGGGTTCGGTGTCGGGACCGATCGTGACCGACAAGGTCGCGCTCCGCGTCGCCGCGGCGCACCGCCAGCAGGACGGTTTCCTGACCAACAGCGTGATCGGCGGCAACGCCAACCCGCTCAACACCGACAGCCTCAACGCGACGCTGCGGGTCACCCCGTCGGACGGCTTCGCGCTGACGATCAAGGGCTATTATGACAGCGTCGACGGGGTGAACGTGCCCTATTCGCGGGTCAGCGGCCCGACCGACTATCGCCGCGATGTCCAGTTCAACACGCTGAACGAAGTGCGTTTCAAATATCGCGGCGTCAGCGCGCGCGCCGAGGCCGACCTGGGCGGTGGGTCGCGGCTCAGCGTCATCGGCGCCTATGACATGCGCAACGGCTTCACCCCCGACGGCGAGGGCGACTTCGGTCCTGATAATACGGTGCGGACGATCGCGCGCGACAGCCTGCGCACGATGACGCTCGAATCGCGGCTCGACAGCGAATGGTCGGACCAGTTTTCGACGCTGTTCGGCGTCTTCTACAGCAACGAAATGGTCCGCGCGCGCGGCCAGGACACGATCAACCTCGTCCACCCGCTGCTCGGCCCGATCAACATCGTCCGCAACACGACCGCGAAGAATGTCGGCGACACCTATGCCGCCTTCGGCACCGTCTTCTGGAAGCCGAACCTCGACTGGGAGATCGCGGCGGGGCTGCGCTATGACCATGAGGATCGCACCGCCAACGGATCGGTGATCTCGACCACGACCAACGCGATCCTCGGCACCTCGACCGCCGGCGGCCTCGTCCCCACCGCAAAAATCCAGTCCGACGAATGGCAGCCGAAGCTGTCGATCACGCGCAAATGGACGCCCGACCTTATGACCTATGTGTCGGTCGCGCGCGGCTATCGCGGTGGCGGCTTCAATGCCCCGACCGCGCCGACCCGCACCTACAAGGGTGACTCGGCCTGGACCTATGAGGGCGGCGTGAAATATGCGACCCCTGCGCTCAACCTGTCGGCCACCGTCTTCTACAGCGATTACAAGGATTATATCGGGCTCAACTCGATCGCCCCGGCGGCGGGCGGCGGGCTCGTCACCGTCGATCTCAACACCGGCGACGTCGAAAGCTATGGCGTCGAACTCGAAGCGATGGTGCGCCCGGTCCAGAACTGGACGCTGCGCAGCGGCCTGACCTGGATGCACGCGCGGATTGTCGATGACAGCGCCTATTTCAACACCACCGGACGCCGCCTGTCGTCCGACCGGCTGACCTTCCAGCCCGACTGGACCGCCAGCTTTTCGAGCGACTATCGCATCGAGACCGGCGGCGACAGCGACCTGACGCTGAGCGCCGGGCTGGTCGGCAAGGGTAAAAGGCTCGCCGCGACGCTCAACCAGACGACGCCGACCCTGCTCGACAGCTATTGGCTGACCAATGCGTCGATCGCGTACCGCACCGGCCCGGTCGAGGTCGCGCTGTTCGCGAACAACATCTTCAACACCGAATATTTCGAAAGCTATATCGAAAAGACGACGCTGGCGCTCGCGGGGCTGCCGGCTTCCGACCTCGGCATCACCGGCGACCGCCGCCGTTACGGCGTGCGCGCAAGCCTGAAGTTCTGATCGTGGCGGGGACGGCCTATGCGGGCGCGCGCAAACCGCTCCCCGCCGATCTGGTCGGAGCGCTCGAACAAAGGTTCGGGGACCGCTTCGAGCGTAGCCAGGCGGTGCTCGGGCAGCATGGCGCCAGCGAGAGCCATTTCGCGCCGGTGCTGCCCGACGCGGTGGTGTTCGCGCTGTCGACCGACGATGTCGTCGCGCTGGTGACCCTGTGCTCGGCCGCCGATGTGCCGATCGTGCCCTTTGGCGCGGGGACATCGATCGAGGGCAATGCGCTCGCCATCCACGGCGGCATCTCGCTCGACATGAGCCGGATGGACCGGGTGATCGCGGTGCATGCCGAGGATTTCGACTGCGTCGTCCAGCCCGGGGTGCGCCGCGAGGAACTCAACATGCATCTGCGCGATCAGGGGCTGTTCTTCCCGATCGATCCGGGCGCCAATGCGACGATCGGCGGCATGGCGTCGACCCGCGCGTCGGGAACCAATGCGGTGCGTTACGGCACGATGAAGGACGCGGTGCTCAGCCTCGAAGTGGTGACGCCGCAGGGCAAGGTCATCCGCACCGCGCGCCGCGCGCGCAAGTCGGCGGCGGGATATGATCTGACCCGGCTTTATGTCGGCTCCGAAGGCACGCTCGGTATCATCACCGAGGTGACGCTGCGGCTGCATCCGGTGCCCGACACGATTTCGGCGGCGGTGTGCAGCTTCGATACGCTGGCCGGCGCGGTCGACACG
Source organism: Sphingopyxis sp. (assembly GCF_050725615.1). Classification (GTDB taxonomy): domain Bacteria; phylum Pseudomonadota; class Alphaproteobacteria; order Sphingomonadales; family Sphingomonadaceae; genus Sphingopyxis. Next base: position 19,604 of record NZ_JBOHHU010000001.1, read on the forward strand.
GTGGTCCAGTCGATCCAGTGCGCAGTGCCGCTGGCGCGCGTCGAGATCCTCGACGCCAAGCAGATGGCGGCGGTCAACCGCTGGTCGAAGCTCGATTATCCTGAAGCGCCGACGCTGTTCTTTGAGTTCCACGGCAGCGCCGCGAACGTCGCCGAACAGGTCGAGACAGTGAAGATGCTCGCCGAAGCCAATGACGGCAGCGCGTTCCACTGGTCGAACCTGCCCGAGGAACGCTCGAAGCTCTGGCGCGCGCGCCACGAGGCCTATTATGCGGCGGTCAACATGCGCGCCGGCGCGATCGGCTGGGCGACCGATGTCTGCGTGCCGATGAGCCGCCTCGCCGAATGCATCGGCGAAACGCATGTCGACCTGGAGGCGTCGACCATCCCTGCGACAATCCTCGGCCATGTCGGCGACGGCAATTTCCATGTCGTCTTTTCGATCGACCCCGATGCTCCCGAGGAAATGAAGGAGGTGGAGGCCATCAATGCCAGGCTCGTCGAGCGCGCGTTGGCGATGGACGGCACCTGCACCGGCGAACATGGCATCGGCATCGGCAAGCAGGACTGGCTGGTCGCCGAACTGGGCGAGGCGGTCGAGCAGATGAAGCGGATCAAGCGCGCCTTCGATCCGCAGAATTTGCTCAACCCCGGCAAGATCTTCGCGCTCTGATGGCGACGAAGGCCGAACCGCTCGCTCCGTCCGCGCGGCTCTCCGCGGCGGCGGCGCCCTTGCTGCTGCTCGCGCTGGTGACGACGGTGGCTTTCACCGCGCTCGGCAGCTTCGGGACGATCCAGGAAGCGGCGAAGGCCGAAATGGGGCTCAGCGATGACCATCTGGCGCTGATCCAGGGGCTGGGCGCCGCGGTGCCGATGGTGCTGTTCTCGATCCCGGTCGGGATCCTCGTCGATCGGCGCAACCGCGTAAGGCTGACGCTCGGGCTGGGGGTGCTGTGGACGCTCGGAACCTTGCTGACCGCCTTTGCGCCCAATGCGGCGCTGCTGACGGCGGCGCGGATGCTCACCGGCATCGGCTCGACCGGATCGCTCACCGCCGCCTTGTCGCTGTGCGCCGATTATTGCGCGGCCGACCAGCGGGGCAGGGCGATGCTGATCGTCAATCTGGGCAAGGCGCTCGGGGTCGCGCTCGGCTTTGCCCTCACCGGCTGGCTGTTCGGCTTCTTCGCCGATTTCACCGGGCCCGGATGGTTTCAGGATATGGCGCCCTGGCGCAGCGCGCATGTCGCGCTCGCCGCGATCAGCGCCCTGCTGCTCCTGCCCCTGCTGTTCCTGCGCGAACCCGAACGGCGCGAGGTCGAGGCGAGCCCCGACGCGCCATTTCGCGTTGTCGTGCGCGAACTCTGGTCGCGCCGCGCCTTCCTGATCCCGCTGTTCGCCGGACAGGTGGCCGTGGTGATGGCCGATGTCGCGGCGACGGTGTGGATCGCGCCCGTCCTGTCGCGCGATTTCGACCTGACGCCGCAGCAATTCTCGGGCTGGGTCGGCGCCTTGCTGTTCGGCACCGGGGTCGCGGGGGCGATTATCGGCGGGCTGTCGGCCGACTGGGGCCAGAAAAGCGGGCGGCGCGGCGGCTTGCTGCTCGGCGCGGTGATCGCGGCGGGGATCGGCGTGCCGGCCGCGCTGTTCCCGATCATGCCGAGCGTCACCGGCGTCGCCGTCATGCTCGGCATCATCTCGGCGGCCGGCGCGGTCACCGGGCTCGTCGTCTCGGTCGCGCTCACCGTCTATATCCCGAACGAATTGCGCGGGCTGTGCATCGGCGCCTTTATCGCGGTCGCGGGGTTGATCGGCTTCGGCCTCGCGCCGTGGATCGTCACCCGGGTCAGCGCGATGATGGGCGGCGAGGCGATGCTCGCCGAGGCGCTGGCGCTGGTCGGCGTCATCGTCAGCGCCTTGTCGTTCGTGGCCTTCTGGCTCGCGATGCGCCGCGCTCCGGAACCTATCAGATAGGTCTTGCGAAAGCTGTCAGATAGGTATAGGGTCGCTGTGGGAGAAAAGCCATGGCCACCAAGCATCCGGTTATCGTTTCGCATGAGATGACGAGTTTTGTCGGGGAAGGGGGTTGCGATCGCCGCCTGCTGCCGCCCGACGCGATCATCCTCGGTTTCGGGGGGGTGCAGGAACCCGTGGTCAGCACGCTGGCTTTTCGCGACCTCGAAAGTGCTGCGGGCGATCATCTCCTGATCTTCGCGGTGTCGCGCGGCGCGTGCCGCCGCCTGTTCGGCGAACTGCCCGATCCCGCCGCGCGCTGGTATCTGCCGTCGGACCTGCGCGCGCTGGGCCAGTCGATCGTGTCGCCCGACATCGACGCGCCGGCGATCGACACGCTGCGCCTGGCGCGCTCGATCGAACTGCTCTGCCAATTCTTCGCCGCCTTGGCGGCCGGGCGCATGGTGCCGGTCGATGGCCAGCCGAGCCTGTGCGAAAGCGACATCGCGCGCATTGCCGCCGCGCGGCGGATCGTCGACGAACGCTGGCACGAAAAGCTGACGCTCGACGATATTGCGCGCAGTTGCGGCATCAACCGCGACAAGCTGACGCGCGGCTTTCGCGAGCTATATCATTGCACCGTCGCCGAGGCGCTGAGCGAGCGGCGCTTGCGCCAGGCGCGGCAGATGCTCGCGGCGAGCGACCTGCCGGTGGCGAGCATCGGCTATCGCTGCGGCTATCTCAACAATGCGAGCTTCACCCGCGCCTTCTCGCGCCGGTTCGGCATGGCGCCGACCGCGATGCGCCGCGTTGGCGTCGCCGCATGAGCGGCATGATCGATCCGGCGGCGGGCGGCTCGCTCGTCGAGCGCGCGATGGAATTTGTGCGCGACCATATCCGCACCAACGACCTCAAGGTCGGCGACACGCTGCCCGGCGAAGGGAGCTTTGCGACGCAGATGGGGGTCAGCCGCCCGGTGATGCGCGAGGCGTTCGGCGCGCTCGCGGCGCTGCGCCTCGTCGATGTCGGCAACGGCCGCAAACCGCGGGTCGGTGCCATGGACGGATCGGTGATGGCGGCGTCGATGGGCCATGCGGTCAACACCGCGCAGGTGAGCCTGGCCGATGTCTGGGATGTCCGCCGCACGCTCGAGCTGCGCACCGCCGAACTGGCGGCGCTGAACCGCAGCGACGAGCAGGCGCGGGCGATCCTGACCGCCGCGCACGGCCTGGCGGTCGACCATGACGAGGCGGCGCGCACCGCCGCCGACACCGCCTTCCACCAGACGATCGCGGCCGCGAGCGGCAATCCGCTCTTCTACCAGATCGTCCGCTCGTTCGAGGAACTGATGGCGCTCGCCATCCCGCGCGCCTGGCAGGAGCGCACGACGCCCGAGGAACGCGAAGAGACGCTGACGCTCCACCGCGAAGTCGCCGCCGCGATCGCGGCGCGCGAGCCGGCACGGGCGCGGATCGCCATGGAGCAGCATTTCGCCAATTCGATCGGCGAACGGCTGCGCGACGCGGGCTGATGACCGCCGCGCCCGCCCCGGTTGGCCGCTTCGCGGGAGTGGAGTTGGGCGGGACCAAGGTGATCGTCACGCTCGCCGACGGGCTCGATATCGTCGCGCAGCATAGCCTGGCGACGACGACCCCCGATGAAACGCTGGGCGCGGCGGTCGATCGGCTTGCCGATTGGAACGCGCAGGCGCCGCTGTCGGCGATCGGCATCGCCAGCTTTGGTCCGATCCGCGTCGATCGGGCGGCACCCGACTATGGCATCATGCTCCACACCACCAAGCCCGGCTGGTCGGGTGCGCCGGTCGTCGGCGCTTTTGCGGCGCGGTTCGGTTGTCCGATCGGGCTCGATACCGATGTCAATGGCGCCGGGATCGCCGAGGCTGCGCTCGGCGCGGGGCGCGATTGCAACACCATCGTCTATCTGACGATCGGAACCGGGATCGGGGGCGGGGTGATCGTGGACGGATGTCCGGTGGTCGGCCGCCTTCACCCCGAAATCGGCCATGTGCGGCTGCGCCGCGCCGGGGGCGACGGCTTTGCGGGGGCCTGCGCCTTTCACGGCGATTGTATCGAGGGGCTGGTGAGCGGCCCGGCGCTGTGGGCGCGCTTCGGGCGCGACCCGGCGACCGTCGATCCCGCCGATCCGGCCTGGGATGCGGTGGTGTCGGACCTGGCCGAACTCCTCGTCGCGCTGATGCTCACCCTGTCGCCCGACCGCATCATCGTCGGGGGCAGCGTTGCGCTCGGCCAACCCGATTTGCTGGCCCGTGCAACCGAACGCGCCGCCGGATGGTTAATGCCCTACATTGGCGATTATGACGTTACGGCCATGTCGTGTATCGTCGTGCCACCGACGTTGAAGCAGGATGCCGGGCCGCTCGGCGCGGTTTTGCTCGCGGTGCGGGCGGCGCAACTCGGGACACCCGGTGTCACATCGGGCTTGCGTTCGGCCGCCCTTCGTGATTCAGCGGGGCAAAGATAAACGGGTCGGCTTCCGCCGATGGCACAACAGCGCGCGGAGACTAGAATGAAGCGATTGACCATCTTGCTGGAAAACGGGTTCGGCGCGATCGAACGCCCGGAGCGCTCGCCGCAGGCCTGCCTGCAAGCGTTCACACCTAGTTAGCCAGCTTGATTTAGACTCGAGATGTACTATTCCCGACCCGTGCAAGGCGATCCTGACAATTACATCAGCCTGCTGTCGGCCGCGCAAATCGAAACGTTGCGGCATGTTTTTGAGCATAAAAATTCCAAGGAAATCGCCCGGCTGATGGACGTGTCGCCGCACACGGTCGACGAGCGTGTGCGAAGGTCCTTAAAAAAACTTAATGTTTCCAATAGAGTGGAGGCCGCAACGATATTGGCTCGTAACGGTGTCTTCGACGATGTTACTCCTTATCAGCCTTTGACATATCAATCGCTTCACCTAGCCGATGATCCCGCCGACGACGAAGCCGACCCGGGGCACGGGTCGCTCTGGCAGGTCTTCAAAATCGGTTTGCCATTCCCGACCGCGTCCCAGCCGATCAATCGGCACGGGTTGATGGAAAGGATTATCTGGCCAATTCTGATCGCATTTGTGACGATTTTGGCCTTCTCCGCTCTCTATTCGATCCTTGTCGGACTTGGTCGGTTGACCTGATGTTCGAATTGAATGCTGCGGGGGGGAACCGGTAGCATTCTCAAGTACAAGGACCAAGAAATGCTGAACCAACGACTTTCCGGCGCGAAAAAAATCGCTTCCGAACTGCACCAGGCCGAAGACGCCATCGACGAGGTGATGATCCGCATCGCCAATCTCGCCGCGACCCTGCCCACCGTCCGCCGCGACACCAATATGTCGGCGATCGTCGGTCAGGAAGCGATGGCGAAGGTCGCGCACGCCCTGGCCGCCGCCGGTGAAGTCCGCCAGCTGCTCACCGACGCGCATCTCGCGCTCACCGTGACGCAGAAGCAGGTTGGGCTTGGCACGCGGATGTTCGGCGCCGGGGTGAAGCCCGCCAGCGCGTCGCTCGACGAAGGCAGCAACGACCTGGTGCGTGCCGACGTCGTGGAAATGCCGCTGGCTAAGGCGTCGTAAGGCTTAAGGGAAGGTTGACGAGAGCCACATGTGGGCCGTTGCGATTTATTACAGCGTTTTGTTGATCACGGTAGCCGTCGCGATGAAGCGCGGCGGTTACCTCGAACGCTGGGCGGCATATACCGCGCTGATCGCTTCGGTCTGCTCCACTTTGGTGTCACCCGTTCCGGAATGGACAAATATCGAAATCAATATCTTCGTCATCGACCTCATCGTCTTGATAAGTTTCTGGTACATCGCGTTCAAAACAGAGCGTTTCTGGCCTTACTGGATCACCGGCTGGCAATTGATCGCGATTTTCGGACACCTGCAGAAGCTGATGTTTTCGGAGATATTGGCGCGTCCCTATTCGCTGCTTTCGATATATATATCCTATCCGATCCTGCTCGTGATCATGTACGCGGCGGGATCGACCAAACGGACAGGTGACGTAAGGGCGACCGCATAGCGGACGCCCCGGGGGTCCCGACCAATGCAGCAATTTTCGAATGTAGAAATTGCGGAAATCAAATCGCGGATCGACCAGATCCAGGAAATGCTGGCGACGAATGCGGGCGGGACAGGCCCGGCCGGGTCGCAGCCCGACCGGATCGACGCGCCGGTTCCCGGCTTGCTCGAGCAGCTGAATTTCAGCCTCCAGATGCGCCGCACGCGCCGATCGCATTTCGGCAGCAACCAGCTGACCGGGCCGACCTGGGACATGCTGCTCGACCTGATGCTGGCCAAGACCAACGATCGCGAACTCAGCGCGAGCGATCTGGCTACCGGCGCCGGGGTACCGCTGTCGTCGGGCCTCCGGATGATCGCGTTGCTCGAACAGCTCGACCTGGCCGAACGTTTCACAGACGAACGGGATCGCCGCCGTTCGATCGTGCGGCTGACCGACCATGGCGTAGACCGCATGACGCGCTATTTCGAAAAAATGGGCGACGCGTGGAGCAGCCGTCGCCGCTACGCGATGTAGGATCCCCCATAGAGTCCCCTCCGGCCGGGATGCGGCGGCTGGCCTCCCCGGCCGTCGCGCCCGGTCAATCCAGTTCGGTGACCTCGCGCAGCATCCGGTCGATCTTCGCCATCGCATCGCGCTTGATCTGGCACACCCGCGCCGCGCTGACGTCGAGCGTCAGGCCGATTTCCTGCAGGTTGAGTTCTTCGAAGAAATAGAGCTGCAGCACCAATTGCTCGCGCTCGGGCAATTTGGCGATGCACGCGCCCAGCGCCTCGAGCAGATCCTCCTGTTCGCACCGCTCGTCGGCGCCGTCGGCCTCGTCGGCGAGCAGGAAGCTGCCGTCGTCGATCATCGCGTCGAGCGAGGTCGAGCGGCCGTGGGTCGCGCTGCGTTCGAGCGCGAAATATTCCTCCGCCGACATCTCGAACGCCTCGGCCATTTCGGCGGTCGTCGGCGCGCGCATCAGATGCTGTTCGAGCGTGGCGCGGACGCTGCCGATCCTTTTGCCCGCCACCATCGCCGATCGCCCGACATCGGCCTCGCGGCGCAGCTGGTCGATCATCGCGCCGCGGATGCGGGTCGAGGCATAGGTGGCGAAGGCGAAGCCGCGCTCCTCATAATGGCGGCTCGCCTCGATCAGCGCGATCAGGCCGACCTGGACCAGATCGTCGAGGTCGCTGGTCCGCGACACCCGCGAAAACACCTGCCAGGCGATCTTGCGTACCAGCGGCGCATATTCGTCGATCAGCTCCTCGGCGCTCGCGCCATAGCCCTGCGGCGATGCGGCGCGCGCCGCCGCGCCGGCGAACTGCACGGCAGGCTCAATTTTCATGGTGATGATCCTTCATCTGATCGGCGCTTTCATCGGCCAGTCGCGGCATGTCGGCGCCGATCGTCGCGACGATCTCGGTCGCCTTGGTGGCGGGAATTTCGAGGTAGGAAATGACCGCGACGTCGGGGAAGGTCGCGCGGACGAGCCGCGACAGCGCGGGGCGGCAGATCGGCGAGGCGACCAGCGCGAAGCTGCGCGTCGACAGCAGCAAAGGTTCGACCGCCTGGCCGATCTGGCCGACGATCTTCATCGCCATGCCATGTTCGAACGGCCATTCGGCGCCCGGATTGGCGCGCACCGCCTGGTTGAGCAGCATTTCGATCTCTGGGGTGAAGGTAACGACCGGCAGCGGCATGCGGCTCGGCACGATCGTCTGGACGATCAGCGCCCCGATGCGCTGGCGCACGGCCTCGATCAGCTCGCTTTCGCCGAGCTGCTGCCCGGCAAAGGCGACCATCGCCTCGGCGATCTTGCGGAAGTCGCGCAGCGGAATGCGCTCGATCAGCAACGCCTTGCACAGGCTGGCGATGCGCGGCAGCGCATAGCCAGCCGGGGTCAGGCTGGCGGTCAGCTGCGGATAGTGGATCTTCAGATTGTCGATCAGCGCCTGCGCATCGTCGATGCCGAACAGGTCCGAGGCCGACGCGACGATGCTGTTGTTGAGGTGGGTTGCGACGACGGTCGCCGGATCGACGACGGTATAGCCCGCCGCGATGGCGTCGTTTTGCGACGCGCGCGGAATCCACAAGGCGTCGAGCCCGAAGGTCGGATCCTTGCACGGCCGCCCCGCGACCTTGGTGACCAGATCGCCGGAGTCGAGCGCGAGCAATTCGTTCGGGAAAACCTCGTCCTCGCCGACGATCACCCCGGCGACCGAGATGCGATAGACATTGCCGGGCAGCGACAGATCGTCGCTGACCTTCACCGCCGGGACGACGAAGCCGAGTTCCTTCGACAGCTGGCGGCGGATGCCGGTGATCCGGCCCATCAGCGGCGCGCCCTTGCGTTCGTCGACCAGGCTGACCAGCGCATAGCCGATCTCGAGCTGCGCCGGGCTGCTGTCGCTGACATCGGCCCATTCGATCAGGTGCGGGTCGGCTGGCGGAGCGGCGGGTTCGGGGGCGGCGGCGACCGCTGCGGCCGCTTTGCGCAATTGCCAGCCGATCGTGAAGGACAAGGCTGCGGCGGGCAGGATCAGCATCTGCGGCATCGCCGGGACGAGGCCGAGGATGGTCAGGATGCCGCCGACCGCGAACCAGATATGCGGCGCCGCGAACTGGCTGCCGATCTGGTCGGACAGGTTCATGGGCGAGGTGACGCGGGTGACGATCGCGGCGGCGGCGATCGACAGCAACAGCGCCGGGATCTGCGCGACGAGCGCGTCGCCGATCGCCAGCGTGACATAGGTGCTGCCGGCTTCGGAAAAGCTGAGGCCATGGCTGAACACGCCGAGGATGAGGCCGCCGACGATATTGACGAACAGGATCAGCAGGCCGGCGACGGCGTCGCCCTTCACGAATTTCGAGGCGCCATCCATCGAGCCGTAGAAATCGGCCTCGGTCGCGACTTCCTGGCGCCGCGCCTTGGCTTCGTCGGGAGTGAGCAGGCCGGCATTGAGGTCGGCGTCGATCGCCATCTGCTTGCCGGGCAGGGCGTCGAGGGTGAAGCGCGCCGACACTTCGGACACGCGCCCCGCGCCCTTGGTGATGACGACCATGTTGATGATCATCAGCACGACGAACACGAACAGCCCGACGACATAGTCGCCGCCGATCAGCACCTGGCCGAACGCCTCGATCACATGTCCCGCCGCCGACGTTCCTTCATGGCCGTGGACGAGGACGACGCGCGTCGAGGCGACGTTGAGCGCCAGCCGGAACAGCGTGGTGAGCAGCAACACGGTTGGAAAGGCCGAAAAATCGAGCGGTTTGGCCGCCGACAGCGCGACCATCAGCACTGCGAGGCTGACCATGATATTGGCGACGAAGCTGATGTCGAGGATCAGCGGTGTCACCGGGATCACCATCAGCGCGACGAGGATGAGCATCCCCACCGGCAGCGCGGCGGCGCCGGCGAAACGGCCGGCGTCGCGGGCGTTGAGGCTCAGCTTCATGCGGCACCGCCGAGCGACGCGAGCCGCTGATAGGCCTGGGCGGCGAAGCCCATCGAGAGTTTCTTGGGCATGGGTTGAATATCCATCATCGGAAGCGGCGGACGCCCGCCCTGGGTGCCGCTGGCGCTCGCCATCTGCATCCGCCAGCCGGGGTTGGGGGCGGTGCCGCCGGGAAAGGCGCCGGGGGAGAAGCCGGGTTCGCCGCCCTCTTCGAGCTTGGCGCGGAAGCGTTCGCGAATGTCGCCGAGGCTGCGCATGCTGCCGTCGGCGGCGTAGAAGATCGAGCGGTTGGCGGCGGCGGCATCGGGCATCATCGGCGCGCCGGCCTGATCGGGATCGGCGGCCCAGGCCGACAGGAATTTCACCGCGCCGCCCGAGCCGAGGAAATGCGCGAGATACAGGTCGACCGGTTCGGCGGTGCGGCCGGTGCGGCTTTCGACATAGGCGCGGTTGTCCGACGTGAAGGCGGCGGCCATCGCCGCCGAAGCGGCGGGGTCGTCGCGCAGGTCGAAAATCTGCTGGCGCAGCGTCGGGTCGGTGACGGTAAGGCGGCCCGAGGCGTCGCGCCCGATCGCATTGGCGGCCCAGCCGAGGCCATGGTCGGCGCCGTGACGATCGAGCGTCGCCAGCCAGGTCGATTTGGTGAACTGATACAGGCCGCGCGCCGACGAGGTCGGGGCTTTGGCGGTCGGGTTGAACCCGCTTTCGACGCGCGCGACATCGACCAGATAGTCGAAATCGACCCCGGTGCGGCCCGATGCGTCGGCCACCGCCGTCATCACGGGGGAGGCGGCGATGCCGGCTGCACTGCTGTTGATCGTCGTCATGGCTGTTGGTTCCACTGCATTCAGCAGACCAAAAGCAATCATCGTGCCATATCGAGGAAATGGCCGGTTCGACTATGGTTATTAATAGCTTAGCGCGATGCCCTGCGGCGCGGTCCCGCGGATCTGGTGGGTCCTGTCAATCCGCTGACGCGTCCAGTCCTTGAGGACATTGACCCGGATCGCGGCGGCCTCGAGCTTGCGCAACACCCGGTCGATCAGCATCCGTGCGTGCTGCTCGCGGCCCGCCGGGACGGAGGTGCTGCGGAACAGGATCACCGCGGTGGCGAGCGCCTCGGTCGCCGCGACGATCGCGCCGGCGTCGTGCCCGTCGAGCGCCGCGACCAGCGCGTCGAGCTGCGCCTGCACCTCTTCCATCTGCATCATCATGCGTCGGCGCCGCGCCCGTGAAACTGCAGCATCGCGCGCGCGGTGGCGGCGGGGTCGAGGACATAGCTGCCGTCGGCGATCGCGCCGCGGATCGCGGCGACGCGCGCGCCGTCGACCGGGGCGGGCTGGCTGGCGATGCCGGCGGCGAGGGTGATGAGGCTGGCGACCGGAACCGGTTCGCTTGCGGTCCGGTGCTGCGCCGGCGTCGGCGCAGGTTCGGCGGTGGCGCTCGCGATCTGGCGCACGGCGCCGATGCGCACGACGTTGCCGACCTGCAGCCCGATCTTGCCGTCTCCCGTCATATGCGCCTCCTTTCCTAGGGCCCGTCAGAAAAACGACGGCCGCTTCGAAGGGACCTAACGGACGCGAAATCGGGCGATTAAGGCGAACAAGTCAAAAAACCAAAGAAAAGGCCCGGCGGCGTCGGAAAACCGACAGCCACCGGGCCAAGGGTGGGGCTCGGGACCCCAACCAGGAGCTGAAATTCTTGTGTCAGTCGACCAGGCGGGCGCGGCCCGGGCCGGTGACGACGGCGCTCAGCGCGCTTTTGGCGTCGCTGCCGCGCAGCGCGATCAGGTCGCCGACGCGGCCGTCCTGGGTGGCGGTCGCGGCATAGCTGATCGAGAAGCTTTCGGTGTCGATGGTGACGCGGACATTGTCGCCGCGGCGCACGACCGGGGCCGCTGCGGCGGGTTTGGCGACGAAGCCGCCTGCGGCGCTGGCGCCGGCGGGCGCGGTCATCGGCACGCGCAGGCGCCAACCGAGCGACGGGCAGCGCACGGCGAGCGTCGCGCTGTCGACGGCGGTCACCGATGCCTGTTCGGGGCAGCGCGCCAGCTTGATGCGGCGGTCGATCGGGGTCGCGGTGCGGCCCATCGCGTTCGCCACCATCGCGGTGAGCACGTCGATCGTCTGCCAGTCCTCGCTCGCCTGCTGCGCCGATGCGGCGGGGATGCAGGCGGCGAAAGCGGCGATGCCGATAATGATCTTGCGTTTCATGTCCCATCTCCTTCGGTCCAAAATGGTCGCTCGCAGGAGTGCAGGATGCGTGCCAATCGCGCTTTGCTGCGGCTTTCGGGCGCGCTTGCGGGGTGACCGTCAAAAATCTGACCTGGGCTTCGACGGCCCGGTCCCATGCCTGTTCGAGGCTCCGATAAATGGCGGAAAACCGTCTCCGTTCGGCATTTGGCACGCCGATTGCATTATGCCTTGGTGTTTTTCGCGCGTCTGCGCCGGCCACTGCCGGAAGCGACCACCGAAAGAAGGAATATGTACGATGGCATCAGAGAAGCTCTTCGGCATCCACGCCAGCGCGCTCCAGCTTCGGAGCCAGCGGATGATGCTGCTCGCGTCGAACATCGCCAACGCCGCGACGCCCAATTACAAGGCGCGCGACCTCGATTTTTCGAAAGCGCTCGACCTTGCGCAGCAGGGTGGCTCGATGGAAGGGGCGATCGAATATCGCATTCCCGTCCAGGCGTCGCTCGACGGTAATACCGTCGAAATGGCGACCGAGCAGACCGCCTTCGCCGAAAACGCGCTCGCTTATCGTTCGAGCCTCTCGTTCCTCTCGGGCCGCGTCAACACGCTGACCCGCGCGCTGAAGGGAGAATGACGATGAACGGCTCGCTCTCGGTCTTCGACATCAGCGGCCGCGCCATGTCGGCGCAGCTCGTCCGCCTCAACACCACCGCGTCGAACCTCGCCAATGCGGGGACGATCGCCGGCAGCGAAGCGGGCGCCTATCGCTCGATGAAGCCGGTGTTTCGCACCGTGATGGACGACAGCGGCCGCGCGACGGTCGCGGTCGACCAGGTCACGCAAACGAAAATGGCGCCGTCGAAACGGCACGACCCCAACAACCCGCTGGCCGACAAGGACGGCAATGTCTGGGAAGCCGCAGTCGATAGCGCCGCCGAGCTGGTCGAGATGGTCGAGACCGCACGGCAATATCAGAACAACGTCCAGGTCCTCGAAACCGCCAAGGGCCTGATCAACGAAACCCTGCGGATGGGACAATAAGATGGCCGTGAACAGCGTCACCAACACCAGCAACGTCGTACTCCAGCCGAAGGGCAGCGCGAACCAGATGGGGCAGAGCGATTTCCTGCGCCTGATGACCGCGCAGCTCAGCCAGCAGGACCCGTTCAACCCGGTCGATAACCAGCAGATGGTCGCGCAGATGGCGCAATTCTCCAGCCTCGCCGGGATCACCGAAACGAACACGACGCTTCAGACGATTTCCGACCAGCTCATAGCGCAGACCCAGCTGCTCAAGGACATCAAGGCGGCGACCCCGTCGACCGCGACCACCCCCGACACCAGCACGCAATAAGGAGCCGAACCCATGTCTTTCTATACCTCGCTTTCGGGCCTCAAGGGCGCCCAGACCGAAATGTCGGTCGTCTCGAACAACATCGCCAACGCCGGCTCGATCGGCTTCAAGCGCAGCAAGGCGCAGTTCGGCGACATCTTCGCCGCCTCGCCGAACCAGTCGACCAAGACGGTCGCAGGGCAGGGCACGCGGCTGAGCGGCATCACCCAGCAGTTCACGCAGGGATCGTATGAATCGAGCGAAAAGACGTTCGACATGGCGATCATCGGCGACGGCATGTTCGTCGTGAAGGGCGAACCGCCGCGCAACCAGGTCACCTATACCCGCAACGGCGCCTTCTCGCCGCTCGAGGACGGCCGCGTCGTCGACTCGACCGGCGCGACGCTGCAACTGCTGCCCGTCGATGCCGACGGCAATGTCACCAGCCGCGACCTCGCCTCGACGACCGATCTCGTCGTGCCGCAACATGCCGCGGGGAACCCCGACGCCGCGCTGGTCAATGTGTCGATCGGTCTCGACGGGCTGGCCACGGCGACCTTCGCCGACGGCTCGAACCAGAAGCTCGGCAAGGTGGCGATGGCGACCTTCCCCGCGATGGAGGGCCTCCGCCCCGTCGGCGACGCGCATTGGCAGGCGACCGGCGACAGCGGCCCGCCGACGATCGACGCCGCGACCAACGGCCCGATGGGCACGCTCCAGTCGGGCGCGCTCGAACGCTCGAACGTCGATATCACCGAGGAACTGGTGATGCTGATCGCGGCCCAGCGCAATTTCCAGGCGAATGCCAAGGCGATCGAGGGGGCGTCCGCGCTGACCCAGACGATCATCGGCCTCCGCTGATCCGATCCTGATCGCCGCCTGCCGGGAGCAACCATATGGACCGCGTCATCTATACCAGCCTCACCGCGATGCGGGGCAGCATGGCCCGGCAGACGGCGATCGCCAACAATCTCGCCAATGCGCAGACGCCCGGCTTTCGCGCCGACCTGGCCGAAGCGCAGACCTTGTGGCTGCACGGCAGCGGCGCCGACAGCCGCGCCGTCTCGTCCGAAGAAGTCGTCGGCGCCGACATGCGCGCCGGGACGATCACCGCGACCGGCCGCGACCTCGACGTCGCCATGGCGGGCGACGCGATGCTTGTCGTCCAGGCGCCGAACGGCGAGGAAGCCTATACCCGGCGCGGCGACCTTCAGGTGTCGCCGAGCGGACTGCTGACCACCGGCGACGGTCATCCGGTGCAGGGTTCGCAGGGCCCGGTCACCATCCCGCCCGCCGACTCGATCAAGGTCGACCAGGAAGGGCGCGTGTTCATCGTGCCCGCCGGCGGCGATCCCGAAAATCCGCAGGAGGTCGATCGGCTCCGCCTCGCGACCCCGACGGGGTCGGAGATCGTCAAGGGCCTCGACAACCTGTTCCGCGTCAAGGGCGGCGGCATCCTGCCCGACGATCCCGAAGCGCGCGTCATCACCCGCTCGATCGAGGGCTCGAACGTCACCGCGACGGTCGCCCTCGTCGACATGATCGAGGCCAGCAAGGCCTGGGATTCGCAACTCAAGCTCATCAGCGACGCACGCGACATGGACAGCGCGACCGCGAACCTGATGGCGCTGCCCCGTTAAGGAGAAAATAGATGAGCTTTGGTGCCTTGCACGTCGCGCGAACCGGTCTGGATGCCCAGGGCTTCCGGATGCAGGTGATCGCGAACAACCTCGCCAACGTGAACACCACGGGTTTCAAGCGCGACCGCGCCAATTTCGAGACGCTCGGCTATCAGATTATGACGCAGGCGGGGGCGCCCTCTTCGGCCGAAAACCGCTATGCCACGGGTCTGAACCTCGGCACCGGCGTCGAACTCGCGGGCACCTCGCGCATGGATACGCAGGGCACGTTGCAGACGACGGGCAATGCGCTCGATGTCGCGATCGAGGGCGCGGGCTATTTTCAGGTCCAGATGCCCGATGGTCGCACCGGCTACACCCGCGCGGGAAATTTCAACCGCTCGGCCGACGGCACGATCATCACCCCCGACGGCAAACCGGTCCAGCCGCAGATCCAGATCCCGGAGGATGCGACGAGCGTCTCGATCGGCGCTGACGGCACCGTCTCGGCGCAGGTCGCGGGGCAGGCCGAAGCGACCGAACTCGGCCGCATCGAGATCGCGCGCTTCGCCAATCCCTCGGGGTTGCAGGCGATCGGCGACAATATCCTGGTCGAGACCGCCTCCTCGGGCGCGCCGCTGGTCGGCGCGGCGGGCGAGGAAGGGCGTGGCACGCTGCGCGGCGGCATGCTCGAGGGATCGAACGTCAATGTCGTCGAGGAACTCGTCGACATGATCGAGACCCAGCGCGCCTACGAGGTCAATTCCAAGATGATCCAGGCCACCGACGAGATGATGAAAAATGCCACGCAGACTCTCTAAGGCGGCCTTCCTGATCCTGCTCGCCGTGCCGACGGCGGTCGAGGCGAAGAAGGACAAGATCGCGCCCGACGCCTTTGCGGTCACCATGCCCGACCCGGCTCCGCCGGCGCCGCCGGCCAATGGCTCGATCTTTCAGGGCAGCTATGTTGCGCTGACCTCGGGTGGCCGCGCGGGGCAGGTCGGCGATATCCTGACCATCCAGCTCGTCGAACGCACGATCGCGGCGAAGAGCAACAGCGCCGGGACGACGCGCGACGGCAGCATCGGGCTGACCCCGCCGACCACGGGGCCGCTGTCGCTGTTCAACCCCAGCGACGTCGCCGCCGGCGGCAACCAGAATTTCAAGGGCAAGGGCGACGCCGCCCAGTCGAACACGCTGTCGGGCGAGGTCAGCGTGACCGTCGCCGCCGTCTATCCGAACGGCACGATGCTGGTGAAGGGCGAGAAACTGCTCACCCTCAACCGCGGCGACGAGCGGGTGCAGATCTCGGGCATCGTCCGCGCGATCGACATCAGCCCCGACAACCGCATCCTGTCGACCCGCGTTGCCAACGCCCACATCCGCTACGTCGGCAAGGGCGAGATCGCCCGCGCCAGCCAGCAGGGTTGGCTGCAACGCTTCTTCTCGATCATCAGCCCGTTCTAGAGACAAAGGGATCATCGCCGTGCCCATGCGCCACGCCATCCTCGCCTTCATTGCGCTCCTGGTCGCGAGCTTCACCTTCGCCGCGCCCGCCGCAGCCG
Source organism: Sphingopyxis sp. (assembly GCF_050725615.1). Lineage (GTDB taxonomy): Bacteria > Pseudomonadota > Alphaproteobacteria > Sphingomonadales > Sphingomonadaceae > Sphingopyxis. The sequence goes on from NZ_JBOHHU010000001.1 coordinate 35,759, forward strand.
AGCGGATCAAGGACATGGGCCAGTTCCAGGGCCTGCGCGCCAACCAGCTCACCGGCTACGGCCTCGTCGTCGGGCTCGCGGGCACCGGTGACGACAGTCTCGATTATTCGACGCTGGGCATGAAGGGCGCGATGTCGCGTTTCGGCCTGACCTTGCCGCCGGGGGTGAACCCGGCGCTCAAGAATGCGGCGGCGGTGATGATCACCGCCGAACTGCCGCCCTTCGCCAAGCCCGGCCAGCGTCTCGACGTCACCGTCTCGGCGATCGGCAAGGCCAAGAGCCTGCGCGGCGGCACGCTCGTGCTTGCGCCGCTTTATGGCGCCGACGGCCAGATCTATGCGATGGTGCAGGGCAATCTCGTCATCGGCGGGCTCGGCGTCGATGCCGCCGACGGGTCGAAGCTGACGGTCAATGTGCCGTCGAGCGGCCGCATCGCGGGCGGCGCCACCGTCGAGCGCGCGGTCGATACCGGATTCGCCAGCAGCGAAATGCTGACCTTCAACCTCCACCAGTTCGATGCGACCAATGCCAAGAGCGTCGCCGATGCGATCAACGCCGCCCTGCCGGGCACCGCGACGATGATCGACGGCGCCAGCATCGCGATCCGCGCCAGCGGCGGCGGCGACGCGCGGATGCGGCTGATGTCGCAGATCGAGAATCTCGGCGTCCGGCGCGCCGAGCCGCCGGCCAAGGTCATCGTCAACGCCCGCACCGGCACGGTGGTGATCAACGGCGCGGTGCGTGTCGGCACCGCTGCGGTGTCGCAGGGCAAGCTGACCGTCTCGATCAAGGAATCGCCGACCGTCGTCCAGCCCGCGCCGTTCAGCCGCGGCGAGACCGCCGTCGAACAGTCGAGCGACGTCGATGTCACCGAGGAATATCGCCCGATGATGCTGGTCAAGCCGACCGCGTCGCTGTCCGAACTCGTCGATGCGATCAATCGCATGGGCGTTCCTCCCGGCGACCTTGTCGCCATCCTCGAGGCGCTGAGCCAGGCCGGCGCGCTCACAGCCGAATTGGTGATCATATGACGACGCCCATTTCTTCGATCGGTCCCACGCCGGCGGCCGCCGGCGGCGGCGACGGCGGACTGCGCAAGGCGGCCGAGGCGTTCGAGGCGGTCATCCTGCGCCAGCTGATGGCGTCGATGCGCCAGGCCAAGCTCGGCGACGATGTCTTCGGGTCGAGCGCGACCGACAATTTCCGCGAAATGGCCGACGCCAAGACCGCCGACAGCATCGCCGCGATGCGCCAGTTCGGCATCGCCGACATGGTCGAGCGCCAGTTCAAGGGCCTTGCCGGCAGTGGTCCGAGCGGCCTTGGCGGAGGCGTCCAGTGAGCGATCTCCTCAGCATCGGCGCGAGCGGGCTCAAGGCCTATTCGCGCGCGATGTCGACGATCGGCGACAATATCGCCAACGCCCAGACCCCCGGTTACGCGCGGCGCACCCTTGCGCTGCGCGAAACGGCGGGCGGCACCCAATCGGCGCTGGTCAGCCGCAACGTCAGCCCGGGCGGCGTCACGATCGGCGGTCTTTCGCGTTCGGTCGACAAATGGCTGATCGACGATGCCCGCGTGTCGGAAAGCGATGCAACGCGCGCCGCGACCCGTCTGTCGTGGATGAACCGCGCCGAAGACGCGCTGAGCGACGACAGCAACGGCATTTCGACCAACCTCACCAAGCTGTTCACCACCGCCGACAAGCTGACCGCCGATCCGAACAACAAGACGCTGCGCGCCGAATTCCTGCAGGCGGCGAAGGACGTCGCTGCGGGGTTCCAGAGTACGGCGAAAACCTTGGCGGACATGTCCGACGGCATTTCGGGCGCCGCCCAGACGGCGGTCGGCGAACTCAACACCAATCTCGACGCGCTCGAACGGATCAACGACGGGCTGCGCAAGGCGCGCCCGGGTTCGACCAACGAGGCGAGCCTGCTCGACGAACGCGACCGGCTGGTCGACCAGATTGCGACGCAGATGCCGGTGAGCGCGAGCTATGACGATCGCGGTACGGTGACCTTGCGCGCCGCGCCGTCGGGCGACACGCTCGTCGGCAATGCGACGGTGACCCATGTCGCGGTGGCGAGTGCTGCCGACGGCCGGCTGGCCTTCTCGGTGGCGGGCAACAGCATAGACCCAAGCTCTGGTAATCTCGCCGGGCTGGGGCAGGCCGCCGATCATGTCGCCGACCAGCGTGCCGGGCTCGATGCGGCGGCGGCGCAGTTCGCGGCCCAGCTCAATGCCGCGCATCAGGCGGGCACCGATGCCAATGGCGACGCCGGCCAGCCTTTGTTCAGTGGCACGACTGCGGCGACGCTGACCGCTACGTCCTTGACGCCCGATCAGGTCGCGGCGGCGAACGCCAGCGGCTCGAACGGCAATATGCTGAGCCTCGGCGCCATGCGCGGCGCGAACGATCCCGAAGCCGCCTGGTCGGGCCGCCTCGCCGAACAGGCGCAGGCGACCGCTTCGGCGCGCGCGCAGGAAAGTGCGGCCTGGACCCGCGCCGACGGCGCCGCCGCCGCGCGCGACAATGTCAGCGGGGTCGACCTCGATCAGGAAGCCGCCGACCTGCTGCGCTTCCAGCAAGCCTATTCCGCCGCCGCGCGCACGATCCAGGTCGCGCGCGAGACGATGCAAGCGCTGCTCAGCGCGATCTGAAGATAGAGGAAGGGACCGCGCGATGATCAACGCCGTGGGCAACCGCATGACGCGCGAAATTGCGCGCCAGTCGAAACTGTCGGATCAGCTCGACCGCATCCAGACGCAAATCTCGGGCGGCAAGAAATTGCTGCGCGCCTCGGACGATCCGGTCGCCTCGCGCCGCATCGCGACGATCGGCAAGGCGCAGGCCAGCACCACGACCTGGGCCGCCAACGTCAAGACCGCGAGCGCGCAGGTGTCGCAAGCCGACACCGCGCTCGGCTCGGTCAGCAATTTGCTCACGCGGGCGCGCGAACTGACGCTGTCGGCGGCGAACGCCACGACCAATCCCGCCGACCGCGCGAGCATCGCCGCCGAACTGTCGGCGATCGCCGACGAGATCGACGGCTTCGCCGCGACGCGCGATTCCAACGGCGAGCCGCTGTTCGCCGCGAGCAATGCCAAACAGGTGCGCTTCGACGCCGATATCAGCTTCGCGCCGGTGCCCTCGGCCAGCACCGCCTTCGTCGTCGGCGGCAACAGCCTGTCGACCGGGCTGCGCGACGCGGTCGGCGCGATCACCGCCGGCGACAGCGCCGCGATCGGCACGGCGCTGACCTCCTTGACCAGTGCCATCTCGCATGTCGCCGACCAGCGCGCCGCGATGGGCTTGTCGGCGGGGCGGCTCGAACGCATCGGCGACAGTCTGGAAGCACGCGGGATCAGCCTGTCGGACGAGTGGTCGGCGGTCGAGGACACCGATCTGTCGGTGGCGATCGCCGAACTCAACGCCCAGAAATTGACGCTCGACGCGGCACAGGCGGCCTTCGCGCGGATCAACCGTCAGACCTTGTTAGACATTTTGAGCTGAGCCGGGGCGCTTCGCCCTAAATCTTTCGCCGCCGCTGCCGTTAATCATCAAGACGTCCCCACTTGCTGGGGTTTCGCCCCAACAGGAGCCCACCGCGCATGTTTCCCGTAATCGGCATCGTTGTTCTGCTGGTGTTGGTGTTCGGGGGCTTTGCGCTGACCGGGGGCAATCTCGGTCCCGTGATGCACGCGCTGCCGCACGAAATGCTGATCATCGGCGGCGCTGCGGTCGGATCGCTCATCATCGGCAATTCGGGCAAGGAGCTGAAGGCGCTTGGCGGCGGCTTCGGCAAGGTGTTCAAGGGGCCGACCTACAAGAAGGCCGACTATCTCGACTGCATCCTGCTCGTCTCGACGCTGATGAAGATGATGCGCACCGAGGGACCCGTCGCGGTCGAACCGCATATCGAGGATCCGGCGAGTTCGCCGATCTTCCAGCAATATCCCAAACTCGCCAAGGACCAGACGCTCGTCCACCTGATCTGCGACACGCTCCGCCTCGTCGTCGTGTCGTCGGGCACGCTCGACCCGCATGCGGTCGAGGAGGTGATGGACAGCGCGATCAAGAACCACCACCACCATGCGATCAAGCCCGCCGACGGGTTGCAGAGCCTCGCCGACGCGCTGCCGGCGCTCGGCATCGTCGCGGCGGTGCTTGGCGTCGTGAAGACGATGGGCTCGATCGACAAGCCGCCGGCGGTGCTCGGCGGCATGATCGGCTCGGCGCTGGTCGGCACCTTCCTCGGCGTGTTGCTCGCTTATGGTCTGGTCGGTCCGTTCGCGACGCGCGCCCGCGCGGTGATCGAAAGCGACGCCGCCATCTATCACACGGTGAAGCAGCTGATCATCGCGTCGCTCCACGGTCACCCGCAGCCGCTGGTGATCGAGGCCGCGCGGTCGGGGGTCGACCATGACAACCAGCCGAGCTTTGCCGAGGTGTTCGACGGTATGCGGGGCCGGTAATGGCGGCGCGTCCAAATACCCCGCTGCGCCCGATCATCGTCAAGAAGATCATCGAGGCGCCGCATGGCGGCCATCACGGCGGCGCGTGGAAGGTGGCCTATGCCGACTTCGTGACCGCGATGATGGCCTTCTTCCTCCTCATGTGGCTGCTCGGCGCGACGACCGAGAAGCAGCGCAAGGCGCTCGCCGACTATTTCGCGCCGACGATCGTCCAGTCGAAACAGGACACGGCGGGCTCGAACGGCCTGTTCGGCGGGGACTCGCTGGTGGCGGCCGACAAATATCCGCACGGCGCGGCGCAGACCGGCACCAAGTCGATGACGATTCCCCGCGATGCGGAAGGCGGTCCGCGCGAAGCATCGGGCCGCGAAATCCAGCGCGCCAATTTCGTGAAGCTCGCCAAGTCGCTGCTGCGCGAGGTCCAGGCCAAGGCCGAGATCCGCCGCCTCGCACCCAACATCCGTTTCACCGAAACGCGTGAGGGGCTGCGTATCGACATCGTCGACGACGCCGATTTTTCGATGTTCGTCGTCGGCACCAACCAGCTGACGCCCGAAGCGACCAGATTGTTCGCGCAGATTGCCGAGATCGTGGCCGGGGTCCCGAACCAGGTGATGATCCGCGGCCACACCGATGCCAGCCAATGGTCGGCCAAATCGGGCACCAACAATTGGCGCCTGTCGGTCGAGCGAGCGGAAGTGGCGCGCCAATATCTCGCCTATCGCGGCATCGGGTCCGACCGCTTCGCCCGCATCGAGGGGGTGGCCGATACCGAGCCCTATGTGCCCTCCGACCGATTCGATCCGCGCAACCGCCGCATCTCGATCACCCTCGGCTGGGATGCGGGAAACAATTAGCGGCGACAATTGGTGCCAATCTGGCAGCGTTCCATTGGTTAACAACACACATCCGCCACCATTGCTGCCAGATTGGCAATAACTCTTATATTTGAATGAGTTAGGCCGGTTTGGTTAGTCTTTTGTTTACCAGATTCCGCAATCTCTTGGTTCATCGAAAAGCGCCGAATTCGGGGGGCGCGGTGGAGATCGAAATGACCAAGGTGGGGAACGGCAGCGACCAGGCTGCCCTGGAAATGCTGATCATCGGGCACAGCCCTGCGGCGCAGCGACTGCGCGACATGATCCGCCGGGTGGCGCGTTCGAACGCCTCGGTCATGCTCTGCGGCCCCTCGGGCTCGGGCAAGGAACTGGTGGCCCGCGCGATCCATGACGAAGGCGCCCGGTCGGGCAAGGCCTTTTCGGCGATCAACTGCGGCGCCATCCCCGGCGACCTCATCGAATCCGAACTTTTCGGGCATGAAAAGGGCAGCTTCACCGGCGCCCACGCCCGCCGCATCGGCCATTTCGAAGCGAGCGAGGGCGGCACGCTCTTCCTCGACGAAATCGGCGACATGCGCTTCGACATGCAGGTCAAACTGCTCCGCGTGCTCGAGGAACGGACGATTGTCCGTGTCGGCAGCAGCGATGTGAAGGCCGTCGACGTCCGCGTCATTTCGGCCACCCACCAGGATCTCGGCGCCGCGATCGCCGATGGCAAATTCCGCGAAGACCTGTTCTTCCGGCTCGGCGTGGTCGTCCTCCAGGTCCCGAGCCTGGCCGACCGCGTCGAGGATATTCCCGCACTGATCCGCCATTTCCAGCGCAAGATGCCCGGCGAGCTCAAGTGCCGCTTCGACGATGACGCGATGCACCTGCTGATGCAGCATCGCTGGCCCGGCAATGTCCGCGAACTGCGCAACTTCGTCGAGCGCGCCAGCGTGCTGCACGGCGGCGAAACGCTCGGCGCCGACGACGTCGCCATCCTTTTGAACCCCACCGCAGCGCTTCAGCCGCGACAGGCCATCCCCACCGGCTATGTCACGGCTGAAGCCAGCGCGGACGATAGCACGCCGGCGATGCCCTTCGCCAAGGCGCCGGCCCCGGGCCGCCCGATCGATTTGAAGCGCGAGATCGAGACGATCGAGCTCGAGCAGATCCATGTTGCGCTCGACCTGGCCGACGGGATCATTTCGGAAGCCGCGCGTCTCCTGACGCTCAAGCGCACCACGCTCATCGAAAAGATGCGCAAATATGGAGTTCAGCAACAGGCAGCCTGACCGTCCCCACCCGTGTCAGTGCCGCTGAATCGGCACCGGTTCGTTCCTCTCCCGCCGCCAGTCCCCACCTTGGCGATGGAGAAAGGAACGGGCCGGTGCCGAAGTTATTTGGGGGATGCTGCGTCGGGCCTGATGGTGGCCTCGGATTGGATTTCACGCCGCCCTCTATCTCCGCTTGTGTCGAGCGAAGTCGAGACACCCAGAAGCCGGGCACTCGCCAAACGTGTCTCGACGTCGCTCGACACAAACGGGATTTATAGGTCGGCTTTTCGGCAGCGTCCGAAAACCTTCAATGCGACGGCTACCTGAGCTGCCGCCACGCCCCGCTGACGGTCTTCACGCCTTCCAGCAATTCATCCAGATCCTCGGCGCTGTTCGCGGCGACCGCCTTGTCTAGCTTGCGGCGCATGCTGCTGTAGACGCGCGACAGCGCCCCCGCGACGTCGCCGCCGGCCTGGTGGTCGAGCCCGGCGTCGAGCCCGATCAGGATCGCGCGCGCGCGGTGCGCGGGTTCGGTGGCCGAGATTGGCTGGCCCTGCCGCACCATCGCGGCGAGCACGCCGATCGCGATCTCCAGCTCGTCGTACAGCATGGTGACCAGTTCGACCGGGTCGGCGCCCGCCGCGCGGCTTTCGCTCTGCATGCGGCGATAGGTTCCGGTCGCGCGGACCGTCGAGGCGGTGGCTGCCATGGCGATCGCCCTCAATTGTTATTCTGGTTGTTCCACATCTCGATCTGTTGCTCGAGATAGGATTGGGTCGCCTTGAACGCTGCGAGCTTCGCATCGAGCCCGCCGAACTGCTTTTCGAGCCGCGCCTCATAGGCATCCTCGCGCAGCTCGATCTTTTCAAGCGTCTCGGCGAGGCTCTCCTTCTTGGCGGCGAGCGATTTGGAGACGCGGTCGATGACGCCGTCAGTGGCGACCGCCTTGTCGCGGATCGCGTCGAGGGCAAAGGCGATGCCGGGATCGCTCGTCTCGGTGTGCGTCGCGTCACGGCGCGGGTTGAACAAGGCCTCGACCGCGCCGGCGTCGGCCGCGAGCGCCTTTTCGAGCTTCGCGCTGTCGAGTGACAGCAGGCCGTCCCTCGTCGTTGAAATCCCGATGTCGGTCAGCTTGTTGATGCTGCCATGACTGGTCAGCACCTTGCCGACCAATGCCTGCAATTCGCGTTCGAGTTCGCGCAGCCCGGCGGTCGCGCCCGACTGGCTGCCCGCCGACGACAGGCTGGCCTTCATCTGGTTATAGACCGAGACAAAATCGCCGACGGTCTGCTTGATGATGTCGAGCGGCCGGCTGGCGCCGATGTCGACCGGCTGGCCGGGCGCGGCTTTTTTCAGCGTCAGCGACATGCCGGGCACGACATCGTCGACGATGTTGCTCGCGCGGCTGAAGGCGACGCCGTCGATGGTGAAATTGGCGTTGGCGGCACTCTGGCCCAGCGTCATGCCGCCGCCGGCGCCATAGGCAAAGCCGGTGAGGGCGGGGGTGGCGGTGTCCAGCGTGAAGCTATTGGCCTCGCCGGTCGGCCCTTTCAGGATCATGCGATAACCGCCGTCGTCGGCGACGATCGACGCGGTGACCCCGGCGCCGCTGGCGTTGATCGCACTGGCGAGCCCGTCGAGGCTGTCATTGGTGGCGCCGATGGTGATCGTCCTGGCGACCCCCCCGACGGTCAGCGTCATCGTGCCCTGGCCGATCGCCGCGCTCTTGTCGGCGACGATGCCCGAATAGACGGTCTGCGCCCGCGCGAGTTGGGTGACTTCGACGGTGGCGGAAAAGCTGTCGGCGGTCATGCCGGCGCGGGCGGTGGCGCCCAGCACGCTGTCGTCGGAGACGGTCGGCGTGCTGCGCAACGTGCCGTCGGACACCATCTGGCCCAGCGAGTCGGCGAAGCCGTCGAGATCGGACTTGGCCTGCGCCAGCGCGCTGATCTGGGCATTATTCTGTTTGGCCAGCGTCGTGATGCGCGCGACCTTGGGCTCGCGCGACGCGGCGGCGAGGTCGGTGACCAATTGCTTGGTGTCGATCCCCGATCCGAAACCGAGGCTGTTGGCGATAGAGCTGACCATGCGCGATATCCTTCGCACTTGTTAACGGCAGCGCGGGGGGGAGTTTAAGCTGCGGCAGGGCGGTTTTGGAGAAGGAAGCTGCCGTTCAAATCTCGTCATGCTGAACTTGTTTCAGCATCCATGGCCTGAACTCCCGTCCGACGCCGCGCTGAAGGAAACGGCAGACCATGGATCCTGAAACAAGTTCAGGATGACGATGCCATAAGGGTCGCGCCTCCCCCGAAAGCGCCCCTAACCCTGCTTGCGCCCATCTGCATCGAACCAGTGCGACGCCGGCACCTTGATGTCGGGCTGCGCCAGACCGTCGGCGACCGCGCGTTCGAGGCGGAAGACGAAGGCGAGGACGGTGGCGACCGCGACGAACAATTCCTCGGGGATCACGCGCCCGGCGCGCGCGGTGAAATAGATGGCGCGGGCGAGCTGCGGATATTCGAGGATCGGCACCGCGGTGCCGCGCGCGAGTTCGCGGATCGCCAGCGCGACGTCGCCGCGTCCGCGTGCGACGACCACGGGCGCGGCGTCGATGCCGGGGCGATAGCGGAGCGCGACCGAGAAATGCGTCGGGTTGGTCAGGATCACCGTCGCCTCGGACACCGCCTTGCGCGCCGACCCGCTCAGCATCTCGTGCGCGCGCTGGCGCTGCGCCTGCTTGAGTTCGGGGGCGCCGTCGGACTGGCGGCTCTCGTCCTTGATTTCCTGCTTGCTCATCATCAGCCGCTTGCGGCGCTGCATCCATTGCGTCGGCACGTCGATCAGCGCGATGACGACCAGCCCGCCCGCCATCACCAGCACCGAATGGCCGATTACCTGACCCGCCATCCCGATCGCGCTGCGCAGGTCACTCGACGCGAGATGCAGGATCGCGGGCAGATTCTTGGCGACCAGCCAGTAACCGATGCCGCCGAGCAGCAGCACTTTGGCGAGCGCCTTGACCAGCTCGGTCGCGCCCTGCGCGCCGAACATGCGCTTCAGCCCGCTCATCGGGTTGATGCGGCTGCCCTTGAATTCGAGCGCCTTGCCGCGCCAGCCCATCGAGCCGAGCAGCGCCGGGCCGGCAAAAGCCGCGAGCAGCGCGGCGCCGAACAGGCTCGCGAGCGGCAACAAGATATCGACCCCGTTGCGCAGCAAGGCCTCGCCCGGTGCGAAATCGGTGATGTCGCCGCGATCGAGCGTCAGCCCGCGCGACAGCAGATCGCCCGCCGATTGTACGAACCAGCCGCCGGCGGCGACCAGCCAGCCACCCGCGACGAGCATCATCAGCGCCGTCGCCAATTCGCGCGACTGCAATATGTCGCCGTCGCGCGCCGCGTCGGCGAGCTTCTTCGGCGTCGGAAGTTCGGTTTTCTGGTCCTTGTCGGTCGTCCCGGACATGGCTCAGATCCCCGCGACCATGCGCGCGGCGTCGAGCGCGTCGGACAGGATCATCGCCAGCCCCTCGGCCATCACCGGGGTGGCGACGCCGAGCAGGACGACGCCCGCCAGCAGCGTGGCGGGAATGCCGACCGCGAACAGATTGAGCGCGGGGGCCGAGCGGCCGATCACGCCCATGATGATCTGCACCAGCACCAGCACAAAACCGACGGGCAGGGCGATCGTCAGTCCGGCGGCGAACATCAGGCTGCCGAAGCGCAAGATGCCGCCGATCGTCTCCCAGGAGGGGAAGGCGTTGCCGGGGGGCAGCGCGTTATAGCTGTCGACGATGATCGAAATCAGCACGAGATGGCCATCGGCGGCGAGGAAGATCGCGGTCGCGAGCATCGACAGGAATTGTCCGATCGCCGAACTCGACGCGCCGCTGAGCGGATCGATCATCGACGCGAAGCCGAGGCCCATGGCGTTGCTGATCGTTTCGCCCGCGATCAAGGCCGCAGCGAGCCCCATCTGGAGCACGAAACCCATGGCGAGGCCGATCAGGACTTCGCCGATCACCAGCAGGAATCCCGGGACCGAGACGATCCCCTCGGGCGGTAGCGTCATGCCCGACGCCGCGACCGCCGGCACGCCGACCGCGAGTGCGATGACGAGGCGAAGCTGGACCGGAACATTGGTCGCGCCGAACACCGGCGCCGCCAGAAAACAGGCGCCGGGGCGGATCATGCCGAGCATCCAGAGCTGCAGCATTGCCTCCACATTCGGGATGTCGGCGGGGTTCATAGGGCTTGGGCTAACGCACCAGCGTCGGGATCTGCGCGAAAATCTCGCGGGTGAAATCGGTGAGCAGCACGAGGATGCTGCCGCCGAAGATCGCGAGGCAGACCGCGGCGACGATCAGCTTGGGAATGAAGGTGAGCGTCTGTTCGTTGATCGACGTCGCCGCCTGCACCATGCCGAGCAGCACGCCGACGATCAGGATCGGGATGAGCAACGGCGCGGTCGCGAGCGCGAGGATCCACAGCGATTGCTGCGCGACCCCGATGAAATAATCGGCCTCCATATCGCTAGGTCCCGAAAGAGGAGGCGAGCGAGCCCATCGTCAGCGCCCATCCGTCGACAAGGACGAAGAGCAACAGCTTGAAAGGCATGGATATGATCGTTGGCGACAGCATCATCATGCCCAGCGACATCAGCGCCGAGGCGACAATCAGGTCGATGATCAGGAAAGGCAGGAAGATCAGGAAGCCGATCTGGAAGGCGGTCTTGAGTTCGCTGGTGACGAAGGCGGGGAGCAGGATCGAGAAGGGCACATCCTTGGGGCTGGCATAGCTTGGCGCCTTGGCGATCTTGGCGAACATCATCAGGTCGGATTTGCGCGTCTGGGTGAGCATGAACGCGTGCAGCGAATCGCCCGATCGGACGACGGCGGTGCCGATATCGATCTGTTCCTGGCCATAGGGTTCGATCGCGACGCGGTTCACCTCGGTGATCACCGGCGCCATCACGAACAGCGACATGAACAGGCTGAGCCCGACCAGCACCTGGTTCGGCGGCGTCTGTTGCAGCCCGAGCGCGTGGCGCAGGATCGACAGCACGATGATGATGCGCGTGAAGCTGGTCATCATCAGCAGCAGCGACGGCAGGACCGTCAACAAGCTCATCAGGACGAGGATCTGGAGCGACAAGGACAAGGGGCGGCCATCGCCGCCGAGTTCGTTCACCGCGCGGCTGAGCCCGCTCGCTTCCTGCGCATAGGCGGCGGGCGCCGCGACGAGCAGCGCGAGGCCGCCGGCGATCGCCGCAGCGCGCAGCCAACTATGTTTAGTCGACATGGAAATCGCCCTGGCTGTTGTCGGCGAGGCGGGTGACCGTACCGCGCGAGACCGACAGCAGGATGCGCTGGCCGGCGAATTCGACGACGGTCAGCTTGGTGCCGGGACCGAGCGGCATCACGTCGATCATCTCGATCGCGCGGGCGCGTTTGGCGTTCTGGCCGGGAAGCTGGAGCGTGCCCATCTGGACCTTTTTCCACAGCCAAAGGCTGCCCCACGCCATGCCGCCGACGAGCGGCAGCAGGATGAGCAGGCGCAGGATATATTCGAACATCAGGCCCTCCGGTCGAAACCGGCGAGGCCGCGGTCGGGGGCGACCACTTCGGCGACCTGGATGCCATAGCGGCCGTCGACATTGACGATCTCGCCGCGCGCGATCAGCGTGCCATTGGCATAGATGTCGAGCAGTTCGTTGGCGGCGCGGTCGAGTTCGACGACGCTGCCTTCGGACAGGGCGAGCAGGTCGGCGAGCGTCATGCTCGTCGATCCGACCTCGACCGAAACGCGCAGCGAGACCCCGGCGAGCAGGTCGAAATTGGGCGCCATCGCCATGTCCTTCGCGTCGCGGCGGTCGCGGCGACCGGCGCCTTCGCTCATGTCACTCATGGTCCGATCCTTTTTCGATATGCTCGATCATTATGGCTGCATTCCCATTGGCCTCGCCGATGCTGCCGGCCGCGAAACTGCGGCCTGCGACGGTTACCGGAACATTGCGCGGAATGGTTAACGGAATGATATCACCGACCTCCAAACCGAGCAGTTTGACCAAAGAAATTTCGGGTCGGGCGAGAACCGAGCGGACGGGGAGGCGAACCTCCTTCAACGCGCCGCTCAGCGTCGCGGTCCAGGCTGCATCGGCGGGGCTCATCTCGCGCGCTTCGGGCGCGGGTTCGGCGCCCGCGATGCCGCGCAATGCGGCGACCGGATAGGCGCAGGTGATGACCCGGCCGTCGAGCTTGCCGCCGCGCAGGGCGAAGCGCTGGACATAGAGTTCGTCGTCGGCGCGCACGGCTGCCAGCTTGGCGGGATCGCCGGTGACGCAGTCGAGTTCGGGGGCGATGGCGAGCTTGTCGTCCCATGCCGCCGCGAGTTGCAATCCCATGTCGCGGCCGAGCCGCGCCGCGAAGCGTTCCTCGGCATCGGTCAGCTCTTCGCGTTCGGCGCCGAGCTGGCCCTTGCCGCCATAGAAGATGTCGACGAGCTGGAGGATCAGCGGACGCGCGCCGGCGAGCAGCACCGGACCCTTGAGCGGCGGCGCGTGATAGCGCCAGAAGATCGCCGGCGCCGATGCGGCGGTCCAGTCGGCGAAGCGCACAACCTCGGCCGCCTGCCGTTCGACCTGCACCGTCGGCGCGCCGAGCGCGCGGATCAGCTCGCGCAAGCTGCGGGCGAACTGGTTGGCGACGCCGTCGAGCAGCGGAAAGGCGTAACCGCCCTCGGCCTTGCGCAGCAGCAATGACGCCTTGGCGTCATCGGCCGCTGCGTCGGAAACCGGCTTCGCGACCGGCGCTTTCGGCGCCTTGAAAGGATTGCCCTTGCTGGTCACTGGATCACCAGGCTCGTGAAATAGACATTGTCGATGCCGCCAAAGCCTTCCTTGTCGCGCAGCACCGTGTTGATCGCGCCGGTCAGCTGGCGCTGGAGCTGCTGCTTGCCGTGCGAAGTGGAGAGCAGGGCGGGGTCCTGTTCGGCGAGCACCATCAGCACCGCCGAGCGGATCGGCACGTCCTGCCGTTCGATGTTGGCGATGACCTTGCCGTCATAATAGGTCGACAGGCTGATCCCGATCTGCAGGAAACCCGACCCGTCGGCGAGGTTCGTGGTGAACGCCTGGGTGATCGGATAGTAGGTGATCTCATATTTGCGCGGGTCGACCTTATACTTGTCGTTGGGGACCGACACGGTGCCGACCTTCGGCGCCGCGGCTTCTTCGCCTTCGCCCTTGGCGGCGGGTTCCGCCGCCGGATCGCGCACGACGAGCTTGGGATAATGATCCTCGGGCTTTGGGGCTTCCGCCGCCATGCCGACGCCAAAATAGAGGCCCGCACCGACCCCGGCGCCGATCAGCGCCACGGCGCCGACGGTGATCATCAGCAGCTTCTTCATCTTGCCCTTTTTGGGCGGGGCGGCTTCGGTCTTGTCCTTGCTCATCGCTCTATTCCTCGTCAGGCAAAGCGGCCGCGGCGGTCGCCGGCGCGCTCTTGGTCATGGGTGTCGCGCGGATCGCGCTCGGTGGCGGTTTCGATCAGGTGGGTCGCGTCGGGCGCCGGGCTGCGGCCCTGACCCTGCTGCGACTGGCGGCCGGCGTCGGTCGGGCTGTGGGTCACTTGCGTATCGGCAACGCGCACGCCCTGTTGGCGGAGATCATCGACGAGGCGGACCTGCGCCGCAGTGACGATCGTCGCGGTCGCCTCATGCTGGGTGTCGAGCTTCAGCGACACGCCGTCGTCGCCCATCATCATCGACACGTCGAGACGGCCGAGATGGCGCGGCATCAGGCGAAAGCTGACCTCGTTCGACGCCGACTTGGTCGCGGCGATGTCCGACGCGAGCTGGTCGATCCAGGCATCGTCGCTCGTCAGGTCGAGGATGCGCTCGGCAACGAGCACGGGTTTGGCGGCCTCGGTCATCGCGCCGACCTGCGCGGCAGGCTGGGCGAAGAGGATCGTCATCGACGGCTCGGCAGCGGGCTTGGCGGCCTGCGGTTCGAGGGCTGCGAGCGTGGGCAGCGGCAGCGGAGCGGCGTCGCGGGTCTTCGGTGCGGCGGCTGCCAGCGCGGGCGCCTCGTCGCGGCGCGGCCTGGATGCCGGCGCGGCTTCTGCTGCGGGCCTGGCGCTGCCGCGCGTTTCGGCGGGCGCGACGGTCGGGGCCAGCCACGCCAGCGTCGGTGCGTTTTCGGCGCTGATCGGGGCTTCGCCGTTGCTTGCCGTTTCGCTTTCGGTCGCGGGAGCCGCGACAGTCGGCTTGGCGGGAGCGGGCTTGATCCCCGGGGCCGGGAATTGCGCCAGCGTGGCGAGCAATTCGTTTGCGGCGACGATGGCCTTGTCGGTCGATGCGGCGGCGGCCTTCGCCGGGGCGGGCGTTTCGGCGGTCGCTTCCTCGATGATCGCGGCATCCTGCGACGGCGCGGTGACTTTCGGCATCCGGACCGGCAGAGCCTGACTCGGCGCGGCGTCCTGCTGCGCGATGGCCGGCGCGGGCTGGAGAGGGGTCGATATCGCGGTCGCGGGCGTCGCGACGGCGGTGTCGATCGGCAGGGCGACTGCCGGCGCGTTCGGCTGGGTCGCGGCTGGCACGACCGGCGTCGCAACCGGCGCAGCGACGGGAACCGCGCCGCGTGCCTGCTGCGCGACAAGCTGGTCGAACCCGCCTGCGTCGCCGGCTTCGCCCGACTGCGCCGGGTTGAGCGTCGCGAGCAGCGAGGGAAGCGGGGCCGTCAAAGTCTGCGGCAGAGCGCCCATCATGCGACGCCCCCGTCGATCAGGCGCAGCCGCATACCGCCGCGCACGCGGAACGGGCGGTTGGCGTCGGCGCGGCGCTCGCTTTCCTGCTCGGCCGATTTGCGGCTGCTTTCGTAAAGGCGGACGGCCGATTCTTCCTTGACCATCGCGCGCTGGGCCAGCGCGCCCATCTGGTCGCGGCGGGCGCTCGCATGGCTCATCGGCGCGGCGAGATTTTCCTTCGCCATGTCGAGCCGCAGGCCGAGTTCGCCGATCGTGTTGAGCGACCGGCCGGCCACCGCGCCCTTCGCCATCGCGAGGTCGCTGCGCAGCGTTTCGAGCCGCTTCGACAGCTCGACCAGATTCGCCAGTTCGTTGGTGGCCCGCGCCAGATTGGCTTCGGCCATCTGATGCTCGACGCCGCGAACGCGGATGATCCGTTTGCGACGCGCGGTGCGAGAGGTCATGCAATATATCCTTCAACGAGTGACTGGCGGGAGGTTGTGAAATCGACCTGGGCCTTGGCCGGCTGCGCCACATAGGCGAGCTGGTCGGCGCGGCGGGCGATGGCTTCGTCGAGCACCGGATCGCCGCCGGCGACGTAGGCGCCCATCAGCATCAGATCGCGATTCTCTTCATAGGCCGACCACAGCTGGCGAAAGCGCGCGGCGGCGGCGGCATGCTCGGGATCGACCGAATCGGCCATGGTGCGCGACAGCGAGCGGGCGACGTCGATCGCGGGATAGACGCCCTGTTCGGCCATGGTGCGCGACAGGATGATATGGCCGTCGACGATCGCGCGGGCGCTGTCGACGACGGGATCGTCGATGTCGCCGCCGTCGGCGAGCACGGTGTAGAGCGCGGTGACCGAGCCGCCGGTTTCGCGGTCGATGCCGGCGCGTTCGCAGAGCGACGGGATCAGCGCGAAGACCGAGGGCGGATAGCCCTTCATCGTCGGCGGTTCGCCCAGCGTCAGCCCGATCTCGCGCTGCGCATGCGCGACGCGGGTCAGGCTGTCGATCAACAGCAGCACCTTCTTGCCCTCGTCGCGAAAAGCCTCGGCGATTGCGGTCGCGCGCATCGCGGCGCGCAGGCGCAGCAAAGGCGGGTGATCGGCGGGAACTGCAACCACGACCGATTTCTTGCGAACCTCGGGGGGCAGCTTGGTCTCGACGAAGTCGCTGACTTCGCGGCTGCGCTCACCGATCAGGCCGACGACGATCACGTCGCATTCGGTGCCGGCGATCATCTGACCCATCAGCACCGACTTGCCGACGCCCGAGCCCGCGATGATCGCGACGCGCTGGCCTTCGCCGACGGTGAGCAGGCCGTTGATCGCGCGCACGCCCATGTTGAGCGCCCTGGTCACGCGGCCGCGGCGCAGCGGATTGACCTTGCGCCCGGCGAGCGGCCACAGGAATTGCGACTTGACCGGCGGTCGGCCGTCGAGCGGGTTGCCCTGCGCGTCCATGATCCGGCCGAGCAAAGCTTTGCCGACGGGGACCATCGACGACGCGCCATGCGGTTCGACCGGCGCGCCGGTGACCAGCGGCTTGTTCATGTCGAAGGGGAGAACGAGGCTGCGGTGGCCGCGAAAGCCGACGACTTCGCCATAGACATAGTCGTTGTCGGCCGATTTGATGCGGACATTGCTGCCCAAAGGCTGCGGGAAACCCGACACTTCGAGCATGATGCCTTCGTGCGCGACCAGCGTCCCGATGCGGCGCGGGCTGGCCTTGGCGAGATCGACGGGCGCCAGCAGTTGCTGCGCGGTCATGGCCATGCGGCGCGTCATGCCACGCCGCCTTCGCCGCCCAGGGCGGCGCGGAGTTCGCCCAGATAGACGGCGCGGCCATGCTCGATCCAGCCGGCCGAGGTTTCGACGCGCACGGTGCCGCGCACCATCGCCGGATCGGCCTCGACCGGCAGCGTCAGCGCGCAATCCATCAACAGCGCGGCGTCCTGCGGATGCACCCACAGCGTGCGCGCCTTGTCGCATTCGGCGACGAGCGCGGCGGCGGCTTCGGCCTGGCCTTTCAACCAGTCGGCGTCGATCGGCGCCTCGGCGACGATCTGGCGCACCAGTCGCTCGACGGTTTCGGCGATCATCTGCGCCAGTTCTTCGCTCGGTTCGTCGTGCAGCGCTTCGGTCCCGGCGATCAGCGACAAGAGCTGCTCGCGCTCGGCGGCAAAGCCGGCTTCGGCGAGACGCTGGCCTTCGGCGAGGCCCTTGGCGAACAGGTCTTCGCCCGGTTCGACCGCGACCGGCGCGTCGGCGACGACCGCGCGGGCGCGCACGACGGGATCGAAGGAGGTCGGGCGAAAGCCGTTGTCCCTGGCCATCGCGATCGCCAGCGGGGTCGGGGCGAAGCGGGGATCAGACATAATCGTCGCCCGCGCCCGCGATCATGATTTCGCCCGAGGCCGCCATCTGGCGCACGATCTGCATGATGCTCTTTTGCGCGTCGTCGACGTCGGTGCGCTTGACCATCGTCATTTCGGCCATGTCGTCGCGGATCGTTTCCGACGCGCGCTGCGACATCGTCGACAGGCAGAGGTCGACCATGTCGTCGTCGGCGCCCTTGAGCGCGATCGCGAGCTGCGACGCATCGACGCCGCGCAGGATCGTGCCGAGGCTCTTCATGTCGAGGTCGCGCAGATTTTCGAAGATGAACATCTCTTCCTCGATCGTCTGGGCAAGCTGGCGGTCGGCCTTCTTGAGCGCGCGGATCGTCCGCTCGCTCAGCGACTTCGGCATTTTCTTCATAATCTTGGCGACGTCGCTCGGGCCGCCGATCGGCTGCTTGGCGACGCGCTGGCCGCCTATGTTGGCGGAGGCGAGCACCGATTCCAGATCCTCGATCGCGGCGGCGGGAACCGAGGTCAGCTGCGCGGCGCGCAGGACGAGATCGGCCTGCAGCCCTTCGTCGAGCGTTTCGATCGCGCGGGCAGCGATGTCGGGGACCAGCACCGACAGGATCAGCGCGCCGACCTGCGGATGTTCGCTGGCGAGCAGACCACTGATCGCGTCAAGGTCCATCCAGCGCAGCATTTCGAGCGACGCGGCGCTCGACTGCGGCGCGACGGCGGCGAGGATATTGTCGGCGCGGACATTGCCCACCGCCTGGTTGATGACGGTACGGATGCGCGTATCGGCGCCGATGCTGAAGGCGCTGACCGAGCGGCTGCGCGTCACGAAGCGGTCGAGCGCCTGCTCGATCTGGCCTTCGGTCGCGCTCGCGGCGTCGAACATGCCCTTGGCGAGCTGGCGCACTTCATCGGGGTCGAGATGCTTCAGGATCGTCGCGGCTTCGCTTTCGTCGAGCAGCATCAGCAGGATCGCGGCGGCCGCCGATCCCTCGACCGGGGCCTTGGCGGGCGGGGTGCCGAGTTCGGTGTCGAGATCAGCCACGCGCGCCCTCCTGCATCAGCTGGCGCACGACGATCGCGGCGCGCGCCGAATCCTGGCGGACGAAGGCGCGGACCAGGTTGGCGCGCGCTTCATAGCTCGGCGCCGCCTCGATCATCTCGAGCGTGATTTCGCGTCCCGCGCCGCGCGAACCGAGCGCGGGCTGCGACCCGGCGTTCGCCATCAGCGTTTCCTCGAGCGCGGCGTCGCGTTCGGCGCGCGCGGCGGCTTTGGCCTTGGCGGAGCGGATCAGCGGGCGGCCGATGAAGAAAAAGGCGAGGAGGGCGGCGAGCACCGCCCCGACCTGCTTGATCAGCGGCAGGAACCAGCCCTGCTCGTAAAAGGCGGGCGATGCGTCTTCGATCTTGGCGAAGGGACGCTGGCCGATCGCGACCTGGTCGCCGCGCGCGGCGTCGAAGCCGACTGCGCCCTTGACCAGCCGGTCGATCTTGGCGAGTTCGCCCTGGCCGAGCGCCTTGCTGCCCTGGTTGAGCGCGACCGCGACCGATACGCGGCGCAGCTGGCCCTGCGGGCGGTGCGTCACCGAAATCTCGCGCCCGACTTCATAGGCGCGCTGGGCATTTTCGTTGCTCTGCGTTTCGGTCGTCGCGGCGCCCGGCGCGGTGCCGGTCGGCGTCTGGTTGAGCGTCGAGGCCGGCGGCGGCTGGTTCGACAGCGCGCCGGGGATGCCGATCGCGGGGGCATTGCCCTGACCGCTGACCGAACGCGTCACCTGTTCGCTGCGTAGCGCGCGGTCGTTCTCGGGAAAGCTTTCGCGCGTCGCCTGGCTTTCGGACATGTCGACGTCGGCGTGGACTTCGACGCTGTAATTGCCGGCGCCCAGCATCGGGCCGAGCAGGCTGTCGAGGGCACGGCGGAAGCGGTCCTCGATCTGGGTCTGGAGCTGGAACGCCTGCATGTCGCTCGACGTCGCGCTGTCGGAGAGGAGCGCGCCGCGCTGGTCGATCACCGACACCTGGTCGGCGTTCATGCCCGGCACCGACGAGGCGACGAGGAAACGGATCGCCTGCACCTGGCCATCGGACAGCGTGCGGCCGTTCTGCAGCGTCAGCATCACCGATGCGGTCGCGGGCTTGTCCTCGCGGACGAACAGGCTGGGTTCGGCGGCGGCGATATGGACACGCGCGCCCTTGACCGCGTCGATCGCCTCGATCGTGCGGGCGAGGTCGGCTTCGCGGGCGCCGCGCAGCGTTTCGCCTTCGATCGCGCGGCTCGCGCCCATCGGCAGCGCGCCGATCATCTCGCTGCCGTCGGCCGATGCCTTGGGCAGGCCCTGGCCGGCGAGCGCGATGCGCGCGGCGTGGAGTTTGTCGGCGTCGACGGTCAGCGCGCCGGTGGTCGGGTCGATCGTGTGCGCGATGCCCTGTGCGGTCAGCGCGTCGGCGACCGCCGACTTGTCGGCGTCGGCGAGGCCGGCGAACAGCTGCGTCTGCGGCGACGCGGCGGTCGCGAAATAGGCGAGTGCGGCGATGCCGATCGCGGCGGTGGTGGCGATCGCGGGCAGCGCGCGCTGGACGGCGGGCTGGCGGATGAACTGCTGCACGGGGGCCAGGCGGCCGCCCATGACGGGGACGGGCAGGCGGTTCGCGCTGCCATCGTCGACGGGGGTGAGCATCTGAGCGTCGGCCATCGGATCAAACCGGCATGTTCATAATGTCGCGGTAGGCGGAGAGCAGCTTGTTGCGGACCTGCAACGTCGTCTCGAAACCGAGCGAGGCTTTCTGCCGCTCGATCATCACGCTGACGATGTCGTGGGTGTCGCCGCGCTCATAGGCTTCGCTGAGGTCGCTGGCCTTCGCCTGCTGGGCGTTGACCTGTTGCAGCGCAGCCGAGATCGCCGATCCGAAATCGGCGGTTTCGTTGCCGCCCTCGACGCCGCCGGCCGCGCCACGGCCCGCGGCGCGTTGCAGCGCCTGGTTCTGATTGAGGATCGAACTGCGCATCTGCAGCAGCCGGCTCGGGTCAATCGTGCTCATAATCATCCGTCCTCGAGGCGGCATCGCGCCGCACGCCAAGAGTAATGCAAAGCGCGTGCCAATAATTTTATCATAAGGAAAACAAGGGATTGATTGCACGATAAGCGCGCGGTTAACCGCTTCCGGCGTTTTTTTGACGCGCCGCGCTTAACCCCCGCCGCCGCCCGCCGTTACTGCAATCGTGAAGCTCGCCGAGCCGCACACCACGGGAATGGCCCTTGGGGGGCCGGAAAGGGAACATATGACTGTTATCAACACCAACGTGAGCGCGCTCCGCGCCCAGAACAACTCGCGTGTTGCGGGTCGCATGCAGTCGGAGGCGATGGAACGCCTGTCGAGCGGCAAGCGCATCAACAGCGCCAAGGACGACGCCGCCGGTCTCGCGATTGCGACCCGCATGGACGCCAATGTCCGCGGTCTGAACCAGGCCATCCGCAACTCGAACGACGGTATCTCGCTGTCGCAGACCGCCGAAGGCGCGATGGGCGGCATTTCGAACATGCTCGTCCGTATGCGTGAACTGGCTGTTCAGGCCTCGACCGGCACGCTGGGCGACGACGACCGCGAAGCGATCCAGACCGAAGTCACCGCGCTGATCGCCCAGATCGACGATGTTGCGACGCGCACCACCTTTAACGGCACCGCGCTGCTCGATGGCACCGCTGCTCTCGACATCCAGACCGGCATCAACGACGGCGAAGTCGTGAACATCACCATCGCCGACATGCAGTCGGCTGGCCTGGGCGTCGATGCTCTCGACTTCTCGACCGCTGCCGGTGCGTCGGGCGCGCTCGCCACGCTCGACACCGCGATCCAGACGGTCGCCACCGAACGCGCCAACCTGGGTGCCCAGCAGAACCGCCTCGAAGCCACTGTCGACAATTTGACGTCGACCGTCGTGAATCTGGCGGACTCGAAGTCGCGCATCGAAGACACCGACTTTTCGGCGGAATCGACGAAGCTCGCGGCGGCCGGCATCCTGGCCCAGGCATCGACCGCGATGCTCGCCCAGGCGAACCAGAGCCAGCAGGGCGTGATGAACCTGCTGCGCTAAGTCCGCAGGACAGAAATTCAGGCTATATTTGGTTGGTCCCTTAATTAGCCTGATCGAACGCCCCGGCCCCCCACGGCCGGGGCGTTCACTGTTTTCCGTCAATGGACCCGCGAAGCGCTTGCCCCGCCCGCGCAAATGATCCAACGGGGCCCCGACTATATGGGGAGCCAGGAAATGAGCCAGCCAGCCGCCGCCGCGAGTGTTTCGCCGCGTGCCCTCGATATCGGCGCCCGCGTCGAAACCTTCGTCCGCACCATCGTCGCACCATATGAAAGCGACCCGCGCCGCGACCATCACGGCGCCCCGACCGACGAGCTCGTCGACGAACTCAAGGCCAAGGCGCGCGCCGCCGGCGTCCTTTCCCCGCATATCCTGGGCGATGGCGACCATCTGACGCAGGTCGAGACCGCCTATGTCCTCCAGAAATCCGGCCTGTCGCCGCTCGGCCCGCTTGCGTGCAACACCGCCGCGCCCGACGAAGGCAATATGTATCTGCTCGGCAAGGTCGGCAGCCCCGAACTGAAAGAGCGTTTCCTGAAGCCGCTGGTCGAGGGTCATGCGCGCTCGGCCTTCTTTATGACCGAACCCGCCGAAGAGGGCGGGGCGGGCTCCGACCCGTCGATGATGAAGACGACCTGCCGCCTCGACGGCAACCACTGGGTCATCAACGGCCGCAAATGCTTCATCACCGGCGCCGACGGCGCGAAGGTCGGCATCGTGATGGCGAAGGCCGAGGATGTCGTCGCGGGCGGCGGCGCGTGCATGTTCCTCGTCGACATGCCCGACCCGGCGATCCGCATCGAGCATGTACCGAACACGATCGACAGCTCGATGCCCGGCGGCCATGCCACCGTGATCATCGACAATCTCCGCGTCCCCGCCGACCAGATGCTGGGCGACGCGGGCGAGGGATTCAAATATGCCCAGATCCGCCTGTCGCCGGCGCGCCTGTCGCACTGCATGCGCTGGCACGGCGCGTGCGAACGCGCGCACGAGATCGCGACCGACTATGCCAATCGCCGCACCGCCTTCGGCAAGCCGCTGATCGACCATGAGGGCGTCGGCTTCATGCTCGCCGAGAATCTGATCGACCTGAAACAGGCCGAGCTGATGATCCGCTGGTGCGCCGAGGTGCTCGACACCGGCGACCTCGGCACTGCCGAAAGCTCGATGGCGAAGGTCGCGGTGTCCGAAGCCTTGATGCGCATCGCCGACCGCTGCGTTCAGGTGATGGGCGGCACCGGGGTGACCGACAAGACGATCGTCGAACAGGTGTTCCGCGAAATCCGCGCCTTCCGCATCTATGACGGTCCGACCGAGGTCCACAAATGGAGCCTCGCCAAGAAGATCAAGCGCGACTGGAAAAACGCGCAGGCGTAATTTCCCCTCCCTTCTTCAGGGAGGGGAGCTACGGTGAAATTCGCCCTTCGTCGCGGCCGGGCATCGGGGCGATGGCGTGGAGGATCGGCACCGACAGCGCCAGCCAGCCGCCGCCGGCCAGCACGGCTGCGGGCAGCGTCCACAGGTCGGCGATCATCCCGAAGACCCAGGCGCCGAGCGCCAGCGCGCCGAAGGTCACCGCCTGATAGATCGACAGGCAGCGGCCGAGGATCGCGTCGGGCGAGCGCAATTGCATCGCGACGTTGAGCGAGGTCAAGGTGCCGACCCACGCCATCCCGGCGACGAACGCCGCCGCGAGCACCGCGACGAGCTGGTCGGTCAGCGCGACGGGGACCAGCGCCGCCGCAAAGGTCAGCGTCGCGACGCTGACGACGGTCTCGCTGCCCCAGCGCCGCCGTACCGCCCCGACCCACAAGGCACAGATGATCGAGCCGAGCCCGAAGGCGCCGAGGCACAGCCCGTAGTCGAGTTCGCCGCCCCTCAGCTGATCGCGGACGAGCGAGGGGAGCAGCGCCTGAAAGGCCGCCGCGCCGAAACCGAAGGAAAAGCCGCGCATCAGCACCCGGCGCACCGGGTCCGACTGGGCACAGAATCGCAAGCCTGTCGCGATCGCGGCGAGCATCGGGCTGCGCTGCGGCGGTTCGGTTTCGGGCTTCCAGCGCAGCAGCACGATGATCAGCGCGAGATAGCTCAAGGTGTTGAGCGCGAAGGCGGGCGCCGGGCCGGTCAGCGAGATCAGCAGGCCCCCCAGCGCCGGCCCGACGCTGCGCGCGAGGTTGAAAGCGATGCTGTTGAGCGCGATCGCCTGCGGCAGATGCGCGTGGCCGACCTGCTGGCGCACCGACGCCTGCCAGGCCGGCGAATTGACCGCGGTGCCGCAGCCGACCGCGAGCGTGAAGGCGAGCAAGGACAGCGGCCCGATCGCGCCGATAAAGGTCACGAACGCGAGCGCCGCCGACGCGATCAGCATCGCGATCTGCGCCCACAGCATCACCCGCCGCCGGTCATAATTGTCGGCGATGGCCCCCGCGAACACGCCGAGCAGCAGGATCGGGATCGTCGCCCCGGCATTGACCAGCGCGATCAGCAAATGCGACTGCGTCAGCTCGGTCATCAGCCAGGCGGCGCCGACCGACTGGATCATCGACCCCATGTTCGACGCGAGATTGGCGATCCAGATCGCGCGGAAGGCGGGGAATTGAAAGGGCGCGAGCGGCGAGACGGGAGCGGGACGAGGCTCGCTGCCGTCCGCCATCAGTTGCGGCCCCCGACGAGGCCGCGCGCGATCACCTGCGCCTGGATTTCGGCCGCACCCTCGAAGATGTTGAGGATGCGCGCGTCGCACAGCACGCGGCTGATCTCATATTCCATGGCATAGCCGTTGCCGCCGTGGATCTGCAGGCTGGCGTCGGCGTTCGACCAGGCCGCGCGCGCGCCGAGCAATTTCGCCATGCCCGCCTCGATATCGCAGCGCTTGCCGCCGTCCTTCGCGCGTGCGGCGGCGTAGGAGAGCTCGCGCGCGGTGACGAAATCGACGAGGCTCATCGCCAGCTTGTCCGACACGCGCGGAAAATGGATGATCGGCTGGCCGAACTGCTTGCGGGTCGTCGCATAGTCGAGCCCGAGTTCGAGCGCGCGCCGCGCGACCCCGACCGCGCGCGCGGCGGTCTGGATGCGCGCGCCCTCGAAGGTGCGCATCAACTGCTTGAAGCCTTGGCCCTCCTCGCCGCCGAGCAGCGCGTCGGCGGGGGCGTGCATCGCGTCGAATTGCAACGCATATTCGCGCATCCCGCGATAACCGAGCACCTCGATCTCGCTGCCGGTCATGCCGGTGGCGGGGAAGGGGACCTCCTCGCTGCCGCGTGGCTTGGGGACGAGCAGCATGGACAGCCCGGCATAGCCTTTGGCATCGGGCAGGGTGCGCGCGAGCAACGTCATCAGGTCCGATCGCGCGGCATGGGTGATCCAGCTCTTCGCGCCGTCGATGACCCAGTCGCCGTCGGGATTCTGCTTCGCCCGCGTCTGGAGCGAACCGAGATCGGAACCGACATCGGGTTCGGTGAACACCGCCGTCGGCAAGACCTCGCCGCTCGCGATGCGTGGCAGCCAGTCGGCCTTTTGCGCCTCGGTGCCGCCGAGCACGATCAACTCGCCGGCGATTTCCGATCGTGTGCCGAGCGACCCGGTGCCGATCCAGCCACGCGACAATTCCTCGGTGACGATGCACATCACCAGCTTGCCGAGGCCGAGCCCGCCAAATTCCTCGGGAATGCAGATGCCGAACGTCCCGAGCTCGGCCATCGCGGCCACTGTCGCATCGGGGATCAGCGCATTGGCAAGGTGCCAGCCATGCGCGTGCGGGAGGATCTCGGCATCGGTAAAGCGCCGATATTGGTCGCGGATCGCATCGAGGTCGGCGTCGTGCAGCGTCTCGCTCGGCCACTGCCCATCGGCGAGCAGCGCGACCAGTTCGGCGCGCTTCGCCGCCTGATCGCTATCGAGCAAGGCCGCGCAAGCTTCCGCCAGCCGGGCCGCCGCGTCGGTCAGCCCCAGGTCGGCGGGCCGGAAAATCTCGTTCTGCCCCATCGGCAAGCCGCCGACGAGCTGCGCGATCCCCTCGGCGAACGCGAGGTGGGTTACCAGCGCATCGGCGCGCTGGCGGCTGCCCGCCTCATACCAGTCGAGGGTGGCGTCGAGGGCGGCGACCGTCGTGGCGATCCACGCAAAACCATGCGCCGCGCGCTGTTCGCGATCGATCGGCCTATGGTCCAGCCGCGCCCCGAGCGCGGCCTGCGCTGCGGCGCGATAATTTTGTGCGGCGGTCAGCGCCTGCCTGTAATCGCTCATTCGATCATCCCGTTCGTCGCGGCGGCGATGCACCGAACGGCTTCGCTCCGCAACCCTCAGTTGTTATACTATCTTCCGATTGTCGGGCCCCGGCTTTACCCCGGCCGCCGCAAGCCCTAGGGGCGTTCGGACCCCGTTCACCCCCAAAAGCCTATCTCCCCAACCGCATGATCCTGATCGATTCCCTCGGCCGCAGCCGCATCGGTACCTGGCTCGCCTGGCTGGCGGTCGTGTCGATGGGCGCGCTCGCGGTCGGGCGCGATACGATCGGCATCGAGGCGCTGAGCGGCCGGGCCGAACAGGCGACTTGGCGCGCGCTGAACGATGCGCCGCCGCATGTTCTGCGCAGCGCCGCCGTCAAACTGACCGTTGCGGGCCGTCTCGACGGCGTCGATCGCCGCGATGCGGCGGGTCCCGATCCGGCAATCCTGCCGCCCGTCATCCGGTTCGCGGCGCCGGTCGCCGTCACCGAAAACCGCGCCGCACCCCCGCGCCCGCAGCCGCGCCGATCCGGCGGCGCCGTCGCGCCCTACTCGGCGCGCGCGCCGCCCGCGATCGCCATCTGACCATCCCGACGCCGCCGCCTGGCGGCACGACGATTGCCGGTCTTCCGCTTGCGGGGGACCCAGATGTTGGAAAAACCATGACGATCCAGAATGAAACCGCGCCCGCTGCGCGGACCCCGGCCGAGCGCGCGGAAGATATTTTCCGCCGCTACCCCGCCATTTCGGCCGAAGAGGCGAACGAAGCCCTGACCTTCCTGCGGAAGGGGCGGCACATCGACGTTG
Organism: Sphingopyxis sp.; assembly: GCF_050725615.1. GTDB lineage: Bacteria > Pseudomonadota > Alphaproteobacteria > Sphingomonadales > Sphingomonadaceae > Sphingopyxis. The sequence goes on from NZ_JBOHHU010000001.1 coordinate 62,563, forward strand.
GCCTCGTCACCGGCAACAGCGAGCTGCGCGACAATATCGCGGCGTTTCGCGCCGAGCATAGCGGGGCACTGACCTTGCGCCTTGCCGATTATGTGAAGTTCATATTGATCTTCACGCTGTTGATCGGGGCGTCGATCCTGTTGCTCGCCCGCTGAGCACGGCATCCAGGACCGGTGTCGCGAGCGCTTCGGCGTTCCGCGATACCGGTCCGCACCGCCGCCGTGCTGCGCCGCGAAATAATCCCGTGCCGCCCACTGGCGCGCGCCGCGCCGACTGGTTACATGGGCCGCCACCAATCGAATCGCGTGTGCCGCCCCGAAAAGCGGGAGCGGGCGCCGCCAAGAGCAGAAAGTGGCACCTTCATGGAAATCATCACCGGCCTGACCTTCGACGACGTGCTGCTGGTGCCCGGCGCGTCGGATATCCTGCCTTCCGACGCCAATCTGCAGACCCAGCTGACCAGCGAGATCAGCCTCAACATTCCGATCCTGTCGTCGGCGATGGACACGGTGACCGAGGCCGATATGGCGATCCTGATGGCGCAGATCGGCGGCATCGGCGTCCTCCACCGCAACCTCACGATCGAGGAACAGGCCGCCGCCGTACGCCAGGTCAAGCGCTTCGAAAGCGGCATGATCGTCAACCCGATCACCATCACCCCCGACGCGCCTTTGTCCTACGCCACCGCGCTGATGGACCAGCACAAAATCTCGGGCATCCCGGTGGTCGAGACCGGCGGCCGTCTGGTCGGCATCCTGACCCACCGCGACGTGCGCTTCGCCGCCAACCCGGGGCAGCCGGTGCGCGAGCTGATGACCGCCGACAATCTCGCCACCGTCCGCCCCGGCGTCGGGCAGGACGAGGCGCGCAAACTGCTCCACCAGCGCCGCATCGAAAAATTGCTCGTCGTTGACGATGATTATCGCTGCATCGGCCTGATCACGGTCAAGGACATGGAAAAGGCGGTCAATTTCCCCGACGCGACCAAGGACGGCGGTGGCCGCCTGCGCGTCGCGGCGGCGACCAACACCGGCGACAGCGGCGTCGAACGCGCTGAGGCCTTGCTCGAGGCCGAATGCGACCTGATCGTCGTCGACACCGCGCATGGCCACAGCAAGGGCGTCGGCGAAACGGTCGCGCGCATCAAGAAACTGTCGAACCGCGTTCAGGTGCTCGCGGGCAATGTCGCGACCGGCGACGCGACCAAGGCGCTGATCGATTGCGGCGCCGACGGCATCAAGGTCGGCATCGGCCCGGGCTCGATCTGCACCACCCGCGTCGTCGCCGGCGTCGGCGTGCCCCAGCTCACCGCGATCCTCGACAGCGTCGAGGCGGCGGCGAAGCTCGGCGTGCCGGTGATCGCCGACGGCGGTCTGCGCACCTCGGGCGACCTCGCCAAGGCGCTGGCGGCGGGTGCGTCGAGCGTCATGGTCGGCTCGCTCCTCGCGGGCACCGCCGAGGCGCCAGGCGAGACCTTCCTGTTCCAGGGCCGCACCTATAAAAGCTATCGCGGCATGGGCAGCGTCGGCGCGATGGCGCGCGGCTCGGCTGACCGTTATTTCCAGCAGGACATCAAGGACCAGATGAAGCTGGTTCCCGAAGGCATCGAGGGCCAGGTCCCGTTCAAGGGCCCGGCGAAGGACGTCATCCACCAGCTTGTCGGCGGGGTGAAGGCGGCGATGGGCTATACCGGCAGCCGCACCCTCAAGGACCTGCGCGAACGCGCGAAATTCGTCCGCATCACGGGCGCCGGTCTGCGCGAGAGCCATGTCCACGACGTCGCGATCACCCGCGAGGCGCCGAATTATCCGGTCGGTTGAGTATTTTACGACCGAAATCCCGATGACCGGGGCGGAGTGGAATACAACACCGTAACCCTGTGCCTGTCGAAGGGTGCTTCTCGGATAGGCGCCCTTCGACAGGCTCAGGCTACGGTCAAACCTGATGTCGTCAGACCCCAAGGAAGGCCGAAGCCGATGACCCCCGCCGCCCGCGTCCAGACCGCGATCGAAATCCTCGATACCATCGCCGCCGCCGCGCGTGATGGCGGACCGCCCGCCGACGCGATCTTTGCCGAGGCGATGCGCGCGCGCCGCTATGCGGGGTCGAAGGACCGCCGCGCGATCCGCAATCATGTTTACGATGCGATCCGCAATGTGCGGTCGGCGCCCGTATCGGGCCGCGCCGCGATGCTCGCGCTCGCTGACGCCGACCCCGAACTCGCCGTGCTGTTCGACGGCGCCGCATACGGGCCCGCCGTCATCACCGCCGACGAACCGCGCGCCGAAACCGGGCTCGCCACGCCTGCGCTGCTCAAGCTGTTCGACCCGCTGGTCGGCAAGGCTGAATGCGCGGCGATGCTCGCGCGCGCCCCGCTCGACCTGCGCGCCAACCGGCTGCACTCGAGCCGCGCCGAACTCGCGACGATCTTTCCCGACGGCGAAGCGATCACTGGCCTCGCCGACGGCTGGCGCCTGCCCGGCGAAACCGCTGCGGTCCAGCATGCGGCCTATGCCGAGGGCCAGTTCGAGGTGCAGGACGCCGCGAGTCAGCTGGCGGCGGTCGCGCTCGCCGCCGAGGCCGGGCAGACCATCGTCGACCTGTGCGCCGGCGCGGGCGGCAAGACGCTCGCCATCGCCTCGGCGATCAACGACGAAGCCGCCATCCTCGCCTGCGACACCAACCGCGCGCGGCTCCAGCAACTGCCGCCGCGCGCCAACCGCGCCGGGGCGACGCAGATCGAAACGCTGCTGCTCAATCCGGGGCAGGAAGTCGCGATGCTCGCCGATCGCATGGGCAAGGCCGATCGCGTCATCGTCGACGCCCCCTGTTCGGGCAGCGGCACCTGGCGCCGCAGCCCCGAACTGCGCTGGCGCTCCACCCCCGCACGGCTCGACCGCCATGTCGCCGACCAGACGAAGCTGCTCGCACTCGGCGCCGATCTGGTGGCGCCCGGCGGCAAATTGCTCTATGCCGTCTGCTCGATCATCGCACGCGAGGGGCGCGCCCAGGTGGACGAATTTCTGACCCGTCATCCCGGCTGGACCGCCGACACCGACATCCTGCCCGACGGCGTCGGACGCCCGGCGGGGCGCGGTTTTCTGCTGACTCCGGGCCATGACGGCTGCGACGGATTTTTCCTCGCCCGATTGACGTCGCCATGTTAGCATCCCCGGCAATGAAGCGATGGGAGAATGCGATGCGCATCAGTTTCCTGGCGATCAGCGCCGGTCTTGTCCTTGCCAGCCTGCCGACGGCGTCCGACGCGCAGCGTGCCGACAACGACATTCTGCCGGTCTCGATCGGACTGCAGGAAGAGGGTGTGAAGGCACAGCGTTCGGGCGATCTCGTCGCCGCCACCGACTTTTATGAATCGGCGCTCGCCGCCGATCCGCGCAACCGCAGCGCGATCATCGCGCTGGCGCAGGTCGCGCGCGCGCAGGGCCTGCCGGGCAAGGCGATCGGCCTCTATCGCGAGGCGCTGCTGCTCGAACCGACCGACATCGTCGCGCTGACCGGGCAGGGCGAGGCGCTCGCCGACAAGGGCGCGCTGGAACTCGCGCGCGAAAAGCTCGCCGAAGCCAAACGGATCTGCGCCGAGAAATGCCCGCAGGTCGCGGCACTCGAAAAGACCATCGGAAGCAGCGCCGAGAAACGCGTGATCGCGGCCGAAGCGCTGGTGCCGAAGACCGTGGTCACCACCAGCCAGAATTAACCGTCGCCCCCGCGAAGGCGGGGGGCGCCGTCGGTTTAAGCAGCCGCGTTGATACAGAACTGTAGCGGCCCCCGCCTTCGCGGGGGCGACGCGCTTATTTGCTGAGCACCCGCGCCAGCTCGACCCATTCCGCCACCGTGACCGTCTCGGCGCGCCGTGTCGCCTTGATCCCACACGCCTCGAGCGCCTCAATCGCGCCCGCCATGCCCTTCAGGCTCTGCCGCAGCATCTTGCGGCGCTGGCCGAAACCTTGCGCGGTCAGCCGCGACAGGATCGCCGGCTTGACCCCTTCGGGCTGCTCCGCCGGTACGACATGGACGATCGCCGACATCACCTTGGGCGGCGGGGTGAAGGCCGAGCGGTGGACCTTCATCGCGATGCGAGGCGTTGAACGCCACTGCGCGAGCACGGCGAGCCGCCCATAGGCCGAGGTATCGACCTTGGCGACGATGCGCTCGGCGACCTCCTGCTGGAACATCAGGGTCAGCGACAGCCATGTCGGCGGCCACTCCGCCGGCTCCAGCCAGCGCGTGAACAACGCGGTGCCGACATTATAGGGCAGGTTGGCGACGATATGATAAGGCCTGCCCGCCAGCGCGTCGGCGTCGATCGCCATCGCATCATCGGCGATCACCGTCAGCGCGCCGTCGAACGCGTCGCCGAGTTCGCCGAGCAAGGGCAGGCAGCGGTCGTCGCGCTCGACCGCGATCACCTTCGCCCCCGCGCGCAGCAACGCGCGCGTCAGCCCGCCGGGACCCGGGCCGACCTCGAACACCGTCGCGCCGTCGAGGTCGCCCGGCAACGCCGCGATGCGGTCGAGCAATTGTTCGTCGAACAGGAAATTCTGCCCCAGCGCCTTGCTCGCCTGCAATCCGTGCGCGCGCACCGTCTCGCGCAGCGGCGGCAGGGTCGGCGCCGGTTTCACGCCGCCGGTGCGCAGTTGCGCTCGCGCATCGTCGCCAGCGCCGCCGCCATGCGGATCGCCGCGATCGTCGGCCCCGGGTCGGCCGCGCCGGTCCCGGCGATGTTGAACGCGGTACCATGGTCGGCCGAGGTGCGGACGATCGGCAGGCCGAGCGTCAGATTGACGCCGTCGTCGAAATGCAGCGCCTTGAACGGCGCCAGCGCCTGGTCGTGGTAACAGCAGAGCAAGGCGTCATAGCGGGTTCGCACATGCGGCGCGAACAGGCTGTCGGCGGCGAGCGGCCCTTCGATGGCGATGCCGTCGGCCAGCAATTGCTCGACGGCGGGGCGGATGATGCGCAGTTCCTCGTCGCCCATCTCGCCGCTCTCGCCGGCGTGCGGGTTGAGCCCGGCGATCGCGAGCAGCGGCTTGTCGATCCCGAAATCGCGCTTCAGCGACCGAGCGACGATGCGGCCCTTGGCCGTGATCAGCTCGCTGGTCAGCCGCTCGGGCACGTCGGCCAGCCGCACATGCACGGTCAGCGGCACGACGCGCAGCTTCGGCCCCGCGAGCATCATCACCGCATTGGTTGCGGTGACGCCGCAGCGTTCGGCGATGAATTCGGTCTGCCCCGGATGCGTATAGCCGATGCCGTAAAGCTGCGCTTTCGACACCGGTCCGGTGACGAGGGCGCCGGTCGCCTGACCGCGCGTCAGCCCGATGCCGGTCTCCAGCGCGTGCAGCGCGCAGGTCGCCCCCGCCTTGCTCGGCGATCCGGGAACCACGGGCCCGCTATCCTCGAGGTGCCAGACCGGCAGGGCGTCGTCGAATATCGGCGCCACCTCGGCGATGTCGCCGACGCGCTCGACCGGACCGCGCCACACCGCAGCGATCGACGCGATATCGCCGATCGCGACAAAGGGTGGCAGGGCATGATCCTTGCGCGCCGCCCAGGCGCGGGCGGCAACTTCGGGTCCGACGCCGGCCGGGTCACCCAGGGTGACCGCGATCGGACGCGGGGCGCTTGTATCGGGCATCAGCTGAAGTCGATCACCGCGTCCCGGCGCAAATCGCGCAGATAGCGCTGGGCGCGCTTGTTGACCTTTTCCTCGAGCAACCGGCCCTCGATTTCCTCGAGGTTCGGCGCGGTCGCCGTGTTCGGCAGTTCGCGGCCGCACAGCACGAGGACGCTGACGCCCTCGTTCGCGGCGCCGAACGGCTGGGTGGTCTGCCCGACCTGCAGGTCCATCAAGGTCGCCTGCAGCGGCGCGGGCAACTGGCGCATCGCGATGCCGTCGCGCGCAACGACCTGGGCGCCCAGGCTGGTGGCGACGGCATCGGCGCCGCCGCAACCGGCAATGCTGCGCGTCGCTTCGGCAAATTGGCCGGCCAGTTCGGATGCCCTGGCGGGCGTCGTGCCGGCCGGGAAGTCGAGCGAAATCTGTTTGAGGCTGAGCACCGCATCGCGCGGATCGGCGGTCAGCACCTGGCGCCGGTCGACCATCAGCATGATCGACACCCCGCCCGGCACCTCGATCGGCCCGACGAGCTGGCCCGGCTGCATCTGTCGCGCGGCGTCGGCCATCGAATCGGGCAATTGTCCGCCCTTGACCCAGCCCAGGTCGCCGCCGACCACGGCGGTCGAGGCTTCCGAGAACTGGCGCGCATAGGCGGCGAAGCTGCCGCCCGACTGGAGCGCCTGGACGATCTTCTGCGCGTTCTCGGCAACCGCCGGAACCGTCTCGGGGGTCGCGGTCAGATAGATTTCGGCGAGGTGGAATTCGTCCTGCCCCTTGGCGTCGTTCATCCGCTTGACCACCGCCTCGACCTCTTCAGTCGATACGTTGGTCGTCGACTGGATATTGCGTGCGAGCAGGCGATCCCAGGCATATTCGCCGCGGATCTGCTGCTTCACCGCGCCCGCCGACGATCCCTTCGACGCCAGATAGGCGGTGAACTGCTCGGGGGTCTGTTTGTAGCGGGCGGCGAGGCGCGCGAACTGGTCGTTGATCAGATTCTCGTCGATCGTGATGTCGGCGGCCTTGGCTTCCTGAATCTGCAATTTCTCGTCGATCAGGTTGCTGAACACCTGCTGGCGCAGCCGCTGCAATTCCTCGGGCGGCAGTTCCAGATTGTTGTTCGCGACGCGGATCAACCCCATGCGCTGCTCGATGTCGGTCGCGGTGATGATCTCGCCATTCACCGTCGCCGACGGGCGATAGACATTGGCTTTGCCATCGCCGTAAATCTGGACATTGCCCGGGATATTCAGGCTGGTGGTCGGCACGTCGCCATCGGGCACGGTCTGCGCCAGCACCGGCGAAACGCTCAGCGACGTGGCGGTTACCAGGCCGATCAAGGTCGAGAATTTGGTCATTTTTACCCTATGAAAGAGGTTCCGGACCGCTCCGTATCAGCGGACACGCCCGCTGGTCCAGCGCAAAGCGCGCGATTGCGCATCATAACAGCGGCCCTGCTAGCTGCCAAACGCTGAACGCAAGCTGAGCGAAGCCGGATATCAGAACCCCAGGTTGCGGAACGCGACGCGGAACGAGAAGCTGTTGCCGCGCCGCGCGTCGCCGGTGTCGATATAGTCGCGGCGCCAGGTCAGCGCGATCGACAGGCAGTCGTCGTCATAGGCGACGCCGAGCCGGTGGCGGATCGGCTCGAACCCGTCGGACACGCTCAGCGGATCGTCGTTCGCGCTCGTCAGGTCGACGATCGCCGAGCCGAAGATCGACCAGTTGCGGGCAAAGGCGACGCGGCCGCCGACGCGCGCTTCTTCGCGGTCCTGCAAATCCTCGGCCACAGTCGTGATGTCGCGGTTGAGCCGCGAGTAACCGAGGACGGCATAGGTCGATCGGCTGCCGATCGTCGCGTCGAACTCGTTGCGGCGCACCGCCAGATTGTCCTTGTCGAGCCGGAAGCGGTGAGTCAGTCGCAGGAAATCCTTGTACGCGACGGTGGTGCGTCCGACGACGTCCGACGTCTTGTCGGTCAGCCCGGTGCCGTCGGGAAACAGGCTCGGCTTGTCGGACAGGCGGTAGCTTTGCCCGATGATGCTGTTGATGTTGAAGCCCGGCCGGCTGTAATTCCATTCGGCGCCATAGGTGACGCGCGCGCCATCCTCGAACCGGTCGTAGCCGCTGAAACGGTTGATCGCGAACAGGTTGCTGTCCTCGAGGTCGAAGGCGCGGCTGTCCTCGTTCGGAATGTCCAGATTCTTGAGCTGCGGGGTCGCGACGAACTGGATGCGCGGGGTCAGCGTCTGCGTGCCGCCCAGAAATTCGCCGATGAAGGGCCAGCGCACATCGATCGCCGTCGCCGCGATGCCGCGACCTTCCCAGCCCGATTTGCCGCGATAGCCGGGGATGGCGGTGAGCAGATTCTCGTCGCTGTGATAGATGTCGCCGCGCACCATCGCGGTGAAGGTGACTTCCTGCCCCAGCGAGGTCAGCCGCCGCAAATCCCAGCGCACCCCGGCAAAGGCGCGCTGCGTATCCTGTCCCGCCGTGCGACCGATCGCCAGCGTATTGACCTGCAGTTCGAACTGGCCGCCGAACACCGGGTCGGTCAGCCGCTGACGATAATCGAGGATCGGCAGCGCCACCGGCTGCTGACCCTGCCGGTCGCCGGCGCGCAGCGTCTGCGTCGCCCAGCCGGCGATCGACAAATAGCTCTGCCCGCCGATCCGTTCGACCTCGAAAGTCGAGCGCAGCCGGTCGTCGCGGGTGATGTCATAGCGGCGCAGGAAGGTGCGGTCGCTCGCGATCCGTCCCGAGTAGGTGATGCTCCAATGCGGGCTCAGCTGGAACCGCCCGGCGCTTTCCAGGTAACCGCGGAACTTGTCATTGCCCTGCGACGGCGTGCCCGAGAGCGGGACCACCGAGCTGTAGGTGCCATAGCCGTTGATCCGGAACGATCCGATATCGGTCAGCGCGCGAAACTCGCCTTCGATCATCGGCGCGGCGCCGGTGTAAAGATGCGGGGTGATCGTGACGTCGCGGTCGGGCGCGAGGCGGAGGTAATATGGGACCGCGATCTCGAACCCGTTCGACCGGTCGAGCCGGATTTCGGGAACCAGCAGCCCGCTCGTCGCGCCGCCGCCGATCGAATGGCTGAGTCCGGGTAGCGGGATCAGCGGCAGGCCGAAAATCTCGACCCGCGCCCCCTTGTAGCGGACCTTGTCCTTCGCCTTGTCATAGATGACCTTGACGGCGCGGATCTGCCAGCTCGGATTTTTGGCGCAACCCGCATTATCCTCGACGGGGCAGGGGGTGTAGGCGGCATTTTCGAGTTCGATATTGCCATTGTCGAACCGCGTGCCCTTCACCGCCGCGAGGCGCGACCCGTTGTCGAGCACCACCAGCATATTCTCGACGACACCGTCGCGCAGCGTGTCGGTCAGGACGATGCGGTCGCCATAGGCAGTGTCGCCTTCGGGATTGGCGATCGCGACATTGCCTTCGGCGACGACCTCGCCGGTCTTGCGGTTCCAGGTCACCTTGTCGGCGCGCATCTGGATCGCTTCGCGGTTCATCTGCACATTGCCGTCGGCGACCACGACATCGGCGTCGCTGTCGTAATTGAGATTGTCGGCGGCGAAGCCGACCTGCTGGTTGCTCGTGACAGCCGGCGCGTCGGTGGTCGCGGTCGAAACATCGGGCGTCTGAAGCGCGGGTTCGCCCTGCGGCGCGGGCACGACCGGCGGTTCGGCGCCGGTCTGCGCGGCGGCCGGAACCGCCAGCAGGGCCAGCACGCTGGCGGTCGCAAGCCACAGCGGCCGGTTGCCCCCTTGGAACAAAGTCCCCGTCATTGAATCACTTTGTCCCACACCTTTGTCGCGTCCGCCCCCGGTTGGACCGACAGCTTTGTTTTTGCAACTCGCAAGCGAAACCCCTATCGGTCCGGCACGTTCCAATCAATCATCGCATAAGAAAGTCACAGGATGGACATTCAGTTTGTCGCGCAAATCGATGCGTCTGCCGACGTCGTCGCCTTTCCGGTCCGCAAGGGCGGCGCAAGCGCGCTCGACGCGCTGCTCGGCGCCGCTGCGGCGCAGGCGCGTTTCGACGGCGCGGCGGGGGCAATCACCGAAACCGCGGCGGTCGACGGCGACAAGGCGAAACGGCTGCTGCTCATCGGGCTCGGCGAAGGTGCGGCGCATGACCTTGAACGTGCCGGCGCGGCGCTGACCGCGAAACTGCAGACGAGCGGCGTGACGACGGTCCATGTCGACTTTGCCAATGCCGGAGCGGTCGACGCCGACGATATCCTCGCCTTCGCGTCGGGCGCGCTGCTGCGCAACTGGCGTCTCGACACCTATCGCACGCGGCTCGCCGACAATGCGAAGCCCAGCCTGACGACGATCGTGATCGCCGCGCCGGGCGGCAGCGCCCCGGCGGGCTGGGCCGAGGCGCAGGCGATCGCTGCGGGCGTCGCCTTCACCCAGACGCTCGTCGCCGAGCCGCCCAACATCCTCTATCCCGAAAGCTTCGTCGAACGCTGCCAGCATCTCGCAGACCTGGGGGTCGAGCTCGAGGTGCTCGACGAACGCCAGATGAAGGCGCTCGGCATGGGCGCGCTGCTCGGCGTCGCGCAGGGCTCGACCCGTCCGCCGCGGCTGCTCGCGATGCGCTGGAACGGCGGCGAAGCGGGCGCGAAGCCGATCGCTTTCGTCGGCAAGGGCGTGACCTTCGACACCGGCGGCATCAGCCTGAAGCCCGGGCCGGGCATGGACATGATGAAATGGGACATGGGCGGCGCGGGCGCCGTCGCGGGCGCGATGAAGGCGATCGCGGGTCGCAAGGCCAAGGCGAATGTCGTCGGCATCGTCGGCCTGGTGGAAAATATGCCCGACGGCAATGCGATGCGCCCCGGCGATGTCGTCACCACCATGTCGGGGCAGACGGTCGAAGTGCTGAACACCGACGCCGAGGGGCGGCTCGTCCTCTGCGATGCGATCACCTGGACACAGAAAATCTACGAACCGTCGGTGATCGTCGATCTGGCGACGCTGACCGGCGCGATGGTGATCTCGCTCGGCCATGAATATGCCGGCATGTTCGCCAACGACGACCGCCTCGCCGATCAGTTGCTGGCGGCGGGCGAGGCGTCGAACAACAAATTGTGGCGCTTCCCCTTGTCGCCCGCTTACGACAAGCTGATCGACAGCCCGATCGCCGACATGAAGAACATCGGCCCGCGCGAGGGCGGCTCGATCACCGCCGCGCAGTTCCTGAAGCGCTATGTCGACGACGGCGTCCAATGGGCGCATCTCGATATCGCGGGCATGGCCTGGCACGACAAGGACGGCCCGGTCTATGCCAAGGGCGCGACCGGCTATGGCGTGCGGCTGCTCGATCGCTTCATTGCGGCGAATTTCGAAGGGTGATGCACCTAACCTCGTCATTGCGAGGAGCCGAAGGCGACGCGGCAATCCAGAGCAGGCGCACCGCTCTGGATTGCTTCGCTACGCTCGCAATGACGATGGTCTTGTAATCCATGCCCCGCGTCGATTTTTACCGGCTGACCCGCGACCCGGTCGAACGGGTGCTTCCCGCGCTGGCGTCGCGCGTCCTCGGCAATGGTGACCGGCTGCTCGTCGTCGCGGGTCCCGCGATGCAGCGCCAGGCGATCGACGAGGCGCTGTGGACGCTCCAGCCGGCGAGCTTCCTGCCCCACGGCGCCGCCGGCTCGCCCGACGAGGCGATCGAGCCGATCCTGATCGCCGGCACGCTCGCCGCACCGGCCCCCAATGGCGCGACGCACCTCGCGCTCGCCGACGGCGAATGGCGCGACGAGGCGCTCGGTTTCGGCCGGACCTTCCTGCTCTTCGACAACAGCCGCATCGACGACGCGCGCGCGATCTGGCGAAGCCTCGCGGCGAAGGACGAGGTCGACAACCGTTTCTGGAAACAGGACGAGAGCGGCCGCTGGTCCGAGGGGCCCTGACCCCGCGCTCTTTCCTTGCAGTGCAGCAAAAGCGCCGCTAGAGGCGCGCGCATCATAATATAACAAAGCAGGAGCTTCTCTCATGGCGGTCACTCGCACCTTTTCGATCATCAAGCCCGACGCCACGCGTCGCAACCTGACCGGCGCGGTCACCCAGATGCTGGAAGGCGCCGGCCTGCGCGTCGTCGCGTCGAAGCGCATCCACATGAGCCGCGAACAGGCCGAAGGTTTCTACGCGGTGCACAAGGAACGCCCCTTCTTCGGCGAACTGGTCGATTTCATGATCAGCGGCCCGGTCGTCGTGCAGGTTCTCGAAGGCGAGAATGCGATGCAGGCGAACCGTGACATCATGGGCGCGACCAACCCCAAGGACGCCGCCCCCGGCACGATCCGCAAGGAACTGGCCGAGAGCATCGAAGCGAACACGGTGCATGGCAGCGACAGCGACGAAAATGCGGCGATCGAAATCGCCTATTTCTTCAAGCCCGAAGAAATCGTCGGCTGATCCCGTCGGGATAGCGAAATCGAAGAGGCCGCCGGAGCGATCCGGCGGCCTTTTTGTTAGTCCAGTGCCGCTCGCGCCCAATGGAAGGCGGGAAGGTCGATCGACGCCGCCGGACGGCTCAGCCGGGCCGCATCGCGCAGCACCTGCATCGACGCCGGCCGGCATTTTTCATCGAAGCCGGGAAAACGGACCAGCGTCGCCGGGGCATCCTCGTCGTCCGCGTCGCTTTCCGTATAGTGGCCGCACATCACGATCCAGAACCGGATCGACCGCAGCTTGTCCGCCGCCGCGGGCTCATTGTCGAACGCGATGAAGTTGTAGGGCGTCGGGTCGACCGTGCCGCCGTCGTCGGCCGATTTGTCCGATTCGAGCTGGACGATCGCGATATCGCCGTTCGACACGATCACGGCGTCGCGCGGCACCGGCTTGGTGACGATCCCGCTATTGCCGTCGCGCGCGAACCATTGGCCGTCCCTGTGCAGAGCCCAGGTCGCGCAGTCGGGCCACCCCGACACCGGCTTTGCGGTATCGACCGCGCAATCCGCCGCTTCGTCCATTTCGGGCATCAGCCACACGCCGTCGGCGAATTGCGGCGCGCCGGCCGTGTCGCTCGCTTCGAGCATCGGTTTGTCTGAGACGGCCATGCCGCAGCCGGAAAGGGTGAGGATCAACAGGCCTGCGAAAAACCGCATCGTCAAAACTCCTCGGCAACCCCCATCAGTCCCGCCAGCTTCTTCGGCGCCACCGCGAGCCAGCTCTTGCGCAGCCATTCGCCGATCGCCTCCCAGTCGGTATCGCCCAGGTCGAGCCGGATGCCGACCCAGCCGTCGCCGAAATAGGCGGGGCGATAATAGCGCGCCTCGTCCATCTCGATCAAGGCCGCCTGCTCGTCGGCGCCGCTGATCTTCACCAGGATCGCGGTCTTGCCGTCGCCATGATGATCCTCGGTGAAATAGGCGAATTTCTTGCCCTTCACGATGCCGAAACAGGGCATGCCGTGCGAGGTCACCTCGTCGGCCTCGGGCAGCGCCATCGCCAGCTCGCGCACGCGGCCGCGCAGGTAATCGGGCGAGCGCTCGCGCATCACGAAGGCGGCGAGGGTGGCGGGATAGAGCTGATGTTCGGCAAAACGCACCCGCGTCGCCAGCGTATCGACGCTGTCGCCCGCGACGATCGCGACCGGCGTCTGCGCCAGCACCGGGCCGTCGTCGACCCCGGGGGTCACGATATGGACGCTGCACCCGCCGAACTTGTCGCCCGCGTCGATCGCCTGTTGGTGGGTGTTCAGCCCCTTGTAGAGCGGCAGCAGGCTGGGGTGGATGTTCAGCATCCGGCCCGCCCAGCGACCGACAAAATCGTCGCTCAGGATGCGCATATAGCCCGCCAGCGCGACGAACTCGGCGTTGGCGGCGCGCAATTGGTCGTCGACCAGCGCGTCGAAAGCGTCGCGGTTCATGCCCTTGTGCGAGAGACTCCATGTCGGGATGCTCTCGGCTTCGGCGATGGCGAGGCCGGGTGCATCGGGGTCGTTGCTCGCGACCAGTACCAGTTCATAGGGGCAGTCGGCGGCCTTCGCGGCATAGAGCAGCGCCGCCATATTGGTCCCGGCGCCCGAAATCAGCACGGCGACGCGCGCCTTCACTTCTCCCCTCCCGCTTGCGGGAGGGGGCGGGGGAGGGCATGTCTAATAGGAATGCGGCCAAACAGGCCCTCCCCTAACCCCTCCCGCAGGCGGGAGGGGGGCTTTGCGGCCTCAGGCATTATGCGTGGCGCTCCACGCCGCGCGTGCGCTCCACGTCTCGGCGCCGCCGGTCACGGTGCAGCCCTTCGCACCCTCGGCGATATGCCCGATGCGGAACACCGTTTCGCCCGCCTCGGTCAGTGCGGCCGTCACGGCGTCGACATCGTCCTTTGCAACGACGACCGCCATGCCGATCCCGCAATTGAAGGTGCGCGCCATTTCTTCGGGCTCGATAGTCCCCTGCGCCTGCAGATAGGCCATCAGTCGCGGCTGCTCCCAGGCATCTGCATCGACATGTGCGTGCAGGGTCGCGGGCAGGATGCGCGGGATATTTTCGAGCAGGCCGCCGCCGGTGATGTGCGCCAGTGCGTGAATCTTGCCGGTCTTCACCAGCGGCAACAGGCTCTTCACATAGATGCGCGTCGGCGCCATCAGCGCGTCGATCAGCAGGATATTCTGGTCGAACAGCGCGGGGCGGTCCAGCTTCCACCCCTTGTCGGCTGCGAGCCGCCGCACGAGCGAAAAGCCGTTCGAATGCACACCGGAGGAGGCGAGGCCCAAAATCACGTCGCCCGCCGCGACCTTGTCGGCGGTCAGCACCTCATGGCGCTCGACCGCGCCGACGCAGAATCCGGCGAGGTCGTAATCGCCCTCGCTGTACATGCCCGGCATTTCGGCGGTCTCGCCGCCGATCAGCGCGCATCCCGCCTGCTTGCAACCCTCGGCGATGCTGGCGACCACGGCGGTCGCGACATCATTGTCGAGCTTCGCGGTCGCATAATAATCGAGGAAGAAAAGCGGCTCGGCGCCCTGCACGATCAGGTCGTTGACGCACATCGCGACCAGGTCGATTCCCACCCCGTCGTGGCGCCCCGATTCGATCGCGAGCTTCAGCTTGGTGCCGACGCCGTCATTGGCCGCGACGAGCAGGGGGTCGTTGAACCCCGCCGCCTTCAGGTCGAAAAAGCCGCCGAATCCGCCGAGGTCGGCGTTGGCGCCGGGACGGCGCGTCGCGCGGGCGAGCGGGGCAATGGCACGGACCAGCGCATTGCCGGCGTCGATCGATACGCCGGCCTGCGCATAAGTGTAACCGGCGGGCGGGTTCTGCTTGGCATCCATGGCCAGCGCGACTAACGAGTCCAGCCGACAAATGCCACGATTTCCTTGTCCGGGCCGCGCATTCGGGGCAGAGCATAGAGAAGAGATGATTTCCGCCGCTTCCTCCTCCAACGCCCGGCGCTTCGCCCCGCTTCTCCGCCTGTCGACCGCGCTGCGGCGCGACTGGCGTTTCGTGGCGCTGCTCGCCTTTTTCGCCGCGATTCTGGTGGTCGGCGTGGTCGAGGGGCAGATCACGCGCGGCGATCGCGGGATCACGCCGATCAACAGCAGCGGCGATTTCTTGGCCAGCGGCATCCTCGTCGACGTCATCGGCGACAATGCCGACGACGCGCGGACCAAGGGCTGGCGCGAGGCGCAGCGGCAGGGCTGGGCGCAATTATATCGCAAGACCAACGGCACCGACGGCCCGGCGCTCGGCGATTCGGTGCTCGACGGCATCGTCACCGCGATCGTCGTCGAGGATGAACAGATCGGCCCGCGCCGCTATGTGGCGCGCCTCGGCGTCCAGTTCGACCGCGTCCGCGCGGGACAGATATTGGGCGTCAGTGGCCGCACCCTGCGGTCGCCGCCGTTGCTCGTCATCCCGGTTTATTCGATCGACGGCATGCCGCAGGTGTTTGAACAACGCAGCGCCTGGCAGCGCGCCTGGGCCGAATATAATACCGGGCAGAGCGCGATCGACTATGTCCGCACCGCGGGCACCGGCGCCGACACCTTGCTGCTCAATTCGGGCCAGGTCGGGCGCCGCGGCCGCGTCTGGTGGCGCGTCATTCTCGACCAATATGGCGCCGCCGACGTGCTCGTGCCGATCGCGCGCGTCGAATACAGCTATCCCGGCGGGCCGATCACCGGCCATTTCACCGCGCGCTTCGGCCCCGACAACAAGCTGATCGGCGGGTTCACCATGACCGGGCCCAGCCCGCGCGCGCTGCCCGACATGATGGAAAAAGCGGTCGCGCGCATGGACCGGCTCTACACCGACGCGCTCGCCGCCGGGGTGCTGCGCACCGACACCTATCTCGTGCTCGAAAAACCGGTCGCGGTCGAGGAACTGCCCGAGGTCGCGGAAACCGACACCGACGCGCTGCCGACCGAAACCGACAGCAGCGTGCCCACCGCCGCGCCGGTCGGGGTGTCGAGCTTCACCGTCCAATATACCTCGCCCGACGTCGAATCGGTTTCGGCGACCGAGCGGACCGTCGGCGGCGTCGCCGGGGTCCAGTCGGCCTCGACCACCAGCCTCGCGCTCGGCGGCATGTCGGTGATGCGCGTGACCTTCCGCGGCGATCTCGCCGGGCTCAAGGCCGCGCTCGAAGCGCGCGGCTACAAGGTGCAGGCGAGCGGGAGCACGCTCCGGATCAGTCGCTGATGGCGCGCCCGTCGGGACAGATCGCGCTCCCGCTCGACTGGAGCGCGGGCGGCAGCAATGACGGCCCGCTGATCGTCGGCACCAGCAACGCCGACGCAGTCCGTTATCTGCGCCATGTGGGAACCTGGCCGGTGCGCACCGCCGTGCTCACCGGACCGCGCGGATCGGGGCGCAGCCTGATCGGTCGGCTGTTCGCGCGCGAAACCGGCGGGCGCGTCATCGATGGCCATGACAGCGTGTCCGAAGAGGATATCTTTCACGCGTGGAACGCCGCGCAGGCGAGCGGCGATCCGCTGCTCATCATCGCCGACGCGCCGCCCGCCGACTGGGATATCCGGCTCCCCGATCTCGCGTCGCGCCTGCGCGCGGTGCCCGTGCTGACGATCGGCGAGCCCGACGATTGCCTGGCGCGCGACCTGATCGAGGCGCTGTTCGCGCAGCGCGGCATGGCGCTCGCGCCCGAGGTCGCGTCGTATATCGTCCCGCGCATGGAGCGCAGCTATGCGACGCTCCACCGCATCGTCGCCGCGCTCGACGCCGCCTCGCTGGAACAGGGGCGACGCGTCGGGGTTCGTCTTACGCGTGAAACATTACTGTCACAGGGGCTGATCGATCCCGATCTCCTCGAAAGGCAGGATGAAGACACATGTCGATAGCTGGCGGCCCCTTACGCGCAGACAATGATGCCGACACGGCGCGCCCTTCCTTCGGCCCCGAACGCTTTTTCAACCGCGAACTGAGCTGGCTCGCTTTCAACCGGCGGGTGATGGAGGAGGCGCGCAATCCGGCGCATCCGCTGCTCGAACGCCTGCGCTTCCTGTCGATTTCGGGCAGCAACCTCGATGAATTTTTCATGGTCCGCGTCGCGGGGCTGAAGGGGCAGCAGCTGCAGGGGATCGACGATCCTTCGGCCGACGGCCGCTCGCCGGGCCAGCAGCTCGCCGAGATCGAGGCCGAGGTGAACCGGCTCGTCGACCAGCAGCAGAGCGAATGGCAATTGCTCCATCGCCTGCTCGGCGAACAGGGCATCACCGTCCATGGCGCGGGCTCCGACACCGAAAAATTGCGCGGGGTGCTGCGCCAATATTTCATCGACCAGATTTTCCCGATCCTGACCCCGCAGGTGCTCGATCCGGCGCATCCCTTTCCGTTCATTCCCAATCGCGGCCTCGGCGTCATCTTCGACCTCGAACGCAAGGCCGGCGGCGAACATATTCGCGAACTGGTGATGATCCCCGCGTCGCTCGCGCGCTTCGTGCCGGTGCCCGGCGAACCGTCGGCCTTCGTGCCGATCGAATATCTGATCGAATTGTTCGGCGACACGCTGTTTCCCGGTTACCGCATCCGCTCGCGCGGCGTGTTCCGCATCATTCGCGACAGCGACATCGAACTGGAGGAAGAGGCCGAGGATCTCGTCCGCCTGTTCCGCACCGCGATCCGTCGTCGCCGTCGCGGCCGGGTGATCCTGCTCGAACTCGAAGCCGACATGCCCGGCGAACTCGCTGCGGTGCTCAACGCCGATATCCAGGGACATGAGGCGATCGTCGCCAAGATCGACGGCTTCGTCGGGCTGGCGGCGCTATCGGCGCTCGTTGACGTCGATCGCCCCGACCTCAAATTTCCTGCCTTTTCTGCGCGTTTTCCCGAACGCATTCGCGAACATGGCGGCGATTGCTTCGCGGCGATCCGGTCGAAGGACATCCTCGTCCACCACCCCTATGAAAGCTTCGACGTCGTCCTGTCCTTCCTGCGCCAGGCGGCCGCCGATCCCGACGTCGTCGCGATCAAGCAGACGCTCTATCGCGCGGGCAACCAGTCGCCGGTGATCCGCGCGCTGATCGAGGCGGCCGAGGCGGGCAAGTCGGTGACCGCGGTCGTCGAACTCAAGGCGCGCTTCGACGAGGAACAGAATCTGCTCTGGGCCAACCAGCTCGAACGCGCCGGGGTGCAGGTCGTCTACGGCTTCATCGAGTGGAAGACCCACGCCAAAATCTCGATGGTCGTCCGCCGCGAGGGGCAGGGGTACAAGACCTATTGCCACTTCGGCACCGGCAATTATCACCCGGTGACCGCGCGCATCTATACCGACCTCAGCTTCTTCACCGCCGATCCGCGCGCGGGGCGCGATGCCGCGCAATTGTTCAACTATATCACCGGCTATGTCGAACCCGAACGGCTCGACATGATCACCATGTCGCCGCTCAATATGCGCGCGCATCTGTCGCAGCTGATCGATGCCGAGACGGCGGCGGCGAAGGCGGGGCTGCCGTCGGGCGTCTGGGCCAAGATGAACAGCCTCGTTGACCCCGACATCATCGACAAGCTGTATGAAGCGAGCGCGGCCGGGGTGCCGATCGAACTCGTCGTGCGCGGCATCTGCTGCCTGCGTCCCGGGGTGCCGGGCCTGTCCGACACGATCCGCGTGAAATCGGTCGTCGGCCGCTTCCTCGAACATAGCCGCGTCTGGGCCTTCGCCAACGGCGCGGCGCTGCCGCACCAGCGCGCCAAGCTCTATATTTCCAGCGCCGACTGGATGCCGCGCAACTTCGACCGCCGCGTCGAATATATGATCCCGATCGAAAATCCGACCGTCCACGACCAGATTTTGGACCAGGTCCTCGTCGCGAACCTCATCGACAATGAACAAAGCTGGGTGCTGCAAGCCGACGGCACCTATGTGCGCTTAAATCCGGGCGACAAACCATTCAACTTGCATCATTATTTTATGACGAACCCATCGCTGTCGGGCCGCGGCACCGCGCTCCACCAGCGCCAGGACGTCCCGACACTCCTCCTCAATATGCGTGAAGATTGACCAAATTGCCCCCCCAGCGCGCCCCCAAATCCAAACTCCATCGCTCGGCGGTCATCGACATCGGTTCCAACTCGGTCCGCCTCGTCGTTTATGAAGGCCCGCCGCGCGCGCCGGCGGTGATCTTCAACGAAAAGGTCGCCGCAGGCCTCGGTCGCGGCCTTGCGATCGATGGGCGGATCGCCCCCGAAGACGCCGAGCGCGGGCTGTTCGCGCTGCGCCGATATGCGCTGCTCGCGCGGCACATGGAGGTCGCGGATGTGCAATGCGTCGCCACCGCTGCCGTCCGCGACGCGTCCAACGGCCCCGATTTCATCGCCGGCGCCGCCGAAGCCGGACTCCAGATTCGCCTGTTGTCCGGACAGGAAGAAGCCGAGGCTGCGGGTTACGGCGTTATCGCCGCCATCCCCGACGCGAACGGCATCGCGGTCGACCTCGGCGGCGGCAGCCTCGAACTGGCGCAGGTGTCGAACGGCGAAGTGGGGCGGCGCAACAGCTTCCCGCTCGGCGTGCTGCGCCTTCCCGCGCTGCGCAAGGACGGGCCGCAGGCGTTCGAGCGTGCGATCCGCAAGATGTTGCGCGCCAAGGGCTGGCCGGGCGATTGCGCCGGGCTGCCGCTCTATCTGGTCGGCGGGTCTTGGCGCGCGCTTTCGCGCCTCGACCTTGAACTGACGAAGGATCCGCTCGCGGTGCTCGACCAGCACACGCTGCCGCGCGCCGCGCTTCGTCGCCTGATCCGCGCCACGCGGCGGCTGAGTTTCGAGGAATTGAAAGCCATTCCCGGCATGGCGTCGAACCGCGCCGCCGCGCTTCCCGATGCGGCGGCGTTGCTCGCGGCGCTCGTCAACATCATCGACGTTCCCGAAATGACGGTGTCCTCTTCGGGACTGCGCGAAGGCCTGCTCTATCAGGCGCTCGATGCCGAGACGCGCGCGCAGGACCCGCTGATCGTCGCCGCCGAATTCGAAGGCCGCCGTCTCGCGCGTTTTGCCCCGCATGGTCCGGCGCTGGCCGCCTGGATCGCGCCGCTGTTCGCCAGCGAAGATGCCGCCGACAGCCGCGTGCGCCTGGCTGCGAGCCTGCTCAGCGACGTCGCCTGGTCGGCGAATCCCGATTTCCGGGCCGATCGCGGCACCGAGATCGGCCTGCACGGCAATTGGCGCGGCATCGACATTCCGGGCCGCATCCTGCTCGCCCGCGCCCTGCACGCTGGATTCGGCGGGGCCGACGGCGATTTTCCGGCGATGGGGCCATTGGTCACGGACGAAAGATTGGCCCGCGCGCGCCAATGGGGTCTGGCGATCCGCCTAGCCCAGCGCCTGACCGGCGGCGTCGAGGCGCCACTCAAGGCGAGCCGCATCGCGCTCGAAAAGGGCAAGCTGACGCTCAGGCTCGAAGCGGGCTGGCACCATCTTGCGGGCGAATCGGTCGATCGCCGCCTGCGTGCCCTCGCGCAGGCACTCGACGCCAAACCCGAACTGCTGCTGCTTTAGTCTTGGGCCGCGTCGATCGGGGTCGGAGCCTCGATCTTGCTCATCACCAGCTTGCCGTGCTGGACGGCAAAGCCCATCCGCCCTTCGACCAGATCAAGCGCGGCATGGCCGAAGACGTCGTAACGCCAGCCCTGCAGCATTGGAATATCGTCGCGTCGCCCCGCTGCGAGAGCTTCCAGCTCGTCGCTGCGCGCGATCAATCGGGCGGCGACATTGAGTTCGCGTCCGCGAATCTTGAGCAGCAGCTTGAGCAGATCGGCGACGAGCACGCCTTCCTTGCCGAGCCCCGGCCCTCGCGGTGCGCGGTCGGGCATGTCGTCGCGATCGAGCGGCTTGGCATTGGCGAGCGCGTCCATCAGCCGCCCGCCGATATCGTTCGAACGCCAGGTCGCCGACAGCCCGCGCACGCGGCCCAGGCCGTCCTGATCCTTCGGTGGATGCGCCGCGAGGTCGGCGAGCGTTTCGTCCTTGACGATGCGGCCGCGCGGCAAATTCTTCGACCGCGCCTCACGTTCGCGCCATGCCGCGAGCGATTGCAGCCGACCCAGCACATCGGGTTTGCGCGACGGGATCTTGATGCGGTGCCAGGCCTGGTCGGGATCGACGCTGTAGTTCGACGGATCGGCGAGCTTTTCCATCTCCTCATCGAGCCAGTGGCCGCGTCCGGTCTTGACGAGCTTCTTGAGCATCATCGGGAAAATTTTGGCCAGATGGGTGACGTCGCCGATCGCATAGTCGATCTGGCGCTTGTCGAGCGGGCGGCGGCTCCAGTCGGTGAAGCGCGCACCCTTGTCGAGCTGGATGCCGATCCATGCCTCGACCAGGTTCGAATAGCCCACCTGTTCGGCCTGACCGAGCGCCATCTGGCCGATCTGCGTGTCGAAGATCGGGTGCGGGGTCTTGCCGGTCAGATTGAAGATGATTTCAACATCCTGCCCGCCGGCGTGAAAGACTTTCAGCATGTCCTCGTTGTCGACCATCAGGTCGAGCAACGGCTTCAGATCCATGTCTTTCGCCAGCGGGTCGATGGCCGCCGCATGGTCGCTGTTGGCGACCTGGATCAGGCAGAGTTCGGGCCAGAAGGTGTTTTCGCGCATGAACTCGGTGTCGACGGCGATGAAATCGCTGTCCTTGATGAGGTCGCAGAATTCGACGAGCGCGGCGCTGGTTTCGATGAGCGGATGGACTTGCATGTCGCGCCTATACAGCTAGTTGATGCAGACGGGCAGGAAAAATTGCCCGCCCTCTTCGGGGTCGCAGAGCCGGAACGCCGGCCGGAAACGCACGAAGGGATTTGGGGCATGATGTGGGTCGGATGGGCGCTTGCGGCGCTGTTCCTGTTACTACTCTTCGGACAATATATGGCGGGGCAGGGCGATATCTTCGTCTCGATCGCCAATCCGCGACCGCTCGACGAAGAATCGATGGTCGTCACGCTGAAATATTGGGGGTTTGCTGCGGCGGCGCGGCATCCGTTCGTGACGCCCGAGGCCGATCATGGGCTGTGCGATCTGCGCGTTTACACGACGCGTCGGCAGATATTGACCGCGATCTTCACGCTGGGGCTGAAGCGCCCCGTGACCGTGGCCTGGCGCGCCCACGCCGGCATCCAGCCGCTCGGAGACGCGTGATGCCGATTGTCCCCATCGGCGAGACCGGGTCCTGGACCAATTATCACGGCACCGGAGTGTGCGAGGATGCGACGCGATTCGCGCTGCGCAGCGGCGATGCCGCGCGCGGACGCGACGAGCTCGCGATGGCGGCGACGGCGGTGCAGGAATGGCTCGCCGCAGCACGTGCGGCGGGTAAGCGTGTGCGGCCCTTGGGAGCGGGTTGGTCGCCGTCGAACGTCAACATCTGTTCCGACGCCTGGTTGCTCCACACGCGCCGCTTCAACCGCTGTTTCCGTGTCGCTGCGGAGGATGTGCGGCCGGGTATCGGCCACGCCGGGCTGATGCTCGTCGAAGCGGGCACATTGGTCGACGAGGTTTCGGACAAGCTGGAGGAGCAGGGGCGTTCGCTGTGGACAAGCGGCGCAGGCAACGGCCAGACCTTTGCGGGCGCGGCGGCGACGGGTACGCACGGCTCGATGGTCACGCGCGGCGGTATTCAGGATCATATCCGCGCGGTGCAATTGGTGACGCCGGGCGGTATCTATTGGGTCGAGCCGGCGGCGGGAGTGATGAGCGACGCTTTCATCGCCGCTACGGGATCGACGGTTCTGCGCGACGACGACGTCTTCGCGGCGGTCCAGTTGCCGGTTGGCGCGCTGGGGATCGTGACCGCCCTGGTCGTCGACAGCGTTCCCAAATTCCTCGTCCGGCCGATCCAGAATCTCCGCAAGGTCGAACGCGCGGCGCTCGACTGGCTCGCGGTTGGCGATTTCGGTCGCTTCTCGGCGGCCTATGCGCTCGATCGCACCCCCGATTTCGTCCAGATGATCGTCAACCCGTACAAGCCGTTCAAGCGGCCGGCGATGCTGCGGTTTCTGTACGCCGAACCGTGGCGTGCCGATTATGACCAGGCGACGCCGGGCGAGATGGGCGCCGGCTATGACGCGCTCAGCCTGCTGGGGCGGCTGCTCGACGATTATTCCTGGGCGCGCGGCGCGTTGCTCCAGTTCGCGATGAAGATGGGTTATGCGGCGGGTCCCGACGTCGACGATCCGCCGGTTCATGGAACCTGGGGGGAAGGGCTCGACACCCATCGGCCGCTCGCCGACCTGTTCAATGCGTCGGTGACCATCGACCGGAGTGATTTGCCGCATGTGTTCGAGCTGATCTGCGGCGTCTACACGCGCCACGGCGGCTCGACGGCGGTCACCCTGCGGTTCATGGAGCGGGCGCAGGGGTTGCTTGCACCGGCGCGCTTCACCCACAATGCGGTGATCGACTTCGACGGCCCCCGGAGCGCGCGCACCGCAGAGGCTTATGCGCGGGTGGTGGAACTGCTCGACCGCGAGGGCGTGGCCTTCACCCGCCACTGGGCGAAGAGCTGTCATCTCGACGGCGCGCGCGTTGCGGCCGATTATGGCGAGGATCTGCAGCGTTGGCGCGCCGCGCGCGACCGGTTGATGCCCGATCCCGCGCACCGCGCCATGTTCGGCAGCGCGGTCCTCGACGGGCTTGGCCTGACCGCCTGAATCGGCCTTCAACCCTTGACAAATGGCGCGTCGCCCTGCCTTAGGCGCGACCATATCGGCGCGGCTTTCGCCCGCGCTCCCCGACGATTGAAAGACGAAAAAATGCACGCCTATCGTACGCACACCTGTGCCGCCCTGACCGCCGCCGATGTCGGGCAGGAGGTCCGCCTGTCGGGCTGGATCCATCGCACGCGGGAACATGCGAATGTGCTGTTCGTCGATCTGCGCGACCATTACGGCGTGACCCAGATCATCGTCGAGACCGGGTCGAGCCTGTTCCCGATCGTCGATGCGGCCGGACCGGAATCGGTGCTGACGGTGACGGGCAAGGTTTCCGCACGCTCGCCCGAGACGATCAATCCCAAGCTGCCCACCGGCGAGATCGAAATCTATCCCAGCGCGATCGTCGTCCAGTCGTCCGCCGACAAACTGCCGCTGCCGGTGTTCGGCGACACCGAATATCCCGAGGATATCCGCCTGCGCTATCGCTACCTCGATTTGCGGCGCGAGCGGCTTCACGCCAACATCATGCTGCGCTCGAACGTGATTTCCAGCCTTCGCCGCCGGATGATCGGGCAGGGCTTCACCGAATTCCAGACGCCGATCCTTACGGCGTCGTCGCCGGAGGGGGCGCGCGACTATCTGGTCCCGTCGCGGGTTCATCCGGGCAAATTCTACGCGCTTCCGCAGGCGCCGCAGATGTTCAAGCAGCTGCTGATGGTCGCCGGCTTCGATAAATATTTCCAGATCGCGCCCTGCTTCCGCGACGAGGATGCGCGCGCCGACCGGTCGCCGGGTGAATTCTACCAGCTCGATTTCGAGATGAGCTATGTCACCCAGGACGATGTTTTCGCCGCGATCGAGCCGGTGCTGCACGGGGTGTTCGAGGAGTTCGCCGACTGGCAGGGCAAGGGGCGCACCGTGTCGCCGCTGCCGTTCAAGCGCATCCCGTACCGGGAATCGATGGCGAAATATGGCAATGACAAGCCCGATTTGCGCAACCCGCTGCTGATCACCGACGTGTCCGACCTGTTCAAGGGATCGGGTTTCGGCCGCTTCGCGTCGATGGTTGAGGCGGGCGACGTCGTCCGCGCGGTGCCCGCGCCGAACACGGCGGAAAAGAGCCGCAAGTTCTTCGACGAAATGAACTCGTGGGCGCAGTCCGAAGGTTTCCCCGGCCTTGGCTATGCGACGCAGAAGGATGGTGTGTTCGGCGGCCCGATCGCGAACAATCACGGGCAGGAGGGCATGAAGGCGATCGCCGATGCGCTCGGCCTGGGCCCGAACGACGGCATTTTCTTCTCGGCCGGCAAGGAGGCGCAGGCCGCCAAGCTCGCTGGTCTGGCCCGTACGCGCGTCGCCGAGCAGCTGGAGCTGATCGACCAGTCGCGCTTCGAATTCTGCTGGATCGTCGACTTCCCGATGTTCGAGGCCGATGAGGAAACCGGCAAGATCGACTTCAGCCACAATCCCTTCAGCATGCCGCAGGGCGAGCTCGAGGCGCTGACCTCGAAGGACCCGCTCGACATATTGGCGTATCAATATGACATCGTGTGCAACGGCGTTGAGCTGTCGTCGGGGGCGATCCGGAACCATCGCCCCGACATCATGTATAAGGCGTTCGAGATTGCCGGTTACAGCCAGGAAGATGTCGACACGAACTTTGCCGGCATGATCAACGCGTTCAAATTCGGTGCGCCGCCGCATGGTGGCTCGGCGCCGGGGGTCGATCGCATCGTCATGCTGCTCGCGGACGAGCCCAATATCCGTGAAGTCATCGTCTTCCCGATGACGCAGAAGGCCGAGGACCTTATGATGCAGGCCCCGGCGCCGGTCAGCGACAAGCAGCTCAAGGAACTGGGCATCCGCATCGTGGACGGGCCGAAGGGCTGAGCATGACGTCGGCGGCGCGGGAGCACCGGCTGTCGACGCCGGACGGCGAGATTTGCTGGTTTGAATGGGGCGAGCCTACCGGCCGGCCGTCGGTGTTGCTGCTTCATGCGACGGGCTTTCACGCCCGGTTGTGGGATCAGGTCGTAGCGGCGCTGCCGACCGGGACGCATGTCGTTGCGCCCGACAGCCGTGGTCATGGACGCAGCGGGAAACCGGACTCGCTGTCCGACTGGGCGGCGACGGCGGATTTCCTGCTGCCGCTGATCGACCGTTTCGCCGAAACGACGTTTGTCGGCTGCGGGCATAGCATGGGCGGCTATATATTGACCCGTCTGGCGGCCGAGCGGCCCGCGGCCTTCCAGCATCTGTTCCTGATCGACCCGGTCATCATGCCGTCCGAATTCTACCCCGTCGTCGAGCAGCCGATCCCCGACCCCGCCGAGCACCCGGTCGCGCGGCGGCGGAACCGCTGGGACGGCTGGGAAGTGATGAACGCGCATTTTTCGGCGCGTCCGCCCTATGCCCATTGGCGCCCCGAAGCGCTTGCCGACTATTGCCGCGATGGCCTGTTACCGGCAGCGGACGGTGAAGGGTTCGAGCTCGCCTGTCCGCCCGCGCTTGAAGCATCGGTCTATCTGAACGCGCTACGCACGACACCCCATCAGTGGTTCGGTCGCATCGCGGCGCCGGTCAGCGTGATCCGCGCGAGGACCGGCGAGCGCGGCGGCGCGCTCGATTTCTCGGTCAGCCCGACCTGGCCGGGCCTCGGCGCCGCGCTCGGCGCGGTGCGCGACGAGCAATGGGGCGAGCTCAGCCATTTCATCCCGATGGAAGCGCCCGAACGCGTCGCGGAGCTTGTCGCCGCCGAACTTTGACGGGGCCGCCGGGCGCTGCTGACCGGTACGGAGCAGGCGTTGCTGCAGGGCCGGTAAGGATAGCGCGCCGAGCTGTCCCAAAGGGCGACAGCAGCAACCGTCGCTTGGTGATCGGCCCGGGCTTGGGCTAGGGTCGCGGTATGACCATCGACCTGTCCGACTTCGAATCCGGCGCCAAATATGGCGGCGACTATGGCGACGACCTGATCGCGCTTCAGCAGCGGCTCGAACGCATCCAGGCCGCGCATATCACGCACGGCCAACGCAGCGTCATCATGTTCGAAGGCTGGGACGCCGCCGGCAAGGGCGGGATCATCACCCGCCTGACCGCGATGCTCGATCCGCGATACTTCGAGGTCTGGCCGATCAGCGCGCCGACCGACGAGGAAAAATCGCGGCACTTCCTTTGGCGTTTCTGGAAGCGGTTGCCGGGCAATCGCGAATTGTCGATCTTTGACCGCAGCTGGTACGGTCGTGTCCTCGTCGAGCGTGTCGAGGGTTATGCGACCGAGGGCGAGTGGCGCAAAGGTTATGACGAGATCAACGAGTTCGAGGCGCAACTGACCGGCAGCAAGACGCATCTGGTGAAATTGTTCGTGCACATCACGCAGGACGAACAGGACAAGCGCTTCGCCGACCGGCTCGACGATCCGTGGAAGCGGTGGAAGACGGGGGCGGACGATTATCGCAACCGGTCAAAGCGCGCCGAATATCTCGCCGCGATGCACGACATGTTCGCGCAGACCGACACGCGCTGGGCGCCGTGGAAGGTGATCGACGGCAATCACAAAAAGGCGGGGCGCATCGCCGCGCTGACCCATATCGCCGACACGCTGGAGGCCGCGGTGCCGATGACGCCGCCCGAACGCGATCCCGCGACGATCAAGTTGGCGCACAAGGCGTTCGGGTATCAACCGAAGGATTGAGGTCCTAAAGCGACAAAAGATACGCATGTGCGCATCGAAACAGTCTCCTTTGTCGCTTTAAGCGGTGATGGGCGGTGCGTGTAAAATCGCCGGGATATGGACGATCGAAAGAGCCTGACAAGGGATGCTGACACCGCGATGTTTTTTAGGAAAGCGCTTTTTTCGGAGCGGTTCAGCGCGCTCGGCTAGCCATTTCGACCCCCGGTTGCTACATGGGGTCGGATGAGCCGCGCCAAGAGATCCGATGACTGGGGTTTTCCTCGCTGGCGCCCCTATGGGTCGTCGCGCGAGACGCAGAAGGTTCGGCTCTGCGATCGCCACGGCTGTACCAACCCCGGCAATTGCCCGGCGCCCAAATCGCCCAACAGTCCCGACCGCTGGTATTTCTGTGAAACCCACGCCGCCGAATATAACCGTGGCTGGGACTATTTCGAAGGGTTGAGCGCCGAAGACGCCGCTGCGCGGGCGGCGGAGGAAGCGCGCGGCGCGCGCAGCTATGCCAAGGCGCAGCATTATGCCTGGGGCGGATCGGGCGACGGCAGCCGCAGCGCGGATGAGATGCGCGCGCTCGAGATACTCGACCTCGAACCCGACGCCGATTTTGAAGCGACCAAGAAGGCCTGGCGGAGCCTGGCGAAAGAATGCCACCCCGACGTCAAACCCGGTGACGCCGAAGCCGCCAAGCGCTTCGCGGCGGGGCAGGCGGCGTTCGAGGTGCTCAAGCAAGCCGAAGAACGGAAAAGCTGGAAACCGGCCTAGCGGGCGGCAGGCGAACATGGGGGATGGACGATATGCGAATGATGATGGCCATGGCGCTCGCTGCGGCGCTGACGACGCCCGGTCTGGCGCAGTCGGGGGGCTTTCGCGATCAGGGGCTGGGGCGCACCGAGGGCGTCGTCGGCATCGGCTTCACGCTGCCACTGGGCGGCGGTCGGCAAAAGGAGGCGCCGCGCCTCGAACTGCGCCTCTCCCGCGACACCATCAACATTGACGGCAGCCGCCAGTCGGATCGTGAGGCCCGGCGCTTCGAAAGCCGGATCGGCATCGCGCTCGACGGCGACCAGAGCCTGCTCGTCAACGGCCGGCCGATCGAGCGGCGAGAGCGGAACAATCTTTCGACCGAAGTGGGGATCGCGATCGGCGTGGTCGCGGTCCTTGTGATCGGCGGGCTGCTGGTTGCCGATGCGGCGCGCGACGCTTCGGAATAGAGCCTATTTGTAGATGCAGGCGTCGAGCCCGTCGCGCCGGACGACCCCGATGCGCGCGCGGATCGTGTTGCCGTAGCGGCGGGTGAAGCCCGACGGGCTGACCGCCTCGCGCTTCTTGGGCAGGGGAAGGATCGCGGCGATGCGCGCCGCCTCGGACGGGGTAAGCTTGCTCGCGCCATGTTTGAAATAGCGCTGCGCCCCGGCTTCGACGCCATAGGTGCCGAGGCCGGTTTCGGCGACGTTGAGATAGACCTCCATGATCCGGCGCTTGCCCCAGAGCTTTTCGATCAGGAAGGTGAACCAGATTTCGGGGATCTTGCGGACATAGCGCGTCCAGCCGCTGCCCTGCCACAGGAAGACATTCTTCGCGGTCTGCTGGCTGATCGTCGAGCCGCCGCGCAGGCGCTTGCCCTTCGCATTGCGTTCGATCGCCTCCTCGATCGCGTCGCGGTCGAAACCGTCATGGCTGCAGAATTTCCCGTCCTCGGCGGCGATCGCGGCGCCGACCATGTTGCGGTCGATGTCGGACAGGCTGGTCCAGTCCTTGGTGATGCCATTGCCGTCGGTGAGCATGGTGACGGTCACCGGCGGCGGCACGACGGCATAGAGCAGCACCCACAGGGCCGAGACGATGACGAACCACAGCAGCCATTTGAACGGTCGCAGATACCAGGGGAGTTTGCGCTTCGGCGCGCGGGTCTTCGTTGCCATGGGCGGCAAACTAGCCGCTCGACGCTGGGAGGCAAGCGGGCTTGATCGCGGTGCGGCTTTCCGGGACAAGAAAGACCGGTCGGGAGACGAAGGGGAATAAGATGCCGTTGCGGCAGATCTTGCTGTTTGCTGCCCTGGCGGTGAGTGCGCCGGCTTTTGCGACGGAGGAACGCGACCTTTGCCCCGACCGGCCGGGCCTTGGAACGCCGGCCTGCACGGTCGATGCGGGCCGGATGATGCTGGAGATCGGTCTTGCCGACTGGACGCTCGATCGCGGCGTGGATAGCCGGACCGACAGCTGGGTGTTCGGCGATGCGTTGCTCCGCGCGGGCCTCACTCCTTCGCTGGAACTGCAAATCGGCTGGGCGATGCTCGGCCATGTGCGCGAGCGCGATCGGGCGACCGGCAACACGACCCGCACGACCCGGACCGGGGACGTCACGCTGGCGCTGCGCCAGAACCTGCGCAATCCCGACGGCTCCGGGGTCTCGATCGCGGTCATGCCCTATGCGACGCTGCCGGTGGGCGGTGCGGGCGTCGGCGCGGGCGACTGGGGCGCGGGGCTGCTGGTGCCCGCGAGCTTCGATCTGGGCGCGGTCTCGCTCGGCGTGACGCCGCATGTCGATGCGGCGGTCGATGCCGACGGCGACGGCCGTCACCTGGCCTATGGCAGCGTAGTCGGGCTGGGTTTCAATGTGTCGGAGGATGTGTCGGCGGCCGCCGAATTGTCCTTTACGCGCGACGACGACCCCGGCGGTCGCAGCACCGAGGCGCTCGCCGGACTGTCGCTGGGCTGGCAGCCCGACGCCGACAGCCAATGGGATGTCGGCGTCAATGCTGGCCTCAACCGCGACAGCCCCGATGTCGAACTTTATGCGGGGTATGTCCGGCGCTTTTGACCCTTGGGTCAGGCAACGATGATCTTGCCCGTCATGCCCATCGTCGAATGCATGAAGTGCGAGCAATGGACCTTGTAAGTGCCCGCCTTCGGCACCAGCGTCACATCGGCGCTTTCACCCTTGCCGAGCGAGACGCGGCCTTTCGCGCCGCCGACGTGCGCGCGATTGGCCGCGTCCATCGTCGCCGCCGCGAAAAACTCCTCGGCGGTGAAGTCATGCCCCCCCGACCCGGTGTTGATGAAATGGATCGTCACGCTGTGTCCGGCCTGCAAATGCAGGTCGGCGGGGGTGTAGCTGAAATTCGCCATCTCCACCGTCACCTTCGCCGGAGCTTCGGCGGCGGTGACGGGAAGGGCGACGGCGAGGGTCGCGGCGGCGAGGGTCAGGAAACGCATGGCACACACTCCTTCATCCGGAAAATCCGGTCGTGTCGCCCCGGTCCTTCGCCCCCGATCAGGCGTTCACCAGCCGGCGGTCGCCCGCGAGCTTGAGCATCGCCTTTTGCAGCTTTTCGAACGCGCGCACCTCGATCTGGCGGACGCGTTCGCGGCTGACGTCATAGACCTGGCTCAGATCCTCGAGCGTCTTGGGATCGTCGGTCAGCCGGCGTTCGGTGAGGATATGGCGTTCGCGTTCGTTGAGCGTGTCGAGCGCCTCGTTGAGCAAAGAATGGCGGATGTCGCGTTCCTGCGTCTCGGCGACGCGCTCATCCTGCAGCGGGCCTTCGTCGCCGAGCAAATCCTGCCACTGGCTGTCGCCATCCTCGCCCATCGGCACGTTGAGCGAGGTGTCGCCGCCCATCGCCATGCGACGGTTCATGCTGGTGACTTCGTCTTCGGTGACGCCGAGGTCGGTCGCGATCTTGGTCAGATGCTCGGGCGACAGATCGCCGTCCTCGAACGCTTCGAGATTGTTCTTCATCCGGCGAAGGTTGAAGAACAGCTTCTTTTGCGCCGCAGTGGTGCCCATCTTGACGAGGCTCCACGAGCGCAGGATGAATTCCTGGATCGAGGCGCGGATCCACCACATCGCATAGGTGGCGAGGCGGAAGCCGCGATCGGGGTCGAATTTCTTCACCCCCTGCATCAGCCCGATATTGCCTTCGCTGATCAGCTCACTGACCGGCAGGCCATAGCCGCGATAGCCCATGGCGATCTTCGCCACGAGCCGCAGGTGCGACGTGACCAGCTGCGCCGCCGCTTCATTGTCGCCATGTTCCTGGAACCGTTTGGCGAGCATGAACTCCTGCTCGGGGGTGAGCAGGGGGAATTTGCGAATTTCGGACAAATACCGGTTGAGGCTGGCTTCGCCGCCAAGCGCCGGCACCGTCGCGGGAACATTGCTTTTGTTAGCCATTGGAGAGCGTCTTCCCTTAATCCTTGAACCATGATGCCGCGCTTGCCGCACGCGGTCGAGATAGATTTTCATTCGAAACCTAAACGCGCAATATGTCGATCAGTTCCTGCATATCTGCGGGTAATTCGCTGTCGAGCGCGATGACGTTACCGGTCACCGGATGAATAAAGCCCAAATGGGCGGCGTGCAATGCCTGCCGCGCGAAACCCCGCGCTTTCAGCACGTCCGACAGCGGTTTTTTGGCGCGGCCATAGACCGGATCGCCGAGCAGCGGATGCCCGATATGTGTCATATGGACGCGCACCTGGTGCGTGCGTCCGGTTTCCAGCCGGCATTCGACCAGCGTCGCGCCTTTCAACGGCTCGATCGTGCGATAATGGGTGATCGCGTGCTTGCCGCGCCCCTCGGCGACCACGGCCATCTTCTTACGGTTGGTCGCCGAGCGCCCGAGCGCGGCGTCGACGGTGCCGTTGGCGGGGATCGGCCGCCCGGTGGCGAGCGCGAGATAGCGGCGGTCGATGCTGTGCGCGGCGAATTGTTTGGCCAGCCCCTCATGCGCCTTGTCATGCTTGGCGGCGACGATCAGCCCGCTGGTGTCCTTGTCGATGCGATGCACGATGCCCGGCCGCGCCACCCCGCCGACCCCCGACAATTGTCCGGCGCAATGGTGGAGCAGCGCGTTGACCAGCGTCCCGTCGAGATTGCCGGCGGCCGGATGGACGACCAGCCCGGCGGGCTTGTCGACGACGATCAGATGCTCGTCCTCAAAAGCGATGACCAGATCGAGGTCCTGCGCGACATTATGGGCGGGGGCGGGCTTGGGCAGCCGGAGTTCCAGCGTGGCCGAAGCCATGGCCTTGGCCGACGGATCCCAGAGGATCGTCCCGTCGGTGCTGGCGACGCGGCCGCCCTTGATGAGCGTCTTCAATCGTTCGCGCGAGAGATCGGGCAAGGCCTCGGCGAGCGCCCGGTCGAGGCGCAAGCCGGCGGCGCTATCGCCGAGCGCCACGGTCAAAACTTGGTCGTCCCCCTGCATTGACTGGAATGTGGTTTTGCGGCCCCGAAATTCAAGGGGGTGGCGCCCCTTGAACGATGCGGATACGAAACCCGTCCAGGCACGATGAGGCATCACGAGATGGATTTGAAGGCTATCGAAGCGTTGGTCGAATTGGAGAGTCAGGCCTCGGCCGGGCCTTGGTATGTTCGCCGCCTGGACGACGAATTGTGCATGGGCGCGCTCGCGGTCTCGACGCGTCCTGATACGGGAGCCAACGAAAGTATGCGCGCCGGTAATTGGCCCGGTGAGGAAATCGTCGCCGCCTGCACGATCCAGAGTCCGCCCTATGTCGTGCCCGCCGATGACCGTGACGAACAAAATGCGCGACTGATTGCGGACGTGAGAAACGCGTTGCCGGAGCTTCTGCGGCTGGCGCGATTGGCATTGGCCAAAGGATAGTCGGCTCCTGGACACGTCGGCGCGATACTGCCCTTGCCCGACGGGGGCCGATTGCCCTAGGAGCGGCCGACCGGAAACTGCCGGTTCGCGGGGAGCATAGCCATCCATGTCCGACGATCGCGTCGATTTCGCCTCGATGCTGGCTTCGCGCCTGTGTCACGACCTTCTCAGTCCCGTCGGGGCTTTCGCCAACGGCCTTGAGCTGCTCGCCGACGAGCGTGATCCCGAAATGCGCGCGCGCGTCACCGAGTTGCTCGAACAGAGCGCGCGGACGTCGGCGAACAAGCTGAAATTCTTTCGCCTTGCCTTCGGATCGGCGGGCGGGTTCGGCGAACTGGTGCCCGCCGACGAGGCCAAGTCGGCGATCCAGGGGATCATCGGCGATCGCGCGATCGAGCTCAACTGGATGATCGGCGCCGAGCCTTTGCCCAAGCCCGCGGTGAAGATCGTCCTCAACCTCGCGCTGCTGCTCGTCGACGCGCTGGTGCGCGGCGGGCGGCTTGACATCGGGTGCGAGAATCAGGGCGCGAATGGGGGGGGAGGCATCGAAATCGCGCTGCATGTCGAGGCCGAGCGTATCTTCCTCGACGCCGATGTCGAACGCATCCTGAAGGACGGCGAGGGCGCCGCTGCGATGACGTCGCGCACCGCCCCCGCGATCCTTGTCCAGGCGGTCGCATCGCAGAATGGCGGCACCGTCATGCTGGCGCGTGAAACGCCGACCTCGCTGCTCGTCGGCGCGGTGCTGCGCGGGCGCGGGTAAAGCCCTCCTTAACCATTGTTCGTCATGGTGGATGCCTCAGAATTTTGGGGCGCGCCAATACCGTGATGGACGATCTGCTGAACGATTTTCTCGCCGAAACGGCGGAGATTCTGGCCGAAGCGGGCGGCGCGCTCGTCGCGTGGGAGGCCGACCCCGCCGACCGCGCGCAGCTCGACGCGATTTTCCGCCTCGTCCATACGATCAAGGGCAGTTCGGGTTTCCTGTCACTGCCGCGCGTCACCGCGCTGTCGCACGCCGCAGAGGATGCGCTCGATCAGGTCCGACGCGGCAATCGCGCTGCCAATGCCGCGCTTGTCACTGCGGTACTGGCGATCATCGACCGGTTGTCGCTGCTGTGCGCCGCGCTGGGGACGACCGGCAAGGAGCCGCAGGGTGATGACAGCGACGTGATCGGCGCGCTGGCGGTGATCGACGACGGCCCGGCCGCAAAGGTCGCGCTCGCCGAGCCCGTCGCGGCGCCGAGCGATGAGGAGATCAACGCCGAGCTGCAAAGCTGGCGCTCGATCCGCGTGCCGCTGCCCTTGCTCGACAGCGTGATGACCGGGGTCACCGACATCGTGCTCGCGCGCAACGAATTTGCGCGGCTGCTGCGCGAATCGGGTGTCGATGCGTCGGTGATCGCTTCCTTCGACCGCCTGTCGGATTCGATCGCGGGGATGCGTCAGTCGGTCAGCCAGATGCGGATGCAGCGCATCGACAAGCTCTTCTCTCCCTTGCCGCGCATCGTTCGCGACCTGGCGCAGGATTTCGGCAAGAAGATCCGGTTCTCGACGAGCGGCGGCGAGGTCGAACTCGACCGCGAGATGATGGAGAATATCCGCGATCCGCTGATCCACATCGTCCGCAACGCGATCGACCATGGCATCGAACATCTCGACGAGCGCGTCGCCGTCGGCAAGGGCATCACCGCGAGCATCGATGTTTCGGCCCGCCAGTCGGGCAACCAGATCGAGATCGTGGTGCGCGACGACGGCCGCGGGCTGTCGCCCGACGCGCTCGTCGCCAAGGCGATTTCGGCGCGCGTCATCGGCGCCGCCGAGGCGAAAGCGCTGACCCCGCGCGAAAAGCTCGACCTCATTTTCCGTCCCGGGTTCTCCACCGCAGCCAAAGTCACGTCCATCTCGGGCCGCGGCGTCGGCATGGATATCGTCAAAGCCAATCTCGAAAAGATCGGCGGCGTGGTCGAACTGCGCAACGAGGAGGGGCGCGGCCTGACCATCGTGCTGCGCGTCCCGATGACGCTGACGATCATCTCGGGCCTGATGGTTCGCGCGTCGGGCCAGTATTTCGCGATTCCGCGCGGATCGGTCCGCGAAATCCTGCTCGAAACGAGCGATTCGGTGCGCATCGACCGTGTCGGCGGCGGCGAACTCGCCACCGTGCGCGGCGAGCAGTTTCCGCTGCTGCGGCTCGAACATGTCCTCGGGTCGGAGATCGACGCGAGCGAGGATCAGGACGACCGGGCGATCATCCTCGTCCGGCCGGGGCAGGGACACAGCTATGCGCTGAGCGTCGCGGCGATCCACGACCATGAGGAACTGGTGATCAAACCCGCCGCGCCGATGATCATGGCGACCGGACTCTATGCGGGGACGACCTTGCCCGATAACGGCCGCCCGGTGCTGTTGCTCGACGTCCAGGGGTTGCTTGCGGCCGCCGGGGTCGATGCATCCGAAGCGGGCCGCAGTCACGATGCGAGCGCCGAAGCGGCCGCCGAAGCCGCCGCCGCGCGCAATGCCGCGCAATTGCTGTTGTTCCGCGACGTCGGCGGTCGCACACGCGGCGTCCGTCTGTCGGTGATCGAGCGCGTCGAGGAAGTGCCGGCCGCGGCGCTGTTCGAAAGCGCGGGTGTGGTGCAGGCGCAGATCGGCGCCGACATCTTCGCCGTTCACGCCGCCGTCGTCCCGAGCGGGCCGGAAGCCGTCAAGCTGCTCCGCCTCCACGACGGTCATTCGGTGCTCTGCTATCCGATCGATGCGGTGATCGACATCGTCCGGCTGCCCGATGCGGTGCAGCCGGCGCCGGCGCCGGGATTGATCGCCGGGGTCGTGCTGATCGGCGGCGAACCCGTCGAACTGATCGATCCCTTTTGGCTGATGGCGCAATATGGCGCTGGTCAGACCCCGTCCTTGCAGCGCCAGCCGCTGTGCCGGCTGTCCGACGACGCCGACGGCTGGGCGGACAATTTCCTCGCGCCGATCCTGCGCCATGCCGGGTACCGGGTGATCAGCGGCGGCGAAGCGGTCGAGGGCGAACGGCCCGACGTCCAGCTTTACCTGGCCGATGGACCGGTGGCGCCGGTTGCCGGCGATGTCCCGCTCGTCCGCCTGCGGTCGTCGGTGGCGGCGACCGGGCCCGACGACGACAGCATCTATCGTTACGATCGCGGCGCCTTGCTTGAGGCTTTGCGCATCCGCGTTGCAGGAGCCAGCTGATGATGGAGAAACTCTATTTGATCGCGCGCATCGCCGACACCCGTGTCGCGCTGCGCAGTCGCGCGATCAATTCGGTGGTGACGGTGGGCACGCCGGTGCATGTTCCCGCCGCGCCGCCGCACGTCGCGGGCCTGTTCGCGCTCCGCAGCCGCGTCTTCACATTGATCGATCCGCATGTCGTGATCGGGCTTCCGCCGGTTGCTGTGGCGCCGGGGCAGCGCGTGATCGTCGTCGATGTCGCCGACCATGGCTATGCCCTGCTTGCCGATGCGATCGAGGATGTCTGCTTCATCGACGCGCCCGAAACGCGCGTCACCGGTCGGCTGCTGCCCGGCTGGGCGCGGGTTGCCGATGCGATGATCGAGCATGAGGGCGCCTCGCTGCTCGTCGTCGATCCGTCGCATTTCATCACCTTGCCGGTCGCGAAGGCGGCCTGACATTAACGGCCTGAATACCCCTTTGGGTTATCCCCCCACGATCCCCGGGGGCACGGAGTAAATTATGTCGAAATCCTGTCTGGTCGTCGATGACAGCAAAGTGATCCGCAAGGTTGCGCGGCACATTCTGGAAAGCATGGCCTTTGCGGTCGATGAAGCCGCCGACGGACAGGAGGCGCTGACCTTTTGCCGCGCCAACCGCCCCGACGTGATCCTGCTCGACTGGAACATGCCGGTGATGAGCGGCATGGAGTTTCTCGGCGCGTTCAACGACCTGGATTATGGGCATGAAGAACGGCCGCGCGTCGTGTTCTGCACCACCGAAAACAGCATCGACCATATTCGCGCCGCGATCGAGGCGGGGGCCGACGAATATGTGATGAAGCCGTTCGACCGCGAAACGCTCGAAGGAAAATTGCAGCTCGTCGGCGTCGCTTGAGGCCACGCGGGTGGCGGCCTCCCAACCTTTGCCTCGCGCCAGCGTCGCCGACCATGCGATGCCGGCCACGCGCGACGTTCGTGTCATGCTGGTCGACGACAGCCTGGTCGTCCGCAGCATCCTCGAGCGGATCATCGACCAGACCGAAGGGCTGAGCGTTTGCGCGTCGATCGCGTCGGCGCAGGACGCACTGGCCTTTCTGGCGTGCGAACCGGTCGATGTGGTCGTGCTCGACATCGAAATGCCGGGGATGAACGGCA
Source organism: Sphingopyxis sp. (assembly GCF_050725615.1). Classification (GTDB taxonomy): domain Bacteria; phylum Pseudomonadota; class Alphaproteobacteria; order Sphingomonadales; family Sphingomonadaceae; genus Sphingopyxis. Next base: position 99,996 of record NZ_JBOHHU010000001.1, read on the forward strand.
TCACCGCGCTGCCGCTGATCCTCGAACGCGCCGAAAAGGCGCGCGTGCTGATCCTGTCGTCCAATTGCATCGAAGGTGGGCCCGCCGCGATCGAAGCACTGGCGCTGGGGGCCAGCGATACGCTCGCCAAGCCGGGGCGCGGCAGCTTTTCGGGGCGCTTTGCCGAAGTTCTCACCGACCGCATCCGCAGCCTCGGCCAGTTGCCGCCGCACCGCCAGACGCTCGTTCGCCCCGCCGCGCGGCCCGTGGCGGCGCCGGCTGCGGTCGCGATCGACACCGACCAGCCGCTCGAATGCATCGCCGTCGCCGCGTCGACCGGCGGCATCCCGGCCTTCACTAGTTTCCTGACCCATCTCGACCCGCGCATCACCGCGCCGATCCTGCTCACCCAGCACCTGCCCGATGCCTTCATGGAATTTTACGCGCGGCAGATCGCGACGATGACGGCGCGCAAGGTCGTCGTCGCCGAGGCGGGGATGGTCGTCGAGAAGAACCATATCTATCTGGCGCCCGGCGATGCGCATCTGATCGTCGTCGCGAGCGGCCGCCGCCGTGAAATCGCGCTCGACCGGCGCCCGGTCCCCAATGGCTGCTGCCCCTCGGCCGACCCGATGTTCGATTCGCTCGCCGAGGTTTATGGCGCGCGTTCGGCGGCGGTGGTGCTCAGCGGCATGGGCCGCGACGGCGCCGATGGCGCGGCGCGGCTGAAAGCGGCGGGCGGCACGATCTTTGCGCAGGCGCCCGAAAGCTGCGTGATCTGGGGCATGCCCGGCGCGGTCGCCAAGGCGGGGATCGCGGCGGCGACGCTGAACCCCGACGCGATCGCGCTGATGCTCGGCAGCTTCCTGAAAGGACGGGCGCGGCCATGATGGGCGGAACCGCCAGCGAATCGGCCTATCGCGTGCTGATGGGTGTGCTCGAATCGCGCACCGGGCAAACCCTGTCGCCGAGCCGCATTTGGCGCATCGAAATGTCGCTGAAACCGGTGATGCAGCGCCACGGCATCGCCGACCTCGACGCGCTGGTCGCGGCGCTGGTGACCTCGACCAGCCGCCAGCTGCTCGACGATACGGTCGATGCGATGCTCAACAACGAGACGTTTTTCTATCGCGAACATAGTGTGTTCGACGACATTGCGACGACAGTGCTTGAACAGCTCCGTGTCATCAACGCCGACAAAAGGCGGATCACGATCTGGCATTGCGGTGTGTCGACGGGGCAGGAAGCCTATTCGCTGGCGATGCTGCTCGCCGAACAGCCCGAGAAATGGGCAGGGTGGCAAATCGATATCGTCGGCACCGACGTCAGCTATCACGCGATCAGCCGCGCGCGCGTCGGCCTCTACAGCCAGTTCGAGATCCAGCGCGGGCTACCGGTGCAGCGCATGGTGCGCTGGTTCGACCAGACCGAGGCGGGCTGGCTCGCCAAGGCCGATCTGCGCCGCCGGATCGATTTTTCGGTGCAGAATATGCTGACCGACCGGCCGCCGCTGGCGAGCCCCGCCGACCTGATCTTCTGCCGCAACCTGCTGCTCTATTTTTCGCTGCCGATGCGGCAGAAAGCGTTCGGACGGCTGCGCATGGTCGCGGCGCCGCAAAGCTTCCTCCTGCTCGGCGCGGGCGAGACGGTGCTCGGCCAGACCGACCAATATGTTGCGAGCCCGCGGCTGCGCGGGCTTTACGAACCCGCCGACCAGCAGGTGCGGCGCGTGGCGGCCGCCTGAACCCGCCTTGCAATTTGCATGAGGCTGGCGCAGGTGAGGGCAGGTTTTGCAACGATCGGGCCGCGACACGCATGAGCGATTTTATCGAACGCTGGTCTCCCAATTTCGACGAGCGCGCGCTGCCCATCTCGATGATCGTGCTGCACTATACCGGTATGAAGAGCGGCACCGAAGCCATTGAATGGCTTGCCAATCCCGACGCGAAAGTGTCGGCGCACTATGTCGTCAGCGAGGATGGCCAGGTCACCCATATGGTGCCCGAGGACAAGCGGGCCTGGCACGCCGGCCGCGCGCACTGGCGTGGCACGAGCGACATCAATTCGGCGAGCGTCGGGATCGAGATCGTCAATCCCGGGCATGAATGGGGCTATGTGCCGTTCCCCGAGCCGCAGGTCGCCGCAGTCGTCCGCCTCGTCCATCTGATCAAGGACCGCCACGAGGTCACCCGCGGCAATGTCGTTGGCCATTCGGATATCGCGCCGACGCGCAAGCAGGATCCGGGCGAGCTGTTTCCGTGGGGAGAACTGGCGCGCCGCCGCCTCGCGCTGCCGCGTCCGACCAAGAAGCTGACCGATCCGCTCTGGACCGACGCCGGGTTTCTGCTCGCGCTGGAACGGTTCGGCTATGACGTCACCGACGGTTTTGCCGCGACGGTGGCGTTCCAGCGCCGTTTCCGGCCCGAACTGATCGACGGCACGATCGACGGCGAATGCCGCGCGATCCTGTTGGCGCTGCTGCTGCCCCAGCCCGAGGGCGATTGATTTCTCGTCAGCGTGCTGCGTTGCTGCTATGATGGCGACGCCAGAGGGTCGGGCGATCGCCGCCGGTGGGGTATCCCGCCGGGGGAGGAAAGTCCGGGCTCCACGGAAACCACGGTGCCGGATAACGTCCGGCGGGTCCTTCTCCGGAAGGGCTTAGGGAAAGTGCCACAGAGAAGAGACCGCCCAGGGCTTCGGCCCGGCGAAAGGTGAAAGGGTGCGGTAAGAGCGCACCGCGCGGACGGTAACGGACGCGGCACGGCAAACCCCACCGGGAGCAAGGTCGAATAGGGATGGCACGAGGCAACTCAGGACCGGTTCCGGTCCCGCCGTCCGGGTTGACTGCTTGAGCGTTCGGGTAACCGCACGCCTAGAGGAATGATCGCCTATCCCCGGTCAAACGGGGTGGACAGAACCCGGCTTACAGACCCTCTGGCACTCTCTCCCCATCGCCGGCGCGGGAACCGCGCCTGGGAGGCCCGCGTATCAGGCGGACCGGAAAAGGAGACGCACCATGAAAGTCGTCGATGAGCATGTCGAAGTGACCGACGAGGAAGCCAGCGGCGGGGTCAAAGGCCATAATGTCCGCTATGTGCTGGCCTTTTCGCTGATCGCTGCGGTTGTCGTGATGTCGATCGCATGGATCGTGCCGGCGCTGCTCAAATAAGCCGATGGTGGCTCATTTCGCTTTCGTAAAAGCGATCAGCTGCTCTTCGGCATCGGGCGTGTCGTTCATATAGATGGGTTTGTTTGGCCGTTTGAAGCGCCGGACGAAGGCGTCCTCATAACCGGCATCCTCGCCTTCGCCGGTCAGTCTCAGCACTTTGGTCTCGACATCGCCGGTGACCAGGTTCCAGCTCATCGCATTGCCCTCATGCGCATAGGTGCGGCTATACACCGTCGCGTCGAGCCCGATCAGCCGCATCCTGGGCTCGGCCTTGTCAGCGCGATAGCGATAGGTCGCCGACAGCGCGGTAGTGCCCCCCGACAGATCCTCGATCACCAGCACGCCTTTTTTGATCGTCAGTCCGGCCGGCCCGAGCCCGTCGGCGGGCAGTTTCAACTGGCCGCCGGGCTGATGGCCGATATCGACCTCGGTGCGATAGCTGAGCACGACATAGAGGTCGCGCGAGTCGGGGCTGGCGATCACGAAGGCCGTGTCGGGATCGCCGTCGCCGTTGAGGTCGCCATCGACGCGGCTTTCGATTTCCTCGCCGAGCTGAACGCCCTCGAGGATCACGTCGTCGCTGATCGGCGGCTGCGGCGCGGCGTGCGCGGCGCCGGACAGCAACAGCGCGGCGGCAATCGCCAGACTTCGCATGACCGCCTCTCCTTCGACCCGCCTCTGATTATCAGCGATTAGCCGGAGGTCCAGCCCGTGTCGGTGATGCGGGACACAGGCGGGCGTTTTCTCTTTGCTCCCCCATTGTGCGGTCCTATCGTCGACACGGGTCGCGGCGAATAATGGTTCGAGCGCGGGGGCAAGACAGATGACGCGGACGACATGGCTGGGCGCGATGGCCGCGCTGTTTTTGCTGCTGCTCGGCGGACTGATTCCGGCGGCGGCGGCACAGACGCCCGGCGCATGCGGGACGGCGCCGCTTCGCGGCGACCGCGTCGCCTTGCTGATCGGCAACAGCGCCTATGACGGATATAGCTGGGCGGCGCTCGCCAACAGCCGCAACGACGTCGCGCATATCTGTTCGACGCTGACCGATGCCGGCTATGCGGTGCGGGTGGTCGCCGACGCCGAGCAGAAGGCGCTGCTGACCGCACTCGACCGCTTCGCCGCCGAGACGGCTGGGGCCGGAACGGTGGTTGTCTATTACGCGGGCCACGGCTTCCAATATGCGCAGAAAAATTATGTGGTGCCGACCGACGCGCCGCCGATGACGCGGCGCAGCGACCTCGATCTCCGCTTCGTCTCGCTCGAAACCGTCGCCGAAAAGGTCATCCCCGAGGGCGCGGTGGCGCTGTTCCTGGTCGACGCGTGCCGCACCGCCGACCCGGTCGTGCGCCTCGCCGACCAGCCGGCGGTGGCGACCGAGGGTGGGGTCGGGCCGATCGGGCTGTTGTCGCTGCCGCGCGGCGCGGTGCTTTATTCGACGGCGATCGGCGCTCCGGCCTATGACGACGCGCCGGTCGGGTCGCGGCTCAGCCCCTTTGCGGCGGCGGCCGGGCGCTATCTGGCGATGCCGGTGCCGCTGACCGCGATGTTCGGCGCAATCGAGAGCGAGGTCCCCGAACTGACCGAAGGCATGGCGCGCGGCGAACAGGAACCCTTTCATTACGGCCGCAAGCTCGGCGGGCTCTATCTGGTCGAACCGAAGAAACTCGACGCGGCATTCGTCGCGGCCCCGCCCGCGCTGGCCCCGGTGCCCGCCGCGCCGGTTGCAGCGGCCCGGACGCGCGGCGCGCCGGCACCGATCGCACCGCTCGACCTGCCGCTTGCGCAACTTGCGGTCGAGGACGAGCCCGTCATCGTGGCCAAGCTGCTGGCAAGGCGCCCGGCGAGCGATATCGTGGCGCTGGCAAAGGACGGCGACCCCGCGGCGCAGCATATCCTGGGCTATATGCTGGAATTCGGTGTGGGCGTGGCGCGCGACATGCCGGCGGCGGGTGAGTGGCTGAAGCGGTCGGCGGCTGCCGATTATGCGCCGGGGCAGCTGGAATATGGTTATTATCTGATGGGCAGCGCGCCCGGAACGCCCGATCGCGCCGAGGCGGAACGCCTTTATCAGGCCGCCGCAGCGAGCGGCTATGCCAAGGCCAAGACGCATCTTGCCTATCAATTGTCGATCGGCGGGTTCGGGAAAGTCGATCGCGCCGGCGCCGAGCGCCTGTTCGTCGAGGCGGCCGAGGCAGGGCATCCCGCCGCCATGTTCTTTGCCGCGATCAATCCGGCAAAACGCGACGAGATGATCGGCCGACTGCGCGGGATCGCGCAGAGCGGCAATGTCGAGGGCAATCTTTGGCTGTGCGAGCTTGGCTATCTGAACCTCCAGGTCGCCGAGTCGTTCAGCGATTGCGCGATCGCCGCACGCAGTTCGACGCTGTCGGAGGAGGATCCGACGACCGTGACGGCGCGCGCCAATGCGATGGCGATCGTCGCGCTCGCTTATCGGGCGGGGCAGGGGGTCGAGGCCAATGCGGCGATGGCGCGGCAATGGGCGATGCGCGCCGTTGACGCCCCCGACCTGCGGTCCGATCTGCGTGCATCGATGAATCAGATATTGGGCAAGTGAGCGTCAGGCGGCGGGGTAGCGGACCGCGATGATTTCCCATTCCTTGGGTCCCGCAGGCAGTTGCACGATGCGCAAGTCGCCGACCCCGGCGCCGCGCAGCGCGCGGGCGAGCGGGCTGTTCCAGCCGATCCGGCCGTCGCCGGCTTCGGCCTCGTCGTCGCCGACCAGCGTAACGGTGCGCCGCACGTCATCGTCGTCGGCAAGCTCGGCGGTGGCGCCGAACCAGATGCGGCTCTTGTCGGGCTGCGCAGCGGGATCGACGACGCGCGCCGCCTTCATCCGCCGGGCGAGGAAGGACAGGCGCCGGTCGATCTCGCGCAGCCGCTTGCGGCCATAGATATAGTCGCCATTCTCGCTGCGGTCGCCATTGCCCGCCGCCCAGCTGATCACCTCGACCAGCTTGGGCCGCTCGTCGCCGAGCAGCGCGTCATATTCGGCGCGCAGCGCGGCATAGCCCGTGGGGCTGATGATGTTCGTCTTGTCCCCCGCCACCGGGATTAGCCCGGCGTGCGCTTGCCGAGGTAGAAGCTCAGCGGGGCGCTCGGCAGTGGCCGGTCGCGCAGCGTGTCATAAACGACGGCATTTTCGAGCACACGCTGGACATAGTTGCGCGTCTCGAAGATCGGGATGGCTTCGATCCAGTCGACCATCTCGATCGTCCCGTTGCGGGGATCGCCATTGGCGCGCAGCCATTTGTTCACATTGCCCGGACCGGCGTTATACGCCGCCACCGCGAGCGGATAGCTGCCGCCGAAATAGCTGAGCATCTGCTGGAAATAGGTCGAGCCGAGCGTGAAGTTGTAATTGGTGTCGGTGGTCAGCGAGCCGGCGTCATAGGACAAGCCGATCTTGCCCGCGACCTCGCGCGCGGTGCCGGGCATCAGCTGCATCATGCCACGCGCGCCGGCATGGCTGATCGCCTGGCGGTCGAATTGGCTTTCCTGGCGGGTAATCGCGTGGATGAAGGTCCAATTGCCTTCGTGACCGACGGGCACGCGGACGGTCGGGAAGCCCGAGACCTCGACCGCGTCGAGGCTGTTCGCCTGCGCGCTGCGGCCGATCATCACGCCGAGGTCGGGACGACCGATTTGCGAGGCGAGCTGGCCCGCAAGGACATGGTCGGACGGCGAGCGGGCGCGGTTAGCGAGCGCGCGCAGGAACAGGGACTGTTCGCGCCAGGCGCCGATCTCGCCGAGCGCGCGCGCGGCGCGGACGAGGCGGTCGTCGTCGAAATTGACCTTTTCGGCCTGGCTGACCTGGACCGTCGGGACCGGGGTCGGTTTCGGCTGCGCGCGGCCGAGCCGTTCGAGCGACAATTGCCCATAATATTGGTCATAATGCTGGGCGGCATCGGCGAATTGCGCATTGGCGGAATCGCTATCGCCCGCTGCGAGCGCGGCGCGCCCGGCCCAGTAAAAGCCCTTGGTGCGCGTCTGTGCCGAACGCGCGGCTTCGCCATAGAGGCGGTAGAGTTGCGCCGCTTCGCCCGGGCGCCGCAGGTCGCGGAAGGCAAGCTGGCCGGCGAGCCAGGCGAGCGAGGTATAATCGTCGCGCACGCTGAGCGGGGTTTCGCGGATGACGGTGCCGGCGGGGAAGGTGTCGCCGAGCTGGCGCGCGATATTATAGGCGGTCAGCTTGTCGCCGGCGCTGTCGGCGGCGCGCGCGTTGGTGAGCAGGGTTTCGAGCCATTCCTCGGCATCGGTCGGCGCGCTGGCGAGGCTGCGCGGGGCGGCGAGCAGCGCGCGAGCCTCGACGACGCGGTTGGCCTTGCGCAGCCAGGTCGCCTTGTCGGCAATATAGCCCGCGTCGGTGCGCGCCAGCGACGGATTGGCGCTTTCGACCGCGGCGGCCTGAAGCGCGGCATCGACGGCATTGCTGCGCATCGCGAGCCGCGCGGCGAAGACCGCGCGCCTTTCGGGCGAGGTGAAGGCGAGCTGGCGGCTGGCCGCGCCGGTGGCGCCCGACCAGAGCAGGCGGTCCATGCGCGCGTCATGGTCGGCGAGCGTCAGGGCGCCGGGAAAGAAGGACAGCGCGCGGCTCGTCTCGACCTCGTCGAGCGTGCCGCTGGTCCAGGCGCGGCGTACCGCGACATTGGCTTCGTCGCGGCGCCCCGATGCGTTGAGCGCGAGCGCGAGGCGGAGGTGGCCGCTGGCGGTCTGCGGCGGATAGGTCTGGAAAAAGGCGAGCGTGCGCGCGGGGTCATAGCTGTCGATCGCGATCGCTTTTTCGGCGCGCACGCGCATCTTGTCGGCGTCGGGCCAGCCGCGATTGGCCAGCAGGAAGCGCGACAGCTGATCGAAGGAAGCGCCGGTGTTGGCGGTCAGCCGCCGCCATTCCATAACCGCGTCGCCGACCGAGTTGGTGCTCGTCGGCGGCGATGCCGAGGCGGTCGCGAGACCCATTTGCGCCCGGTACCAGGCCATTTGTTCGGGGGTGAGCTCGCTGGCGTGCGCGATCGTGGGAAAGAAGAGCGCCGCCGCGAGCGCGAGGCGGGAAACGGAAGGCAACGAAATCATAAGGGCCATACTAGCGGCAAACTCCTTGCGGGGCGCTGAATAGGCGTCCAATAGCGGCGCGCCGACCTTACCTATCGGTCGCGTGGAGTCTTTGTAAAGGAGCCGAGCATGTTTTCCGGGTCGATTCCCGCCTTGGTGACGCCATTTCGCGACGGTGCGTTCGACGCGCCGGCGTTCAAACGGCTCGTCGACTGGCAGGTCGGCGAGGGGACGAGCGCGCTGGTGCCGTGCGGGACGACGGGCGAGAGCCCGACGCTGGGGTTCGAGGAACATTATCAGGTCATCGACACCTGCCTCGAAGCTGCTGCGGGGCGGGTTCCCGTAATTGCCGGCTGCGGGTCGAACGACACCGCGACCGCGATCCGCCATATGCGCCACGCGCAGGCCGCTGGCGCCGCCGCCGCGCTGATCGTCGCGCCCTATTACAACAAGCCGAGCCAGGCGGGCATCCTCGCTCATTATCAGGCGCTCGCCGATGCCAGCGACCTGCCGATCGTCGTCTATAATGTTCCCGGCCGCACCGTCGCCGACATCAGCGCCGAGACGATGTGCAAGCTCGCCGACATTCCGAGCGTCGTCGCGGTCAAGGACGCCAGCGGCGACCTGGCGCGCGTGACCGAGCATCGCGCGGGGGCGGGCCGGGATTTCTGCCAGCTCAGCGGCAATGACGATCTGTGGTTGCCGCACGCTGTGCTGGGCGGTTTCGGCTGTATCTCGGTCACCGCAAACGTGGCGCCCCGCCTGTGCGCCGATTTCGCCGCCGCTTGCGCGGCGGGCGACTGGACCAAGGCGCTGGCGCTGCACGACCGCTTGTTCGCCCTGCACCAGGCGATGTTCAGCGACAGCTCGCCCGCGCCGGCAAAATATGCGCTGTCGCGTCTCCACGACTGGTTTTCGCCCGAAGTGCGCCTACCTATCATCCCGGCGTCCGCTGCATCGCGCACGGCCGTCGATGCCGCGCTGTCCGCGGCTGGAGTGATATAAGCTTTCGTCATGGCCCGTCCGCAGTCCGCCGCCGAATTCGACAAGAAAAAGATCGTCGCCGAGAACCGGCGCGCGCGCTTCGACTATGCCATCGAGCAAGTGTTCGAGGCGGGCATCGCGCTGCAGGGGACCGAAGTGAAGGCGCTGCGCTTCGGCGAGGGCACGATCGCCGAAAGCTATGCCGAGGTGACCGGCGGCGAAGTGTGGCTGATCAACGCCAACATCCCCGAATATAGCCACGGCAACCGGTTGAACCATGAGCCCAAGCGCCCGCGCAAACTGTTGCTGAACTGGCGCGAGATCAACAAGATGCACGCCGGGGTCGCGCGGCAGGGCATGACGCTGGTGCCGCTGTCGGTCTATTTCAACAGCCGTGGCCGCGCCAAGGTCGAGCTGGCGCTCGCCAAGGGCAAGAAGGCGCATGACAAGCGCGAGTCGATCAAAGAACGCGACTGGAAGCGCGACAAGCAGCGGCTGATGAAGGACCGCGGATGAGCGGCGGCGCGCCTCGCGACGGTTCGCGCGAAGCATCGCGCGACAAGGCAACGGTGATGAACTGGATCCGCCGCAATTCGCCGACGCGCGAGGAATTGCTCGAAAACCGGTTCGTCCGGCCCTTCTCGCACCGCGTCGCGCACAGCCATTTGTGGCGTTTCTCGCGCACCTCGGTGCGGCGCGGCACCGCGCTCGGGCTATTCGTCGGTATTTTTTTCCTGATCCCGGGGGTGCAGATCCTGGGGGTGGCGCTGCTCGCGCTGCCGTTCCGCGCCAATATTCCGATCGGCGCGGCGATGACCTTTCTGTCCAATCCGCTGACCACGCCCTTCATCCTCGCCGCCTCGGTCTGGCTCGGCAATGTGCTGTTCGGGCTCCATACCCGCATGTCCGACCTCTATATCCTTTACGATGAGGGCGCGTCGCTGGGCGAATGGTGGAAGTGGGTGACCGAAAATGCCGGGCCGGCGCTGCTCGGCGGCTTCGCCGGGCTGTTCGTGATTTCGGTCGTCACCGCGGCGGTGGGCTATGTGCTCGCGTCGATCTTCTGGGACAATTGGATTCGCTTGCGCTGGCGCCGCAAATTGCACCGCGCGCGCGACAAACGACTTGAGGCATCGACGAGCGACACGGCCGTCGGTTGAACGCGCCGCGCGCCGGCCTATAGATTTTCCCATCGCAAGATCGCTCCGCGTCCATCGCGGGGCCCTGTACCACTGGGGAATATCATGACTCGTCTGACACAGCATAAGCGCCTTTTGGCGACGGCGGCGCTTGGCGCCCTTCTTTTTGCCGCGACGCCCGCGATCGCCAAGGAAAAGGCGGCCGCACCGGCCACCACCGAACAGCCCGCCGCCAAGCCGCAGATCGGCGATTTCGGTTTCGACCAGACCGGCATGGACACGACCGTCCAGCCCGGCGACGATTTTTATGCCTATGCCAATGGCGCCTGGGCCGCGAAGACGGTGATCCCCGACGACAAGTCCAATTACGGCATGTTCACAGCGCTGCAGGACCTGTCGCAGACGCGCACCCGCGAGATTCTCGACGCGGCAAAGGGCGACAAGAAAAGCATGATCGGCCGCGCCTATCGTTCCTACCTCGACAGTGCGCGCGTCGAAAAGCTCGGTCTCAAACCGATCCAGCCCTGGCTCAAGCAGGTCCGGGCGGTCGACAAGGCGGGGCTGGCGGCGCTGCTCGCGACCGCCGACCGCAACGGCGTCCAGCATTTCTTCGGCGGCTACGTCAACCAGGACGACAAGAACCCCGAGACCTATATCTATCAGATGGGCCAGGGCGGCATCGGCATGCCCGACCGCGACTTTTACCTGAAGGACGGCGAGCGCAACGCCAAGTTGCAGGCGGCCTATCTGACGCATCTCGAAAATGTGCTGACGCTGGCCGGCGAGAGCAATGCGGCGGTGCGCGCGCAGGCGATCTATGATTTCGAAAAGCAGATCGCGACGGTCCATTGGGACAAGAACGACAGCGGCGATGCGACCAAAGTCTATAACAAGATGACCATCGCCGAACTGGCACAGGCCGCGCCGGGCTTCGACTGGATGACCTTCATCCGCGGCATCGGCGTCAAGGAAGACGCGATCCTGGTCGCGCAGCCGAGCGCCTTTACCGGCGAAGCGAAGCTGATCGCCGACGCGCCGATCGGGGTGATCCGCGACGTGCTGATCGTCCGCAGCCTCGACAGCTTTTCCGACGTCTTGCCCGATGCCGTCGCCCAGGAAGCCTTCGCTTTTTATGGCACCGCGCTGTCGGGCACGCCGCAGCGGGAGGAACGCTGGAAGCGCGCGGTCGATTTCACGACGGGCAATCTGGGTGATGCCGTCGGCAAGGATTATGTCGCGAAATATTTCCCGCCCGAGACCAAGGCGGCGATGGACGTGCTGGTCAAGAATGTGCTCGCCGCGCTCGATACCCGCATCGGCCAGCTCGAATGGATGCAGCCCGACACCAAGGTGAAGGCAAAGAAGAAACTGGCCAATTTCACCACCAAGATCGGTTATCCCGACCAGTGGAAGGATTATGGCACGCTGACGATCAAGGCCAATGACCTGTTCGGCAACGCGCTGCGCTCCAACCAGTTCGCGCATGACGACAATATCGGCCATCTGGGTGGCCCGCTCCGTCGCTGGGAGTGGTTTATGACGCCGATGACGATCAACGCCTATGCCAATTTCGGCATGAACGAGATCGTCTTCCCCGCCGCGATCCTCCAGCCGCCCTTCTTCGATCCGAACGCCGACGCGGCGGTCAACTATGGCGGCATCGGTGCGGTGATCGGCCACGAGATCAGCCATCATTTCGACGATCAGGGCGCGAAATATGACGAGACCGGAAAGCTCGCCGACTGGTGGACCGAGGCTGACGTCAAGGCATTCGAAGCCGCGGGCAAGGCGCTGGTCGCGCAATATAGCGCCTATGAGGTGCTGCCCGGCGAACATCTCGACGGCGAGTTCACGCTCGGCGAGAATATCGGCGATCTCGCCGGCCTGACCATCGCCTATGACGCCTATAAAAAATCGCTCGGCGGCAAGGAAGCGCCGGTGATCGACGGGCTGACCGGCGACCAGCGCTTCTTCCTCGGCTGGGCGCAGGTGTGGCGGCGCAACTATCGCGAACAGAATCTGTCGCAGCGCATCACGACCGATCCGCATTCGCCCTCGACCCAGCGGACTTGGGTCTCGCGCAACCTTGACCCTTGGTATAAGGCCTATCAGATCAAGGAAGGCCAGAAGCTCTATCTGAAGCCGGAAGATCGCGTCCGCATCTGGTAACGCCATAAAGGGAAATATCGTTGACCACCACGAGCCTGCCTTCCGCTGAGACCGAGTTCAGCAGGGGGGCAGGCCCGGGGGCATCGTCGGCACTGCCGGGCGGGCTGTCGCGTTTCGACGCCGGATTGCTCGCCGGGCTGGCGATCCTGTCGATGGGCCTGCTGTTCTGGGCCACGCGCGATGCGGTGCTCGCGGCGGGTTTTCTCGCGGGTCTGGCGGTCGCGGGGGGCGGGGTCATCCTGATGCGCCGCCTGTTTCCCGCCGTCGCCGCCGGCGAGGCGGCGTTGCCCGACTGGACGATGCTGCGTCAGGCGGTCGACCATGACGATGTCGGCATCGCGGTGACCGACCGCGCCGGGCGGCTCGTCTGCGCCAACGACCTGTTCGCGACCTGGATGGGCGGCTTCGTCACCCCGCCGGGATTGCCGCTCGAAGGGCGCGGCGCCGAACTGCTCAAAAATGCCGGACGCGCGGCCTGGCGCGATGGCGAGGGCGGGGTCGACGAACTGGCGGTCGGCGCCTTGCATCTGCGCGCACAGGTGATCCGCACCGGCCTGTCCGAAGATTATCTGGTGTGGCGCTTCTCGGCGGTCGAACGGCTCGACCTGGTGACCGAGATCAGTCGCCACCTCGACGGCCCTGCGGGGCGCACGTTGGGGCAGGCGGGGATCATGGCGGCGCTGGTCAATGCCGAGGGGCGGCTGCGCGTCGCCAATCCTGCCTTCCTGCTCCGCGCGTTGGGCGAGAGCGATCAGGCCCATTATGCCGGGCGCGACGTTGCGCCGCTGCTCCGCCTCGACGACGCCGGGACGCTTTATTTCGGCCGCGAGGGCGAGCGCGCGACCCCGATTCGCCTGCTCCAGATCCCGCTGATCCCCGCCGACAGCCACGGCCCGATGTTGCTCGCGCTGATCGATGAGGAGATCGGCACCGCCGATCGCGGCACCGCGCAGACCTATGTCGAGACTTTGTTGTCGCTGCTGCCCTTCGGGCTGGCGATGGTCGATCGCGACGGGCGCTTCCTCTATATGAACCGCGCCTTCATCCGTGCCGCCGGGCTGGCCGAGGCGAAGATGCCGCGCTACCCCGGCGATATCGTCGTCAGTGAGGACAAGGGGCCGCTCGCCGACATGATCCGCCGCCACAGCAGCGGGCAACAGGTCGGTGGCGACTTGTCGATCCGGCTGGCGGGGCAGGGCGACGAACCGGTGTCGATGCGCGTCGTCGGGGTGCGTGGACTCGGCGAAGCGGCGGTGCTGCTCAGCCTCAAGGATTCGAGCGAGGAATCGCGCCTGAAGCGCCAGGTCGCGCAGGCGTCGAAGATGCAGGCGGTCGGCCAGCTTGCGGGCGGCGTCGCGCACGACTTCAACAATATCCTGACTGCGGTGCTCGGCAGCTGCGACCTGATGCTGATGCGGCACACGCCCGGCGACAGCGATTATGACGATATCCAGCAGATTCGCAGCAATGCCAATCGCGCCGCCAGTCTGACGCGCCAGTTGCTCGCCTTCTCGCGGCAGCAGACGCTACGTCCGCAGATATTGCAGCTGCCCGACGTGATTTCGGAGGTGTCGCACCTGCTCAAGCGGCTGATCGGCGAGACGGTGCAATTGTCGGTGCGCCACGGGCGCGGGCTTGGCGCGGTGCGCGCCGATCCGGGACAACTCGAACAGGTCATCATCAACCTTGCGGTCAATGCGCGCGACGCGATGGCCGGGCAGGGCACGCTGACGATGGAAACCTATCCGGTCACCGCCGCCGAGGTGCGCGCGATGGGCAGCGACGTCATGCCGCCCGCCGATTATAGCGCCTTGAAAGTCAGCGACACGGGCGGCGGCATTCCCGCAGACGTATTGCCCAAGATTTTCGAACCTTTCTTCACCACCAAGGATGTCGGCAAGGGGACCGGGCTGGGGCTGTCGACCGTCTATGGCATCATCAAGCAATCGGCGGGTTTCATCTTCGCTGACAGCAAGCCGGGCGAGGGGGCGAGCTTCACCATCTATCTGCCCGTCCACCGCGCCGACAAGGATGCCCCTGTCGTTGTCCCGCCGCCGGCGAAGCCGAAGAAAAGCCAATGGGGCACCGGCACCATCCTGCTCGTCGAGGATGAGGACATGGTCCGCGCGGTCGCCGAACGGGCTTTGACCCGAGCCGGCTATAGCGTCGTCACCGCCTCGCAGGGCGAGGAAGGGCTCGAGCGTTTCGGCGCGATGGACAAGGTCGACCTGATCCTGACCGATGTGATGATGCCGACGATGGATGGCCCGGCGATGGTCCGCGCGCTGCGCAACCGGCGGCCCGACCTGCCCGTTTTGTTCATGTCGGGCTATGCCGAGGAACAATTGCGCCAGTCGATCGATATTGATCATGTGTCCTTCCTGCCCAAACCCTTTTCGGTCGCGCAATTGGCCGAGGCCGTGTCGGCCGCGCTCGACGCCGCCGCGCAGCGGGCGTCGTGATGGCGGGCGATCGCCGCATCTTGCTCGTCGAGGACGATGTGCTGATCGGCATGATGCTTGCCGACATGTTCGACGCGCTCGGCTATCCCGAACCCGCGCAGGCGGCGAGCGTCGAGGATGCGCTCGCGGTCATCGCGGCGGGGCCGGTCGATGCGGCGCTGGTCGACATCAACCTGGGTGAGGCCAAGGGCTGGCCGGTCGCCGACGCGCTGGCGGCGCGCGATATCCCCTTCGCCTTCACCTCGGGCGGCGGCGACGTGATTCCCCCGGCGCACGCGCATCGCAAGCTGGTGTCGAAGCCGTTTCGTCTCAGCGAGATCGAAGCGGTGTTGGACGGTTTTTTCGCCGGATAAGCGCGTATTTCGCTACCGCGAAATATATTATGTTCCCATCTTGTTCCTTGAGAACAAATGCCGTACACAGGTCCGGCGTTGCGATGCTTCTGCCTTCGCGATAGAGCAGGAAAGGGACGGTCATGGCCGGTCAATTGTCACTCGTCGAATCGGGGAAATCAGTGAACAGCACGGACAGGCAGAAGGCGCTCGACGCCGCTCTGGCGCAAATCGATCGCGCCTTCGGCAAGGGCTCGGTGATGAAATTGGGCTCGAAGGAAGCGATGCAGGTCGAATCGATCTCGACCGGATCGCTCGGGCTCGACATCGCCCTCGGGGTCGGCGGGTTGCCGCGCGGCCGCGTCATCGAAATTTACGGTCCCGAAAGCTCGGGCAAAACCACGCTGGCGCTGCACACGCTCGCCGAGGCGCAGAAGGGCGGCGGCACCGTCGCCTTCGTCGACGCCGAACATGCGCTCGACCCGGTCTATGCCAAGAAGCTCGGGGTCAATATCGACGAATTGATCGTGTCGCAGCCCGACACCGGCGAACAGGCGCTCGAAATCGTCGACACGCTGGTGCGCTCGAACGCGATCGACGTGCTCGTCGTCGACTCGGTCGCCGCGCTGGTTCCACGCGCCGAAATCGAAGGCGAGATGGGCGACAGCCATGTCGGGCTTCAGGCGCGTTTGATGTCGCAGTCGCTGCGCAAGCTCACCGGTTCGATCAGCCGTTCGCGCTGCATGGTGATCTTCATCAACCAGCTGCGCATGAAGATCGGCGTGATGTACGGCAACCCCGAAACCACGACCGGCGGCAACGCGCTGAAATTCTATGCGTCGGTGCGTCTCGACATCCGCCGCACCGGCCAGATCAAGAATGGCGACGAGATCGTCGGCAACACCACCCGCGTCAAGGTCGTCAAGAACAAGGTCGCGCCGCCGTTCAAGCAGGTCGAATTCGACATCATGTACGGCCAGGGCATTTCCAAGATCGGCGAGATCCTCGACATCGGCGTCAAGGCCGGACTGGTCGAGAAATCGGGCGCCTGGTTCAGCTATGACTCGATCCGCATCGGGCAGGGCCGCGAAAACGCCAAGACCTTCCTCAACGACAATCCCGAACTCAAGGAACGCCTCGAGGCCGCGATTCGCAGCCGCACCGACGCGGTGGCCGAGGAAATGATGGCCGGCCCCGACGAGGGCGACGACGACTGACAGACCTCCGGCCGGTTCGCGTGCGGACCGGTCGTCCAACGGCGGCGGGTTCCTTGCCCCTCGGTTCGCACCCTCTCGCGACCGGCCCGCCCGCCGTTGGCCTTGCGCGGCCCCTTTGAGCGGCTACAAGCACGCCATGCCCGCGATCCGCCTCTTCGGCCTGCCCACCGATATCAACAGCAGCTTCGAACGCGGCGCCGCCGCCGGCCCGGCTGCGATCCGCGCCCAATTGTGGAGCGAGCGCGGCAATATGGCGAGCGAACTCGGCCCCGAACTCGGCACCGACATCGCCTTCACCGACGACGGCGACCTCGCGCTGACCGAGGATACGGCGCGCGACGACGCGATGATCCGCCGCCACGCCGCGCTGGTGCGCGAAGATGGCGAGATCCCGCTCGCGCTCGGCGGCGATCATGCCGTTACCCTGCCGCTCGTCGAGGCTGCGGCGGCCTGCTTCGGGCCGGTGACCATCCTCCACATCGACGCGCATCCCGATCTCTATGACGATTTCGAGGGCAATCCACGCAGCCACGCTTCACCCTTCGCGCGCATCTATGACGGCGGTCATGCCGCGCGTCTGGTGCAGGTCGGCATCCGGACGCTCAACAATCATTGCCGCGAGCAGGCAAACCGCTTCGGGGTCGAGATCGTGCCGATGGCGGGCTTCACCCCCGACGCGGTGCCAGTGCTCGAAGGCCCGCTCTATATCTCGATCGACATGGACGGTCTCGATCCGTCGGCGGCGCCCGGCGTCGCGCATCCCGAGCCCGGCGGGCTGACGGTGCGCGAACTGCTCGCGGTGCTGCACAAACAGACCGCGCCGATCGTCGGCGCCGATATCGTCGAACATCATCCCGGCCGCGACATCGGCGACGTCACCGCGATCCTCGGCGCCAAGTTGGTGCGCGAACTCGCGGCGCTGATCGACCGCAACGGACCCTATAAACCATAAGAGGAGAGCGCCATGAGCCTGATCGTCCACCATCTGAACAACAGCCGTTCGCAGCGTATCCTCTGGCTGCTCGAGGAACTCGGGGCGCCCTATGAGATCAAGCAGTATCAGCGCGATGCGGTGACCAACCTCGCGCCGCCCGAATTGAAGGCCATCCACCCGCTTGGCAAATCGCCGTTGCTCGAAGATGCGGGGCGCGTGATCCAGGAATCGGGGGCGATCGCCGAATATCTGTGCGAGAATTATGGCGGCGAGGCGCTGGTGCCGGCACGCGGGACCGACGATCATGTCCGCCACCTCGAACTGATCCATTTCGCCGAAGGCTCGGCGATGACCCCGATCATCCTCGACCTCTACCTCGGCCGTCTCGGTGAAGCCGCAGCGCCGGTCAAGCCGCGGATCGACGAACAGCTCGGCGCGCATTTTGCCTATCTGGAGGGCGAATTGAACGACGCCGGCCATTTCATCGGCGACAGCCTGTCGGCCGGCGACATCATGTTGAGCTTCCCCGCCGAAGTCGCGGCGATGGGCGGGGCGGCCCACTATCCGAAGCTCGCGGCCTTCGTCGCGGCGATGCACGCGCGTCCGGCCTGGCAGGCGGCGCGCGAGAAGGGCGGGGCCTATTTTGTTTTCTGACCTTCGAAGCGCCGTTGTCGTCGCGGCGGGACTGGTGATTGTCGCGCCGGTCGCGGCGCAGGCGCCGCCGCTCGGCCCCGAGGTCGAGCGCGTCGTCAACGCGCCTGAAACCGGCAGTTTCGCGCCGACGCCGGCCGACGAAAGCGACGCGATGGGCCGCGTCGCGGCCTACACCATGGCGCTCGCCAGGCGCGATTATGCCTCGGCCTATGCGATGCTGCGGCTGTCGTTCCAGGCGGCGAACCCGCGACTCGCGTGGGAAATGAACCTGCGCAAGCGCGAGACGCTGTGGGCCGACGGGACGATCCGCATCCTGCGCCTGAGCTGGTATCTCGATCCCGCCGGCCAGCCGCCCGGCATCTATGCCGCGTTCGATTTTCGCGGCGACCGGGCGGACGGGACGATGGATTGCGGCTATGTCGTCGTCCACCGCGCGGCGCCGGGGGCGGATTTTTCGGTCGTGCGCACCGACACGTCCGAAGTGCCGCGCGAGATGATGGAAGACGGCATTCCGAAGGCCGATGTGCTGCGCCAATTGCCCTGTTATCTGGGCAAGGGGATCGCGACCGCCTTTTGATCGGGCGTGCCGATCGCGGTCATCGACGTTTCCCGGCTTGTCGCACCGCATCAAAGTGCCTAATTCGCGCGCATGACATCGACCAACGACATTCGCCGCTCGTTCCTCGACTATTTCGCGGGGACCGGCCACCATATCGAACCCTCGGCGCCGCTGGTGCCGTACAACGACCCGACGTTGATGTTCGTCAACGCCGGCATGGTGCCGTTCAAGAATGTCTTCACCGGGCTCGAAAAGCGACCGTACAGCACGGCGGCCTCGTCGCAGAAATGCGTGCGCGCCGGCGGCAAGCATAATGACCTCGACAATGTCGGCTTCACCGCGCGGCACCACACCTTCTTTGAAATGCTGGGGAATTTCTCCTTCGGCGACTATTTCAAGGAACAGGCGATCCACCATGCCTGGACCTTGATCACCAAGACCTGGGGGCTCGCGCCCGAAAAGTTGACCGCGACCGTCTATCACACCGACGACGAGGCCTATGACCTGTGGCGCAAGATCGCGGGGCTGCCCGAGGACCGCATCATCCGCATCGCGACCAACGACAATTTCTGGTCGATGGGCGACACCGGACCATGCGGGCCGTGCAGCGAAATCTTCTATGACCATGGCGATCATATCTGGGGCGGCCCGCCGGGATCGGCCGAAGAGGATGGCGACCGCTTCGTCGAGATCTGGAACCTGGTGTTCATGCAGTATGACCAGCGCGGCCCGGACGACCGCGTCGACCTGCCGCGCCCGAGCATCGACACCGGCATGGGGCTGGAGCGCGTCGCGGCGGTGCTGCAGGGCGTCACCGACAATTATGACACCGACACGTTCAAGGCGCTGATCGCGGCGTCGGTCGACCAGACCGGGGTGCCCGCCGATGAGGCGCACAAGGCGAGCCACCGCGTGATCGCCGATCATTTGCGCGCGTCGAGCTTCCTGATCGCCGACGGCGTGCTGCCGTCGAACGAGGGGCGCGGTTATGTGCTGCGCCGGATCATGCGCCGCGCGATGCGCCACGCGCATCTGCTCGGCGCCAAGGATCCGTTGATGTACCGGCTGCTGCCGTCGCTGACCGCCGAGATGGGCGCCGCCTATCCCGAGCTGATCCGCGCCCAGCCCTTGATCGCCGAGACGCTCGAGCGCGAGGAAACCAAATTCCGCCAGACGCTGGACAAGGGTCTGCGCCTGCTCGACGAGGCGACCGTCGGCATGGATGCGGGCGCGACGTTGCCGGGCGATGTCGCCTTCAAGCTCTATGACACCTATGGTTTCCCTTACGATCTGACCGAAGACGCGCTGCGCACGCAGGACATCGCGGTCGACCGCGCCGGCTTCGACGCCGCGATGGCGCAGCAGAAGGCAGCGGCGCGCGCGGCGTGGAAGGGCAGCGGGCAAAAGGCGTCGGAAGAAATCTGGTTCGACCTGGCCGAAACCAATGGCAGCACCGAATTCACCGGCTACGGCGCGACCGTCGGCGAGGGCGAGGTGATCGCCCTGGTCAAGGACGGCGTCCAGGTCGACGAAGCCAAGGCCGGCGACGAGCTCGTGGTGCTGACCAACCAGACGCCCTTCTATGGCGAGAGCGGCGGCCAGATGGGCGACAGCGGCACGATCGCGACATTGGGCGGCGCAGCGGCGTCGGTGAGCGACACGAGCAAGCCGCTCGGACGGCTGCACGCGCATCAGGCGAAGCTGGAGGCGGGGACGCTGAAGGTCGGCGACACGGTACAGTTGACCGTGGATGCCGCGCGCCGTGACCGCATTCGCGCCAATCACAGCGCGACGCACCTGCTGCACGCGGCTCTCCGCAACCGGCTCGGCGGACATGTGACGCAGAAGGGCAGTCTGGTTGCCGAGGATCGTTTCCGTTTCGACTTTTCGCACCCCAAGGCGTTGACGCCTGAGGAAATCGCCGACGTCGAGGCGGAGGTGAACGCGCAGATCCGGGGCAATGAGGCGGTGACGACGCGCCTGATGACCCCCGACGACGCGGTCGCGGCGGGCGCCTTGGCGCTGTTCGGCGAGAAATATGGCGACGAGGTGCGCGTACTCTCGATGGGGGCCGCCGACGACCATAGCTATTCGGTCGAACTGTGCGGCGGCACGCACGTCCGGGCGCTGGGCGATATCGCCTTGCTCAAGATCGTCGGCGAATCGGCGGTGTCGTCAGGCGTGCGGCGCATCGAGGCGCTGACCGGCGAGGCGGCGCGGACCTGGCTGAACGGGCGCGACGAAGCGCTGAAAGCGGCGGCGGCGGCGCTCAAGACCTCGCCTGACGACGTGCCGGCGCGCGTTGCGGCGCTCGCCGAGCAATTGAAGAAGGCCGAGCGCGAACTGGCCGACGCGAAGAAGGCGCTCGCCCTTGGCGGGTCTGGCGGCGGCGGCGGTGCTGCGGCGGGGCCGGCGGTCGAGCAGGTCGGCGATACCGCCTTCCTCGCGCAGGTCGTCGAGGGGCTCGATCCCAAGGAGCTGCGCGGCACGGTCGATGGCCTCAAGAAGCAGGTCGGCAGCGGCGTGGCGATGCTGGTCGCGGTCAACGACGGGCGCGCCTCGGTCGCGGTCGGGGTGACCGAGGGCGTCGCGCATAATGCCGTCGATCTCGTCAAGCTCGCGGTCGCGGCGCTGGGCGGGCAGGGCGGCGGCGGACGTCCCGACATGGCGCAGGGCGGCGGTACCGACGGCGGCGCGGCCGAGGCGGCGGTGGCGGCGGTCCGCGCGGCGCTCGCTTGAAACCGACCAAGAAGACGCGGCGCACCGATCATGCCGAACGGCTGATCGCGGCTCCGCTGGTCGATGTTTTCGCGGCCTTTACCAGCGCCGCGAAGCTGGCGCGCTGGTTGCCGCCCGAGGGCGCGACCGGGGTGTTCGAGCATGTCGACCTGCGAGCGGGCGGCGGCTTTTTGATGCGGCTGACGTTTGACGATGCCGATGTCGAGACCAAGAGCGACGATGATGGCGATGTCGTCGAGGTGTATATTCCGACGCTCGACGACGGGCGGCTGATCGTCTGGGAGGTCGAGTTTGAGTCCGACGACCCGCGCTTTTCGGGGACGATGTCGATGCATTGGTATCTGTCACGGCAGAGCGACGGGACGTTGGTGACGATCGACGCGCATCATGTGCCGCCGGGGATTTCGGCGAAGGACCATCTCGAGGGATTGCATTCGTCGCTGGCGAATTTGGCGCGGGTGGTCGAGGGATAGCCGTCGCCCCCGCGAAGGCGGGGGCCGCAGTCGGCGGTGCGCAAGGCCGACA
>NZ_JBOHHU010000002.1:0-107886 GCF_050725615.1 Sphingopyxis sp.
GCGAGGAAGCTGCGGGAAGCACGACGCTGCCGGCGGGCGTCCCGGCGGATCAAACCAATATCTAGGCCGGCAATAGGCCGTTGCCGGTTGGAACGACGCGCCGACATTCACCGTTGCCGTGGTGCCTGTCGTCGCCGCCGCCGACCGCAAAAAGCCCTCCCGCCGGGGTCGCGTCGGCGGGAGGGCTTCCTGGGACCCGGACCGGACGGAGGACCGGAACCGGGGACGAAAAATCTTCAACCATTGCGCGCCGGTGCGCCCGATCGCTGACCGCCCGGCCGGCCCGATTGCCGGCCGGGCGCTGGGGGTGTTTCGTCAGCGCGCGGCGGCTTCGCGGACCTTCTGCACGGCGGGGAGCAACAGGCCGATCAGCACCTGCACCGGATTGACCGCGATGATCATGCCGTTCGACGGCTGCGCCGACTGCGCCATGGCGGGGGTCGCCGAGAGCGCGACGGTGAGGGCGAGGACGGGGGTCAGGATCAGCTTCTTGGTCATCACGAACTTCCTTTCAAAGGGGTCGAACGATGGCGGTCGTTTCCAAACTGGCTCGGGATTTTCCCGATGACCGGCTTATGGCGGCGATCATCGCAGCCGCGCGTGATCGGCGTCACTGGCCGCGAAAAAAAATCACAAGCCATTGGGGCTAAGGACAAAAAATCTTCAAATTTTCGTCGCCGGCCAACCGCCCCGGCGAATCAGCCGCGCTTGAGCTTCACCAGCGCGGTGTCGAGCGCCTGCAGAAAGGCCGACCGGTCGCTTTTGGAAAAGGGCGGCGGGCCGCCCATGCCGTCACCCATGCCCGCCCGCAGGTCGGCCATGATCGCGCGCGTCGCGATCGCCGGCCCGATCGAGGCGAGGGTGAAGGGCTTGCCCGTCGGCGCGAGCACCATCGCCCCCGCCTTCAGCGCCCGGTCGGCGAGCAATATGTCGGACGTCACGACGATGCTGCGCGGCGTCGCCGCCTCGGCGATCCAGTCGTCGGCGGCATCGAAGCCGTCCGAGACGACGATGCGCTCGATCAGCGGATGGTCGGGGACGCGCAAGCGACTGTTGCTCACCACCTTGACCGCGACGTCGTGCCGCCAGGCGACCTTGTAGATTTCGTCCTTCACCGGGCAGGCGTCGGCATCGACGAGGATCGTCATCGTCATCGCGGCGCCCCCGCCCGCCCACGCAACGGCATTATTTCTTCATATTGTCGAGCCCGGCGACCACGCCGGTCTTGGTCGACGGGTTGCTCGCATTGGGCTTTTTCGGCTTTTCGGCCTTGGGCTTGCGCGTTTCGCGGGTCGATTTCTTCTGGCCCTTGGCCATGATCAATACCTTGCAGGCGGCGGACGTGCGTGCCCGTCGCCGCCGACCCTAGGCGCAATGCCGCGTTGCGTCGCCTGTTTCCGGCGCCCGCGCTCATGCCGACACCCCGTCCCACAGCAATTTCGCGCCGAGCAGCACCATCAGCAGATAGATGATCACATAGAAGCGCGCCGGGTCCATCCTTTTGAGCCAGCGCACCGTGACCAGCGTGCTGACGATCGCGAGCGGCATCAACAGCAGCGCCGCGACCACCACCTCGTGCGGAAAGGCGCCCAAGGCCAGATAGGCGGGCACCTTCATCCAGTTGACGATCGCGAACAGGATCGCGCTGGTGCCGATGAAGGTCAGGTGCGGCAGCTTGCGCGGGGTCACCCACATCTGGAACGGCGGGCCGCCGGCATGGGCAATCTGGCTGACAAAGCCCATCGCCGTCCCGAACAGCGTGCCGACCCAGCCCGGCGACTGCGACGCCGCGACGATGCGTCCGCCGCGCTCGACCCACAGGCGATAGAGGCCGAAGGCCAGCGTGATCGCGCCGAGCGCCGCCATCAGCTGCGCCTCGTCGACGCGCTCGGCATAATACCAGCCCGCCGCGACGCCGACCGCCGCGCCGGGCAGCATCCAGCCGATGATCCACCCGTCCCAGGTCTTGCGAAACGCCCAGACGCTGACGACGTCCTGCACGATCAGGATCGGCAGCAGCAGCGCGGCGGCAGTCGCCGGCGGCAGCACCAGCGCCGCGAGCGGGGTCGCCAGCGCACCGACCCCCGCGAGCCCGCCCTTGGCCATGCCGAGCAGGATCACCGCGACGATCAATATCGCCAGCGTCACCGGGTCGGACAAAATGCTCACCAACGCATGCTCATGCGGCGCCAGCGTCCGGCGTTTCGGGCAATTGCCAGTCGATCGTCCCGCGCCCTTGCGCGGCCAGAAAACCATTGGCCTGGCTGAACGGCTTCGATCCGAAAAACCCATTATGCGCCGACAGCGGCGAGGGGTGCGGCGCGCGCAGGATCAGGTGCGGGCCACCCGCGCCGAGCCCCGCGACATTCGCCGCCTTCTTCTGCGCATGGCTGCCCCACAGGATGAACACCTTGGGTGCCGGATCGGCGGCGACTGCGGCGACCGCAGCATCGGTGAAGCGCTCCCACCCGCGTTTCTGGTGCGACGCCGCCTGCCCCGCCTCGACCGTCAGCACAGCGTTGAGCAGCAGCACGCCCTGTTCCGCCCAGCTCCCCAGATAGCCGTGCCGCGCCGGGGGAATGCCCAGGTCGTCGCGCATTTCCTTGTAGATATTGACCAGGCTCGGCGGCGTCCGCACCCCCGGCTGGACCGAAAAGCACAGGCCATGCGCCTGGTCGGGTCCATGATAGGGGTCTTGCCCCAATATCACGACGCGGACATCCTGCGGCGGCGTCGCGTCCAATGCCGCGAACCAGTCGCGCGGTTTGGGATAGATGGTCTTGCCCTTCGCGCGCTCGGCGGCGAGATACGCCTTCAATTCGCCCATATAGGGCAAATCGAACTCGCCGCCGATGCGGGCGAGCCAGTCGGGATGAAGCTTGACCTCGGCCATGCGGCCTTTGACCGGAGCCGGCGCGCCTTGTCCAGCGGCTATTCCATCGCTAGGCACGGCGCGCAGACAGGGGATGATTTCGATGGCGATCGGCGCAGCATTGGACCAGCTCGAAGCGGTGGTGAAGGCACGGCTCGCAGCCGGCGACGCCGAAAGCAGCTATGTCGCCAGCCTCGCCGCCAAGGGCCGCGCCAAGATCGCGCAAAAGCTGGGCGAGGAAGCGGTCGAAACCGTCATCGCCGCAGTCAGCGAAGACGACGCCGCGCTGGTCGGCGAGGCGAGCGACCTCCTTTTCCACCTGTCGGTGCTGCTCGCCGAGCGCGGCCTGTCATGGACCGACATCGCGACCGAGCTCGACCGCCGCCACGGCACCTCGGGCCACGCCGAAAAGGCCGCGCGGCCCAAATCCTAACGCTACAGGAGCTCCCATGCCGATCGACGCCACCCTCCCCTATGACGATAGCAACATCTTCGCGCGCATCCTGCGCGGCGAGCTGCCGTGCACGAAGGTCCATGAGGATGAATTCAGCCTCGCCTTCCACGACATCAATCCGCAGGCGCCGCTCCACATATTGGTGATCCCCAAGGGCCCCTATGTCAGCTGGGACGATTTTTCGGCGCGCGGCAGCGACGCCGAGATCGCGGGCTTCGTGCGCGCGGTGGGACAGGTCGCGCGCGACCTCGGCCTCGTCGCGCCGGGTTATCGCCTGCTCGCCAATGTCGGCCTCGACAGCCATCAGGAGGTCCCGCACCTGCATGTCCATATTTTTGCAGGACAAAAATTGGGGCCAATGCTGGTGCGCTGATTCGGCCCAACGCTTCGTTGCGGAAAATCTGCGGTGAACCGTGGCATATCGTCGGTGAACCGTTGACTATTCGCCCGCGATTCGGCACATAAGAAGACGGGTCTTTGGGAGGCAGCGATGGCGCGTTTTTGGCAAGGACTCGGGGTGCGATTCGCGGCGAAGGCGCGGCTCGCGCTGATGCTTCCCCTCGCCCTGGCGGTCGCCGCCGCGAGCGGCGACACCATCCCGCAGGTCATCCTCGCCACCCCCGGCAGCGCGGGCAATGGCGACGGCACGATCAGCCGCTTCACCCTGCGCTTTTCCGAAGACATCGTGCCCCTGGGCGATCCCCGCGCCAAAGCCCCCGCGACCAACGACTGCAAGACGCCATCGTCAGCCCGCTGGGTCGATACGCGCACCTGGGTGCTCGAATTCGACAAGTCGCTGCCCGGCGGCGTGACCTGCACCGTCGAACTGCGCCCCAACCTCAAGACGACAAGCGGCGTCGCGGTCGGCGGCAACAGCCGCTTCGAAATCGACTCGGGCGGCCCCTCGGCGCGCGCCGTCCTCGTCGGCGGCACTTATGATGGCGTCGAAGAGGACCAGATCTTCCTCGTCGCGACCAATGTCGCCGCCGACCGCGCCTCGGTCGGTCGCTATGCCTATTGCGCGGTCGACGGCATCGGTGAGAAGATCCCGGTCGACGTCCTCGGCAACGACACCGCGAGCGAGATCCTCGACGGGCTCGGCGACAACAGCTGGGACCGCCAGGAATTCGCCTATAACGGCGGCCTCCCGCTGCGCCTCGCCAAGGGCGCCGACCGCGCCGCCGCGCTCGACCGCATCGTTCCCGTCAAATGCCGCCGCCCGCTGCCCCCCGGCCGCGAGATGGCGCTGGTCTGGGACGCGCGCATCCAGCAGGCCGGCGCACCCAACCGCACCGCCGGCCGCGATCAGCGTTTCGACTATGACGTGCGGCCCGCCTTCACCGCGAAAATGTCGTGCGCCCGCGTCAATCCGCAGGCGGGCTGCAACCCGGTCAAGGACATCACCTTGAGCTTCGCCTCGCCGGTCGCACGCGACACCGCGCTCGCCGCGACGCTCAGCACCGCCGACGGCAAGCGCCTGACGCCGAAGGTCGATGACGACGACAAGAATGACGCCTTCGTCACTTACGTGCGCTTCAAGGGCCCGTTGCCGCAAAATGTCGATGCGACGCTCGTCCTGCCCGCCGACGTCACCGACCAGAGCGGCCGCAAACTGCTCAACCAGTCGAACTTCCCGCTCAAATTCCACATCGACCGCGCCCCGCCCTTGGTCAAATTCGCCGCCGAATTCGGCATCCTCGAAGCAAGCGAGGGCGGCATATTGCCCGTCACCGTGCGCGGGGTCGAAGCCTCGCTCGCGCAGGCCAATCTCAAAATGCCCGCGACGCTGCTCCGCGTCGGCGACGACGATGCCGCGATCGCACGCTGGCTGAAGCGCGTCGATAGCGCCGACGACAGCGACTATCGCGAAGAAAAGGATGCGACCGGCGAGGAGGTCACCGTCAACTATACCGGCTCCAAGTCGGTGTTCGACGGCGCCCCGGCGGGCGGCGAACGCCGCGACATGCAGCTCTCCCCCGCCGCGGGCGGCAAGGAATTCGAAGTCGTCGGCATCCCGCTCGCCGAAAAGGGCTTTCATGTCGTCGAGATCGCCAGCCCCGAGCTCGGCGCCGCGCTGCTCGGCCGCAAGGCGACGCGCTATGTCGCGACCGCCGCGCTCGTCACCAATATGGCGGTGCATTTCAAATGGGGCCGCGAAAATTCGCTCGCCTGGGTGACCGCGCTCGACACCGGCCTCCCTGTCGCGGGCGCCGAGATTCGCGTCACCGACAGCTGCACCGGGCGTCAGCTCGCGCGCGGCATCGCCGACAAACAGGGCCGCCTCGCCTTCCCGAGCGGGCTGCCCGAGCCCGAAACCTATGCCAGCTGCGAAGAGGAACCCGACCCCGCGAACAGCGAGGGCCATGCCCTGATGGTCAGCGCGCGCAGCGGCGACGATTTCAGCTTCACCCTCACCGACTGGGGCGACGGCATCCGCCCCTATGACTTCGACCTGCCCTATGGCTGGTCCGAACGCGACGACATCTTCCACACCATCTTCGACCGCGCGCTGGTCAAGGCGGGCGAGAGCGTCAACATGAAGCATGTCCTCCGCCGCCCGGTCGGCGCCGGATTCGCGGTGCCCAAGCCGATCGCCGGCAAGCTCCGCCTCATCCATCGCGGCTCGGACACCGAATTCGAAATGCCATTCAGCATCGACGCCTCGGGAACCGGCGAAAATGTCTGGAACGTCCCCGCTTCGGCGCCGATGGGCGACTATGACCTCGTCTTCGTCACGAAGGACAAGGATGGTGAGGACAAGACGATCTGGTCGAGCCAATCGGTCAAAGTCGACGAATATCGCCTGCCGACGATGAAGGCGACCGTCACCGGCCCGAAACTGCCCCCGGTACGCCCGACACAGGTGCCGCTGTCGCTGTTCGTCGGTTATCTGTCGGGCGGCCCCGCCCCCAATCTGCCGGTCGAAATGCGCACCAGCTTCTCGCCGCGCTGGTCGCCGCCCGAGGATTATAGCGATTGGGATTTCGACGGCCAGCCGGTCAAGGAAGGCACGGTCCAGCTCGACGACGACGGCCAGGAGCCCGAGGCCGACATGCCGCTCGCGCGCTCGGTGCCGCTGGTCCTCGACGCCAATGGCAGCGCGACGACCAATGTCATGGTCGACCAGCCGATCACCGAACCGACCCAGATGGCGGTCGAAATGGATTATGAGGACGCCAACGGCGAAACCCTGACCTCCAGCCGCCGCATCACCCTCTTCCCCTCCGCCGTCCGCCTCGGGCTCAAGACCGACGGCTGGCTGATGCGCGACAACGACCTCAGGCTCAATTTCGTCGCGCTCGACCTCGACGGCCAGCCGCGCTCGGGCCAGCGCGTCTCGGTCGCGCTCTACAGCCGCGAGATCATCACCGCGCGGCGGCGTCTGATCGGCGGCTTCTACGCCTATGACAACCAGATGCGCACCAAGCGCCTCGATGCGACCTGCAGCGCCACCACCGACAAGCTGGGCCGTGCGCGCTGCGCGATGGCGCCCGGCATCTCGGGCGAGGTCACCGTCGTTGCGACCACGGTCGACGCCGACGGTAACGAGGCGCGCGCGGTGCGCTCGGTCTGGCTCGCCGGCGACGACGATTGGTGGTTCGGCGGCGACAATGGCGACCGCATGGACGTGATCGCCGAAAAGCCGCGCTATGCCGCCGGCGACACCGCGAACTTCCAGGTGCGTATGCCCTTCCGCGAAGCGACCGCGCTGGTCACCGTCGAGCGCGAAGGCGTGCTGTCGAGCTTCGTCGTGCCGCTCAAGGGCACCAACCCGGTGGTCAAGGTGCCGCTGCCCGCCACTTACGCCCCCGACGTCTATGTCTCGGTCATGGCGGTGCGCGGCCGCGTCACCGGCAACGAAAGCTGGTTCCGCAAGCTCAAACGCGCGGCAGGCTTCAAGATCGAGAATAGCGAGGGCGCCCCGGCGACCGCGCTCGTCGACCTCGCCAAGCCCAGCTACCGCATGGGCATCGCGCGCATCAAGGTCGGCTGGGAAGGCCATCAGCTCGGCGTCAAGGTGAAGGCCGACAAGGAGAAATATGCGGTCCGCGAAACCGCCAAGGCCAGCATCGAGGTCAAGGGTCCGAACGGCAAGGCCCCCGCCAACGCCGACGTCGCCTTCGTCGCGGTCGATGAAGCCTTGCTCCAGCTTGCCCCGAACGAAAGCTGGAAACTGATCGACGCGATGATGGGCGAACGCACGCTCGACGTGCTCACCTCGACCGCGCAGATGCAGGTCGTCGGCAAACGCCATTATGGCCGCAAGGCGCTCGAACCGGGCGGCGGCGGCGGCGGCGACCTGTCGGGGCTGACCCGCGAGGATTTCCGTCCCGTGCTGCTGTGGAAAGGTCATGTGCCGCTCGACGCCAAGGGCCGCGCCACCGTCGACGTGCCGCTCAGCGACAATCTCTCGGGCTTCCGCCTCGTCGCGATCGCGACCGACGGATCGCAATATTTCGGCACCGGCGAAACCAGCATCCGCACCGTGCAGGATCTCGGCGTCTTCGCCGGGCTGCCCGAACTGGTCCGCACCGGCGACACCTATGACGCGCGCTTCACGCTCCGCAACGGCACCGACAAGGCGATGGAGGTCACCGCGACCCCGACGCTGTCGCCCGCCGTCGCGACCGCGCCGCCGCTGACCGTCACCATCCCGGCGGGCGGCGCGGTTCCGGTGAGCTGGTCGATGACCGCGCCCGACCTCGTCGGCCCGATCGAATGGACGGTCGAGGCGGTCGCCAAGGGCGGCAAGTCGCGCGACCGGCTGGTTTTCCAGCAGGTCGTCGAACCCGCCGTGCCGGTCGAGACCTGGGCGGCGTCATTGTTCCGCGTCGGCCCCGACACCAGCCTGCCCATCGGCATTCCCGAAGGCGCGCTGACCGGCGGCTATGTCGATATTGCGCTCGCCGGCACGCTCGCGCCGCCGCTCGCCGGGGTGCGCGACTATATGGGCGTCTACCCCTATAATTGCTTCGAACAGTCGACCTCACGCGCCGTCGCGCTCGGCGATCTCGGTCGCTGGCAGGCGCTGGCGGGGGCGATCCCCACCTATCTCGATAAGGACGGGCTGCTGCGCTATTGGCCCAACGACCGGCTCGACGGGTCGCCGGAGCTGACCGCCTATGTGCTCGCGGTGACGGCGGCGAACGGCTTCGCGATCCCCGAGGATTCGAAGGCGAAGATGGTCAAGGCGCTGCAGGCGGTCGTCGAAGGACGCCTGACCCGCAAGGGTTACGGCCCCTATGACATCCGCCCGGTCCGCGTCGCCGCGCTCGCCGCGCTCGCGCGCAACAATGCGTCGAGCCCCAAGCTCGTCGCGGCGATCGACATGGCGCCGGTCGACATGGCCACCGGCACGCTCGCCGACTGGCTGGTCGCGATCGAACGCACGCCCAATGTC
Organism: Sphingopyxis sp.; assembly: GCF_050725615.1. Lineage (GTDB taxonomy): Bacteria > Pseudomonadota > Alphaproteobacteria > Sphingomonadales > Sphingomonadaceae > Sphingopyxis. The sequence continues at coordinate 8,728 of NZ_JBOHHU010000002.1, forward strand.
CGCAACGCCCCGGCGCTGCGCACCGCTGCCGAGAATGAACTCAGGAAACGCCTCGTCTACGAAGGCACCCGCGTCGATCTCGTCGACGATGCCAAAGCGCCCTGGTGGATGATGGTCAGCGGCGACGAAATGGCGATCAAGGCGCTCGACGCGGTGATGGGCCGCAAGGGCTGGGAGGATGACACCGGCAAGCTGATGGTCGGCGTCGCGCAGCGCCAGCGCCGGGGCCATTGGGACACCACCCCCGCCAATGCCTGGGGCGCGACCGTCGTCCGCCGCTTCGCCGAGCTTTATCCGGCCGCCGCGATCACCGGCGTCACAAGGATCAGCCTCGCCGACGCGAGCGCGGCGCAAAGCTGGCCGCTGCCCGATCCCGTCAGCCCGCTGCGCGTGCCGCTCACGACCGGCAAGATGGCGCTGCAACACCAGGGCGCCGGTACGCCCTGGGCGGTGGTCAGCGTCAAGGCCGCAGTGCCGCTCAAGGAACCGCTCAACGCCGGCTACCGGATCAAGCGCACGGTGAGCATCGTCAAGGCCGCCGACCCGAACCGCCTCGTGCGCGGCGACGTGATCAAGGTACGGATCGAGGTCATCGCCGCCGCCGGCCGCACCTGGGTCGTCGTCAACGATCCGATCCCGCCGGGCGCGACGATCGTCGGCAACCTCGGCGGCCAGTCGCAGATGCTGGCGGCGCAGGCCGGGGGCGAGGGCGTGTGGCCGAGCTATGTCGAACGCGGCAAGGACAGCTGGCGCGGCTATTTCGGCTGGATGCCCGCTGGCACCCACGCGGTCGAATATGTCGTGCGCTTGAACGGCTCGGGCCGCTTCAACATGCCGCAGACGCGCGTCGAGGCGATGTACTCGCCCGCAATCCGCGGCCAGTGGCCGAATGCGCCGGTGACGGTGGCGAGCAGCGCGAACTGATGGAGAATCCGCGTCCCTTGCTCCGTTCGTGTCGAGTGAAGTCGAGACACGTCGCAGTCGCACGCGACGGTCAGCCTTCTCACCTCGTCACCCTGAACTTGTTTCAGGGTCCATGGCCTGCCCTTTCCTTCCGCGCCGCGTAGGACGGGATGTCGGGCCATGGATGCTGAAACGAGTTCAGCATGACGAAGATGGGGAACGAAGGGGCTAGCCTACCCCGCAAAAGGCGCTGGTTCGACGCCTTCGCTTGGGCTGCGCTCGCGCTCCTTATCCTCACCACCGCGGCGCATCTCGCCACCAAGCCCCCCGCGATGCCTGCCTACGAAGATGTCCGCGCCGCGTGGAAACCCAGCGAAGCCTGGCTCTACGACCGCGACGGCCGCCTGCTCGACAGCGAGCGCGTCGATTTCGAGCGCCGCCGCATGGCCTGGGTGCCGCTGAACGACATCGCCAAGCCCGTCCGCGACGCCGTCGTCGCCAGCGAGGACAAACGATACTGGTCGCACGGCGGGGTCGACTGGCTCGCGATGGCCAGTGCCGCCCGGGCACGCTGGACCGGCGGCCGCTCGCGCGGCGCCTCGACCTTGCCGATGCAGCTCGCGGCTTTCCTGTCGCCCGACCTCGCGCTCCCCGGCCAGCGCGGCTGGCTCAACAAGATCCGCCAGATGCGCGCCGGGCAGGAATTGGCGTCGCATTGGACGCGCGAGCAGATGCTCGAGGCCTATTTCAACCTCGTTCCCCTGCGCGGCGAGACGCAGGGTATCGGCGCCGGCGCGCGTGCGCTGTTCGGCAAAAAGCCCGCCGATATGGACCGCACCGACGCCGCGCTCTTCGCCGGGCTGCTCCCCAATCCCGGCGCGGGCGCCGAAACGCTGGGCATCCGCGCGTGCCGGGTGGCGGCAACGCAGGATTGCGGCCCGATCCGCGCCGCCGCCGCGACGCTCGTCTCGGGCGAGCGCATTGCCGAGCTCGACCCCGCGCTCGCGCCGCACCTCGCGGTCCGCCTGCTCGACAAGCCCGGCAAGCGCGTCACCACCACCATCGACCGCCGCATCCAGGAGGCCGCGATCGTCGCGCTCAAGCGCCAGCTCGCGGGGCTCGGCGCCGATCGTGTTCGCGACGGCGCGGTCGTCGTGCTCGACAACGCCACCGGCGACGTGCTCGCCTATGTCGGCGGGGTCGGTCTCAAATCGACCGCCGCGCAGGTCGACGGCGCCAATGCGCGGCGGCAGGCGGGCTCGACCTTGAAGCCGCATCTCTATGCGCAGGTGATCGAGCATCGCTGGCTCACCGCCGCCTCGATCCTCGACGACAGCCCGGTCCAGCTCGACACCGCCTCGGGGCTGTACGTTCCGAAAAACTACGATCACAGCTTCCAGGGGCCGGTCAGCGTCCGCCACGCGCTTGCCTCGTCGCTCAATGTGCCGGCCGTCCGCACCCTCGTCATCGACGACGTCCAGCAGTTCCGCGACCGCCTGTGGGCCCTGGGTTATCACGGCCTCGTCGAGGACGGCGAATATTATGGCTTCAGCCTGGCACTTGGCTCGGCCGAAGTGTCGCTGGTCGAACAGGCCAACGCCTTCAGAACATTCGCAAATCAGGGAAAGTGGTCCCCCGTCCGCTACGACGCTACGCGGCACCTTCGCGAACATCCGCGCGCCATCGTCTCCCCCGCCGCCGCCTTCATCGTCGGCGACATCCTCGCCGACGCCTCCGCCCGCACCGACGCCTTCGGCGCCGACAGCGCGCTGCGCCTCCCCTTCTGGGCGGCCGCCAAGACCGGCACGTCAAAGGGCATGCGCGACAATTGGTGCATCGGCTGGTCCGACCGCTTCACCGTCGCGGTGTGGGTCGGCAATCTCGAGGGCGATTCGATGCGCGCGGTCTCGGGCACCTCGGGCGCCGCGCCGGTGTGGCGCGACGTGATGCTCGCGCTCCACGCCGGCAGTCCGGGCAAGGCGCCCGCGATGCCCGAAGGCGTCGAGGCTCGCCAGATCGCGCTTCCCGGCACCCGCGAGCCGCCGCGCCGCGAATATTTCATCCGCGGCACCGGCCAGGCCGAAATGGCCGCCGCCCCCGCCGCGTCGCGCCGCCCGCGCATCACCAGCCCGGTCAGCGGCAGCGTCTATGCGCTCGACCCCGATATTCCCCTGGACCGCCAGCGGCTCGGCATCGCGGTCAGCGGCGAAGTCACCGGCTATCGCCTGATCCTCGACAAACAAACGCTCGGCGATGCCGACGCGGGCCAGCAGATCCTGCCACGCCCGGGCAGCCATATGCTCGCGCTGGTCGACCCCGGCGGTCGCATGGTCGACCGCGTCCGCTTCACGGTGCGATAAGCGACGAAGCACCTGTCGCATCCCTGAAATTATGTTGCGCTGACGGGAGGAGCGTTTAGTCTGCCCCGCCAGGAGAGGGTCCGCACCGGGCCCCAAAGGGGATATTCGGATGATATTTGGTCGCGTCAAACCGCTCGACGCCATCTTGGCCACCGCCGAGAAAAAGTCGCTGCACCGAACGCTTGGTGCCTTTCAGCTTACGATGCTGGGGATTGGCGCCGTCATTGGGACCGGGATTTTCGTGCTGACTGCCGAGGCCGCGCAAAAAGCGGGTCCGGGCATGATGATCAGCTTTGTCATTGCCGGCTTCGTCTGCGCCTTTGCCGCGCTCTGCTATGCCGAAATGTCCTCGATGGTCCCCGTATCGGGTTCGGCTTACACCTATAGCTACGCCGTCATGGGCGAAATGATCGCCTGGATGGTCGGCTGGGCACTGATCCTCGAATATGCGGTCGCTGCGGGTGCCGTGTCGGTCGGCTGGTCGGGTTATGTCGTGGGGTTGATCGAACATAGTTTCGGAATCGACATACCGGCCAAATTCGTCCTCGGGCCGTTCGATGGCGGCATGATCAACCTGCCCGCGATGTTCATCGCCGGGCTGGTGACCATGCTCCTCGTTGTCGGCACACGCGAATCGGCGACGGTCAACGCCATCCTCGTGGTGATCAAGGTCGCGGCGCTGACATTGTTCATCGTCCTCGCGGTTCCGGTGATGAACATGGAGAATTTTGAACCCTTTGCTCCGCTTGGCTTCGGCGGCATCGGCGCGGCCGCAGCGTCGATCTTCTTCGCTTATGTCGGGTTCGACGCGGTGTCGACCGCAGCGGAGGAAACCAAAAATCCCCAGCGCAACATGCCGATCGGCCTGATCGGTAGCCTGGCCATCTGCACCATCTTCTATCTTCTTGTCGCCGCCGGCGTCATCGGGTCGGTCGGCGCACAGCCCGTCGGCATCGACGCCCTCAGCGGCCATGCGCTTGAACCGGGCAGCCGCGAACTCGCCGCCGCCTGCGGCGCGATCGGCGATCAGGCCGTCGTCTGCTCAAAGGAAGCGCTGGCGTGGACCATGCGCGAAATCGGTTGGCCGCAGGTCGGCAACCTGATCGGCCTTGCCGCCGGTCTCGCACTTCCGTCGGTCATCTTGATGATGATGTTCGGTCAGACCCGCATCTTCTTCGTGATGAGCCGTGACGGTCTGCTGCCGCAGGCCTTTTCGAAAATCCATCCGAAGTTCAACACCCCGCATGTGATCACGATCATCACCGGCATCGCCGTGGCGCTGTTCGCCGCCTTTTTCCCTGTCGGGCAGCTGGCGAATATTTCGAACTCGGGCACCTTGTTCGCTTTTGCCGCCGTCTCGATCGCGGTGATGGTGATCCGCAAGACGGATCCCGACCGCAAGCGTCCGTTCAAGACCCCGCTGATCTATGTCACGGCGCCGATCGCGATCGTCGGCTGCCTCTATCTGTTCTTCAATCTCGATCAGAAGAGCATCAACCTCTTCCTGATCTGGGCCGCCATAGGTCTGGTCGTCTATTTCGCCTACAGCCGTTCGCGCAGCCACGTCGGCTTGGGCCGCGTCGAGGTGCATGAGGATGACGCCGATGCGCCGCCCCCGCCGGTGCCGCCGGCACCGTCGTTCAACGGATAAGGGGAAAGGGGGCTTCGGCCCCCTTTCTTTTGTTTGTCAGTAGGGATTCTTCGGTGCGGTGCCCGGCCGGGTGAACAATTTCCCGCGCTCGGCCCAATAGACAAGCGCCAGGCCCACCACCCCCGAAATCAGGAAGGCATAAGCGAGCGGCAGCGTCGTTCCGTCATATTGCTGACCGATCAGCGCGCCGACGGTCGCGGCGAGCAGGGTCTTGGCAAAGCTTTGGTAGGAGGAGGCGACGCCGGCCATATGGCCGAAATCCTCCATCGCGATCGACCCGAAATTGCTGCCGATAAAGCCGATCAGCCCGACATTGACCATCATCAGCGCGGTGAACATCCACAGCGTCTCGCCGCCGCTGAGCGCCACCAATATCTGCGCGCTCGCGGTCGCCATGAAGGCGAAGACCGCGCTTTGCGAAACCCGCCGCGCCCCGAACCGCTCGACAATCGCCGCGTTGGAGAAATTGGCGATGGCGATCCCCGTCGCGACGAACGCAAAGACCAGCGGGAACAGGTTCCGCGCCTGGAACACATCGGCGATGATCTGTTCGCTGCTGTTGAGATAGCCATAGAGCGATCCCTGCATCATGCCCGATGCGAACATATAGCCCGCAGCGCGGCGATGCCGCGTCACCGTCGCCCAGCCCGCGATCATCGTCCGCAGATCGAGCGGCCGGACGTCGGCAGGGTCGAGCGTTTCGGGCAGGCGCCGCAGCCAGAACAGCATCACGACGCCCATCGCCGCGAGGACGATGAAGATCGACCGCCAGCCCGCGATCGCCGCAACCCCCGCGCCCATCGTCGGCGCGATGGCGGGCACGATCATAAAGACGAGGAAGATCATCGACAGCCTTTTCGCCATCGCATCGCCCGAGAACAGGTCGCGGATCACCGCGACGACGATCACCCCGAGCGCGGCGCTGACGATGCCATGGCCGAAGCGCAGCGCGAGCAGCATCGGGAAACTGGTCGCAAGCCCGCAGCCGATCGAAAAGGCGACATAAGCGAAAAGCGCCGGCACCAGCACGCCCTTGCGGCCGAACCGGTCCGACAGCGGCCCATAGAGGAGCGAACCGAAGCCGATGCCGAGCAAATAGGTCGAGATCACATATTGCCGGTCGTTGGCGACGGTCACCCCCAGCCCTTCGCCGATCGCGGGCAGGGCGGGCAGCATCGAGTCGATCGCGAGCGCGTTGAGCGCCATCACCATCGCCATCATCACGACCATCTCGCGCTGGCCGGGCAGGGGGCGTTGGACCTCGGGCGGGGGAACAGAGGGAATATTGTGCATTGCAGCGGCGCTATGCGCCTGCCCTCACGCTTTGGCCACCCCCTCGCGGGCAGGCAAAGCTATGCAAAAGAAAAGGGCCGCCCCCGCCCGGTCGGGTGGGAACGGCCCTTCGCCTGTGTCAAAAAGCGCTGGCGATCAGCCCTGGCGGGTGCCCGTCATCGCCATCGAACCAAAGGCGCCGGCCTTGATCGTGCCGGTCAGCGCGTCGCCGTCGATCACCGCTTCGCATTCGAGCGTCATCGGCATCGGCACCTTCATGTTCATGGTCCAAGTCAGCTTGTTGCCATCGACCTTGCCATTCTCGACGTCGAGCGACCCCATCGCACCGGCGTTCTGGCCGGTGAAGCTGGCGCCGTCGCTGGCGACGCTGAACACCGACTTCTGATCGCCCATCGGCGACTTGGTTACGCAATCATAATTGCCGTCAACTTGAGACATGAAACCTCTCCTACTGAAACTGATGTTAATTAGCGGGCGACACCATTTCCACCGGCAATCCCAATCCGTCAAGCTGCGGTTTGACCGTCGCCGCATCGCCGACGATGACATAGACGAGGCCGTCGGCGCTCAGCGTCTTGCGCGCTGCCGCGTCGACTTCGGCGGTCGTCATCGACTCATAGGTCGCGGGCAGTTTTTCGTAATAATCGTCGGCGCGATCATATTTGACGATCGAACGCAATCCGCCGAGCACGTCGCCCGAGGTTTCGAAGCTGCCCGGCAGTTCGCGGACATTGCCGTTGACCGTCCGCTCCAACTCCTCGGGCGTAACGCCCTTGTCGCCGAGGAAGGATTTGAGGTCGATCAGCAATTCCTTGACCGAATCGCCGGTGCGATCGGCCTGGACCGGCGCGGCGGCGATCCACGCGATCCGGTCCTTGTCGCCGGTGACCCGCGTCCGCACGCCATAGGACCAGCCCTTGGTCTCGCGCAGATTGGTGTTGAAACGCGACAGGAAGTCGCCCCCGAAAATATCATTGGCCGCCCGCAGCACTTCCAGATGATCGGTGCCCTTCGCGTCCAGAACCTTGCCCGCCAGGATCACCGACTGCGGCGATTTCGGGCGGTCGAACAGCAGGATGCGCGGCTGCGGCGCCGGGATGGCGACATCGAAATGCTTGGTCGGCTTCGCCGACTTCGGCGCCTTCCAATTGCCGAAGGCGGTTTCGAGCTGCTTGGTTACCTCCTTCAGCGTCGTGTCGCCGACGACGAAGATGCGCGCCGTGTCCGGACGGATCCAGGTCGAATGGAAGGCGACCAGCTGATCGCGCGTCGCGGCGGTGACCGCTTTCGCATCGCCAAGGCCCGAGGGCGGAATACCATAGGGATGGTCGGCGCCGTACAGCACCGGCATCAGCACCCGCGTGGCGATCGCGTTGGGATTGTTGAGCTCGGCCTTCAGCCGGTTGAGCTGCTGCGCGCGCACCCGCTCCAGCTCCTGCGCGTTAAACGCCGGGTTGCGGATATAGTCGGCGAGCAAAGTCAGCGACGGCGCCAGGTTCGGCTTCAGCGCGAACATCTCGAACACCGTCTCGTCGGCATTGGCCGACCCGTCGATCTGGGTGCCGAGCCGCTCCTTCGCTTCGGCGAAGGCGATCGAATCGAGGCTCGTTGTGCCCTCGTCCATCAGGCTGAGCATCAGCGACTGGGTGCCGAGCGCATCATGCGGATCGGCGGCATAGCCGGCGTCGAAGCTCACCGCGACATTGACCGTCGGCACCGCGCTGCGCTTCGCAAACACGACCTCGATGCCGTTTTTGAGCTTCGCCCGCTCGATGGCGGGGAAGTCGAGCGCGGTCAGCCCGGCGACCGCCGGCAGCTGCGACCGGTCGGCGATCGCGGTGCCGAAACCCATGTCCGGGCCGACATCGCCAAGCGCCGGGTTCCAATAGCGGTCGGGTTCGACGGCCGCCACGACCTTGCCGCCGATCACCGCACCGCCGCGATTTTCGCCGCCTTCGGTGCGTTCGCCGGGGGTGTAGGTCAGCGAGAAGGCCGGGCGCGACAGCCATTTGTTGGCGACCGCCTTGACCTGCTCGGGCGTCGCCGCCGCCATGCGCTCAAGCTCGACCTTATAATAGCCCGGATCGTTCGAATAGAGCGCGCCCTCGGCGAGCGCGACCGCCTTGCCGCCGAAACCACCGACCGATTCCAGCCCCGAGATCGCACCGCCCAGATAGCTGGCTGCGGCGCGCTGCAATTCGTCAGCGGTCGGGCCGCTCGCAAGGAATTTGGCGACCTCCTCGTCGAGACGCTGGCCGACGAGCGCGGGCTCGACGCCCGGCTTCACATCGGCCTGGACGAGCAGGATGCCGGCATCCTCGAACGGCTGGGCAAAGGCCGAGACGCTGACCGCAACGGGATCCTTGCGCACCAGCGCATTGTCGAGCCGCGACGACGACAGTCCGCCGAGCACCGACATCGCCATTTGCAGCGGGATCGCGTCTTTGTCGTTGAGCCCCGGGATCGCCCACATGCGATAGATGCGCGTCGTCGGGATCAGGTCCTTGACCTCTTTCGCCAGCGGCGCGGGCAGCGTCGGGACCGACGTGACGGGCGCCTTCACTTCGGGGCCCTTGGGAATGTCGCCGAACCACTCCTGCACCTTGGCCTTGGCGGTCGCGACATCCACATCGCCCGCCAGCACCAGCACCGCATTGTTCGGGCCATAATTGTCGCTGAACCACTTTTTCACATCGTCGAGGCTGGCCGAATTGAGGTCGCCCATCGAGCCGATCGTGCTGTGGTGATAGGGGTGGCCGGCCGGGAAGAGGTTTTCGAAAATCTCGTAGCGCAACAGGCCATAGGGATTGTTGTCGCCCTGGCGTTTTTCGTTCTGGACGACGCCGCGCTGGTTATCGAGCTTTTCCTGCGTCACCGCGCCGAGCAAATGCCCCATGCGGTCGCTTTCGAGGAACAGCGCGCGGTCGAGCGCAGCGGTCGGCACGGTCTCGAAATAATTGGTCCGGTCGGTGTTGGTCGTGCCGTTGAAGTCGGTCGCGCCGACCTGCTGCAGCGGTTCGAAAAAATCGCCCGGCGAATTTTCCGAGCCGTTGAACATCAGATGTTCGAAGAGATGCGCAAAGCCCGTCTTGCCCTTGGGCTCGTGCTTGGACCCGACGCGGTACCACACCGACACCGCGATCACCGGCGCCTTGCGGTCTTCGTGGACGATGACGCGCAGGCCATTGTCGAGCGTGAACGCCTGATAGGGAATGTCGACCGCCTTCACCAGATCGGCGATCGGTGCGGGGTCGGCGGCTTTCGCCTTGGCGAAGGCGGGGCCGGCAGCGACGAGCGAGGTCGACAAGGCAAGGGCGACGGCGAAGCGGTGGAAACGGGGCATGAAGATCCTCTTGAAATCAGGAGCAGGCACGGGTTCCGCCTGCATGCGACCGGGTGCCGGACGGCACTGTATCAAAGGTTTAGGACAGCGCGCCCGCCGGTTCAAGGGCGATAGACGCGCGGTTTCGTCGCCCACAGCGCCGCCGGATCGAACAACACCGGCTTGAGCTGGTGCTGCACGAACAAGGGGGCCTGATCGTCATAATGCGGGCTGTCGGGGCGCGTCGTCGCCGATCCGAACGGCTGGATCGATTCCGACGTCAGCTTGCCATCCTTGCTCCAGGTGACGAACATGATGAAACTGTCGCCGTGGCGGACCTTGAAGCGGCCGTCGGGCTCGACGTCCCACAGCGTCGAGGCGCGCACCGTGTCGTTGCCGCCGTCGAGCGGCAGGTCGATGCGGTGGTCGCCCTCGCCATGGCGCAGCCGCAACAAAGTGCCGAGTTTCGGATCGAGCGTCCCGAAATGCTCCTGCAGATGGTCGGCGGCTTCCTTCAGCGTCGCGCGCGGGTCGGGGCCGTCGGTCGTGCGCTGATAATGCTGCTTGTTGGCCGGGCGCAGCACGATCAGCGCCAGCGCATCGCCTTGCCCCTTGCCGTCGAGGTTCCAGTCCCACGCGCGCAGCAATGCCTGCGCCTTGGCGAGCTCGGGATCGGCTTTGGTGTCGAGCGCGAGCAGCCGGTCGATCCACGCCTTGGCATAGCCCGAACGCGCATAGGCGGTGTCATATTTGATCGCCTTCAACCGCGCTTCGTCGATCTGCCCCGACGCCTCGAACAGGTCGATCAACCGCGTCGACCGGTTGGTGATGTCGTCCTCGATCCCGAGCAAGGGAGAGAAGGCGGCGGCGTCGAGCTCGTCGCCCGGTCCCGCCGCGACCCACGGCGTGTTGTTGGCGTTCATCACATAACCCGACCCCGGATTGACCAGCGCCGGATCGCGGTCGAACGGCAGCGTCTTGGTCCACAAATCGGCCGAAGTGTCGCCGGGCAAGATGCCGCGCCAATTATAGCCGGCGGGCCGGTCGGGGAACATCGCGTTGTAGAACATCCCGATATTGCCCGCCGCATCGGCATAGATGAAATTGGTCGCCGGCACGCCCTGCCCCGCCATCGCCGCGCGCCATTCGGCGAAATTCTTCGCCTTGTTGAGCCGATAATATTGGGTGACCATCGCCGACTGGTCGATCCCGGCATAACGGATCGCAAAGGCGCCCTTCGCGTTCTTGATCACCGGCCCGTGAACCGAGCGGTAGATGGTGCGCGGCACCGGGACGACGAACGGCCCGAATTTGACCTTGAGCCAGATCCGCTTCGTCTTGAGCGGGCGCCATTGGCCGTCGAAGCGATAATTCTCGCCGCTGTCGTCGAGCACCAGCTTGTAGATGTCGATCAAATCGGGCCGGTTCACCGTGTTGGTCCAGCCGAGATATTTATTGTGGCCGAGGAAGGGGTAAGGCGAGCCGGGGAAGTTCGCGCCGGCGAAGTCCCAGCCTTCCTCGCTATGCACGACCAGCTCGTACCAGGCGACCCCGCCAGTCCATGGCTGGTGCGAATTGGAAACCAGCCGCGTCGCGCCGTCTGTCGAACGCGACGGCGCCACCGCCATCGCGTTCGACCCGTTGGCGGCGGGATCGCTGCCGAGCGGGGTGTCCTTGCGCGGCACGATCTTGCCCGTCGCGTCGAGCTCGGGGCCGCCCTCGCGCCCCATCGGCTTGTCCTCGACCAGCGAACCCAGCACCGAATCGAGCCCGAAGAAGAAGGGCGAGCGCAACACGAAGCCCGCAACGACATCCTCGCCGGTCACCGGGAACAGCCCCGACAGCCGCACCTCGTCCGGATGCTTGTCGGCGTAGCGGTTGAGCCCCGCCGCATAGGCGGTGAACAGCAATTGCACGTCCTTGGGCAGGTTCGGCCAGTCGCGCGCGGTGGTCTTGCGCACATCGAGCAGCGCCGCAGCGAAGTCGATCTTCGCGCCATCCTGCCCGAGCATCGCCCCGGCGCGCCCGCGCGTCATCGCGAGCACTTCCTGCAGTGTCGCAAAATCATCCTCGGCATGGGCATAAGCGACACCATAGGCGACGTCGGCGTCGGTCTTGCCGAAGATATGCGGCACGCCGAACTTGTCGCGCGCGATCCGCACATCGGTCGGCTTGAAGCTCGGCGCGGCGGGTGCCTCGGCGGTCAGCGGTTCCCACACCGCGAGGCCGGTTGCCACCAGCGCCAGAATCACCAAAAGGCCGATCAGAAATTTGCGTATCATGGCTGGTCCTTGCGGGCCCTGTCGGCCGGTTGCGTTGCGTCATGGCGCAAATATCGGGCGGGGGAAAGACCCGCCCTTGTGTTGCCCAAAAGCAACACTATCTCTGGACCAGAGAAAGGGGCTTTCTGAATGAACCTCGAAAAATTCACCGACCGCGCCAAGGGCTTTTTGCAGGCGGCGCAGACGATCGCGATCCGGATGAACCATCAGCGGATCGCGCCCGAGCATATCGCCAAGGCGCTGCTCGAAGACAGTCAGGGCATGGCCGCCGGCCTGATCGCCAAGAGCGGCGGCGATGCCGCGCGCGCGGTGCAGGGCATCGACGCGCTGCTTGCCAAGGTGCCCGCCGTGTCGGGTTCGGGCGCGCAGGCGACGCCGGGGCTCGACAATGATGCGGTGCGGCTGCTCGACCAGGCAGAGCAAGTGGCGACCAAGGCGGGCGACGGCTTCGTCACCGTCGAGCGGCTGCTGCTCGCGATGGTGCTGGCGGCGGGCACGCCGGTCGCCAAGGCCTTCGCCGACGCCGGCGTGAAGGCCGACGCGCTCAACGCCGCGATCAACGAGCTGCGCGGCGGCCGCACCGCCGACACCGCGAGCAGCGAAGACCGCTATGAAGCGCTCAAGAAATATGCCCGCGACCTCACCGAAGTCGCGCGCGAGGGCAAGCTCGACCCGGTGATCGGCCGCGACGAGGAAATCCGCCGCACGATCCAGATTCTCGCGCGCCGGACCAAGAACAACCCGGTGCTGATCGGCGAAGCCGGCGTCGGCAAGACCGCGATCGCCGAGGGCCTCGCGCTGCGCATCGTCAACGGCGACGTGCCCGACAGCCTCAAGGACCGCCGCCTCCTGTCGCTCGACATGGGTGCGCTGATCGCGGGCGCCAAATATCGCGGCGAGTTCGAGGAGCGCCTCAAGGGCGTGCTCGACGACGTCAAGGCCGCCGAGGGCGAGATCATCCTGTTCATCGACGAGATGCACACGCTGGTCGGTGCGGGCAAGGGCGAGGGCGCGATGGACGCCTCGAACCTGCTCAAGCCCGCGCTCGCGCGCGGCGAGCTGCACTGCATCGGCGCAACGACGCTCGACGAATATCGCAAGCATGTCGAAAAGGACCCCGCGCTCCAGCGGCGCTTCCAGCCCGTCTTTGTCGGCGAGCCGACGGTCGAGGATTCGATCTCGATCCTGCGCGGCATCAAGGAGAAATATGAGCTGCACCATGGCGTGCGGATCACCGACGGCGCGATCGTCGCCGCCGCGACGCTGTCGAACCGCTATATCTCCGATCGCTTCCTGCCCGACAAGGCGATCGACCTGATGGACGAGGCCGCGAGCCGCATCCGCATGGAAGTCGAATCGAAGCCCGAAGAGATCGAGAGTCTCGACCGCCGCATCATCCAGATGAAAATCGAGGAATCGGCGCTCGGCAAGGAAAGCGACGCCGCGTCGAAGGACCGGCTCGCCACGCTGCAGGGCGAACTCGCCAATCTCGAGCAACAGTCGGCCGAGATCACCCAAAAATGGCACGCCGAGAAGGACAAGATCCACGCCGAGGCGAAGATCAAGGAAGAGCTCGACGCAGCGCGTTCGGCGCTCGACCAGGCACAGCGCGCGGGCGACCTCGCGAAGGCGGGCGAGCTCAGCTACGGCACCATCCCCGGCCTCGAAAAGCAGCTCGAAGCGGCGCAGGCGGCGGCGGGCAATGCGATGCTACGCGAAGAGGTCACCGCCGACGACATTGCGGCGGTGGTCAGCAAATGGACCGGCATCCCCGTCGACCGGATGATGGAAGGTGAGCGCGAGAAATTGCTCGCGATGGAATCGACGCTCGAAAAGCGCGTGATCGGCCAGGACGATGCGGTGCGCGCCGTATCGACCGCCGTGCGCCGCGCGCGTGCGGGGCTTCAGGACCCGAACCGTCCGCTCGGCAGCTTCCTGTTCCTCGGCCCCACGGGCGTCGGCAAGACCGAGCTCACCAAGGCGCTTGCGCGCTTCCTGTTCGACGACGACAATGCGATGGTCCGCATCGACATGTCCGAATTCATGGAAAAGCACAGCGTCGCACGGCTCGTCGGCGCGCCCCCGGGCTATGTCGGCTATGAGGAGGGCGGCACGCTCACCGAAGCGGTGCGCCGCCGGCCCTATCAGGTCGTGCTGTTCGACGAGGTCGAAAAGGCGCACCCGGACGTCTTCAACATCCTGCTCCAGGTGCTCGACGACGGGCGGCTCACCGACGGGCAGGGCCGCACGGTCGACTTCACCAATACGCTGATCATCCTGACCTCGAACCTCGGCAGCCAGGCGATCGCCGCGCTGCCCGACGACGCGCCGGTCGAACAGGCCGAGCCCGCCGTCATGGAGGTCGTACGCGCGCATTTCCGGCCCGAGTTCCTGAACCGGCTCGACGAGATCGTGCTCTTCAACCGTCTCGCGCAGCAGCATATGGGCGGCATCGTCGATATCCAGGTCGCGCGGGTGCAGAAGCTGCTCAATGATCGCAAGGTGACGCTCGACCTCAGCGACGCCGCGCGCGCCTGGCTCGGCCGCGTCGGCTATGACCCCGTCTATGGGGCGCGGCCGCTGAAGCGTGCGGTGCAGAAATATCTGCAGGACCCGCTCGCCGACCTGATCCTGAAAGGCGCGGTCAAGGACGGCTCGACGATCAAGGTCGACGAGGGCGATGGCGCTCTCAAGCTGACCGCAGCGTAACAAAAAAGGGCGGCAGAAATGCCGCCCTTTTCTTTTTTTGATCCGAGACCGGCCCTAGAGGCCCAGGCTCGCGAGGTTCACCTTCACCCCCGCATAGACATAACGCCCGCGGAAACTCGACGGATAGTTGAGCTCGCCGACGTCGGGATCGCGCCCGAAGATGTTGTTCACCCCGGCATAGAATTGGAAGCGCTCGTCGTCGGTCTTGAAGCCGAGCTGGACGTCATGCTCCCATTTCTCGCGGTAGAAGATGTACTTCGGATCGACGAGATCGGGGTTGGCCTCGATCTGCTCGGTGGTGAAGCGCCGCGTCTTGCTGAAATAATTGACGCCGTAATTGAGCGACCAATTGTCCTTCACCCAGGTGATGTCGAGCGTGCCGTTCCACTTCGGCGCGAACGCCTCGGTCCGGTCGTTGTCGACCTCTGCCCTAGGGGTCGAGATGAAGGTCAGGCTGTCGAGATAGCCGCCGGCGAGCCGCACATTGAACTGGCCAAGGCTGTCGCTCGGCCGGAAGCCATAGTTGATCGTGAAGTCGGCGCCCGACGTCGTGAACTGCGACACGTTGAGCGGCCGCAGCAGATAGTCCGAAACGAAACCGGTGGTCGGGTCGCGGGTGATCAGGTCGCAGAACTGGTTGTCGAGCGTCGGCTGGTCGACGCACGCGTCGGTCAGGTCCTGCGCGGTCGCGGTGGTGATCGCGTTGGCGATTCTGATGTCGTACCAGTCGAAGGTCGCGACCAGCCCCGGAACGAAGCGCGGCCGCAACACCACTCCCGCCGTCCAGGTTTTCGCTATTTCCTCGTCGAGGAAGGGCGTACCGATCGTGCGCCCCGGCAGCGACGCCGTCGCCTGCGGACTGTTGACCGGATGGAAGGTCGCCGGATCGATGCCGAGCGCGGTCAGCGTCGCATTGCAATTGGCGACGCGGAACGAGGTGCCCTCGGCGAGGTTGGTGGGATCGCACGGGTCGTCGATGAACGCGAAGGTCCCGTTCTGCGGCGCGAACAATTCGGTAAGGTTCGGCGCGCGCACCGCCTCCGAATAGGTCCCGCGGAACCTTATGTCGCGCACCGGCCCCCAGGTGGCGTCGACCTTCCACGTCGTCGTGCCGCCGACGGTCGAATAGTCCGACAGGCGGATCGCCGCGCCGAATTGCAGGATGTCGGCGAAGGGTACGCCGCGCAGCACCGGGATGTTGAGCTCGGCGAACACCTCCTTGACGTCGAAGCTGCCCGTCTCGGGGAATTGCGGCGCGAGGTCGGCGAGCGCGTCCTGAACGAGGAAGGCGTCGGGGACGAAGTTCGACTTTTCCTTGCGATATTCGGCGCCCAGCGCGAAACCGATCGGACCGCCGGGCAGCTCGAAGTTCGCGCCGGTGTCGCCCGAGATCGAGGCGCTGACGACATGCTGCTGCACTTTGACGCGGTTGGCGAGGTCGACGTTCACCCATTCGAGCGCGGCCTGGCTCGGCGAACCCTCGCCAAAGACGTTGAGCGGCACGCAGCCGCTGTTTGCGCCCGGGGTGAAGGTGATCGGGGTGGTGTTGGCGCCGATTATGAAGCCGTTCGGATCGCGCAGCGGCGCGGTCGGATCGAGCGTCGAGCGGCAGACGATATGGCCGTTCGGCGTCCCGGTCGTGAACGCGCCCTGGTCGACCGCATCGATCGCGGCAAAATAGCGGTCGCGCAGCCGGTAGTTGCTGTTCAGGAAGTCCGTCCTGGTCTGGCCATAGACATAGCTCAGCTCATAGGTGAGATTGTCGGTGAGCCGCCCGTCGAAGCCTATCACACCGCGCCAGGTGTCGCGCTCGGCATATTGGCCGCGCACCCCCATGTCGAAATTGTCGCGCGACACCAGCACGCCGTCGGGCAGGAAGCCATCGGGAAACCCGATCTCGCTGTTGAGGGCGTTGGGCACGACCAGCGCCGCGATATTCGCCGGAATGAACGGATTGTCGGCCTGGATCGTCGTGAAGAAATCGAACGACGGCTGCGCGAAGGAGAAATTCTTCGTCTTCACATATTTGCCCTCGACGAAGAGGCGCAGCGCGTCGCTGAACGCATAGCTGCCGAGCAGGTTGAGATTATGCTTTTCGGTCCGGGGCTGGAGGTCGCCCTGATAGCCCGCGATCGGCGTACTGTCGCCGCCCTGCACCACCCCGCCGGAGCCCGGAAGCGCGGTGCCGCGATCATAGGCTTTGCCGGCGCCGGTAAAGTCCGGCGCGAAGTCGATATCGACATCGACCGCGCCGCCCGGGGCGCTGTCGGCATAGCGGACATCATTATAGAGGATGCGGTCGATGATGGCCGGATTGTCGACCGGATAGTCCGCGAGATTCTGACGAAAGCTGAACAGCCCGAGGTTGCGCCCCGTCTTGCGCGCATCGGCGGGCACGCGGTCGTCGCGGTTATATTCGTAGGACAGCGCGATATTGCCGCGATCTTCGGCGAAATTGGTCCCGACGGTCAAAGAGCCATAGATGTTGTTCGCATCGCCGCGCGACGAGAGGCCGCTCTGGAACCGCGCGTCGACGCCCTCAAAGTCGCGCTTGAGCACGAAGTTGACGACGCCCGAGACGCCGTCGGCGCCGTACACCGCCGACACGCCGCCGGTCAGCACATCGATGCGCTCGATCAGCGCATTGGGGATGGTGTTGATATCGACCGACGCGGTGCCGGTGATACCCGAAATATGGCGGCGGCCGTTGACGAGCACCAGCGTGCGCTCGGTGCCGAGGTTGCGCAGGTTGAGCAGGTTCACACCGACGCCGCCGAACAGCGCGGTCGACCCGCCGGCGTCGGCCGTCGTGCTCGACCCGAGCAACGCCGGATTCTGGACGAGCAGGTCGGTGAGGTTGGTGAGCCCCGATTGCCGGATCGTCTCGCTGCCGATCGAGGTCACCGGGTTGGGCGAATCGGCCTCGGGGCGCGCGATGCGTGACCCCGTGACCACAATCGCATCGCCCTCGCCGGTCGCCGTGTCGTCGGCCGCGACCGCTTCGCCGGGCGCGTCCTGCGCAAAAGCAGGATTGGTGCAGAGCGCCAGCCCCAGGACCAGCGGCGCCGCGCCAAGGCGCAGGCTGGTCAAAACCACAAGGTTTTTCATCGACGGGGCTCCCTTATTTGACATCAAATAGGGGGGAGTCATGTTGGCGAGGGCCGCGCGCCAAAGCCTGCGCGCGCGTCGTCCGGCACGATCCACCCCGCTGTGCGCGACCGGGATTATCCTTAATTTTCTGTCAGTTCAGCGAAGCCCGATGCCCACCAAAGATGAAGGATCGGCACGGTGAGACAAGCGGCGACCGGCCAAATGGCGTCGCGCTTCGACGAATCGACGGATGGCGGGCGCGAGCGGGCGGTCAGGCGCGGCGCGTTCCCGCCGGATCCTTTAATTGCTGTGATTGACCGGCGCGCGCGTCATCGCTTCGGCGGTGTCGCGGGCGTCCTGATTTTCGGTCGCCCACACTTTCTTCCACTGCTCATTGGTATGGCAGACACGGTTCTTCTTCACCAGCGAGCCGATTTCGAGCGTCTTGCGGCACTTGATATAATAGGGATGGGTCAGCGCCAGCCCCACATTATAGGCCTTAATCTCGGTCGGCGTCATTTCCGACGGCATCCGTGTCGGCGGCGCCCGATCGGCGGCCGCGTCGGACGCCGCGTCGGACGCCGCTGCCGCGGTCGATCCCATGAGCGCCAGCGCGAACATCATCTTCAACATCGTCACGGCCCTTTTCCCTCAATGCGGCGCGGCTTTCACTGCGGGCGGATGATCTGCGGGCCCACATCTTCTGCGATCTCGCGCGAATTGGTCCAGCCGCGCGCCAGCGTTTCCATCGAATCGCGGGCATCCTGATTGCCCTTGTCGGTGATCTGCCGCCACTGCGCATTGGTGTTGCACACGCGGATCTTCTTCACCAACGATCCGACTTCTTCGATCTTGCGGCATTTGATATAATTGGGGTCGGCAAAGGCGAGGCCCTGATTATGCGCATCGATTTCGGCGCCGGTCATGTCCGACGGCGCGCGCGCCAGCGGCATGGCCTCGTCGGCCGAGGCGGCCAGCGGCGCCCCGGCGACGGCCAGCATCAGGATGGCAGAAACAGCACGCATCGTCACCTCCCCCGATCCCTATCCGTCAGTTCGACCCGCCTGCCGCCTTGCTCGTCATCGCTTCGGCCGTGTCGCGGGCATTTTGGTTGCCCTTCGCGTTCACGTCCTTCCATTGTTCGTTGGTGTAGCAAACGCGGTTCTTTTTCACCAGCGAGCCGATCTCGAGCGTCTTGCGGCATTTGATATAATAGGGATGGGTCTGCGCCAGCCCGACATTATACGCCTTGATCTCGGTCGGCGTCATTTCCGACGGCCTTTTGGTCGGCGGCGCGCGGTCGGTGGCGGCCTCTTCGGCGGCAAAGGCGGCGGGCGCGGCGACCAGCGATACGGCGACCAGCGCGGTCCAATATTTACGCATGACAATCCTCCTTGTCGCCGGGCCAGCCGGCGGCATCAATGGCGCATCATAAATCGGCGCGGGCCGCTTCGCCAAGCGGAATTTCGGGCAAGGACAAACACCTGCCGCCCGGCGCCGCTCAGCGCGGGATCGCAAAGCCGGTCGCGTCCGCAGCGGCGAAATAGCGGGTTAACAGCGCTTGCTCATTCGGGCTGAGATGCGGGTTCCAGACGTCGAAGATCAGCACCGCGCGCAGGGTATCGCTGTCGTTCCACGCTTCATGCTCGATCGTGTCGTCGAAGACGAAGGCCTTGCCTTCCTCCCACATCTGCGTCTCGCCGCCGACGCGAAAGCCGCAGCCCGGCGGCACGATCAGCGGCAGGTGGACGATCGCGCGCGTGTTGGTCACCCCGGTGTGCGGGGGAATGCGGGTGTGCGGTTTGAGCAGCGAGAAAAAGGCGCTCGGCGACCGGCCCGGAATATGGGCGCCGGGCACCGCGCCCAGCGCCGCCGCCGTCGCCGGGCAACGTTCAAGCACCGCCTGGTTCGGTTCGCCATATTCCCACAGGAAACAGGCGCCCCAATCGAGCCGGTTGTCGAGCGGCGACCAGATCGAGGCCGGGGTGCCGGCGTCCATCCGGACATAGGGGCGCAACGCGTCGCCGGGATCGTCGAGCAACGCCAGGAGCTCGCTGCGGATCGCGTCGGTTTGCGCCTCGATGTCGGGCATCCACGAAAAATGGTGGCGGTCGAAAAATTCGTCGGCGGGCAGGAAGGGGTAATAGAGCCCGGCGCATTCGTTGCGATAGATTTGCCGCCGGCCCAGCGCGTTGGCGACAAAGGCGTCGCCGCGCCGCGCCTCGGTTTCGTTCAGTTCGCCGCGCATCGGCGCGAGCGCCGCCGTCGCGGCAGCATATAGCGTATCGGTCGCGCCCGCGATGAAAGCCTGTCCATGGGCGAGCAACGGCGCGAGCGGCGGCGGCATCGGATCGAGCTGTCCGCCGAGCGCGGTCGCCGCGCTCCATGCGCCGAGCGCCGCGCCCTGTTCACCGCGCGCTTCATGGCGCTCGGCCTTGCGGATCCATGCCATCAGGTCGCGGCGGTCGAGCGCCAGCGCCGCGTCGAGCGCCGCGAGTTCGGCGCTATCGTCGCCAAGCGCGCGCCAAGCCGACGCCAGATTGCGCTGCAGCGCGCCCGAGCGGGGGTCATGGGTCGTCGCGGCGGCGAAATGGCGCGCTGCGTTCGCGGCATCTCCCGCTTGCAGCGCCGCGAGTCCCTGTCGGTTGGCTTCGGCGGCGGCGGGAGGCGGGGCACCATTGGTCATGCCCATGCTTGCCATCGACGGGCGCAATCGGCAAGGTCGTTCGATGACCGTTTCGGCCGCCCTTCGCACAATGTTGAGCGACGCCGAATGGCTCGCGCATCGCTATGATCCGGGGCACGACAGCTTCCATCTGCGCGCCGTCGGACGCGACGTCCGCGCGGCGGTTCCCTTTCTGACCGACGAGCATCTCGGCGGCCCCGGCACCCCGATGATCGTTCGCCGGGCGGATTGCGTCGCGGCCCTGCCCGCACCGCGGCCGCTGCATTTCCTCTTCCATTCGGCCTATTGTGCCTCGACGATGCTGGCCCAGGCGCTCGACCGGCCCGGCGTGGCGACGAGCCTGTCGGAACCCGTGCTGCTCAACGACATGGTCGGCTGGCGCCGGCGCGGCGCCGACCCGCGCGCGCATGGGCGGGTGATGCACGATGCGCTGGCGCTTCTCGGGCGCGGTTTCGATCCCGGCGATGCGGTGGTGGTGAAGCCGTCGAACATCTTCAACCCGCTGGCGCGGGGAGCGTTGACGCTCCGCCCCGACGCGCGCGCGATCTTGCTATACGCGCCGCTCCGCCCCTTCCTGCTGTCGGTGGCGCGCAAGGGGATGTGGTGCCGGCTGTGGTGCCGCGAACTGCTCGAATCCTATCTCGCCGACGGCTTTGTCCAGCTCGGCTTTGAACCGCGCGACTATTTCCGCCAGTCGGATCTTCAGGTCGCGGCGGTCGGCTGGCTCGCGCAGCAACAGGCTTTTGCGGCGCTCGCGGCGTGGGCGCCCGATCGCATCGCGACGCTCGACAGCGAAACGCTGACCGCCGATCCCGCCGCAGCGGTGTTCGCAGCGGCCCGTCATTTCGGACTGGCGGCGGACGCGGCGCATATTGCCGCTCACCCGGCGCTCGCGCGCAACAGCAAGTCGGGCGCCGCATTCGCCCCGGGCGAGCGCCAGCGCGACCTCGCCGCGGCGGAGGCGGCCTATGGCGACGAGATCGAACAGGTCGCCGGCTGGGCCGCGGCCGTGGCCGAGCAGGCCGCCATCCCGCTGACCTTGCCCCGCGCGCTGACGATCGCCTGACGCCGCCAGCGTCACCCCCAACCGCCACTTCGCGCCCCTTACCGCAGACAAAGAAAAAGGGGCGGACATTGCTGTCCGCCCCCGATTCTCGTGCTTGGCTGAAGAAGACTAGAACTTCAGCTTCGCCGACACCGCATAGCGGCGGCCCAGCGCGTCGTAGGTCGACGGGAAGGTGTTGCCGCTGTTGTAGGTGGTCGAACCGATCGTGTTGCCAAGAAGCGGCGGCTTCTTGTCGAGCAGGTTCTGCACGGTCAGGGTGAACACCAGATTCTCGCTGACGTTGAAACGCGTCGTCAGGTCGAAATAGTGCGCAGCCTTGATCTTGCGGAACTGCGGATCGACGACGCAACCGCCATCGTCGGTCGTGGTCGGGTTCGGACAGTCTGCCGGAGCACCCTGCGCCGCCGCAATGTCGTTGGCGAGCTGTTCGGGTTCGAACTGAACGCCGTCCATCCAGCGCCACAGCAGCGACACGTCAACCTTGTCGAGGCCGAGGGTGAAGCGGTTCGAGAACTGGAACTCGGGCTGGATCGAGCCCGTGAACGAGCAGTTCACGCTGTAGTAGCCGACGCATTCGCGGTTCAGACCGTTCGGATCGGCCGCATTCGCCTTGAACTTCGAGTGACGCGTCCAGTTGCCGACGAACGACCAGTCGAGGCTGCCAAAGCCGAGATCGGCATTGTAGTTCATCAACAGGTCGAAACCGTCGGTGTACAGGCGGCCCTGGTTGTTCGTGGTGCCGAACAGGCCACCGGTCGTCGCCGGATCGCCGTCGAGGCCGCCGGTGATCGGGTTACGACGGATCGAAAGACATGCCGGGTTGGTCGCGCTCGCAGCCGAGAGATTGTCGAAGCAAGCCCCGATGATATCGTCCGGCAGCGGCGTGCCGAGCACGTCGTTGATCTTGATGTTGTAATAGTCGAGCGACAGGTTGAAGCGCGGCAGGAATTCGGGCTGCCACACGACGCCGAGCGTCCAGGTGTCGGCCTTTTCCGGCTGCAGGTTCAGGTTGCCGCCAACGGTGATGTTGGCCTGTGCTGCGGTCGGGTTGGTGATCGAACCGATCGTTCCGGCCGGAGCGCCCTGTGCGATACAAACGGCGCGCAGGTTGGCGTTGGTCGTCGGGTTGTTACCGGCGCAGGGATCGGTGCCGAGGTTGGTCAGGCCGACCGTCTGCGGGGTGAACAGTTCACCGATGTTCGGCGCACGAACAGCGCGGCTGTAGTTACCACGGAACTTCACGCCCGCGCCCGGCTCCCAGCTGCCGCCGGCCTTCCAGGTCGTGGTGTTGTAACCGCTGCCGCCCTGGACGCTGTAATCCGAATAGCGGATGCCAGCTTCGAGGGTCAGGCTTTCGAAGAACGGCTTGTCCTCGATCAGCGGTGCGACGATTTCGGCATAGGCTTCATAGACGTCATACTGGCCGTCGATGTCCGGAGCCGCGCCGCCGGCGCCACCGAGTTCACCCGGCGTCTTGGCGAGAAGATCCGACGCCTGCTGCGCGCGATACTTGCGATATTCGCCACCGACCGCGAAACCGATCGGCTGGACAGCGCCCGGCGACGTGAAGCCGAGGTCGCCCGAGATGATCGCGCGAGCCTGGGCCAGCGAGGTCCGGTTGGTCGACGTGCTGTTCGCCGACAGGTAGGACGCCGCCGCCGGCGTGATCGAGCCTTCGGGGCCGAACAGGTTGACCGGAACGCAATCCGCGTTGCCGCTCTGGCAGGTCACGCCATCGTTCGACAGCGACGCTTCGCGGAAGCGCGACTGCAACGTGTAGCCCTTGATCGTCTGGATATTCTCCGATTCGCCATAGGCGCCTTCGATGTTCCAGTCGATCGAGTCGGTGATGCCGCCACGGGCGCCAACGCGATAGTCAAAGAAGGTGGTCTGATAGTCGCTGATACGCGGCCCGACTTCCGGGGTACGACGGTTCAGCGTGACCGTGACTTCGCGATAGTTCGGGTCGGCACGGCCGGTCGCGGTCGCCGCTGCGGCGCACTCCGCCGGGGTAAAGCGCGGCGTATAGGCCGTCTGCCCCGAAACCGCAGCGCCAGCGGCATTCACACCGTTAACCACCGGCGCCGTGTTGAAGGCGCAGAACTGGTTGCGGATCGCGGCCGGAAGATTGGGGTTGTTCAGGTTGACCGTAACGGTGCCGCCGAACGAGCCCGACGGCGCGATGATCGTCGAAACGGTCTGCTTCGAGAACATGCCGCGCGTATAGACCTCGACCGCATCGGACACTTCATAATTGGCCTGGCCATAGATGTTGAAGCGTTCGAACGGCGTCTGGAAAATGTTGAACGGGTTGAAGTTGTAGGTCGCGAAGGTGCCAACCGCCTGGCCGGCGCCGTTCACCTGACGCACGCCGCCATTGGCTGCGCCGCCCGGGGTCAGCGCCAGGATCGGCGTGCCGTCGGCAGCAGTCCCGGTCTGGGTGTACTGCGCGATCGTGTTCGGCGCGTTGCCGGCAAGCGGACGGGTGCCCGAGAAGCGCGACGGAACCGAGGTGCCCGAACCCAGGAAGGTGTTCGAATAGCTGTCGAGCGTATTGTTCGAGAAGGGACGTGCCCCCTGATAGACGGGGTCGGCCTGCTGGTAACCGATGCTCAGCACCGCGTTGCCGCGGCCATCGTCGAAGTTCGCGCCGATGGTGGCGTCGACGCGGAAGACGTTGCCGTCGCCCTGTTCGGTGATCTGTTCCGAAGCGGTCATTTCGAAACCGGCGAAATCGCGCTTGGTGATGAAGTTGACAACGCCGGTGATGGCGTCGGCGCCATAGGTGGTCACGGCGGCGCCGGTCAGCGCGTCGACGCGCTCGATCAGGGCCAGCGGGATGTTGTTAAGGTCGACGCGGCCGTTGACGTCCGACGGAGCAACGCGGTTGCCGTTCAGCAGGACGATGTTGCGGATCGAGCCGAGGCCACGAAGATCGACGTAGGAAGCGCCGCCGTTGCCGTTGTTGACGGCCGAACCGATGTTGGCGACGACGCCCGGCAGTTCGCGCAGAACTTCTTCAGCGGTGTTCGACTGCTTCAGTTCGATCGTGTCCGACGTGGTGACGTTGACCGGGGTCGACTGTTCCAGGTTGGGGTTGCGGATCAGCGTACCGGTGACGACGATTTCCGATTCGGTCGTCGCACCTTCTTCTGCGTCCTGCGCAAAGGCAGGGGCCGAAACGAGCGCAACGCTCAGCACCAGCGGTGCGGCGCCCAGTTTCAGCTTCGAATATTGGGTTTTCTTCACAGTGCAGTCCCTTGCTACTGATGGATAAGATACCCGGACCCCCATAGCGCAGGCGAAACGCCAGCACACAGAATGCCCCGATAGCGTGCGGGATGATCCCTCATTCAGGTGGAGTAAAGGAAATTCCCGGGTCTTCCGGTGGTTTCACCGGCCATTGTGACGTATTTGCAACAGCCTTGAGAGCGCGCGAAATTCTGTGTGCGACGCAGCATGTTACGCGACATAAAGTTACGTCGGTTACGAATTCGGGCGCGCGCTTCCGTTCGTCATCGGCCCGGCCAGCTTGCCGGGATCGAGCCGCCCGTCGCGCCATTTCATGCCCCAGTGCATATGCGGACCCGTCGCGCGACCGGTCTGGCCGACCGCGCCCAGCACCTGTCCCTGCACGACGCGGTCGCCCACCTTCACATCGAGCCGCTGACAGTGGAGAAAGGCGCTGTTGAGCCCCATGCCATGATCGACGATCAGCAAATTGCCCTCGAGCGTGAAGGGCGACGCGGCCGCCAGCACAACGACGCCGTCGGCGGGCGCCACAAAGGGCGTGCCGGCGGGCACCGCGATGTCGGCGCCGCTGTGATAGCTGCCCGGCTTGCCCTGATAGACGCGCTGCGATCCGAAAAAGCCCGACCGCCGCCCGGTCACCGGCCAGATGAAGCGCTGGCGCCAGCCGTCCGATGCGTGATCGGTGCGGCGCGCGGCGGCGATCTGCGCCAGTTCGGCGGGACGGCGGCGTTCGAAGTCGGCGTCGCTCGATGCGCCGCCGCGATAGGGCGCGTTGATATATTCGATGCGCCAATTGCCGGGCGCGACGGTCAGCGCGCGTTCGATCGTCCGCCCGTCGGCGAGGGTCGCGACGAGCTGCGCGCTGGTCGCCGCGTCGCGGTCGAAGGCGATCAGGAAAGTGCCGTCGTCGTCGGTCGGAATCGGCTGGCCATCGAGCGTCAGCATCGTGACCCCGCTCGGCGCCTGTCCGACCAGCGCCGCGCCTTGCTCGGCGGCGCCGCGCAGGATGAAATCGGCGCGCTGCGGCGGGCTCGGGCTGGCGACCGGCGGCCTGGGTTGCGCCGCCGGTGCGGCCGCAGCCGGGGACGGACGCGGGGCCGGTTCGCTCGCGGCGGGGACGCAGCTTCCGGCGATGATCAACAGCGGCAGCGCGGCGCCATAGCGCGCCCGGGCCCTTGCGCGCTTCATGCCGGGTGGTCGAGCGCCGCCTGCACCGAAATCGCCGCGCTCGCATAGGGCTCCTGCCGCGCGACCGACCAGTAGCGCAGCTCATCGAGCCCGATCGGCACGCCGGTGACCGCGCACAGCACATGGTCACCGGGCGACAGCACGCGAAAACCATTGGGCCCGAACTGCAGGCGGGCGAGGCGGTTGCGGCTGGCGATCAACATGGCGGAATGTCCGTTTGGAGAGAGATGATGGCCCCGACCATAGCAGTTTTGCGGCGCGCGGCCACCCCCGCCGGCGTCAGAAAAGCTCGCCCTGCCCCCGTTTCGGCGCTGCGGGCGGCGCCTTGCGGGCGGGTTTGGGGGCGAGCGGCAGCGCGTCGTCGCCCGTCACCGCGACCGAAACGTCGCCGTCGGCGAACTGCAAGCGCAGGTGGCCGGCTGCCCGCGCCTTGGCCGCGCCGGGCACGATCGCTCCATCGGCGTCGCGGACCATCGCATAACCACGCGACAGCAGGGCGCGCGGATCGAGGCTGTCGAGCAATCGCCCGAGCCCTTCGAGCCGCGCGCGGTCGCGGTCCCAGCGCCGCGCGAGCAGCGCCGGCCGCAGCGCACCCGACCGCGTCGCCAGCCGCTCGGCGGTCATCGCCAGCCGGTGGCGCTGCGCCCGATCGAGCCGGTCGCCCGAATCGTCGAGCCGCTGGCGCTGCGGCGCGTAGAGCGCCTCGCGCTTCGGCAAGTGCCGCGCCAGCGCCGTCAGCCGTTCGCCCGCCAACGCCTGGTGCCGGTTCGCCGCCGCGATCATCCGGCCGGCGCGGTGAAGCAGCAATTCCTGCAGCTCGGCACGCACCGGCACGGCAATTTCGGCGGCCGCCGTCGGGGTCGGCGCGCGGCGGTCAGCGGCATAGTCGGCAAGCGTCGTGTCGGTTTCGTGCCCGACCGCGCTGATCGTGGGGATGCGGCAGTCGGCGATCGCGCGCACGACGATTTCCTCGTTGAACGCCCACAGATCTTCGATCGACCCGCCGCCCCGCGCGACGATGACGAGGTCGGGGCGCGCCACCGGCCCGCCGGGCGCAATCGCGTCGAAGCCCCGGATCGCATTCGCGACCTGCGCCGCCGCGCCGTCGCCCTGCACCAGCACCGGCCAGACGATCACATGCATCGGAAAGCGGTCGGCGAGGCGGTGGAGGATGTCGCGGATCACCGCGCCGGTGGGCGAGGTCACCACCCCGATGACCCTGGGCAGGCGGGGCAGCACCTGCTTGCGCTCCTGGTCAAACAGCCCCTCGGCGCCGAGCCGTGCCTTGAGCTTTTCGAACAGGAGCATCAAAGCGCCCTCGCCCGCGACCTCGAGGCTTTCGACGACGAGCTGATATTTCGAGCGCCCGGGATAGGTGGTGAGCTTGCCGGTCGCGATCACCTCGATCCCGTCCTCGGGCCGGAAGGCAAGGCGCGCCGCCTGCCCCTTCCACATCACCATGTCGATCAGCGCATTATCGTCTTTCAGCGCCGCATAAAAATGCCCCGATGCCGCGCGCTTCGTTCCCGACAGTTCGCCGCGCACGCGGACGCGCGAAAAGCCGTCCTCGACCGTCCGCTTGATCGCCGCCGACAATTGGCTGACCGTCATATCGGGCGCATTGTCGCCGGGCGTCTGCTCGGCTAACAGCCGCGCGGCGCCATCATGGTCGGTGTCGGGAAAAGGGGTATTCATGCAAATCCTGCTGGTCGGCTCGGGTGGCCGCGAACATGCGCTGAGCTGGCAACTGGCACAATCGCCCTCCTGCGCCAAGCTCTATGCCGCACCGGGCAGCCCGGGGATCGAAGCGTTCGCCGAATGTGTCGCGATTTCGGTCGACGACATCGACGGCCTCGTCGCCTTCTGCACCGCGCACAGCATCGACTTCGTCGTCGTGGGTCCCGAAGCGCCGCTTGTCGCAGGCCTCGCCGACCGGCTACGCGCGCTCGGCATCGCGACCTTCGGCCCCGGCGCTGCGGCGGCGCGGCTCGAAGGCAGCAAGGGCTTCACCAAGGACCTGTGCGCGCGCGCATCGATCCCGACCGCCGCCTATGCGCGCTGCACCAGCGCCGAAGAGGCGCACGCCGTGCTCGAAGGCTTCGACATCCCCGTCGTGATCAAGGCCGACGGCCTCGCCGCGGGCAAGGGTGTCATCATTGCCGAGACTGCGGCGGACGCTGCCGCCGCGATCGACGACATGTTCGACGGCGCGTTCGGCGGCGCCGGCGCCGAGGTGGTGATCGAGGAATTTATGACCGGCGAGGAGGCGAGCTTCTTCGCGCTCTCCGACGGAAAAAACGTCATGGCGTTCGGCAGCGCGCAGGATCACAAGCGCGTCGGCGACGGCGATACCGGCCCGAACACCGGCGGCATGGGCGCCTACAGCCCCGCCCCCGTCCTCACCGCCGACCTCGAAGCGGCTGTCATGGATCGCATCATCCGCCCGACCGTGGCGACGCTCGCCGCCGAGGGCACACCCTATGTCGGCGTGCTGTTCGCCGGGCTGATGCTGACCGATCAAGGCCCGAAACTGATCGAATATAACGCCCGCTTCGGCGATCCCGAATGCCAGGTGCTGATGATGCGCTACACCGGCGACCTCGCCGCGCTGCTCCACGCCGCCGCGACCGGTGCGCTCGCGAGTGCGAACCCGCCCGCCTTCGCGACCGACTATGCGCTGACCGTGGTGATGGCCGCCAACGGCTATCCCGCGACCCCCGAAAAGGGCGGCGCGATCCATGGCATCGCCGCTGCTGAGGCGAGCGGTGCCCGCGTCTTCCACGCCGGCACCGCGCGCGACGGCGACACGATCGTCGCCGCTGGGGGCCGCGTGCTCAACGTCACCGCGACCGGCCGCAGCGTCACCGAGGCGCAGGCGCGCGCCTATGCTGCGGTCGACCGGCTCGATTTCCCGACCGGCTTTTGCCGCCGCGATATCGGCTGGCGCGAAGTCGCGCGCGAGGCCGAGTAAGCGTCGCTGGACGGCACGGACGCACGCGCATAGGCTGACGGAAAGACAGGGAGACTATCATGGCGTGGCTTCAGGAAAATTATGTCATCGCGGTCGTCGGGCTCCTCGTCGCGGTCGTCCTGCTCTGGTTCCTGTTCGGCCGCAAAAAGGCCGAAGATGCCGTGCCGACGGTCGCCCCGCCCGCCGAACCGAAGAAACCGCTCGAAGCGGTGAAGCCCGAGATCGTCGCCGCCGAACCCGCGCGCTTCAAGCCCAAAGAACCGGCGCCCGCGCCCGTACCGCCGGTAACGCCCCCCGTCGTAGCCCCGCCTCCTCCTCCGCCGCCGGTCGCGGCCCCGCCGCCTCCCCCGCCCCCGGCGCCCGAACCGGTCGTCGAAGCCGCGCCCGAGCCCGAAGCGCCGCCAGCCCCGGCGGAACTGGCGCCCCCGCCGCCCGCCGCCGCAGCGGAACCCGAACCGGCCCCGGCTCCAGCGCCTGAACCCGCTCCGGCTCAGGCTCCGGCTGCCGCGAAGGTGGACAATCTGCAGCTGATCAAGGGGCTCGGCCCCAAGCTCGCCGGCCTGCTGAACGGCCTGGGCGTCACCGGCTTCCAGCAGATCGCCGACTGGACCGACGCCGACATCGCGATAATCGACCCCCAGCTCGGCGCCTTCCAGGGCCGCATCGCGCGCGACAATTTCGTCGACCAGGCGGCCTATCTGGCGCGCGGCGACAAGGCCGGCTTCGAAGCCAAATATGGCGCGCTGGGCGGCGAGCTTTAACGACGGTATCGGGCGGATCGCCGCCGCTCCGTTTCCCGTCACCCCGGGCTTGACCCGGGGTCTGCCTTGTCTTCGATCCGACGGCGAAAGAAAGAAGGCGGGTCCGGGGTCAAGCCCGGGATGACGATGAAACAGGCGTCCGTTCTCCACCCCAGAACCGATCCTTTACCGCCCCCGAAAATAATCCTTTCCTACATTATTTCGCTATGCTCCAAACTGGTGGATGGAACCCTCGCCCTCGCTGTTGCTCGCCGAAACCTGTCTCGCCTTCGCGCCCGTACCGCAGCAGCGCCATCGCGCCGACGGCTGGACGCCCGAAACGCAGGCGCGCTTCATCAACGCGCTTGAGGCCATGGGATCGGTGGGCAAGGCCGCGCGCGCCGTCGGTATCGGCCGCGCCTCGGCCTATCGCCTGCGCGACCGGCCTGGCAGCGCGTCTTTCGCGGCCGCCTGGGATCGCGCGATAGCGATGGGGCGCACCCTTCAATATAGCATCGCGATCGACCGCGCGATCAACGGCGTGACGACCATCCGCGTTTTGAAGGGCGGCGCGATCGATGTCAGCGGCGGCCCCGACATGGCGGTCATCCACGCCGCGCTGCGCGACGAAGCCGTGCCGCCGCATGCCGCTAAAGCGACAAAGGAGACATTTTGACCGCGTGTGTCCGTATCTTTTGTCGCTTTAGGCGCGCCGGCCGTGCGTCACTCCGCGTCCTCGCCCTTCGGCTTGACGATTTCGCTGACCAGCAATTTGTCGATCTTGCGCCCGTCCATGTCGACGATCTCGAAGCGCCAGCCGCGGTCCTTGAAGACTTCGCCCTCCTTGGGCAGATGCTTCAATATCGCCAGCGCATGGCCGGCGGCGGTCGCATAGTCTCGGTCTTCGCCCAGTTCGATCCCCAGCCGTTCGGCCATCTGGTCGGCGGGCATCGACCCCGCGATGAGCAGGCTGCCGTCGTCGCGCTCGACCACAAAGGGCTCGCTGCCGATATCCTGATCCGACGCGAATTCGCCCGCGATCGCCGAGAGCAGGTCGGCGGGGGTCACCAGCCCTTCGAAATGGCCATATTCATCATGGACAAGCAGCACCGGCACCTCGGCGGCGCGCAGATTCTCCAGCGCGTCCATCGCGTCGATCTGGTCGTGAATCACCGTCGCGCGGCGCGTCAGTTGCTCGAGGTCGAGCGTTTCGCCGCGGAACAGCGCGCCCGCGATGTCGCGCGCCTGGACCACGCCGATGATGTCGTCGACCGACCCGCGCGCCACCGGCAGGCGGGTGTGCGGGCTTTCGAGCAGCTTCGCGCGCACCGCATCGGCGTCCGACGCGATGTCGATCCAGTCGACGTCGATGCGCGGGGTCATCACCTCGCGCACCGGGCGGTCGGCGAGGCGCACGACGCCCGAGATGATCGCGCGTTCGCTTTCCTCGATCACCCCCGATTTCGACGCCTCGGCGACGATCAGGTGAAGCTCCTCGGCGGTCACCCGGTCTTCCGATTCGCGGCTGAGGCCGAGCAGGCGGAAGACCAGCCCCGAACTGCTGTTGAGCAGCCAGACGAGCGGCGCCGCGATGCGCGACAGCCAGTACATGATCGGCGCCATGAAGATCGCGATCCGCTCGGGCGCGCGCAGCGCGAACTGCTTGGGCACCAGTTCGCCCGCGATCAGCGAGACATAGGTGGTCAGCGCGATCACCACGGCAAAGGCGACGGTCAACGCGGTGTCGTCGTCGAGGCCGAAGATCGGTTGCAGGCGTTCGGCGACCGGCTGGCCCAGGCTCGCGCCCGAATAGGCGCCGGTCAGCACGCCGATCAGCGTGATGCCGACCTGCACCGTCGACAGAAAGCGTCCGGGGTCGGAGGCGAGCTGGCGGGCGATCTTGGCGCCGCGACTGCCGCGCTTTTCGGCCGCCTGCAACCGCGGGTCGCGGGCCGAGACAATGGCCAGTTCGGACATGGCGAAAACGCCGTTGAGCAGGACGAGGACCAGGATGATCGCGACGTCGCCCCAGGGAAAAGGGGTCATCTGTTGTGTGTCCGGCGCGGCTGCGCCTGGCCCCTGTCAGCTTCGGTCATGTCCGCCCTATAGGCGAAAGGTGCCGCGCTGCACAATGGGCGGCCCGAACCTCAGCCGAACGGCTCGCTCACATCGCATTCAGGCGATGAATGGAACCAGAGGCGCGGCCGAATGTTATCGGCACAGCGACAGCAACGTCGGCCATCGGCCGGCCGCGCAAAAAGGGAGCGCAACATGAATATCAAGACCATCAAACTGGCCGCACTGGCGGGCATCGCCGCCGTCGGCCTCTCGGCCTGCGTCACCGACCCGGTGACCGGCGAAAAGAAGATTTCGAAGGCCGCGATCGGCGGCGTCGGCGGCGCTCTGGGCGGTTATCTGCTCGGCGACCTGATCGGCGGCAAGCACAGCCGGACCGAGGAAATCGTCGGCGCGGGCATCGGCGCGGTCGCCGGCGCGGGCGTCGGTTACTATATGGACCAGCAGGAAAAGAAGCTGCGCGAACGCACCGCCGGCACCGGCATCGACGTCGAGCGCCAGGGCGACCAACTGGTGCTCAACATGCCCGGCGACGTGACCTTCGACTACAACAGCGCGCTGGTGAAATCGCAGTTCCGCAGCGCCCTCGACAGCGTCGCCTCGACCCTCGCCGAATATCCGTCGACCTATATCGACGTCTATGGCCACACCGATTCGACCGGCAGCGACAGCTATAACCAGGGCCTGTCCGAACGCCGCGCGGCGTCGGTCGCCGACTATCTGGGCGGTCGCGGCATCCAGCGCGCGCGCATGGCGACGGCGGGCTTTGGCGAATCGCAGCTCAAATGTTCGCCCGAACGCAGCGAGGCCGATTATCAGTGCAACCGCCGCGTCGAAATCCGCATCGCGCCGGTCACCCAGAACGACGTGAACAACGCCGGATAACAGGAATTCCAGTGGATGGAAGGAGGGCGTCGCCGTCGAGGCGGCGCCCTTTTCCGTCGGTCAACCGAGGTTGAAGCTGGCCTTGATCCCGTCGATGACGAACTGCGCGGCGAGCGCCGCGAGCAGCACCCCGAGCAGGCGGGTGATCACCGCCTCGCCCTTGTTGCCGATCAGCCGCATCAGCGGCCCCGCCGCGAGCAGCGCGGCGAGCGTCAGCAACAGCACGAGCAGCAGCGCGCCAAAGATCACGAAAGCGCGGTCGAGCCCGTTGTTCTGCGACACGAGCAGCATCACCGAGGCGATCGACCCCGGTCCGGCGAGCATCGGCATCGCCATCGGGAACACCGAGACATCCTCGACCTCGGGGGTCGCCTTGACCTTTTCGGCGCGCTGTTCGCGGCGTTCGGTGCGCTTTTCGAAGACCATGTCGATCGCGATGATGAACAGCATCAGCCCGCCGGCGATGCGGAAACTGTCGAGGTCGATGTGCAGGAAGCTTAGCAAAGCCTCGCCGAACATCGCGAAAAAGACGAGGATGCCGCCCGCGATAAAGGTCGCGCGGATCGCCATCGAGCGGCGCTGCGCGGCGCTCGCGCCCGTCGTCAGGCTGGCATAGATCGGGGCGCAGCCGGGCGGATCGATCACCACGAACAGGGTGACGAAGGCCGAGATGAAGAGATCGAGCATCAGTTCTTGGCGACCGGCGCGGCGACCTGGTCGTCGATCACCGGCTCCATCGCCGTGCCGTCCCACAAGCGGACGGTGACGCGGCGTGCGCCATCGGGCTGAACGACCGAGGTCCAGCTCAGCGTCTGGTCGGGCGACAGGCCGACCACGCGATCCTCGCCCTCGGTGCCGCCCTCGATCGCGACGCCGGGCCGCGAGCCGCATTTCGCCTGTTTCGAGGCGATGAAATCGGGGGCCTCACGCGGGGTTGCCAGCGCGTCGCCATGGTCGAGGATCCACGCCATCTTGCCCTTTTTGGGATCGCGCAGCCAGACGGTGGTGAAATAGCCGTTGGCCGGCCCCTTCTGCCAGGCGCCGGTGGTGACGCCGACATTGCCGTCGCAGCTGACATAGACCGCATGCGGCTGCCATTTCACCGCCTCGGCGGGGTCCTTCTGCGATTTCAGCCAGTCGCGCGCCTTCACGCGCTGCGGCACGAACATCACCGCCTCGGGCGCCGACGTCTCGCGGAACGCGGTCCACTGGCCCTTTTCCTGCGCGAGCCGCGCAAAGGCGATTTCGGCGGCAATGAAGCCGCTGGGGTTCGCCGCGAGCGGGCGGTCACGCTCGCGCGCCGCCGCCACGCCGCCCGCGATCATCGCGAGCGCCATGGCGCCAACGAGCAGCCGGCGCATCAAAAACCCTCAGGATCGGCAAGGCCCGCGCGGCGATGCGCGGCGACGAGCGTGTTACGGAGCAGGCAGGCGATGGTCATCGGTCCGACCCCGCCGGGAACAGGGGTGATCGCGTCGGCGACCACAGAAACCTGCGCATAGTCGACGTCACCGACCAGCCGGCCCTTGGTTTCGCCTGCGGCAGGCGCGAGCCGGTTGATGCCGACGTCGATGACGACCGCACCGGGCTTGATCCAGTCGCCCTTGACCATTTCGGCGCGGCCGACCGCGGCGACGACGATGTCGGCGCGGCGCACCGCATCGGCGAGATCGCGCGTCCGGCTGTGCGCCATGGTCACGGTGCAATTCGCGCCGAGCAGCAATTGCGCCATCGGCTTGCCGACGAGGATCGAGCGCCCGACGACGATCGCGTCCTTGCCACTGAGATCGCCGAGCCGGTCCTGGAGCAGCAGCAGGCAGCCATAGGGCGTGCAGGGCACCATGCCGGGGATGCCGAGCGCGAGACGCCCGGCGCTGACCGGGGTCAGCCCGTCGACATCCTTGTCGGGATCGATCGTCGCGACCGCCGCCTGTTCGTCGAGATGGCCGGGCAGCGGCAATTGGAGCAGGATGCCGTCGACGGCTTCGTCGCCGTTGAGCGCCGCGAGCAGCGCTTCGACCTCGGCCTGCGTCGCACTCGCGGGCAGGCGATGTTCGAAGCTCGCCATGCCGGCGGCGACGGTCGCCTTGCCCTTCGACCCGACATAGACCGCGCTCGCCGGATCGTCGCCGACCAGCACCACGGCGAGCCCTGGGGCGCGGCCCGTCGCGGCCTCGAACGCCGGCACCGCATCGGCGATCCGCGCGCGCAGTCCTGCGGCAAAGGCCTTGCCGTCGATCACCCGCGCCGGATCGGTCGCCCGCTCCATCACGGTCATATCAGCCCGGCGTTGGCACCGACGGTGTAGAGATAGTCGAGTACCGGGCCGCGGATGATGATGAGCAGGATCAGCACGACCATCGGAGTCAGGTCGATGCCGCCGAAATCGGGCATGATCCGCCGGATCGGGCGATAGAGCGGCTCGGTGATCCGTTCGAGCACCAGCCACAATTGGCGGACAAATTCATTGTGGGTGTTGATGACGTTGAAGGCGAGCAGCCACGACATCACCGCCTGCACGATGATGATCCACCACAGGATATTGAGGAGAATCGATAGAATCTGAAGGACCATCAAATACATGAAAAGCTCCGGCCGGAAGGTCGAGGACGCCAACTTAGCGATGAATGAGCGTGCCCGCACCCCGTGCAGTGAAAATTTCGAGCAGCATCGCGTGTGGCACGCGGCCGTCGAGGATGACCGCCGCCTCGACCCCGGCATCGACCGCGGCAACGCAGGTCTCGACCTTGGGGATCATGCCGCCGGTGATCGTGTCGTCGGCCTTAAGCGCCTCGATCGCGGTACGATCCAGATCGGTCAGGAGATTCTTCTCCTTGTCGAGCACCCCGGCGACATCGGTGAGCAGGAAGAAGCGCTTCGCGCCCAGCGCCCCGGCGATCGCCCCCGCCATCGTGTCGGCGTTGATATTATAGGTCGCGCCATCGGCGCCGAGTGCGACCGGCGCGACGATGGGGATGAAATTGTCGTTGGTCAGATTCTGGAGGATCGTCGGATCGACGGCAACGGGTTCGCCGACGAAACCCAGGTCGACATGGCGCTCGATCCCCGAATTGGGATCGGGCTCGGTGCGCTTGACCTTCTCGGCGAGCACGAGGTTGGCGTCCTTGCCCGAAATGCCGACTGCGCGGCCGCCGAGCGCGGCGATCCAGCTGACGATTTCCTTGTTGATCTTGCCCGCGAGGACCATTTCGGCGACCTCGGCGGTCGCGGCGTCGGTGACGCGCAGGCCGCCGACAAAGGTCGATTCGATGCCGAGTTGCTTGAGCATCGCGCCGATCTGCGGTCCGCCGCCATGCACGACCACCGGGTTGATGCCGACCGCTTTCAAGAGCACGACATCCTCGGCGAAATCGCGCTGCGCCTCGGCATCGCCCATCGCGTGACCGCCATATTTGATCACGAAGGTCTCACCGGCATAGCGCTGCAGATAGGGCAAGGCTTCGACGAGCGTTTCGGCCTTGGCGAGCAGATCGGGCATGTGGGCGGGATCGTGGGTCATGCGGCGGCTTCCGTGCCTTCGGTGCCGTCGAGGCGACGGCCGATGGCCACCACCGCCATCACCATCAGCGGCACCATCACCGCCGACAGCACGATCTTGGCCAGCATCTGCCCCAGCATCAGGTCGGCGATCGGGCGGACGCCATAGAAACTGATCGTGATGAAGATCAGTGTGTCGACGATCTGACTGAGCGCCGCAGCTATGAAACCGCGGACGGGGAGCAGGCGGCCATTGTTCGCGGTCATCCGCGAAAAGATCCAGACGTTGAGGCTGACCGACACACCATAAGCGAGGATGCCCGCCGCCATCATCCGCCAGCCTTGTCCGACGATGATCGGGAAGGCCTCCTTCGCGGGCTCGTACATGCCCGCGTCGGTCGGCAGTTGGAGGACGAACACCGTCAGGATGATCGCGAGAACCAGCGGAATGAACCCGAACCGCACCAGCCGGTCGGCGACGACGCGGCCATGGAGTTCGGCGATGGCGCTGGAGATCGCGATCAGAGTGAGGAAGGGGAAAATCCCCGCCTCGACCGCGAGCGGGCCGAGTGCGACCTG
The DNA here is from genome assembly GCF_050725615.1 of Sphingopyxis sp. Taxonomy (GTDB): domain Bacteria; phylum Pseudomonadota; class Alphaproteobacteria; order Sphingomonadales; family Sphingomonadaceae; genus Sphingopyxis. The sequence continues at coordinate 45,279 of NZ_JBOHHU010000002.1, forward strand.
TTTCGCGCCCAGAAAGCCGCCCAGCGGAACCATGCCGCCGTAAAGGATGGCAAAAAGAAACAGCGAAGGGGCGATCACGCGCGAAGAGGATTGTTCCATCGGCGCGCGATAGTCGGTTTTGCAGGCGCTGGAAAGATGCTGGTCAGTCGGGCGGATTATGCTTGGCGAGAAAGACCTCGATCGACCGCAGCAAGGTCAGCCGGTCGGCCTCGCGCGAAAAATAATGATCGGCGAGCGGGACCGAGACGAATTCGACCGACTTGCCCGCCTTGGTCATCGCGGCGTTCATCTTCACCGACTGGATATGATCGACCGTCACGTCCTTCTTGCCATGGATCAGCAGAAGCGGCGCCTTGATCCGCGCGATCGCGTTGATCGGCGACACGGCCGCGAAATCGGGGGTCATTTTCTGCCACTGGCCACGATAGAGCTTGGCGCGAAAACTGTTGCCGAAATCATTGACGTCGCGCCGCAAGTTCGCAACGCCGGCGATCGACACCGCGCAGCGATATTGGTCGGGATCCTTGGCGATACCCCACATCGCGGCATAGCCGCCATAAGAGGCGCCGACGATGCACACACGCTGGGGATCGGCGATGCCCTCGGCGACCGCCCAGCGCACGCCATCGGTGACGTCGTCCTGCATCGCGAAACCGAGCTGGCCCTGCCCCGCCTTCAGAAAGCTTTCGCCATAGCCCGTCGATCCGCGGAAATTGGGCTGGAGCACCGCATAGCCGCGTTCGGCGAGAAACTGGGCCCAATAATCGTAGGTGAGTGTGTCATGCGCCCAAGGGCCACCGTGCGGCATGACGATGAAGGGCAGATTCCGGGTCGCACGGCCACGCGGCATCGTCAGCACGCCTTCGATTTCCATGCCGTCGCGCGCCTTGTACGCAACGAGTTTCGACCGCGACAAACGCTTGCTGCCCATCGCCTCGTTCATCGAGGCGACCTTGGTCAGCGTGTCGGAGGGGGCGTGATAGAAGAAGAGCAGCCCCGGATTGTCAGGCGTGCTGACCGTGACGAGCAGGCGCGTCAGGTCGCGGCTGTAGCTTGCGATGCGTACGCGCGATTTGGGCGACGCGGCGTCGAGCTTCTGTTGAAGCGCGACCATGACCGGGTCGATCCAGCGCACCGCGTCGTCATTCTCCGACGTGTAGACGCCAAGCAGCTTCGCCCCGTCGGCCGACATCGCCACGCCTTCGACATCGGCATTCTCGGCGGCATAGACGGTCCGTACGTCCTGTCCGCTCGCGAGATTGACCTCGGCGACGACCGACCGCCCGCCCGATCCGTCCTTGATGACATAGCCATTGTCGGTGCCGGGGACGAACAGGAAGGGCACCGTCAGCGCTTCCTCGTCGCGCAGCGAGGCGCGTTCGATCGAGCGGAAACTGCCGCCGCCGTCGGCGCGGTAATAGAGGCTCGCGCGCGTGGTGTTGTCGCTATAGCCGATGCCGTAACGCACCCGGCCGAGATGGTCGGCGCCCCAATCCATGACACCGGATCGGCCGCGCAGCTCGGTCTTGCGGCGTCCCGTCACCACATCGACGCGATAGACCACCGGCCAGAAATCCTCACCCACATAGATGCTGTTCTGGCCGGCAACCAGGATTTCGGTGCCACCGTCGCCGGGCACCCACAGCAGGTCGGCGCTGTTCTGCCCCTGCAGATCCCACAGCAGCCGGGTGATCTTGCCCGTCGGCCTGTTGATGGCGATCATGCGCGAAATATACCAATTGTCAGCCTCGACCGGCAGCAGCGCGCTGAGCCCGACGATGATATTATCGTCGCCGACCCAGCGCAGCCACGCGATCTGGGTCTGGTCAGGTACGGCGATCGCGACGATCTTGCTGCGGTCTTCGCCGACCGGCATGATCACGATCCGCTGTTCGCCGCCGACCGCGAACAGGCCCGCGACATGATTTCCGTCGGGCGACAATTTGGCCATTTCGACGAACGGCAGACGCGCAAAACTCTCGGTCGGCAGCGGCGCGAGCGGCGCGGCGGCGGGGGGCGGTGGGCTGTCGGTCTGGGCCGACGCCGCCGGCACAAAAGCCAGAAAAATGGCGAGTAAAATCAAGCGGCCCATGCGATCCCCGTCTTCCAAGGCCGACATGTAGAAAGGAAATCCGGCACCGCCAAGCCGGTGTTCGCCCGCGCCTTGCCGACGCTTGAGGTCGACCCCCTTGCTCCCATCGTCCAGCCCGCTAGACAGGGCGACTTGGATTTGCGGGGGACGCACGAATATATGGAACGCCTGATCGGTCTGCTTGGCATTGTCGCGCTGCTTGCGATTGCCCTGCTGTTTTCGTCGAACCGTCGCTGGATTCGCCCGCGTGTCGTCGTCCCCGCCTTCCTGCTGCAGGCCGGTTTCGCGATCCTCGTGCTCGGCACGCCCTGGGGGCGCGCGATCATCGGGGCGATGTCGACCGGGGTGTCGAACCTGTTGGGTTATGCTGACGAGGGCACGAAATTCCTGTTCGGCGAGGTGCTGACGCAGCCCCCCTATGGCAAAGCCGTGTTCGCGATCGGCGCGCTGCCGGTGATCGTCTTTTTCGCGTCGCTGATTTCGGTCCTCTATTATCTCGGCGTCATGCAGCAGATCATCAAATGGGTCGGCGGCGGCATCCAGAAGATCACCGGCGTCACCAAGGTCGAGAGCCTGGGCGCGGCGGCGAATATCTTCGTCGGGCAGAGCGAAAGCCCGCTCGTCATCCGCCCCTATCTCGCAGGGCTGACCCCGTCACAGCTGTTCACGGTGATGACCGTCGGCATGGCGGGGGTCGCGGGCACCATCCTCGGCGCCTATGCCGGGATGATCGGCGAGCATCTGCTCCCCTATCTGCTCGCGGCGAGCTTCATGTCGGCGCCGGGCGGCATATTGATGGCCAAGATCATCATGCCCGACGATCCCAAGGATATCGGCATCGAACCGATCGTCATGCCCGAGGCAAGCCACGACGAGGAAAAGCCCGCCAATATCATCATGGCGGCGGCGCAGGGCGCGCAGACCGGGGTCAAGCTGGCGGTCGCGGTCGGCGCGATGGTGCTGGCCTTCGTCGCGCTGGTCGCGCTCGCCAACGGCCTGCTCGCCGGCATCGGCGGCTGGTTCCATATCGAGGGCCTGTCGTTCCAGTCGATCATCGGCCAGATTTTCCGGCCGGTGATGTGGCTGATGGGGGTGCCCTGGGCCGAATCGGACGCGGTCGGCGCGCTGTTCGGCAGCAAGATCGTGCTCAACGAATTTGTCGCCTTCATCGACCTCGGCAATATGCAGAAGGCGGGCGCGCTGTCGCCGGCGTCGATCGCGATCGGCACCTTTGCCCTGTGCGGTTTCGCCAATTTCAGCTCGATCGCGATCCAGATGGCGGTCACCGGCAGCCTCGCCCCCAACCAGCGACCGATGATCGCCAAGCTGGGGCTGAAGGCGCTGCTCGCGGGCAGCCTGTCGAACCTGATGTCGGCGGCGCTCGCCGGATTGATCCTGAGCGTCACCCCGCCGCTGACGACGCCCGAACCTGAGCCCGCCGCGCCTGTCGCCGCACCGGCCGCCACGACCGCCCCGGCGACCGCCGCAGACAAGGCAGCCGTTCCCGCCAAACAACCCTGATCGCCGAGCCATGGCCAGCGGCGGAGGCTGGAGCGGCGGTCAGAGCGTCATTTCAGCGAGCGCCGCACGCACCTCGGCAACGAACAGCTCGGACTGTTCCCATGCGGCGAAATGGCCACCGCGATCGAGGGCGTTCCAATAGACGATATTCTTGTAACGCCCCTCGGCCCACCGCCGCGACAGGCGCATGATTTCCTGCGGAAACAGGCTGCACCCCGTCGGCACGCCGATCTCGCCGCTGAGGAAACTGCGGAAACTGTGCCAATAGAGCCGCGCCGACGAGGCGGCGCTGTTGGTCAGCCAATAGAGGCTGACGGTATCGAGCATCGCGTCGCGCGACAGCGCATTTTCGGGGTGGCCGCCGATCGACTGCCCGCCGGGCTCATGGCCGCAGTCGGTCCAGCCATGGCATTTCTCGACGATCCAGGCCATTTGCCCGACGGGTGAATCGGCAAGGCCATAGCCCAGCGTCTGCGGCCGCGTCGCATGCTGGGTCGAATAGCCGCTGTCCTTGGTCTGATACCATTGGAAGCGCGCCAGATAGGCCTTCTCGTCGTCGGTGAGGTCGGTCATCGTGTCGGGATCGGGCTGGCCGACGATCATGTTGACGTGGATGCCCGCGCAATGATCGGGGTGGTTGCCGCCGATCGCGCAGGTCACTGCGCTGCCCCAGTCGCCGCCCTGCGCGAAATAGCGGGGGTAGCCGAGCGCGACCATCAGCGCGTCCCACGCCGCCGCGATCTGCTCGACACTCCATTTGGCGGCGGTCGGCTTGCCCGAAAAGCCGTAGCCCGGGAGCGAGGGGATCACGAGATGATAGTCGGCCGACAGCGGTTCGATGACATCGAGGAACTCGATCACCGATCCCGGCCAGCCATGCGTCAGCACCAAGGGGCGCGCGGCGAGATTATGCGAGCGGATATGGAGGAAATGGATGTCGAGCCCGTCGATCTCGACCAGATAATTGGGCCAGGCGTTGAGCCGGGCCTCGATCTTGCGCCAGTCATACTGGTCGCGCCAATAGGCCGCGAGGTCCTGCGCATAGGCCAGCGGCACCCCCTGATCCCAGTCGTCGACCGTTTCCTTTTCGGGCCAGCGCGTCGCGGCGAGCCGCGCCTTGAGGTCATCGAGCGCCGTCTGCGGCACGTCGATGGTGAAGGAGCGAATAGTGCCAACCTGCATGATGTCCCGTTCCCCTGTTTGTCCGCCGTGATTTATGGCCGCGCGGGCGCCTTGCAGCCGCGTTCGAGCCCGACGCCTTTCAGGAACCCGCGTCGCACCGTCCCGGCATAGATCGCCATCGCATAGCGGCGGCGTTCGGCATTGGCGCCGGTGACCTCGCCGATCAGTCCGCCGAAGGGGATGAACGACCCCGCGACGTTCCCGGCGACGCGTCCCGCAGTTTCCTCGCGTTTCTTGCCGCGGCTCTTGTCGGCCTGGGCGTTCACGTCGGGCCCCAGCACCGCGTCGAGTTCGGTGATTTCGCGGATGATCGCGGCGCATTTGCCGAGGCCCGCAAGCGAATAGGGATCGTCCTGGATCGCCAGCAATTTGGCGGGGACTTCCTTGCCGTCGAAGGGTTCGGTCACCGAATTGGCGGTGTCCTTGATCGTCGATTCCTCGGGCGCACCTTTCTGGGCGTGCGCGGCGGGGGCGGCCGTGGCCAGCGCGAGAGCGGTCAGCGAAGACAAGCAAAGGCGAACCATGATCGAAACTCCCTTTGTGGCGGACATCGCGCTTTGCTTCGTTAACGCGCGGACGTCGAATATGCTCCCGCCATCCCGATTTTTCTCGTGCTATTTCCGTTCGCTACGCCCCCCGTCACCGTCACCGCGTCGGGACCGGCGCCTCGCCGGTCCAGTCGTAGAAACCACGCCCGGCCTTTTTGCCGACCCAGCCCGCCTCGACATATTGGACAAGCAAAGGCGCGGGACGGAATTTGGGATCGCCGGTGCCCGACTGCAGCACGCGGATGATTTCGAGGCAGGTGTCGAGCCCGATGAAGTCGGCGAGCGTGATCGGGCCCATCGGATGGTTGAGGCCGAGGCGGCAACCGGCATCGATGTCCTGCATCGTCGCGACGCCTTCGCCGAGGGCGAAGATCGCCTCATTGATCAGCGGCATCAGCACGCGGTTGACGATGAAGCCCGGCGCGTCGTTGGCGTGGACGATTTCCTTGCCGAGGCCCCGGCCATAGGCCTCCACGGTCGCCAATGTGTCGTCGCTGGTCGCGAGGCCGCGGATCAGTTCGATGAGGCCCATCACCGGCACGGGGTTGAAGAAATGCACCCCGATGAAGCGCGCCGGGTCGGGCGCGGCCTGCGCCAGCCGGGTGATCGGGATCGAGCTGGTGTTGCTGGCGAGGATCGCGGTGGCCGAGAGATGCGGGCCGACGCTGGCGAAGATCGCGCGCTTGATTTCCTCGCGCTCGGTCGCGGCTTCGATGACGAGGTCGGCGGGGGCGAAGGCGCTGTGGTCGGCGACGGGGGTGATGCGGGCGAGCAGCGCGTCGGCGTCACCCTGCGTCATCTTTTCCTTGGTCACGAGGCGGGCGAGGCCCTTGGCGATGCCCGCCTTGCCCGCTTCGGCGCGCGCGAGGTCGATGTCGGACAGCAGCACGTCATGGCCCGCGCCCGCCGAGACCTGCGCGATGCCCGCGCCCATTTGCCCTGCCCCGATGACGCCGACGATCATTGCTGTCCCTTTCGCTGAAAATATGCCGTGCCCCTACGGCTTCGGGCCCGCGCGTCAAGGGGCCGCATCGCGGCCCCGCATCAGGGCGCCGAGCGGAAGGCGGTCGCCTCGGCGAGGATCAGCGCGAAGGCGGGGTCGGCATCGTCCCAGGTCGCAACGGGGGTCCAGCCGCTGGCGCGGAGCAGCAGATTCGCGTCGCGCGGGCCATATTTATGGCTGTTCTCGCTGTGGATCGTCTCCCCCTTCGCCATATGATAGGTGCGGCCGTCGACGGTGAAACTCATGGCGCAGGCGGCGACAAGATGCATTTCGATCCGTGCATGGACATCGTCCCACACCGCGCGATGCTCGAAATTATCGACGGGGATGGTGCCGCCGAGCTCGCGGTTGATGCGCGTGAGCAGGTTGAGGTTGAACGCCGCGGTGACCCCCGCCGGATCGTCATAGGCGCGTTCGAGCACCGCGATATCCTTGATCCGGTCGATGCCGATCAGCAGCAGCGAGCCATCGCCGAGCGCCTCGCGCCAATTGCGCAGCAGGTCGATCGCGGTGCGTGCGACCATGTTGCCGATCGTCGAGCCGGGAAAGAAACCGAGCTTGGGCAAAGGGCAGATTTCGCGCGGCAGGGCGACGCGCTGGGTGAAATCGGCCTCGACCGGATAGATGGCGAGACCCGGAAAACGCGCCGCGAGCGCGGCGGCGCTGTCGCGGAGGAAATCGCCCGAAATATCGACCGGCACATAAGCGGCGGGCGCGATCGCATCGAGCAGCAGCGGGGTCTTGGTCGAGCTGCCCGATCCGAGCTCGACCACGGCGCGGCCCGGGCCGATCGCCGCCGCCATCTGGCCGGCGTGGCGCTTGAGCAGGTCGGTTTCGCTGCGCGTCGGATAATATTCGGGGAGCGCCGTGATATCCTCGAACAGCGCCGACCCCGTCGCGTCATAGAACCAGCGCGCGGGCACCGCCTTTTGCGCCTGAGACAGTCCGGCATGGACGTCGGCGCGAAAGGCGATATCGACCCCGGCATCGTCGGCGTCGACCTGACGCAGGTTGCGAACGACGGCCATATCAAAGATCCTTGGCGAGGCGCACGCCGGTAAATTGCCAGCGCTGGTGGGGGTAGAAGAAATTGCGGTAGGAGGCCCGGCAGTGGCCGCGCGGGGTCGCGACGCTGCCGCCGCGCAGGACGAACTGCCCGCTCATAAACTTGCCATTATATTCGCCGACCGCGCCGGGCGCGGGGCGGAAGCCGGGATAGGGACGATAGGCGCTGCCGGTCCATTCCCACACGCTGCCGAACATCTGTTGCAAATCGGTGTCGCCGTCGGCGGGCACGGCGGCGGGCTGGACGGGTCCGGCGGCGTCGAGCTGGTCGCCCGAGGCCGGATCGAGCGTGGCCGCCGCCGCCTCCCACTCGATTTCGGTCGGCAGCCGCGCGCCGGCCCAGCTGGCGAAGGCGTCGGCCTCGAAAAAGCTGATATGCGTCACCGGGGCCGCCGGGTCGATATCCTGCCAGCCCGACAGGGTGAAATGCCGCCCCTCGCGCCAATAGGCGGGGGCGTTCACATCCTCGCCCTGCACCCAGGCCCAGCCGTCGCTGAGCCAGAGCGACGGGGTGTGATAGCCGCCGTCGGCGATGAATTGCTGCCATTCGCCGTTGGTGACCGGGCGGCTCGCCAGCGCGTGCGGGGTGAGAAGCGCCGAAAACTGCGGAAGTTCACAGTCAAATGCAAAATCCGGGCTGGCGTGACCGACGCTGACCACGCCCTCGGCGCCTTTCGCCCAGCGGATCGCGCCCGCTTCGCCTGCGGACGGCGAAGGCGCGGAAAACGGCGCAACTTCACACTGGATCGCACTTTTTTCCCACACCGCCGGGCCGAGCGGATTTTGCGCGAAGAGATGTTTCAAATCGGTGAGCAGCAGTTCCTGATGCTGTTGCTCGTGGTGGAGGCCGAGGGTGACCAACGCCAGCGCCGCGCGCGGCAGGTCCGGCAAGGCGCTCTGCACCGCCGTATCGACATGGGCGCGCCAGATACGCACCTCGTCGAGCGACGGCCGCGTCAGCAACCCGCGCTGCGGGCGGGCGTGGCGCGGCCCTTCGGCGTCATAATAGCTGTTGAAGAGGAAGGGATAGCGCGCGTCGAACAGGTGATAGCCCGGGACATGGTCGCGCAGCACGAAGGTTTCGAAGAACCAGGTGGTATGCGCGAGATGCCATTTGGCGGGCGAGGCGTCGGGCATCGACTGCGCGCTGGCGTCGGCGTCGGACAGCGTCGCAACGAGGTCGAGCGACAGGCGGCGGGTCGCGGCGAAGCGTTGCGCCAGATTTGCCGCGCAATCTTCAGCGCTTAGCTTGGGTGACATGTCGGTGCGGCTGGCCATGATGAGACAATCCCCCGAGTGGTGATTCGGTTTCGTCGGGCCACCGATTATGGTTACGCGGCGGCGAAATGCCTAGAACATTTAGGGAACAAAAGGGCGGGGACGCGAAGACGCGGCGAAAAAGGAAGGAATGTTTCACGCAGAGAACGCAGAGGAAGCAGAGGCCGCAGAGAAGAATGATTGGCGGCAAAGCCGCCCGGAAAATCCCGATGGTCCGTACGACCTTCAAACATTGCCCGACGCCTCCGCGCGCTCTGCTTTCTCTGTGGTCTCTGCGTGAAACACGCTTTCTTCTTCTCCGCGCCTCCGCGTGAAAAGGGACGTCAGCGCGTCGCGCCGGGTTTCCACAAGATGTCGCCGCCCGCCGCCGCATTGAGGTAGCGCGTCAGCACGAAAAGATGGTCCGACAGCCGGTTGAGATAGGTGAGCGCGAGCGGATTGAGGTCGCGCGTCGCGCCCGCCGCAACAGCCGCGCGTTCGGCGCGGCGCGCGATGGCGCGGGCAAGGTGGAGCCGCGCCGCCGCCTCGGTGCCGCCGGGCAGGATGAAGCTTTTGAGCGCGTCGAGCCCGTCGTTCATGCCGTCGATCTCATCCTCCAGCCGGGCGATTTGCGTGGGCACGATGCGCAGTGCCATCTGGTGCGGGCCGAAACCGAACTGGATATCGGCGGGGGTGGCTAGATCGGCGCCGAGGTCGAACATTTCGTTCTGGATCCGCGACAGCATTGCCGCCGCGTCGCTGTCGGACGCCAGCGCCGCTGCGGCGACGCCGATCGCGCTGTTCGCTTCGTCGACATCGCCGATCGCCGCCATCAGCGCGTCGGACTTGGCGATGCGCGAGCCATCGACGAGCCCGGTGGTGCCGTCGTCGCCGGTGCGCGTGTAGATTTTGTTGAGCTTGACCATATTATCCGGGTTTCCGCGCCGTAAGAATTAGCTTCCGGCGGCGAAGAAACCGATCAGCACGAGCAGGATGATGGTGATCGCCTGCCACTTCACGCGCGCCATCATCATCTTGTTCTGCATCACCTGATTTTCATGCACCGTTCCCTCCATCGCGGCGCGGTGCCCCTGCGAGAAATAGAAGAGTCCGCGCGCGAGCGAGAAGAGGACGAAACCAGCCGCCACGACGACGCCGAGGATGAGGAGGATGTTCATGCCCCCTATTCTAGGCCTTTTGCAGCGAATAGCCAGTGGGAAGCCGCCCGCCGAGCAGATCGGCGGCAAGCGCGCGCCCGTCGACGCCGCTGTCGCGCAGCGCCGCGAGCGACGCGGCGGCGTCGCGCTTCGCCAGCCTTTTGCCGTCCGCGCCGCAGACGAGCGCGTGGTGACGATAGAGCGGGGTCCGCAGGCCGAGCAGGGCCTGGAGCAGGCGGTGGACGTCGGTCGAAGCGATCAGGTCGGCACCGCGGATGATATGGGTGACCCCCATGGCTGCGTCATCGACGGTGCTGGCAAGATGATAGCTGGCGGGGGCGTCCTTGCGCGCAAGCACGACATCGCCATGCGCGCGCGGATCGGCGAGCCGGACTCCTTTCCCCTGCTCTTCCCAAGGAAGGTCGCCCGCGACATCTGCGGCTTTCTCCATGTCGAGGCGCCAGCAATGCGGTTCGGCGGCGAGGCGGTGTTCGCGTGTCGCCTCGTCCAGATGGCGGCAGGTGCCGGGATAGAGCGCACCCGATGAGCCATGCGGCGCGGCGAGGCTGGCGGCGATATCGGCGCGGGTGCAGAAACACGGGTAGACAAGATCGCGCGCGCGCAGATCGTCGAGCGCGGCCTGATAGGCGGCGAGCCGTTCGGACTGGCGCAGCGGTTCGCCGTCCCATGCGACCCCGAGCCAGGCAAGGTCGGCGAGCGCGGCCGCGACATAGGCTTCGCGCGAGCGGCTGCCGTCGATATCGTCGATGCGGAGGCGGAAAGCGCCGCCGACCGCGCACGCCGCGTCAAAGCCAAGCAGCGCGCTATAGGCGTGGCCGAGGTGGAGTTCGCCGGTCGGGCTGGGAGCGAAACGGGTCAGCATGGCGCGGCGGGATATTCCATATCATGTGGGCGTTTAAGCCGAATCTTCCCATATCTTGCGGCAGATGCCCCCTTGACGTCAGATTCTGATGCGTCATGTAATGCCAGTGTCACTTGGGGAAGGCAGTGGCGCGCCAACCCGGACAGAAAAGGGGGCAGCGTTACCAAGCCATGTTCCATCCCGATCTTGCCCGGCATCCCGATAGTTGCCCCGCGCTGGTTTTGAACGCCGACTATACGCCGCTCAGCTATTACCCGCTCAGCCTGTGGCCTTGGCAGACCGCGGTCAAGGCGGTGTTCCTCGACCGCGTCACCATCGTCGAAAATTACGAGCGCGAAATCCATTCGCCGACGCGCACGATGCCGATCCCGAGCGTGATCGCGCTGCGGCAATATGTGAAGCCGTCGCAATATCCGGCCTTCACACGTTTCAACCTGTTCCTGCGCGATCGCTTTTCGTGCCAATATTGCGGGTCGGGCAAGGATCTGACCTTCGACCATGTCGTGCCGCGCCGGCTGGGCGGGCGCACGACGTGGGAGAATGTCACCACCGCCTGCGCGCCGTGCAATTTGAAGAAGGGCGGCCGCACGCCGCAACAGGCGCATATGCCGATCCACCGCCAGCCCTGGCGCCCGACGTCATGGCAGTTGCAGGACAATGGCCGCTGCTTCCCGCCGGGTTATCTGCACACGAGCTGGATCGACTGGCTCTATTGGGACGTCGAGCTGGAGGGATGACGGCCGACATGCGGCCGGGACAGCGCAGGTTCAGATGGGCGGGGCTAGCAGGCCGTCCACCATCGAAGAGGAGAACCCCCATGGTCCGTTTCGCCCGCGCCCTGACCCTCGGCCTCGCCGCCGCGCCGCTGCTCACCGGCTGCGCCACGATGATGCCGGGCGAAAAGCCGGTCACCGTCAGCGGCAGCATCACCTATCGCGAACGCATCGCGCTGCCCCCGACCGCGCAGGTGGAGGTGCAGCTCGCCGACGTCAGCCTCGCCGATGCGCCGTCGCGCACGATCGCGCAGCAGAGCTTCACCGCCGACGGGCGGCAGGTGCCCTTCGCCTTTTCGCTGACCGTCGACGAGCGCCGGCTCGACCCGCGCCACAGCTATGCGGTGTCGGCGCGGATCACCGACGCGTCGGGCAAGCTGATGTTCATCACCGACACACGCAACAGCGTGACCTTCGACGGGCGGCCGGCGATCGACATGGGGACGCTGATGTTGGTGAAGACGCGCTGACGTCCGATCGCCAACAAATGCTGGATCGCCGCTGCCGTCCGCGATAGCGAGCCGGGAGGGGTGCGGACGTGCGGGGCGCGCGTCCGGTCCGCAAACGGGGGATGATCATGGCGTATGAAGGCGGCTCGGGTAACACATTCAAGAATCTCTGGTCACCCGACCTGACGACGCGCGCGGGGGCGCTCAACGCCGCGCAGACCGCATCGCTCGCGCTCTATATCGTCGCGGGCGCCAGCGCATTCATGCTGTTCGCGTCCTTGGGTTTCGACAATCTGATGGCGCTGCTCGGACAGGCGCATCCCGTGTTGTTGCTGACCCTTGCCCAATTGGCGTTGATGCTGATCGCCGCAACGCTGCTGCGTCGGGGACGCGGCGCGATCCTCGCGATCATCTCGGCGGCGCTTTACGCGCTTGGCATGATCGTCAACGGCAACATCATCAACTGGGTCGTCGGCATCATCATGTTCGCGGCGATGGTCGGCGGGGTGCGCGGGGCCTGGGCGCTGAGCCGGGGGCGCGGGTTCAGCGACGATATCGTCGACACCTTCGCCTGAACCCGCCGCGCATGGCATAGCTATGCGCGTCCATCCCCGGCTTGACCCTGCGCCTTCGCAGGTGCAGCATCCGCACTCATGGGGCCTCCGATCCAGATCTCGCAAAATCCCGACATCCGCTATCTGGGGCGGATCCTGGGCGACGTCATCCGCGCCTATGGCGGCGAGAAACTGTACCGCCAGACCGAATATATCCGCTCGGTCAGCGTCGACCGGCATCGCGGCATCGCCGGAGCCGAGGCGAGCGACGCGGGGCTCGATGCGCTGAGCCTCGACGACACCATCGCCTTCGTGCGCGGCTTCATGCTCTTTTCGATGCTCGCCAACCTCGCCGAGGATCGGCAGGGCGTCGCCGCCGAGCCCGAGGCGACGGTCGCGGCGGCGCTGGCGCGGCTGAAGGACGGCGGGATCGACGGCAATGCCGTCGCACAATTGATGGGCGCGGCGCTGGTCGCGCCGGTGCTGACCGCGCACCCGACCGAGGTGCGGCGCAAGTCGATGCTCGACCACAAGAACCGGATCGCCGAGCTGATGCTGCTGCGCGACAGCGGCGCCGACGAGACCCCGGAAGGCGATATCGTGGAGGAAGCGATCCGGCGGCAGATCGTGCTGCTGTGGCAGACGCGGCCGCTCCGCACCGAGAAATTGTTCGTCGCCGACGAAATCGACAATGCGCTCACCTATTTGCGCGACGTGTTCCTGCCCGTGGTGCCCAAGCTTTATGCGCGCTGGGAGAAGGAACTGGGCCAGCGCCCCGCGAGCTTCCTGCGCGTCGGCAGCTGGATCGGCGGCGACCGCGACGGCAATCCCTTCGTCACCGCCGAGACGCTGACGCAGGCGACCGGCCGCAACGCCGCTGCGGTGCTCGGCCATTATATCGACGCGGTCCATGCGCTGGGCGCCGAGCTGTCGGTGTCCGCAGGGCTCGCGCCGGTGCCCGCCGCCGTCGAAGCGCTGGCCGAGGCGAGCGGCGATACCGCGCCGAGCCGCCGCGACGAACCCTATCGCCGCGCCTTGTCGGGCATCTATGCGCGGCTGACCGCGACCTATGCCGCGATCACCGGCAAGGCGCCGCCGCGCCCCTCGGCGCTGGCGGGCGAAGCCTATGCCACCCCCGCCGATTTCCGCCGCGACCTCGTCACGCTCGCCGACGGGCTGGAGGCAAGCGGCGAAGGCCAGCTCGGCGGGATCGGCGCGCTCGGGCGGCTGATCCGCGCGGTCGAGGTCTTCGGTTTCCACCTCGCGACATTGGACATGCGGCAGAACAGCGCGGTGCACGAACGCGTGCTCGCCGAGGTACTGCGCGTCGCCGGGGTGTGCGACGATTATGCGGCGCTCGATGAAGAAGCGCGCGTCGCGCTGCTCACCGCCGAACTCGCGAGCGACCGGCCGCTGGCGGCATCGTGGCACAGCTGGAGCGAGGAAACGGCGGGCGAACTCGCGATCGTGCGCGCCGCCGCCGATGTCCGCGCGCGGCTGGGCCCCGATGCGATCTGCCAATGGATCATCTCGATGGCGCAGACGCTGTCCGACCTGCTCGAAGTCCATGTCCTCGCGCGCGAGGCGGGGCTGTGGCGGAGCGGGGAAGCGGCCGGCAAGAGCAACCTGATGGTGGTGCCTTTGTTCGAGACGATCGCCGACCTCGACAAGGCGCCCGCGATCATGGCGCGTTATTTCGCGATGCCCGAGATCGGCCCGCAGGTTGCCCTGCGCGGGCATCAGGAAGTGATGATCGGCTATTCGGATTCGAACAAGGACGGGGGTTATCTGACCTCGACCTGGGGGTTGCATCAGGCGTCGCAGGCACTGACCCCGGTATTCGCCGCAGCCGGACCGTCGATGCAATTGTTCCATGGCCGCGGCGGCGCGGTCGGGCGCGGCGGCGGCAGCGCCTTTGCCGCGATCCGCGCCCAGCCCGCGGGCACGGTGCAAGGGCGCATCCGCATCACCGAACAGGGCGAGGTCATCGCCGCCAAATATGGCACGGCGGACAGCGCCGCGACGAACCTTGAGTCAATGGTGTCGGCGAGCCTGCTCGCGAGCCTCGAGCCCGAGATTTTGGGCGCAGCCGACTGCGTGCGCTTCACCGCCGCGATGGACGCGGTGTCGGACCGCGCCTTCGCCGCCTATCGCGGGCTGGTTTACGACACCCCGACCTTCAAGGATTTTTTCCGCGCGATGACCCCGATCGCCGAGATCGCGACGCTGAAGATCGGGTCGCGGCCGTCGAGCCGCACCAAGTCGAGCGCGATCGAGGATCTGCGCGCCATCCCCTGGGTGTTCAGCTGGGCGCAGGCGCGCACGATGCTGCCCGGCTGGTACGGGACCGGCGAGGCCTTTGCGGGCTTTGCCGATAAGGCTCTACTCGCCGACATGGCGGCGAGCTGGCCCTTCTTTGGCGCGCTGCTCGGCAATATGGAGATGGTGCTGGCGAAATCCGACATGGGGATTGCGGCGCATTATGCCGGGCTGGCGAGCCAGGTCGAGGGGCATGAGGCGATCTTCGGGCGGATCAAGGACGGTTGGAACCGCGCGCATGACGGGCTGCTCGAGATCACCGGCCAGACGCGCCTGCTCGAAAAGAACCCGGCGCTCGAGGCGTCGATCCGGCTGCGCCTGCCCTATATCGAACCGCTCAACCTGCTGCAGATCGAGCTGATGAAGCGGCACCGCGCGGGTGAAACCGATGCGCGGATCGCCGAGGGCATCCAGCTGACGATCAACGCGATCGCGACGGCCTTGCGGAACAGCGGCTAAGGGAAGGCCTGGCCTCTACCCTACCCCGCTTGTGTCGAGCGAAGTCGAGACACGCCTGCGCAGCGCCCGCGTGTCTCGACTTCGCTCGACACGAACGGAAGTTGGTGTTGGCGGCGAACCGATCAGCTCTTGGTGATCAGCACTTCGCCCTTGCTGGTGGCGCCGTCCGGCCCGAAGTTGATCGTGAAATCGCTGCCGTCCTTGTCCTTGCCCGCGAGCGTGTCGCCGGTGCGGGTGACCTTGACCGATTTTTTCGCGAATTCGCCGGCCATCCAGTCGGCGGCCTTGGTTGGCGCCACAGGTGAGGTGAAGCCGAGTTTGACCACCGCCTTTCGGGCGCCGTCCTTGTCGTTCGCATCGACATTGACCGTCGTCACCTGGCTGCCCGGATAGAGCTTCACCCCGTCGATATCGAAATCGCCGGTGACGTCGAAATCGACGAAGTCGGGCACGTTGATGTCAATGTCGACACCGTCGCCGCCGATCTTGACCTTGCCGCCGCCGTCCTTGCTCGAGGTGATCTGGACCCCGCCATGCTCGTCACCGGCGTTGATCGAGATTTCGGTGCCGTCCTTGGCCTTCTCATCCTGACCGCAGGCGGCGAGGAGCAGGACCGGGGGAATCAGGGAAGCGAAACGCATGGGAGGTCTCCTTGGTGCATTAGTTGGATAATACACCTTGGAGGATCCTGAGTCAAATAGGACTCGCCCTCCCCTTCAGGGGAGGGCAGCGAGACTTAC
The DNA here is from genome assembly GCF_050725615.1 of Sphingopyxis sp. Taxonomy (GTDB): domain Bacteria; phylum Pseudomonadota; class Alphaproteobacteria; order Sphingomonadales; family Sphingomonadaceae; genus Sphingopyxis. The sequence goes on from NZ_JBOHHU010000002.1 coordinate 61,281, forward strand.
CAGCTTGCTGGTTAGTCACAGCGGGTGGGGTTCAGCGGCTTTGCGCAACACTGACAGACCCCACCCCAACCCAGTGTCAGGTAAACCGTCCCCCGGACGGTTTAGGTCATGCCGGGGGCATGACCGACCTGACACTCCTAAAGGGGAAGGGCTTAGGTCAGGCGTCGATGCTGGTCTTGAGGTCGCCATGGACGAGCCCGCCGTCGACCGCGATCGTGTCGCCGACGACATAGTCGCCCGCCTTTGACGCGAGGAAGATCGCGGCGCCCGCCATATCCTCGGGGATCCCGATGCGCTTGGTCGGGATGCTCTGGGCGACCGCATCGCCATGGTCGCGCGCCGCCTTGTTCATGTCCGACTGGAAGGCGCCCGGCGCGATCGCGGTGACGATGATATTGTCGGTCACCAGCCGCGCCGCGAGACGCTTCGTCAGGTACAGGATCGCCGCCTTCGACGCGTGATAGCTGTAGGTTTCCCAGGGGTTGAGACGCAGGCCGTCGATCGAGCCGATGTTGATGACCTTGGCGGGGCGTTCGGGCGTGCCAGCGGCCTTCATCAGGCCGTGCAGCGCCTGGGTCAGGAAGAAGGGCGATTTGACGTTGATGTCCATCACCTTGTCCCAGCCCGCCTCGGGGAACCCCTCGAAGGGTTCGCCCCAGGCCGCGCCGGCATTGTTGACGAGGATGTCGAGCCGTTCTTCGCGCGCTTCGAGTTCCTTCGCCAGCGCGCGGCAGCCTTCGACGGTTGCGAGGTCGACGGGCAGGCCGATGACCTTGCCCGGGTAGCGCGTCTCGAAATCGGCGACGGCTTCCTCGATCTGCGCACTCTTGCGCGCCGAGATGTAAACGCGCGCCGCGCCCGCAGCGAGATAGCCCTCGACGATCATCTTGCCGATGCCCCGCGAGCCGCCGGTGACGAGCGCGATGCGGCCGTCGAGGCCGAACATGTCCTGAAGGTTCATTGGTTGGGCTCTCTGTCAATAAATAGGGACAGTCCCTATTTTTCCTTCACATCGTTTGCGGCACCCGGGCTGGTTGCAGAAAAATAGGGACTGTCCCTATTTATTGACCCCCGCGACGTCAGTAACCGTTCATCCGCGCGACCTGGTCGATATGGTAATGCACGTCGCCCATGTATTCGGCGAGCGCGCGGTCGCGTTTCATATAGAGGCCGATGTCATATTCGTCGGTCATACCGATGCCGCCATGCATCTGGACGCCCTCGCGCACCGCAAGATTGGCGGCGCGGCCGGCCTTGGCCTTGGCGACCGAGACCATCAGCCTGGCGCCGTCGCTGCCTTGGTCGAGCAGTTCCTGCGCCTTCATCACGGTGGCGCGCGCGACTTCCATCTCGCCATAGAGATGTGCGGCGCGGTGCTGGAGGCCCTGGAACTCGCCGATCAGCTTGCCGAACTGCTTGCGCTCCTTGAGGTATTTGACGGTCATGTCCATCGCGCCCTGCCCGACGCCGACCATTTCGGCGGCGGCGCCGGTGCGGGTGGCGGCGAGCAGCGCGTCGAGGATCTCGCCGCCGGCATCGACCTCACCGATCACCGCGTCGGCATCGACCTCGACGCCGTCGAGGGTGACGTGGCTAGCCAAGCTGCTGTCCACGAGGCGGCGCGGATCGGCGGTGACGCCCTTGGCATCCTTGGGCACCGCGAACAGCGTGATGCCGCCGTCGGTCTTCGCCGCGACGATGCTCATGTCGGCGACATGGCCGTGGAGGACGAAGCTTTTCTTGCCGTCGAGGCGGAAGCCGTTGCCGGCGCGCGTCGCGGTGGTCGCGATCCGGTCGGGACGGTGCTTGGCGCCCTCGTCGATCGCGAGCGCGATAATCGCCTGACCGCCCGCGATCGCGGGGAGCCAGCGGTCGGCCTGCGTGCCGCCGGCCTTGGCCAGCGCGGCGACCGCGCCGACACTGGTCGCGAGAAAAGGCGACGGGGTCAGGTTGCGGCCGATTTCCTCGAGCACGATCCCCGCTTCCATATGCCCCATGCCGAGACCGCCATGCGCCTCGGGAACGAGCATGCCGGGCAGCCCCATGTCGGTGAACTGCGCCCAGAGGTCGCGCGAGAAGCCGGTGGCGTCGGCGCTGTCACGGAGTTTGCGCAGGTGCGACACCGGCGCCTGCTCGGTCATAAAGGGCGCGACACTGTCCTTGAGCATCGCCTGGTCGTCATTGTGATAAAGGGGCATATGTCTTCTCCTTAGCCCCTCCCCTTCAGGGGAGGGGTTGGGGTGGGGGCCCGAAACCTTGAGCAAGGCCGCTGGCCCCCACCCGCTGCGACTAGGGAGCAAGCTCCCAAGTCTCGCTGCCCTCCCCTGAAGGGGAGGGCGTGTTCTTGTCACGCCCCCGGCAAATCCAATATCCGCTTGGCGATGACGTTGAGCATGACTTCGCTCGTCCCGCCTTCGATCGAATTGGCCTTGGTACGGAGCCAGCCGCGTGCGCGGGCGCCGCCCTTGGTCTCTTCGCTGTCCCATTCGAGCGCTTCGCTGCCGCCGCCCGACATGACGAGTTCGTGGCGACGCTTGTTGAGCTCGGTCCCGACATATTTCATCATGTTCGAGCTGGCCGGATGTGCGCGGCCGGTCTTCCACATGTCCATGAAACGCTCGCCCATCGCGCGGTACGCAAAGACATCGACGTCGAACGCCGCCATTTCGGCGCGCAATATCGGGTCGTCGAGTTCGCCCGCCGCGTTCTTGCCGAACGCCTTGGCAAAGGCGCCGCCGATGCTGACCATGTCGCCGCCCGCGCCGCCGCCCGAGATCATCTCGCGTTCGTGGCCGAGCAGATATTTGGCGACATCCCAACCGCGATTGATCTCGCCGATATATTGCGTCTTGGGCACTTCGACATCGTCGAAGAAGGTTTCGCAGAAAGGGCTGTTGCCGCTGATCAGCAGGATCGGCTTGGTCGTGACGCCCTTGCTCGCCATGTCGAAGAGCATGAAGGTGATGCCCTGATACTTATTCGCCTTGTCGGTGCGGACGAGGCAGAAAATCCAGTCGGCCTTGTCGGCATAGCTCGTCCAGATCTTCGAGCCGTTGACGACCCAATGATCGCCCTTGTCTTCGCCGAAGGTCTGCAGACTGACGAGGTCGCTGCCCGAGCCGGGTTCCGAATAGCCCTGGCACCAGCGGATTTCGCCGCGCGCGATCGGGTTGAGGTACTGGACCTTCTGCTCCTCGGTGCCGAATTGCAGCAGCGCGGGGCCGAGCATCCAGATGCCGAAGCTGTCGAGCGGCGAGCGCGCATGGATGCGCTTCATTTCCTGTTTGAAGATCTTGGTCTGTTCGGGGGTCAGCCCGGCGCCGCCATAGGGTTTGGGCCAGTCGGGGACGGTGTAGCCCTTCGACACGCACGCCTCGAGCCAGGCTTTCTGGGCGTCATTCTTGAACACCCAATTGCGCCCGCCCCAGCAGACGTCGCCTTCCTCGCGGATCGGCTCGCGCATTTCGGGGGGACAATTGGCTTCCAACCAGCCGCGCACTTCGGCGCGGAAAGCGTCCAGATCGCTCATCTTCAAGGCTCCTCTTCCGGCGCGCAAACTAAGGCGGAGTCGCTGCTTTACGCAAGCGTCAACTTGGGGCGGCCGACCTGCCGTTACGGCGCCGTAGCGTCCGATTGCCGGGCGTTGACGCGCCTTTCCACGCGCCTAAGCTTAGGTCGCAAAATAAAACGGGAGCAGGATATGCGATTCGCAGGCAAGGTCGCCGTCGTCACCGGCGCAGCATCGGGCATCGGCAAAGCGGCGGTGCTGAAACTCGCCGGCGAGGGCGCGCATGTGTTCGCCGCCGACATCGACGAAAAGGGCGGACAAGCGCTCGCCGAACAGTCGAACGGCAAGATCGATTTCATCCGCTGCGACGTCACGCAGCCGTCCGACATCGAAGCGCTGATGGACGCCGCCGCCGCGAAGGCCGGCGGCATCGACATCGTGTTCAACAATGCCGCAGCGGGCGGCGACCGCGCCCCGATCGACGAGATCACCCCCGAAGGCTGGGACCGGACGATGGACTTGGTGCTGAAATCGGTGGCGATGGGCATCCGTTACGCCAGCCCCCATATGAAAGGCCGCAAGGGCGCGGCGATCGTCAACACCGCGAGCGTCGCGGCGCTCGGCGCGGGCTATTCGCCGACCGCCTATGCCGTCGCCAAGGCGGGCGTGCTCCACCTGACCAAGGTCGCGGCGACCGATCTTGCGCAGTACGGCATCCGCGTGAACGCGATCTGTCCGGGCTTCATCAACACCAATATCTTCACCGCGTCGCTCGAGGTACCCGACGAGAACAAGGACATGGCCAAGGCGATCATCGCCGGCTTGAGCGAGGCCGCGCAGCCCGTCGCGCGCGGCGGCCAGCCCGAGGACATCGCCAATGCCGTCGCCTATCTGGCGAGCGAGGAATCGAGCTTTATGACCGGCACCCATATGCTGGTCGACGGCGGACTGACGATCGGCCAGCGTCACGCCTGGGACCCCGAGGCCCCCGGCCTGTTCGACGCCCTGACAGCGATGGAGGAGGCGGCGAAGGCGGGGGCGCCGGCGTGACGGCAACCGCCAGCGCGCTGCCGCCCTCCGAAAAGCTGCCGCTCCGGATCAAGCTCGGCAACGGCTTCGGGTCGATCGCCTATGGCGTGAAGGACAATGGTTTCGCCACGCTCCTCATGCTGCTCTACAATCAGGTCCTCGGGCTCGATGCGCGGATCGTCGGCCTGATCCTGCTGCTCGCGCTGTTCATGGATGCGATCATCGATCCGATGGTCGGTTACTGGAGCGACAAGACGCACAGCCGCTGGGGCAAGAGGCACCCGTGGATGTATGCGGCGATCCTGCCGATGGCCTTTGCCTGGATCATGCTGTGGCACCCGCCGTCGCTCGATCAGCAATGGCTCTATGGCTATCTGCTGCTGTTCGCCTTCCTGATGCGCGCCGCGGTGTCCTGCTATGAAATTCCGGCGCTCTCGGTCGTTCCGGCGCTGACCAGCGATTATGACGAAAGGACCTCGCTGACGCGCTGGCGCTTCGTCTTCGGCTGGGCGGGTGGGCTCGTCATGCTGACGCTGGCCTTCGGCTTTTTCCTCGTGCCCAGCGAAAAATACCCCGTCGGCCAGCTCAATCTCGACGGCTATCAGCTCTATGGCTGGACCGGTGCGGTGCTAATGATCCTCGCGACAAGCGTATCGGCATGGACGACGCACCGCCGCCTTGCCCACCCCGACGCCGCGCCGCCGACGCACCTGCCGCTGGGCCAGACGCTGCGCAAGATCAGGACCATCCTGTCGAACAAAGCCTTCCTCGTCCTGCTCGGCAGTTCGGTCTTCGCCTTCGTCAACCAGGGCCTGACCTTTTCGATCACCGCCTATCTGCTCACTTATTACTGGCTGATGCCGCAGGCGGGTTTCATCGCCTATTCGGCGACCCTGTTCGTCGGTGTCGTCGGCGCCTTCCTGGTCGTCGGACTGCTCCAGAAACGCATGGAAAAGCGCACCGGCGCCGTCGCGGCGGGCATCCTCGCTTTGTGCTTCGGCGTCGCCCCCTATGTGCTGCGCTTCGCGGGGCTGTTCCCCGCCAATGGCGATGCGGCGCTGATCCCGACGCTGTTCACGCTGATCACCATCTCCAACGCCTTTTCGGTCGCGGCGATGATGCTGGCCCAGTCGATGGCGTCCGACATCGTCGAGGCGTCGCAGGAACAGACCGGCGAGCGCTCCGAAGGCATTTTCTTTTCGGCCTATTTCTTCGTCCAGAAATGCGCGACCGGGGTCGGCCTGTTCCTGACCGGCCAGATCATCGGGGCGGCGAATTTCCCGGCGCAGGCGAAACCCGGGCAGGTGGACCCGTCGATCCTCGACAATCTGGCGACCTATTTCCTGGGGGTGCTCATCCTTTTCGCGATCGCGAGCATCTGGTTCATCTCGCGCTTTCCGATTTCGCGCGCCGACCATGAAGCGCGGGTTGCGGCGATGGCGAATGCGGCGGAAGCGGCAAGACCGCATCCGTAACGGAAAAGTTCGCGAGGCGACGAAAGGGTGTAATTTTCAGGCCGCAGGGCTTGGCAAGCGGGGCCGAATCGGTCCATGGGCTTACGTAAACGTAAAGGGAAGGATGCGAGCATGGATTTCGATCTCACCGACCGGCAGGTCTATTGGCGCGACCGGGTACGCGACTTCATCGAGCGCAAGGTCCGCCCCGCCGTCCCGACCTATGACAAGCAGGACAAGGCCGGCGACCGCTGGAAAGTGATTCAGGTCGTCGAGGATCTGAAGGTCGAAGCGAAAGAGGCCGGCATCTGGAACCTGTTCATGCCGCCGCGCAGCGGTGCGCATCATCATGTCGACGAAACCTTCGAGTTCGAGGGGCCCGGCCTCTCCAACCTCGAATATGCGCTGTGCGCCGAGGAAATGGGCCGCGTCGGTTTCGCCAGTGAAGTGTTCAACTGCTCGGCGCCCGACACCGGCAATATGGAAGTGTTCCACCGGTATGGCACGCGCGCGCAAAAGGAAAAATATCTGGGCCGCCTGATGAACGGCCAGATCCGTTCGGCCTTCCTGATGACCGAGCCTGCGGTCGCCTCGTCCGACGCGACGAATATCGAGACGCGGATCGAGCGCGACGGCGACGACTATGTCATCAACGGCACCAAATGGTGGTCGTCGGGCGCCGGCGATCCGCGCTGCGAAGTCGCGATCGTGATGGGCAAGACCGATTTCGCCGCGAAGCGCCACGCGCAGCAGTCGATGGTGCTGATGCCGCTCGACGCGCCGGGGGTGACCATCCTGCGGCACCTGCCCGTCTTTGGTTACGACGATGCGCCGCACGGCCATATGGAAATCCAGCTGAAGGACGTCCGCGTCAACGCCGAGGAGGCGATGCTGCTCGGCGAAGGTCGCGGTTTCGAGATCGCGCAGGGGCGCCTCGGGCCGGGCCGCATCCATCATTGCATGCGCACCATCGGGGTCGCCGAAGAAGCGATTTCCAAGATGGCGAAGCGGCTCCAGTCGCGCGTCGCTTTCGGCAAGAAAATCGCCGAATACAGCATCTGGGAGCATCGCCTGGCGCGGGCGCGCATCGATATCGAGATGACGCGCCTGCTCTGCCTGAAGGCCGCCGACATGATGGACAAGGTCGGCAACAAGTCGGCTGCGGCCGAGATCGCGATGATCAAGGTCCAGGCGCCGAACATGGCGCTGAAGATCATCGACGACGCGATCCAGGCGCATGGCGCCGGCGGCGTGTCGGAGGATTTCGGGCTGGCCAAGGCCTATGCGCATCAGCGCACGCTGCGGCTGGCCGATGGTCCCGACGAAGTCCATGAACGCGCGATCGCCCGCATCGAATTCGCCAAGCACAGCGACGCGGCCGAGCCGGGTTTCTCGTCGGGCGACATCGGGGTTTCGCGCTAATTGAAACGCCCCTCCCGCTTGCGGGAGGGGTCGGGGGAGGGCTTGTTGGCGCCCGCCCCACATGACAAGCCCTCCCCTAGCCCCTCCCGCAAGCGGGAGGGGGACTGAACGGAGATTTGAATGACCAAAGCCGCCATCCTGATCGAACCCGGCCAGCCGCTCGCGATCGAGACCGTCCAGATCGCCGATTGCGGCCCGCACGAGGTGCGCATCCGCACCGCCGCCTGCGGCCTGTGCCATTCGGACCTGCATTTCATTGACGGCGCCTATCCGCACCCGCTGCCCGCGATCCCCGGCCATGAAGCCGCCGGCATCGTCGAGGCGGTCGGCAGCGAAGTGCGCACGGTCAAGGTCGGCGACGCGGTCGTCACCTGCCTCAGCGCCTTTTGCGGGCATTGCGAATTTTGCGTCAGCGGCCGCATGTCCCTGTGCATGGGCGGCGACACGCGCCGCGCGCCGGGCCAGCCGCCGCGCATCACGCGCCCCGACGGCAGCATCGTCAACCAGATGCTGAACCTCAGCGCCTTTGCCGAAACGATGCTGGTCCATGAACATGCGTGCGTGCGCATCGACCCCGACATGCCGCTCGACCGCGCTGCGGTGATCGGCTGCGCGGTGACCACCGGCGCGGGCACGATCTTCAACGCGTGCAAGGTGACCCCGGGCGAGACCGTCGCGGTGGTCGGTTGCGGCGGGGTCGGCCTCGCGACGATCAACGCCGCGAAGATCGCCGGCGCGGGGCGCATCATCGCCGCCGACCCGGTTCCCGAAAAGCGCGCGCTGGCGATCAAGTTGGGCGCGACCGATGTCGTCGATGCGATGGACGCCGATGCCGCGAAACAGATCCTCGAACTGAGCAAGGGCGGAGTCGATCATGCGATCGAGGCCGTCGGGCGCCCCGCCTCGGCCAGCCTTGCGGTCGCGTCGCTGCGCCGCGGCGGCACCGCGACGATCCTCGGCATGATGCCGCTTTCGGAAAAGGTCGGCCTGTCGGCGATGGACCTGCTCAGCGGCAAGAAATTGCAGGGCGCGATCATGGGCGGCAACCGCTTCCCGGTCGATATCCCGCGCCTCGTCGATTTCTACCTCCGCGGCCTGCTCGACCTCGACAGCATCGTCGCCGAGACGATCCCGCTAGCGCAGATCAACGAAGGGTTCGACAAGATGAAGAAGGGCGATGCCGCGCGGTCGGTGATCGTGTTCGACCAATGACGCTCGACGCCCAAAAGGCCTTCAGCGGCACCGTCGCGCCCGAGGGCGCCGACCTGCTCGACGAGGCGAAGCTGACCGCGTGGATGGAAGCCCATGTCGAGGGGTTCGAGGGGCCGCTGACGCAGGGCAAGTTCGCCGGCGGCCAGTCGAACCCGACCTACAAGATTTCGGCGCCGTCGGGCAATTATGTGCTCCGCCGCAAGCCCTTTGGCCCGCTGCTCCCTTCCGCCCACGCCGTCGACCGCGAATATAAGGTACAAGCGGGGCTGCATAAGACCGGCTTCCCGGTCGCGCGCCAGTATGGCCTGTGCACCGACGACAGCGTCGTCGGCAGCTGGTTCTATGTGATGGGCATGGTCGACGGCCAGACGATCTGGGACGGCGCGATGCCGGGATCGACCCCCGAGAACCGCCGCGCCACCTATGATGCGATGATCGACACGCTCGCGGCGCTGCACAGCGTCGATGTCGAGGCGGCGGGGCTGGCCGACTATGGCAAGCCGGGCAATTATTTCGGCCGCCAGGTAGACCGCTGGACCAAGCAGTACCGCCTGTCCGAGACCGAGACGATGGACGAGATGGAGCAGCTCATCGCCTGGCTGCCCGCGACCTTGCCCGAGCAGACACGCACCAGCATCGTCCATGGCGATTATCGCATCGACAATATGATCTTTGCGAAAGACCGGCCCGAAGTGCTCGCGGTGCTCGACTGGGAGCTCTCGACATTGGGCGATCCGCTCGCCGACTTCACCTATGTCGCGATGGCGTGGGTGACCGAAAATGGCGGGCGTTCGGGGGTGATGGACCTCGATCGCCAGGCGCTCGGCATTCCCGAACTCGACGAGATGGTCGCCCGCTATTGCGCCGCGACCGGCCGCGACGGGGTGCCCGACATGAACTGGTATTTCGCCTATAATTTCTTCCGCCTCGCCGGGATCATCCAGGGCATCAAGAAGCGCGTGATCGAGGGCACCGCCTCGTCGCAGCACGCCAAGGACATGTCCGAACGCGTCCGCCCGCTCGCCGAAAAGGCGTGGGATTTTGCACGAAAGGCCGGCGCATGAGCCTGTTCGACCTCAGCGGCAAGGTCGCGATCATCACCGGGTCGTCGCGCGGTATCGGACGCGCGATCGCCGAGGAATATGCCGATCATGGCGCGAAGGTCGTGATCACCAGCCGCAATCTCGAACCGTGCGAGGAGGTCGCTGCGGCGATCAACGCCCGGCACCCCGGCCATGCGATCGCGGTGTCGTCGAGCCTGTCGTCGAAGGAATCGCTGCAGGCCATGGTCGATGCCGGGCGCGCCGCGTTCGGTCCGATCGACATCCTGGTCTGCAACGCCGCGTCGAACCCGCATTACGGGCCGATGGAGACGATCAGCGACGAGGCGCTGCGCAAGACGCTCGACCATAATATCGTCGCCCAGCACTGGCTGATCACGATGGTGGCGCCCGGCATGCGCGAACGCAAGGCGGGGTCGATCATCCTCGTCTCGTCGATCGGCGGGCTGCGCGGCACGCCGATCATCGGCACCTATGCGATCACCAAGGCCGCCGATATCCAGATGGTCAAGAATCTGGCGCGCGAATTCGGACCGTCGAACGTGCGGATCAATGCGATCGCGCCGGGGCTGGTCAAGACCGACTTCGCGAAAGCGCTGTGGGAAAACCCCGACAATCTGAAAGCGTCGGTGTCGAACGCCTGCCTCGGCCGGATCGGCGAACCGCGCGAGATCGCGGGGGCGGCGGTGTATCTGGGTTCGGATGCCGCGAGTTTTATGACCGGGCAGACGATGGTATTGGACGGAGGCGTGGTGGTATGAGCGGAGCATTGGACGGCAAGGTCGCGATCATCACCGGCGCCGGATCGGGCATCGGCCGCGCGAGCGCACTGCGTTTTGCGGCCGAGGGCGCGAAGCTGGTGCTCGGCGACAAGAGTGCAGCGGTGCATGAGACGGCGCAGTTGGTGAAGGATGCGGGCGGTCAGGCGGTCGCGCTGGAGATCGACGCGGGCATCGAGGCCGATGTCGCGAGCCTCGTTGCGACGGCGCAGGAGACTTATGGCGCGCTCGACGTTGCCTTCGCCAACGCAGGCATCATCGGCGACATGGGCGGCATCTTCGATTTCGATCCCGCCGCCTGGGCCGAGACGCTGCGCGTCAATTTGATCGGCCCGGCGCTGATGGTGAAACATGCCGGCAAGGCGATGGTCGACCAGGGGCGCGGCGGTGCGATCGTGCTGACCGCGAGCGTCGCGGGGATCAATTCGGGCGCGGGCCCGGGGGCTTATTCGGCGTCGAAGGCGGGGGTGATCAACCTCGCCAAGACGGCGGCGCAGCAGCTGACGACGAGCGGCGTCCGGGTCAACGCGATCTGCCCCGGCCTCACCGAAACCGGGATGACCAAGCCGACCTTCGACTATGCCAAGGCCAAAGAGGTCACCCACAAGCTGGGCCAATTGAACCCGCTCAAGCGCGCCGCGCAGCCCGAGGAACTTGCCAATGTCGCGCTCTTTCTCGCCAGCGACCAGGCGAGCTATGTCAACGGACAGGCGATCGCGGTCGATGGCGGGCTGACCAGCTCGCATCCGGTGACGCGCCAACTGCTCGGCCAGACCTCGCACTAAGGAATTTGGACGCATGAAATATCGCGAGCTCGGCGACAGCGGCATCCGCGTTTCGACGATCTGCCTCGGCAGCTGGCTCACTTACGGGGTCGGGGTCGACGACAGCGCCGGGCGCGCCTGCGTCGAAGCGGCGCTGGATGCGGGCATCAACTTCATCGACACCGCCAATGTCTATGGCCGGGGTGCCGCCGAGGAATTTCTGGGGAAGGCACTGAAGGGGCACGCGCGCGATTCCTATGTGCTCGCGACCAAGGCCTTTTTCCCGATGTCGGACAGCGACAAGGGGCTGAGCCGGGCGCAGATCGAAAAGCAGATCGAGGCCAGCCTGACGCGGCTGCAGACCGACTATGTCGACCTCTATCAATGCCACCGCTACGACCCCGACACCCCGCTCGAGGAGACTATGGCGGCGTTGAGCGCGGTCGTGACGAGCGGCAAGGCGCGCGCGATCGGCTTTTCCGAATGGTCGCCCGAACAGATCGAGGCGGCGCTGGCGCTGGCGCCGCCCCACGTCAAATTCGTATCGAGCCAGCCGCAGTACAGCCTGCTCTATCGCCGCGCCGAGGCGAAGGTGATCCCGATCAGCATCGCGCACGGCATCGGCCAGATCGTCTGGTCGCCGCTGGCGATGGGCGTACTCAGCGGCAAATATGCCCCCGGTGCCGACATCCCCGCCGGCAGCCGCGCGTCGGGCGAGGATGCGCATTTCATGGGCCGCTACCTGACCGATCCGGTGCTCGAAGCGGTGCAGCGGCTGAAACCGCTTGCCGACCGGGCGGACTGCACCATGGCGCAGCTCGCCATCGCCTGGGTGCTCGCGCAGCCGGGCATCACCAGCGCGATCGTCGGCGCGAGCCGCCCCGAGCAGCTCCGCGAGACCGCCGCCGCCGCCGACATGACGATCGATCCGGCGCTGCTCGCCGAAGCCGCCGCCGTCCTCGAAGGAGTCCGCATTTCGTGAGTGGTTCCAAAAATCCGGGTTTCGACGCCGCGCGGCTCGACCGCATCCCCGCCTTCCTCAACGCCAAATATGTCGAGACCGGCCGCCTGCCCCACGCCGCGACTTTGGTGTCGCGGCGCGGCGAGATCGCGCACCTCTCGCTCATCGGCGACGCCCGGCCGGGCCAGGCGCTGAAGGAAGATACGATCTTCCGCATCGCCAGCATGACCAAGCCGATCACCAGCATCGTCTTGATGATGCTGGTCGAGGAAGGCAAGGTCGCGCTCTCCGACCCGCTGGTGAAATATTGTCCCGAGTTCAGGGACACCGGCGTCTTCGTCGCCGGCGGCGGCAACGTCCCGTTCCTGACCCGGCCGCCGACGCTGCCGATCCGCATCGTCGACCTGCTGCGCCACACCGCGGGGCTGACCTATGGTTTCCAGGAACGCACCCCGGTCGACGCCGCGTACCGCAAGGCGCGGATCGACGATTTCGACGCCGATTATACGATGGACAGCTTCCTCGCCGACCTCGCCAAAATCCCGCTGCAATTCGACCCCGGCACGCATTGGAATTATTCGATGGCGACCGACGTGCTCGGCGCGGTCATCGAGCGGGTCGAAGGCAGGCCGTTCGCGCAAGTTCTGCAGGAGCGGATATTCGGCCCGCTGGGCATGGTCGACACCGGCTTCAAGGTGCCCGCCGACCAGCAGCACCGGCTGGCCGACGCCTATGCCTTTGACCCCAAGGACAGGATGAAGGTCTTCGACAGCGGCGACAAGAGCCGCTGGGCCAAGGACCGCAGTTTCCATTCGGGCGGCGGCGGGCTGGTTTCGACGCTCGCCGATTATCACCGCTTCTGCCTGATGCTGCTCGGCGGCGGCGCGCTCGACGGCGTGCGAATCGTCAGCCGCAAGACGCTCGAGCTGATGACCGCGAACCACCTGCCGGGCGGCGGCGACCTCGTCCAGCATAGCGTCGGTATTTTTTCCGAAGCCGAAAATGCCGGGGTGGGTTTCGGGCTCGGCTTCGCGGTGACCGAGCATCCCGCCCGGACGCTGACCCCGGGGTCGGCGGGCGATTTTTATTGGGGCGGCATGTTCTCGACCGGTTTCTTCGTCGATCCGGTCGAGCAGCTCTGCATCGTGTTTATGACCCAGCTGATGCCCTCTTCCACCTATCCCGTGCGGCGCGAGGTCAAGACCCTGATCCACGCCGCGATCAACGATTGAAGCCTTTTAAGGAGCCTGTCATGTCCGAAGAAACCCCGATCAGCGTCACGCTGGAAAAGGACGGCAATGTCGCCGTCGTCATCGTCAACAACCCGCCGGTCAACGCCCTCTCCTGGCACGTCCGCCAGGGCCTTGCCGACCATTTCGCGGCCGCGCTGGCCGACGACAGCGTCGAGGCGATCGTGCTGCGCTGCGACGGCAGCACCTTCATCGCCGGCGCCGACATCAGCGAATTCGGCAAGCCGCCGCGCGGCCCCGATTTCAACGCGGTGCTCAACAGCATCGAACAGGCGACCAAGCCCGTCGTCGCCGCGATCCACGGCACGGCGCTCGGTGGCGGTCTCGAAACCGCGCTCGTCTGCCATTACCGCGTCGCGGTTCCGTCGGCGAAGCTCGGGGTGCCCGAGGTCAAGCTCGGCCTGCTGCCCGGCGCCGGCGGCACCCAGCGCCTGCCGCGCGTCGTCGGGGTCGAGGCCGCCGCGACGATGGTGTCGTCCGGCGACCCGTTGCCCGCCGCCAAGGCGAAGGAGCTTGGCCTCGTCGATGCGCTCGCCGGCGAAGACAGCCTTGCGGCCGATGCGATCGCCTTTGCGCGCGCGCGTGTAGCCGACGGTCCGCGCCCGACGCGCGACCGCGAAGTGTTCGGCGACGTCGCGATCATCGAACAGCTGAAGACCGCGAACGCCAAAAAATGGCGCGGGTTCGAGGCGCCCTATGCGAACCTCGCCTGCGTCGAGGCCGCGACGCGCCTGCCCTTCGACGAAGGCCTCGCCTTTGAGCGCGAGCAGTTTGTGAAGCTGATGTTCGGCAGCCAGTCGGCGGCGCAGCGCCACATCTTCTTCGCCGAGCGCCAGGCCGCAAAGATCGACGGCCTGCCCAAGGACACCGCGCTGCGCGACGTCAAGAAGGTCGGCGTGATCGGCGCCGGCACGATGGGCGGCGGCATCAGCATGAACTTCCTGCAGAAGGGCATCCCGGTCACCATCGTCGAGATGCAGCAGGAAGCGCTCGATCGCGGCACCGGCGTGATCCGCAAGAATTACGAGGCGTCGGCCGCCAAGGGCCGCTTCAAGCCCGAACAGGTCGAGGCGATGATGGGCATCCTCACGCCCACGCTGAACCTCGACGATCTCGCCGACTGCGACCTGATCATCGAAGCCGTCTATGAGAATATGGACGTGAAAAAGGACATTTTCGGCAAGCTCGACAAGATCGCGAAGCCCGGCGCGATCCTCGCGTCGAACACCAGCTACCTCGACATCGACGAGATCGCGACCGCGACGAGCCGCCCCGGCGACGTGCTCGGCATGCACTTCTTCTCGCCCGCCAATGTGATGAAGCTGCTCGAAGTGGTGCGCGGCGACAAGACCGCGCCCGACGCGCTGGCGACGGCGATGGCGATCGGCAAAAAAATCGGCAAGGTCGCGGTGGTCGCGGGCGTGTGCGACGGCTTCATCGGCAACCGGATGTTGAAACCCCGCCAGGTCGAGGCGATGAACCTCCTCATGGAAGGCGCGACGCCGCAGCAGATCGACAAGGTCCATGTCGATTTCGGCATGCCGATGGGGCCGTTCCAGATGAGCGACCTCGCCGGCGTCGACATCGGCTGGCACCGCGACCCGACGCGCATCGAGAGCATCCGCGACGCACTCGCCGCCAAGGGCCGCTGGGGACAGAAGACCGGCAAGGGCTTCTATGACTATGACGAGAAGCGTAACCCGAGCCCGAGCGCCGAAGTCGCCGAAATCATCGAGGACTTCCGCCAGCACTCGAACAAGGCGAAGCGCGAGATCAGCGACCAGGAAATCATCGAGCGCACGCTGTATCCGATGGTCAACGAAGGCGCGCTGATCCTGGCCGAAGGCAAGGCGCAGCGCGCGTCGGACATCGATGTCGTGTGGATCTATGGCTATGGCTGGCCGGTCTATCGCGGCGGCCCGATGTTCTGGGCAGGGCTGGAAGGCACCGACAAGATCGTCGCGGCGCTGGAGAAGCATGGCTTTGCGGTTGCGCCGCTGCTCAAGGAGAAGGCCGAGGCGAAGAGCGGCTTCTAAACCGCCCGCGCGAAAGAAAGATCCGGCCGCCTGTCCCACCCTGGGGCGGGCGGCCTTTCTTTTGTCCGAACGCCGGCCCGCCGCCGCGGGGGAATGTGCGATTCAAGGTTAAAGCCGTGGCAACCTCTGCCGTTAGGGCAGAGCATGAATGCCATGTCCCCGCTCGCCCTCCTGCTGCTCACCGCCAGCGCGACCGCCTCGACGCCGGTCGCGGCGCCGCAGACGAGCGCGGTCGGCATCGCACGGGCCCGGATCGTCGCACCGGCGGAAGTCCGGCGCGTCGACGGACGGCTGGAAGTGCGCACCGGCGACCGCAAGGCCCCGACGCAGGTGCATCGCACCGAGCGCAAGGACGGCGGCGAAACGGCGGATTTTTACTAGAACGAGCCCCAATTCCCGTTCGTGTCGAGCGTAGTCGAGACACGCCGGCACAGCGCCAGACGCATCTCGACTTCGCTCGATGCAAACGGGGTTGGGTGTGTGAGGCTCAGCCCTGCAACGTCTGGATAATCGCCGAAAAGTCGCGGCCATCCTTGTCGGCCTCGACAAAGGCTTCGTAGAGTTCGCGCGCCTTCGACCCCATCGGAACATCGGCGTCGACGCTCGCCGCCGCCTCCATCGCGAGGCGCAAATCCTTGAGCATCAGCGCCGCCGCGAAACCGCCCGCATAGCCATTGTCGGCGGGGGTGACCGGGCCGACGCCGGGGAGCGGCGCGTAAGAGGTCAGCGACCAGCATTGCCCCGACGAGACGCTGGCGATGTCGAAGAATTTCTGCGGATCGAGCCCGAGCTTTTGCGCGAGCGCGAGCGTTTCGCAGGTCGCGATCATCGAGGCGCCGAGCAGCATGTTGTTGCAGATCTTCGCGCCCTGCCCCGCCCCCGCATCGCCGGCGTGGATCACCGCCTTGCCCATCCTGGCGAGGATCGGTTCGGCGCGCACGAAACCCTCGTCGGTGCCGCCGACCATGAAGGTCAAAGTTCCGGCATTGGCCGCCGCGATGCCGCCCGACACCGGCGCGTCGACCGCGACGAGACCCTTGGCGGTGGCGGCTTCGATGTTCGAGCGCGCGGTGGCGACGTCGATCGTCGAGCAATCGAGCAGCAGGGTGCCCGGCGCGGCGTTCGGGAAGACGTCGGCTTCGTAGACCGAGGCGACATGCTTGCCCGCGGGGAGCATCGTCACCACCGCTTCGGCGCCGGTCACGGCTTCGGCCGCCGATACGGCGCGCGTGCAGCCCGCCTCGACAGCGCGTGCGAGCGCCTCTTCGCTGAGGTCGAAGGCGCGGACCTCATGCCCTGCCTTCGCCAGGTTCGCGGCCATGCCGCCGCCCATATTGCCGAGTCCGATGAATGCGATTTTCATTGTTTCTCCCCTCCCGCTTGCGGGAGGGGCCGGGGGAAGGCCTGTCCCGAATATTGCATTGGCGAGGAGGAAACAGGCCCTCCCCTAACCCCTCCCGCAAGCGGGAGGGGGACCGGGCTTAGCGCCCCTTCCACACGCCTTCGCGCTTCTCGATGAAGGCGGCCATGCCTTCGGCCTTGTCCTCGGTCGCGGCGAGGATCTGGAACAGGCGGCGTTCGTAGATCAGCCCCTGGTCGAGCGTCGTTTCGAAGGCGGCGTTGATCATGTCCTTGTTCACCATCGCGGCCATCGGGGGCATCGATGCGATCGTCGTGGCGGTCTTCACGGCTTCGTCGACAAGGCTTTCATGCGCGACGACGCGCGCGACAAGGCCCGAGCGCTCGGCTTCGGCACCGTCCATCATCCGGCCGGTGAGGCACATTTCCATCGCCTTCGCCTTGCCGACCGCGCGGGTCAGCCGCTGCGAGCCGCCCATCCCCGGCGCGACGCCGAGCTTGATTTCGGGCTGGCCGAATTTCGCTTTTTCCGACGCGATGATGAAATCGGCCATCATCGCCAGCTCGCAGCCGCCGCCGAGCGCGAAGCCATTGACCGCGGCGATCCACGGCTTGCGCACCTTCTTCACGAAGTCGCTTGTCCATTTCGAGAAAAAATCCTCGAGATAGAAATCGGCGGCGGGCTTGTCGGCCATTTCCTTGATGTCGGCGCCCGCAGCAAAGGCCTTGTCGCCCGAACCGGTGAGCACCGCGCAGCGCTGGCCGGGGTCGGCTTCGAACGCGGCAAAGGCGGCGATCAGGTCGCCCAGCACGTCCGAGTTGAGCGCGTTCAGCGCCTGCGGACGGTTGAGCGTGACGAGCGTGACGGCGCCGCGCTGTTCGACCAGGAGGGTTTCATAGGTCATCAAAAATCATTCTTTCCGATATGGGCGGGAAGCGGGCTCCAGGCCTCGGCTTCGGGCAGGGGGTCAAAAAAGGGCGCGACATCGGCGAGCGGCGCCCAGGTCGGCGCATTGTCCTTGTCGATCAGCACCGCGCGGACGCCCTCGCGAAAATCGGGAAATTCGATCAGGCGGACCATCAGGGCATATTCCATCCGCATCTCGTCGACGAAATGCATATGCTTCGGGCTTTCGACCAGCATCCGCAGCGACGCCTGGCAGGCGGTGGGCGATTTGGCGCGAATGGTCTTGGCGGTCGCGGCGGCCCAGGGATCCTCCTCGGCGTCGAGACTGGCGAGAATCGCGTGCAGATCGTCGCTGGCGAAGCAGCGGTCGATCAGCGGCAACCGCGCCAAGATCGGCGCATCACCGCTGCCCGGCTCTTCCGCCTCGTCCAATATCGCCTGGACCCGATAGGGGTTGGCGGCGATCTTTTCCTTGACCGCGTCGAGCCGGTCGGAGGCGATGACATGGGTCGCGAGCCGCAACGCCTTGCATTCGGCGCCGTTCAGCCGCGCCGAGGTGAGCGAGAGATATTGCGCGAGCCGCCCGCGCAGTCGCGACAGATAGCGGCCGCCGCCGACGTCGGGGAAGATGCCGATCGCCGTCTCGGGCATGGCGAACATCGTCCGCTCGGTCGCGACACGGTAGCGGCACGGACAGGTGATCCCGACCCCGCCGCCCATCGTCACCCCGTCCATGAACGCCACCCCGGGCTTGGGGTAAGTGTACATCAGGTGGTTGAGGCGATATTCCTCGAAAAAGAAGGCCCGCGCCGCCGCGACATGGCCATCGATATTGTTGGCGATCGTCACCACGTCGCCGCCGGCGCAAAAGCCCCGTCCCTCGGCATGATCGATCAGCACGATGCGAATATCATCCTGGTCGCGCCATTCGATCAGCGCCCGCGTCATCGCGCGCACCATGGCGAGGTCGAGCGCATGGAGCGCGTGCGGGCGATTGAGCCGCATTCGTCCGGCCTGTCCATCCTGATAGGAGCGGATTTCGTCTTGCATCATCGTCATCAATTCGCCTTTGCGTAGGAACCGGGAGCGGCTTCGATCCCGCCCTCTATCTTGCGCGCCTTCACGCGCGAACCCGAACCATGCGCGGCCAGCCAGGCGGTCCAGTGCGGCCACCAGGACCCGTCGTGCTTCGTCGCGCCCGCCAGCCATTCTTCGGCGCGGTCGGGGGTCTCGTCGCTGGTCCAATAGCCATGCTTGTTCGCGGCCGGCGGGTTGATCACCCCCGCATTATGCCCCGAACCGCCGAGCAGGAAATCGGCGCCGAGCAGGCGGGCCCCGTCATAGACCGCTTCCCAGGCCGAGACATGGTCATCCTTGAGCGCGACGACCAGCAGCGGGGTCGCGATATCGGTGAGGTCGATCGGCTTGCCGCCGATCGAAAAGCCGGCGCCGTTCGCCAGCCTGTTTTCGAACAAGATGTCGCGGTTGTAGGATTTGAGGAAGGCGGCCGGAATACGGGCGCCATCCTCGAACCAATAGAGCAGGTCGCTGGGCGGGGCCGGACGATCGAGCAGATAATGGTTCACCACCGACGACCAGATCAGGTCGTTGGCGCGCATCGCCGCGAACAGCCGCTGGAGTTCGAACGAATCGATATAGCCCTGGCCGTCGAGATGCTTGTCCAGCGCATCGAGATGCCCTTCGTGCACGAAGGCCGACCAGTCGCGCATGTCGGCGAAATCGATCATCGAGCCGATCAGCGTCGCGCTGTTGACCTCGTCCGCCCGCCCCGCCGCCGCCAGATAGGCCAGCGCAATTGCGACCAACGTGCCGCCCAGGCAGAAGGCGAAGAGATCGGGCCGCGCGCCGGTGCGCGCCGCGACTTCGCCGATCGCGGTGACGATGCCTTCGAGGACATAGGCCTCGACATCCTTGTCGCGATGGCTTTCGTCGGGATTGACCCACGAGATGACGAATATCGTGCGGCCCTGATCGACCAGCCATTTGATCAGGCTCGATCGCGGCTGCAGGTCGATCATGTAAAAGCGGTTCACCAGCGGCGGCACATAGAGCAGGGGTTCGCCCGCGACCTCGGCGGTGGCGGGCGCATATTGGATCAGTTCGAACAGATCGTTGCGGAACACCACCTCGCCCGGCGTCGCGGCGATCGTCTCGCCCTTCACAAACGCGTTGCGATCGGTCCGCCGGCTGACGATCCCGCGCCCGCTCGACAGGTCTTCGAGCAGATTCGCAAAACCGCGGACCAGATTGGCGCCGCCGGTCTCGCGCGTGCGCTCGATCACCTCCGGGTTGGTCATCGCATGATTGGTCGGCGAAGCCGCGTTCAGATATTGATCGAGCAGGAAGCGCACCATAGCGCCGCCCGATCCCTCTGCCCCGGCCGCCACGCCGCGCAACTGGTCCGAGGCGAGCAGATAGGCGTCGCGCATCGTCCGAAAATAGGGATCGTCCTGCCACGCCGCCGCCGCAAAACGGCGGTCCTTTGGCTTGGCGGCGGGATCGGCAGCGGGATTGACCGCGCGGACCCAGAAATCGGTCCATTGTCCCACCGCCGCCCGCTGAATCGCGAACAGGTCGGCGGGGCGCGCCGCCATCCCGGCCGCCGCCTCCATCGTGGCGGACGCGATCGCGAACGGATCGAAGGGCAGCGTCGCGCCCTTCGGCCCCATCTTCGCCATCGCGGCGGCGGCCTTGCGGATCGATTGGTCGATGCTGTCGGTCATTGGCGCAGCAGGTCCCGTCCGACGATCATTCGCATGACCTGGTTGGTGCCTTCGAGGATCGAATGGACGCGCAGGTCGCGCCAAAAACGCTCGATCGGATAGTCGCGGAGATAGCCGTAGCCGCCGAACAATTGCAGCGCGTCGTTGACGATCTTGCTGCCATTGTCGGTCGCGAGCCGTTTCGCCATCGCCGAGAAGCGCGACTTGTCGGGGGCGTTCGCGGTGACCTTTGCCGCCGCGAGATAGAGCAAGGCGCGCGACGCTTCGAGGTCGGTCGCCATGTCGGCGAGCATGAACTGGGTGTTCTGGAAATCGGCGATCGGCTGGCCGAACTGCTGGCGGTCCTTGGTGTAGGCGATCGCCTCGTCGAGGCAGCGCTGCGCGCCGCCCAAGGAGCAGGCGCCGATGTTGAGGCGGCCGCCGTCGAGGCCGGCCATCGCGAAGCGGAAGCCGTCGCCCTCGGCGCCGACGAGATTCTCGACCGGTACGCGGCAATCCTCGAAAATCACCTGCGCGGTCGGCGAGGCATTCCAGCCGAGCTTTTTCTCGGGCGCGCCGAAGCTGAGGCCCGGGGTGTCCTTTTCGATGACGAGGCAGCTGATCCCCTTCGACTTCTCCTCGCTGGTGCGGACCATGCAGACATAGATGTCGTTGGTGCCCGCGCCCGAGATGAACTGCTTGGTGCCGTTCAGCACATAATGATCGCCGTCCTTCTTGGCCGTGGTCTTCAAGGCGGCGGCGTCCGACCCCGAACCCGGTTCGGTCAGGCAATAGCTCGCGATCTTCTCCATGCTGACGAGCTCGGGCAGGAAGCGCGCTTTGACCTCGGCGCCACCGAAGCGGTCGATCATCCAGGTCGCCATATTGTGGATCGAGACATAGGCGCTGGTCGCGGGGCAGCCATAGGCCATCGCCTCCATGATCAGCGCCGCTTCGAGCCGGCCGAGCCCGATGCCGCCCGATTCCTCGGCGACGTAAATCGCGCCGAAGCCAAGTTCGCCCGCCGCTTTCCAGACGTCGACGGGATAATGATGCTTCTCGTCCCATTCCGCCGCGAAGGGCGTGATGCGATCGGCGGTGAATTTGCGCGCCATGTCCTGGATGGCGAGCTGGTCGTCGGTGAGTTGAAACTGGTCGGTCATGCGCTCTTCTCGATGATGATGGCTTCGGCTTCGATTTCGACTTTCCATTCGGGGCGGATCAGCGCCGGCACAACCAGCATTGTCGATGCCGGACGCACATTTTTGAATGCCGATCCATGCGCGCGGCCGACAAGATCGGCGTCGGCGGCGTCGGTGATATACATGCGCGTGCGCACGACATCGGCGAAGCTGCCGCCAAGCGCTGCGAGCGCCTCGCCGATGATCGCGATGCAGCGCGCCGCCTGTGCGCCCGCATCACCGGGGGTCGATGAGCCATCGGGCTCGATCGGCGCGCAGCCGGCGACGTCGATGCGGCTGCCGACGCGCACCGCGCGGCTGTAACCGTAGACGGACTCGAAGGGCGAGGCGGAGCTGTGATGGCGCCGTCCCCCCGCTTGCGGATCGGCGTCAGCCACAGCTGACCCGTTCGATCTTGTAGGCGGCGTCATAGGAGACGGTGAGCCGGTCGGCGCGATAATCCATCGTCACCGCCATGCCCGGCGCGACCCAGCGCAAGGTGCGCGCGCCGGTCGCGCGGAGCAGCGCGACGCCCGTCTCGGCGGATGCGGTCTGGCCGACGAAGCTCTGCCCGGCGTCGCCATTGCACGCAGCTTCGGCAGGCGGCGGCGGTGAAGCGGGATTTGCGTCGCCATCCATCGTCGAGCAGGCAGCGAGCGGCAGCAGGGTTGCGGCGGCGATCCAGCGAATATCCATCATCTGTTTCCCTTTATCCGATCAGGCTCAAATCAGGCACGGCAACGCGTATAGCGCATCGCATCGGGCGCGGCACCCTCGCCATGGTCGCGGCGGACGAGCGTCTTGCCGCCATCCGCGACGCTGAGCACCATCAGCCGGTCCCAGTCCATGCCCTCGCCGCTGAATTTATAATCGGCGACGATGCGGGTCGCGCTCCGCTCGCGCACGCGCGCCAGTTCGCCGTGCGATTCGTGGAAGCGCAGGTTGGCGGCATCGATCACCAGCGCGGTGAGGTCGGTGCCGGGGCGCTTCGGACAATCGCTCGCATCGATCGCCCAGCGTCCCTGGATCGCGGCCGGGATCGCCTTGTCGCCGCTGCCGATGCCCGCTTCGGGCGCGGCGGGCGGCGCCAGCGCGGGATCGGGCTTATAGTCCTCGGCGGGCGCCGGTTCGGGCAGTGCAGGCGGCGCGGCGGGTTCGGCGTCGGGCGCGGGCGCGACGCTGACCTTGTCCGCAGTCGCGCCCTTGTCGTTCGCATCACCGCACCCGGCGAGCAGCAGCAGCGCCACGGGCATCGTCCATCGCATCATCGTCTTTCTCCTTCGCCAGGAGAAATGCGCGATGTCCGGTGCCGGTTTCATGGCCAGCGTCCGATCAGCCCATTGTCGGGATGACGAAGGCGTTGCCGCCATCGGGCGAGCCGTCGGGCCAGCGCGCGGTGATCGTCTTGACCTTGGTCCAGAATTTCACGCCTTCCATGCCGTGCTGGTTGGTGTCGCCGAAGGCCGAACGTTTCCAGCCGCCGAAGCTATGATAGGCGACGGGCACCGGGATCGGCACGTTGATGCCGACCATGCCGACATTGACCCGCGCCGCGAATTCGCGCGCCGCATGGCCGTTGCGGGTGAAGATCGCGACGCCATTGCCATATTGGTGCTTCGACGGCAGCGACAGCGCGGTTTCGAAATCGGGGGCGCGGACGATCTGCAGCACGGGGCCGAAGATTTCTTCCTTGTAGCTTTCCATGTCGGTGGTGACATGGTCGAACAGGGTCGGGCCGATGAAGAAGCCTTTCTCATGCCCCTGCAGCGAGAAGCCGCGGCCGTCGACGACGAGCTCGGCGCCCTCGTCGGCGCATTTCTGGATCCAGCCTTCGACCTTTTCCTTGTGCGCCTGCGTCACCACGGGGCCGTAATGCGCCTCGGCATCGGTCGACACGCCGACACGCAGCGCCTCGATCGCGGGGATCAGCTTGGCCTTCAAGCGCTCGGCGGTGTCGTCGCCGACGGGGACGACGACGGGCAAAGCCATGCAGCGCTCGCCCGCCGAGCCGAAAGCGGCGCCGGCGAGGTCATTGACGACCTGGTCGAGGTCGGCGTCGGGCATGACGATTCCATGGTTCTTCGCGCCGCCCATCGCCTGGACGCGCTTCCCGTTGGCGACGCCGCGATTGTAGACATAATGGGCGATGTCGGACGAGCCGACGAAGCTGACCGCGCCGATGTCGGGATGGTCGAGGATCGCGTCGACCATTTCCTTGTCGCCATGGACGACCTGGCAGATGCCCTCGGGAAGCCCGGCTTCGAGGAAGAGTTCGGCGAGGCGCACCGGAACGCTGGGGTCGCGCTCGCTGGGCTTGATCAGGAAGGCATTGCCCGTGGCGATCGCGACCCCCGACATCCACAGCGGGATCATCGCGGGAAAGTTGAACGGGGTGATGCCGGCGCCGATGCCGATCGGCTGGCGCATCGAATAGACGTCGATGCCCGGCCCCGCGCCCTGCGTATATTCGCCCTTCAGCACATGCGGGATGCCGCAGCAGAATTCGATGACTTCGAGGCCGCGCTGGATGTCGCCCTTCGAATCGGCGATCACCTTGCCATGTTCGCTCGACAGCAGATGCGCGAGTTCGTCGATATTGGCTTCGACGAGGCGCTTGAATTCGAACATGACGCGCGCGCGGCGCTGCGGGTTGGTCGCGGCCCAGCCGGGCTGCGCCGCCTTCGCTGCGGCGACCGCCTTTTCGAGCAACGCCGCGTCGCCCAAGGCGACCTCGGCCTGCACATTGCCGTTGTTGGGGTCGAAGATCGGACTACGACGGCTGCTGCCACCGGCACCGCCGACAATAAGATGGTCGATCTGTCGCATCACAAGCCTCCTGAAATTGTTGCCGCTGCCACAGCCGAGTTGCGGGGCGATTGCAAGGGATAGACTTGCAGGGCGATGCTGCATATTTGCAGGTCATGGACTGGGGCAAGCTGCAATATTTCCTGACCGTCGCGCAGCAGGGCACGCTGGCGCGCGCCGGGCAAGCACTGCAGGTCGATGCGACGACGGTCAGCCGCCAGCTGAGCGCGCTCGAGGCGATGCTGCAACAGACGTTGTTCGAACGCGCGCCGGGTGGTTTCCTGCTCACGGCGGCCGGCCGCGCGCTCGTCCCGCACGCCGAGGCGATGGCGGCGGCGGCGGCGCGCATCCGCTCGGCCGGCGACGGCGGCGCGGCGCTGTCGGGGCAATTGCGCGTCAGCGTGTCGGAGGGATTCGGGGGCAACTTCATCGCGCCGCGCCTCGCGGGCTTCGTCGCCGCGCATCCCGAACTCGAAATCGACCTCGTCGCTTCGTCGGGTTTTTTGAATCCGTCGCGGCGCGAGGCCGATATGGCGGTGCTGCTCGCGCGGCCCAGAAAAGGCCCGCTGATCACGCGCAAATTGTCCGATTACAGCCTTGGTCTCTATGCGCCCGCCCACCGCACCGACTGGCAGGAGGCGGTCGCCGCGACCCCGCTGTCGCGCGCCGGGGTGCCGGTGATCGGCTATGTTCCCGACATTCTCTACGCGCCCGAACTCGATTATCTGGGCGAGATCGAGCCGGGGCTGCGCGCCGGGGTGCGCTCGTCGAGTATTCTGGCCCAGCGGCGGATGATCGCGGGCGGCGCCGGAGTCGGGGTGCTCCCCTGCTTCCTCGCGGCGGGCGATCCGGCGCTGGTGCGCGTGCGCCCCGAACAGGTCATCGCGCGCGCCTTCTGGCTCGCGCTCCACCGCGACGTCGCCCCGCAGCCGCGCATCCGCGCCTTCATCGACTGGCTCGATGGCGAGATACGCGAGAGCCGGGGGTTGTTCGTTCCGGGGTGAGCAGACTCTTCGCCTCCCCTTCTTCGTCATCCCCGCGAAGGCGGGGATCCAGCTTTTTCCTTCTTCGTGCCTTTGCGCCTTTGCGTGAGATTTTTCTGGTTTCACGCAAAGGCACGAAGAAAAGAGCAAAAGAAGAAAGCTGGATCCCCGCCTTCGCGGGGATGACGGGGTTTTAGGCGAGAGGGTCAGGCTGTCCCTGACTCGCCTTGACAAGCGCAGCCCTGAAAGCGCTAATAGAACAAATCATGAACATCATGCCCCACGAGTCGCACCCTTCTATCGCCGGCCTGCGCCGGCGTCTCGCCCGGATCACCGGCGAGGCCGAACCGCGTGAGCAGACTGCGGGGCGGCTGACGAGCGGGCATGCGGACTTCGACGCCGCGCTGGGAGGCGGGCTCGCGACGGGGCGCGTGCATGAATTTTTCGCCGCCGACGCGCTCGATGCGACGAGCACCGCCGCCTTTGCCGCGTTGATGGCATTGCGCACCCCGGGGGCAGCACCGCTGGTCTGGCTGCGCACCGCCGACGCCGCGCGGCGCGGCGGGCATATCTATGCGCCCGGCATCGCCGAACTCGGCGGCGACCCCGACCGGCTGCTGCTGATCGAGGCGCCCGATCCGAAACTGCTGCTCGCCTGCGCCAATGACGCGATCCGCTGCGCCGGGTCGGCGGCGGTGATCGTCGAAAGCTGGGGGCGCTGGCCGGCGCTCGATCTGACCGCCGGGCGCCGTCTCGCGCTCGGCGCGCGCGATGCCGGCACCACGCTGTTGATGTTGCGGCTCAATGCGGCGCCGTCGCCCAGCGTCGCCGAAACGCGCTGGAGCGTCGCCGCCGCGCCGTCGCGCGTGCTCGAGGCCAATGCGCCGGGGGCGCCCGCCTTCGACCTCGAGCTGCTGCGCCGGCGCGGCGGCGCGGCGGGCGGGCGCTGGCAAATGGAATGGAACCATGACGAACAAGTCTTCGGCGAAGCGGCGCTATCTGGCGCTATTCTTCCCCTGGCTGCCCGCCGAGCGGCTCTGTCGCACGGCGCCGCGGCCGCCTGACGCCCCGCTCGTCTTCGCCGAGAAACAGCGCGGCGCGCTCCGCCTCAGGGGCGTCGACCGCGCCGCGCACGCGGTCGGGCTCGCCCCCGGCATGCCGCTCGCCGACGCGCGCGCGCGGGTGCCCGAGCTGCTCGTCGTGGCGCACGACCCCGTCGCCGACGCCGCCTGGCTCGACCGGCTCGCCTTGGGGTGCAACCGCTACACACCCTTAGTCGCCATCGACGCCCCCGACGGGCTGATCCTCGACATCGCCGGGACCGAGCATCTGCTGGGCGGCGAGGCCGAGCTGATCGACGATCTCGAAATGCGCCTGTCGCGGCTGGGGATGAGCGTGCGCGCCGCGCTCGGCCCGACCGCCGATGCGGCGCGCGCGCTCGCACGCTACCAGACGCGCCCCGCCCCCGACGAGGACCAGGCGGTGCGCCGCCTGCCCGTCGCGGCGCTCGAACTCGAAGCCGAGGCGACGACCGCGCTGGTGCGCGCGGGATTGAAGACGATCGGCGACCTCGCGAGCCGGCCGATGGCGAATATCGCGGCGCGCTTCGGCGCCGATGCCGCGAGTGCGCTGCGCCGCATCCTCGGCGATGCGCCGAGCCCGCTCGACCCCCGCATCGCCCCACCCCCCGTCGCGACCGAACGCCGCTTCGCCGAACCGCTCGGCAGCAGCGCGCATGCAACGAGGGTGCTGGCCGAACTGGTGGGCGAGGCGATGGGCGAGCTGGGCGAACGCGGCAAAGGCGGGCGTCATTTCCGCGCGACCTTCTTTCGCAGCGACGGGCTCGCGCGCGGCATCGAGATCGAGACCGGCCATCCGACGCGCGACACCGCGCTCGTGATGCGCCTCTTCGCCGAGCGCATGGACAGCCTCGCCGATCCGCTCGACCCCGGTTTCGGTTTCGACATGATCCGCCTTTCGGTGCCGCGACTCGAAGCGCTCGGCGCGACGCAGCTGAAGCTCGAAGGCGGCGCGGTGCGCAAGTCGATCGAAGAAGGGGCGATGGACGAACTCGTCGACCGGATGACGACGCGGCTCGGGCGAAAACAGGTGCGCCGCCTGCTCGCCGCCGACACGCATATCCCCGAACAGGCGCAGCTCGCGCTGCCCGCGATCGACGCCCAACAATCTTGGCCGCAGCCGCTGCCGTGGGAAACCCCCGAACCCGGCGAGCCGCCGACGCGCCCCTTCCACCTCTTCGACCCGCCGCAGCCGATCGAGGTCGTCGCCGAGGTCCCCGACGGCCCGCCGCACCAGTTCCGCTGGCGCCGGCAGGCGCATGCGGTGCGCCGCTACGAGGGGCCCGAGCGCATCGCCGCCGAATGGTGGCGCCGCCGCGACAATGCCGGGCTGACCCGAGACTATTACCGCGTCGAGGATGCGCAGGGCCGCCGCTTCTGGCTGTTCCGCCACGGGCTGTATGAGGAGAAGGAGCACCCGCTCTGGTACATCCACGGGGTGTTTGCGTGAGCGAAGAGCCAGCCTTCGCGGAGTTGGTCGCGGCGACCAACTACAGCTTCCTGCGCGGCGCCTCGCACGCGCGTGAGATGGTGGCCGAAGCGATCGCACTCGGCATGCCCGGCATCGGCATCGCCGACCGCAACAGCGTCGCAGGAGTCGTCCGGGCGCTGACCGGGCTACGCAAGCTGGGTGAAGAGGCGGCCGAAGAGGGGATCGAACTGCCGCCGTTCAAGCTCGTCGTCGGGGCGCGGCTGGTGTTCGACGACGGCGCGCCCGACATCATCGCCTATCCGACCACGCGCCACGGCTGGGGCCGCCTGACCCGCATGCTCACCATCGGCAACCGCCGCACCGAAAAGGGCGATTGCGTGATGAAGTTCAAGAATCTGCTGGCCCATTGCGAGGACATGCTGCTGATCGCGATGGCGTCGGAGCAGGATGATTTCCTGCTTCGACGCCTCGCACGGGCGGCGCCCGGGGCGTTGTGGCTCGGCGCGACGATGCCGCATGGCGGCACGGACCGGCGTCGGCTCGCGCGGCTGGAAGCCCTGGCCGACCGCATTGGTATTCCGCTGCTCGCGACCAACGACGCGCTCTATGCAACGCGCGAGCAGCGGCCGCTGCACGACGTCGTCACCTGCATTCGCGAAGGCACGAACTTGGGCGATGCCGGCCGCCTGCTGCGCGCCAACGGCGAACGCCACCTGAAGTCGCCCAAGGAGATGCGTCGCCTCTTCCGCAACTGTCCCGAAGCGGTGGGCGAGAGCATCAATATATTGGACCGCATCGGCTTTTCGCTCCGCGACCTTGAATATGAATATCCGCACGAGCCGGTGCCCGAAGGATGGGAGCCGCAAAGCTGGCTCGAGCATATGGTGATGGATGCCGCAACGAAGCTGCATCCCGATGGACTGCCCGACCGCTGGCGGGAGGTGCTCAAAGAAGAGCTGACGCTCATCGCCACATGCAAATTCGCCTGCTATTTCCTGACCGTCCACGACATCGTGAAATTCGCCCGCACGCAGAAGCCACCGGTCCTATGCCAAGGACGCGGCTCCGCTGCCAATTCGCTCGTCTGCTATCTGCTCGAGATCACCTCGATCGATCCGGTCGCGAACAACCTGCTCTTCACGCGCTTCCTGTCCGAGGAACGGCGTGAGCCGCCCGATATCGACGTCGATTTCGAGCACGAACGGCGCGAAGAGGTGATGCAATATATCTATCGCCGCTACACAAGGCGGCGCGCGGGCATCGCCGCTACGGTGATCCATTACCGCCCGCGCAGTGCGGTGCGCGAGGCCGGCAAGGCGCTGGGGCTCAGCGAGGATGTGACCCAGCGGCTCGCCGACACGACCTGGGGCAGCTGGGGCAGCGAGATGCCGATCGAGCGTTTCGTCGAAGCCGGCCTCGACCCCGAACAGGACGATATCGCGCGGCTGCAATGGATGGTTTCGCAGCTGCTGACCTTCCCGCGCCACCTGTCGCAGCATGTCGGCGGCTATGTGCTGACCGAGGACCGGCTCGACGAGACGGTGCCGATCCACAATGCCGCAATGGCGGATCGCACCTTCATCGAATGGGACAAGGGCGACATCGACGAACTCAAGCTGATGAAGGTCGATGTGCTCGCGCTCGGCATGCTGACCTGCATCCGCAAATGCTTCGACCTGATGCGGCTGCACGATCTGGGCGACCATGATCTCAAATCGCTCCCGCCCGAAGACCCGGTCGTTTACGACATGCTGTGCAAGGGCGACAGCATCGGGGTGTTCCAGGTCGAAAGCCGGGCGCAGATCAACATGCTGCCCCGGCTCAGACCGCGCGAGTTTTACGACCTCGTCATCCAGGTCGCGATCGTCCGTCCGGGCCCGATCGAGGGGGATATGGTCCACCCCTATCTGCGCCGCCGCAACAAGGAGGAAAAGCCCGAGCTGCCATTGCGTGCAGGAGCAGAATCGAATGAGCTGGAAGACGTATTGGGCAAGACCGAGGGCGTTCCACTGTTTCAGGAACAAGCTATGAAGCTTGCTATCGTCGCTGCCGGCTTCACCCCGGAAGAAGCGAACGAATTGCGACGGGCAATGGCGACCTTCCGTAATGTCGGCACGATTCAGAATCTGCGGGAGAAAATGGTCGGGGGCATGGTTCGCCGTGGCTATGAAGCCGACTTCGCTGGACGCTGCTTCAAGCAGATCGAGGGCTTCGGCAGCTATGGCTTCCCAGAAAGCCACGCCCAGTCCTTTGCCAAGCTCGTCTACGTCTCCTCATGGCTGAAATGCCATCACCCCGCCGTCTTCGCCTGCGGTATCCTCAATTCGCAGCCGATGGGCTTCTACGCCCCTGCCCAGCTCGTCCGCGATGCGCGCGAGCATGGAGTCGAGGTGCGGGAGGTCGATGTCAATTTCAGCGGCTGGGACAACAGCCTCGAACGGCGCGATGATGATAGCCTCGCTCTCCGGCTCGGCTTTCGGCAGGTCGACGGATTTCGCGAGGCGTGGGCGGAGCAGATCACCGGCGCCCGCACGACGCCGTTTGCCAGCGTCGAGGAACTCGCACGGCGCGCGGGCCTGCCGCCCCGCGCGCTACGGCTGCTCGCCGAGGCCGATGCGTTTAATTCCATGGGGCTCGAGCGGCGGCCGGCGCTGTGGGATGCGCGGCGGGTGCGGCAAGGGGTGCTCCCCTTGTTCGACGCCGCCGAAGCGAACGAACTGGGCGCGGAGGCGGATGCCGACTTGCCCCCCACCCCGCTGGTCGAGCATGTGCTCACCGATTATCAGACGACAAGATTGTCGCTCAAAGGCCATCCGATGGCCTTCCTGCGGCGACGCCTCGTCAGCGAAGGGATTTTGAGCTGCCTCCAGGTCGGCGCGGCGAAGAATGGCGCGCTCGTCCGCACCGCCGGCGTCGTTCTGATCCGCCAGCGGCCGGGCAAGGGCAATGCGATCTTCATCACGCTCGAGGACGAGGGCGGGATCGTCAATGTCCTGCTCTGGGCGCGCCAGTTCGAACGCTATCGCCGCGCCGTCATGGCGTCGCGGCTGATGGAGGTCGCGGGTGAGGTGCAGCGGAGCAGGGAGGGCGTCGTCCACCTGATGGCGAACCGCATTGTCGATCGCACCGCGCTGCTCGATACGCTGGGCAGCGACCGGCCCTTCGAACCCGAGCTATGCCGCGCCGACGAGGCCGCGCATCCGCAAGCGCCGCGCGGCGCAAAAGCCGAATGGGCCCGGCGCCACGGCCACCCGCGCAATGTCCGCATCCTGCCCAAGTCGCGGGATTTTCATTGATGACCGAAGCTATGGCGTCAGCAGGTCAGCGCCGCCGCGAACAGGGCGCGGAAGCGCTCGGCGCATTCGGCGATCACGGCCTCCTCATCTTCCTCATCCGCGAAGCCGTCGACCATCATAATCGAACGCAACACCCCGACCCCCATCAGGATCGCGAGCAGCATATTCGCGCGCAATTCGCCCTGCTCGCCGCCGATGAGCTCGGTGAGCGGGCCGAGGACATCGCGATGGACGAATTCGCGGATGATCGCACCGGCCTGCGGCGACGAGGCCGAGCGGAGCATGATGATGAACATCTCCATCCGCTTTTCGAGATCCTCGTCGGCGTCCTGGACGACAAGCTGCGCCAGAAAACCGGGGAGTTCGTCGACGCTTTTCGGCTCGAAAAAGATCTTCGGCTTTTCCTCGTCGGCGACGACTTCGCGGAACAGCCCTTCCTTGCCGCCGAAATAGCGGCTGATCAGCGCGACATCGACCTTCGCGTCGCCGGCGATGTCGCGCAGGCCGACGCTGCCATAGCTTTCGCGCAGGAAACGCTGGCGCGCCGCCGCCAGGATCGCGGCGCGTGTCGCGACCGCGTCACGTTTCTTGACGATGATTTCTCTCTTCATGGCGCCCTATTATCGACGCTGAGAAATAAATCAACACCTGTTGACTTAGTCGCTAACCCAGATTAGGCGGCAAAGTCTGGCATCGCGTGGCGCTTCCCCCCTCCCTGCCGCGCGGTGCCGGACCGCCCTGAAAACAGAAAAGACAAACGCCCATGACCTTGCGCTTTCCCCTCGCGCTTTCGATTCTGCTGTCGCTGACGCTCGCCGCCTGTTCGGGCGGTGACGACGCCCAGGGCGGCCCGCCGCAACTGCCGGTGACCGCCGCCGCGCCGCTGGTCCGCGAGGTCACCGAATGGGACGATTATGTCGGCCGCTTCGAAGCCGTCGACAGCGTCGAGGTGCGCCCGCGCGCCTCGGGCTATCTGCAGCGCGCGCATTTCACCGACGGCCAATATGTCCGCGCCGGGCAATTGCTGTTCACCATCGACGCGCGCCCGAGCCAGGCCGCGCTCGACCAGGCCCGCGCGCAGGCCGCCCGCGCGCAGGCGACGCTCGCCAACGCCCGCACCGAACTGGCGCGATCGACGACGCTCGCCGCGTCGCAGGCCGCGAGCCAGGAAGAGGTCGAGCAGCGCCGCGCCGCCGTGCGTACCGGCGAGGCCGATGTCGCCGCCGCCAATGCCGCGATTCGCGCCGCTTCGCTCAACGTCGGCTTCACCCGCGTCGTCGCACCGATTTCGGGTCGCGTGTCGCAGCGGCTGGTCGACCCGGGCAATTCGGTGACCGCCGACCAGACGATCCTGACGACGATCGTGTCGACCAGCCCGATCCATTTCAGCTTCCAGGGCTCCGAAGCCAGCCTGCTCGACTATGAGCGGCGCGGCGACACGCTGCAGAATGCGCCGGTGCGCATCAAACTGCAGGGCGCCGACGATTATGCCATCAACGGCCGCATCGACTTCGTCGACAATGCGCTGTCGACCGGGTCGGGCACGATCACGGTGCGCGCGGTCGTCCAGAATCCCGACGGCAAGCTGCGCCCCGGCCTGTTCGGCCAGCTTCAGCTCGCCGCCTCGGCGCCGCGCCCGGCCTTCCTGCTCCCCGATACCGCGATCGTCACCGACGGCGCGCGCCGCGTCGTTTATGTCATCGGCCCCAAGGACGTCGTGCAGGCGCGCCCGGTCACCCTCGGCCCCGTCGTCGACGGGCTGCGCGTGATCAAGACCGGCGTCACCGCGAAGGACCGCATCATCGTCGGCGGCCTCCAGCGCGCGCGGCCGGGCCAGCCCGCCAAGGTGCAGGCCGGAACGATCGCGGCTGACGGCAAGGTGCTGACGGCCAAGGCCGCGCCCGCCGCGAAGGGCGGGGCGAACAGCAAGTGAATATCAGCCGTTTCTTCGTCGACCGCCCGATCTTCGCGGCGGTCATCGCGATCTTCATCACGCTGATCGGCGCCTTTTCTTACCCGCAGCTGCCGCTCGCCCAATATCCGGAGATCGCGCCGCCGACGATCAGCATCACCGCCGCCTATCCCGGCGCCTCGTCCGAAACGATCGCCGAAACGGTCGCCTCGACGCTCGAGCAGGAGATCAACGGCGTCGAGAATATGCTCTATATCCAGAGCAGTTCGACGCAAGGCGCCGCACAGATCACCGTCACCTTCGAGCCCGGCACCGACCTCGATGCCGCGCAGGTGCTGGTCCAGAACCGCGTCGCGCTCGCCGAACCGCGCTTGCCCGAACAGGTGCGCCAGATCGGCGTGCAGGTGAACAAGCAGGAATCGGGCTTCCTGATGATCGTCGCACTGACCTCGACCGACCCGGCGATCGACACCGATTATATCGGCAATTATGCCAATTCGACGCTGCGCGACCGCCTGCTCCGCCTCGAAGGCGTCGGCGGCGTCCAGATCTTCGGCGGCGGCTATTATTCGATGCGCGTGTGGATCGACCCCGACAAGGCGGCGGCGCGCAACCTGACCGCGCCCGAAATCGTCGCCGCGCTGCAAAGCCAGAACGTCCAGGTCGCCGGCGGTTCGGTCGGCGCCCCGCCCTATGGCAAGGGCAATCCGGCGTTCGAACTGCCTGTGGAAGTCCCCGGCCGCCTCGTCACCCCCGACCAGTTCGCCAATGTCGTGATCAAGACCGACACGACGAACGGCGCGATCACGCGGCTGAAGGATGTCGCGCGCGTCGAGCTCGGCGCGCAGGATTATGGCGTGCGCGGTGTGTTCAACGGCCGCGAAGGCGTCGGCATGGCGGTGATCCAGCAGCCGGGCGCCAATGCGCTCAACGCCGCGAACCTCGTCCTCGAGGAAGTGAAGAAGGCCTCGGCCGACTTCCCCCCCGGTCTCGAATATGAAATCCCCTTCAACCCCACCGAATATGTCCAAGCGTCGGTCACGGCGGTGCAGGAAACGCTCGTCGAGGCGATCTTCCTCGTCGTGCTCGTCGTGCTCGTCTTCCTGCAGACCTGGCGCGCCGCGATCATCCCGATCGTCGCGATCCCGGTGGCGCTGGTCGGCACCTTCGCAGTCCAGCTCGTGCTCGGTTTCTCGATCAACTCGCTGTCGCTCTTCGCGCTGGTGCTGGCGGTCGGGATCGTCGTCGACGACGCGATCGTCGTCGTCGAGGCGGTTGAAAAGCATATCCGCGAAGGCCTCAGTCCGCGCGAAGCAGCGCACCGGACGATGGAGGAAGTGTCGGGCGCGCTGATCGCGATCGGGCTCGTGCTCGTCGCGGTGTTCGTGCCGACCGCCTTCGTCCCCGGCATTCCCGGCATCTTCTACCAGCAGTTCGCGGTGACGATCGCGGCGGCGACGGTGTTTTCGCTGCTCACCTCGCTCACCTTGTCGCCGGCGATGGCGGCGCTGCTGCTCAAGCCGCACGAAGACCAGCATGAAGAGCCGAAGAACCCGGTGATGCGCCTCGCCCGCCGCGCGGCGGACAAGTTCAACAGCGGTTTCGACAAATTGGCCGACCGCTATGGCCGCATCACCGCCTCGCTCGTGCGCAAGAGCGGGCTGATGCTCGTCATCTATGCGGTGCTGCTCGCGGCGACCGGCTGGCGTCTCGCCGACACGCCGACGGGCTTCATTCCCGATCAGGACCAGGGCGTGCTGATCGGCGTCGTCCAGCTGCCGCCCGGCGCGTCGCTCGATCGCACCAGCGAAGTCCTCGCCCGCGCGCAGCAGGAAGTGAAAAAGATCGACGGCGTCGCGAGCATCGCGACCTTCTCGGGCCTCGACGGGTCGAGCTTTTCGACCGCGTCGAACGCCGGCACGATGTTCATCCGCCTGACCGACTGGGGCGAGCGCGGCAGCAAGCTGTCGGCGACCGCGCTGTCGCAGCAATTGTCGGGCGTGCTCGCCAATGCCCTGCCCGAAGCGAACGCCTTCGTCATCGCGCCGCCTGCGGTGCAGGGCCTCGGCAACGGCAACGGCTTCACGATGATGATCCAGGCGCGCGGCGGCGAAAGCTACAAGGAGCTCGAACAGGCCACCGGCGCGATGATGGGCGGCGCGGCGCAGATGAAGGACGTCCAGCAGGTCTTCTCGCTGTTCAACACCGGAAGCCCGCGCATCTTCGCCGACGTCGACCGCGACAAGGCGCAGATCCTCGGCGTCGATCCGAGCCAGGTCTATGCCGCGCTCGGCACCTATCTCGCGTCGACATACGTCAACGACTTCAACTTCCTCGGCCGCACCTTCCGCGTGACCGCGCAGGCCGAACCGACCTCGCGCGCCAGCATCGAGGACGTCGGGCGGCTGCAAGTCCGCTCGACCTCGGGCGAGATGGTGCCGCTGTCGGCGGTCGCGACCTTCCGCGACGACAGCGGTCCGACGCGCGTCGTACGCTATAACCTGTTCCCGGCGGTCGAACTGCAGGGCCAGGCGGCGCCGGGCGTGTCGTCGGGCGCGGCGCTCGCCGCGATGGAGGGCCTCGCCGACAAGACCTTGCCGTCGGGCTTCGCTTATGAATGGACCGGCCTCGCCTATCAGGAAAAGGCGGCGGGCGGCGGCGCGGTGCTGATCTTCGGGCTCGCGGTGGTGTTCGTCTTCCTCGTGCTTGCGGCGCAATATGAATCGCTGCCGCTGCCGCTCGCGGTGATCCTGATCGTGCCGATGTGCATTCTCGCGGCAATGCTCGGGGTGAATTTACGCGGCATGGACAATAATATCCTGACACAGGTCGGGCTCGTCGTGCTCATCGCGCTCGCCGCGAAGAATGCGATCCTGATCGTCGAGTTCGCGAAACAGGCCGAGGAACAGGACGGGATGAGCACGATCGACGCGGCGGTCCACGCCGCGCGCTCGCGCCTCCGCCCGATCCTGATGACCAGCTTCGCCTTCATCTTCGGCGTGGTGCCGCTGGCGATCGCGAGCGGGCCGGGACAGGAGATGCGGCAGGCGCTGGGCACCGCGGTGACCTTCGGCATGCTCGGCGTGACCGTATTCGGGCTGATCTTCACCCCGCTCTTCTATGTCCTCTGCCGCAAGCTCGGCGACAAGGCGACCGCCTTTTCGCGCCGCGACCGCAAGCCGAAACAGCCGGACACCAGCCCGGCGGAGACCCGCTAATGACCCGCAACCTGATCCTTGCCGCCGCGAGCCTGGTGGCGCTGTCGGCCTGTACCGTCGGCCCGCGCTATGTTTCGCCGGTTCCCGCGGCGCCGTCGCAGGCGCCCTTCCTCGAAGCCGCCAAGTCGCCGGCGTTCAGCGGCGAGCAGCCGCCGGGGCCATGGTGGAGCCTGTTCGGCGACCCGCTGCTCGACGATCTGGTGCAGCAGGCGCTGACCGCCAACGCCGACCTGCGCGTCGCCGCCGCCAATCTGGCGCAGGCGCGCGCGGTGCTGCGCGAGCAGCGCGCGGGCCGGCTGCCGACGACCACGATCAACGCCAATGGCACCTATGCCCGCCAGCCGCTGACCGGCGCGAGCGCCGACATCCCGGGCGCGAGCGCGTTCAAGGGCGAGACCTATGACGTCGGGCTCGACATCGGCTATCAGGTCGACCTGTTCGGGCGCGTCGAAAGCGCGATCCGCGCCAGCCGCGCCGACGCCGACGCGGTCCAGGCGGCGTTCGACCTCACCCGCATCACCGTCGCCGCCGAAACGACGCGCGCCTACAGCGATATCTGTTCGTACAACCGCCAGATCGCGGTCGCCGAAGAGACGCTGCGCATCCAGCAAGGCACCTTCGACCTCACCCGCCGGCTGTTCGAGGGCGGGCGGGCGACGCGGCTCGAAACCGGACAGGCGGGCGCCCTGCTCGAACAGACGCGCGCCGCGATCCCGACCCTGACCGCGCAGCGCGCCGCCGCGCTCTATCGCCTCGCCGTCCTCACCGGCAAGCCGCCCGCCGAGGCGCCGACCGCCGTGCTCGCCTGCATGGCGCCGCCCGAACTGAACCGTCCGATCCCGGTCGGCGACGGCGCGTCGCTGCTCGCGCGCCGCCCCGACATCCGCCGCGCCGAACGCCAGCTCGCGGCTGCGGCCGCGCGGGTCAATGTCGCGACCGCCGACCTCTACCCGAGCATCCGCCTCGGCGGTTCGATCGGCTCGACCGCCAGCGCGATCTCCGGCCTTGGCACGTCGGACAGTTTCCGCTTTTCGCTCGGCCCGCTGATCTCGTGGAACTTCCCGAACATGGAGGTCGCACGCTCGCGGCTGAAACAGGCCGAGGCGGGCGCCGACGGCGCGCTCGCGACCTTCGACGGCGCCTGGCTGACCGCGTTGCAGGAGAGCGAAAGCGCGCTCGCCACTTATGCCGGCGAACTCGACCGGCTCGCGGCGCTACGCCGCGCCGCGACCGAGGCCGGCGACGCCGCCCGCATCGCACGGCTGCGCTATCAGGCGGGGCGCGAGAATTTCCAGGTCGTGCTCGACGCCGAGCGCACGCTGGCGGCGATCAATGCGAGCATCGCCCAGTCGGAGCAGGCACGTGCGACGAACCTCGTGTCGCTGTTCCTCGCGCTGGGCGGCGGCTGGCAGGACGGCGGCGCCTAATCAATCTTCGTCATTGCGAGCGAAGCGAAGCAATCCAGAGCGTGCGTAAACCGCTCTGGATTGCCGCGTCGCCTTCGGCTCCTCGCAATGACGGAGGATATTACCCCGCAATCTTCGCGCGCACCGCTTCGGCCTGCGCCATGATGTTCTTCACCAGCTCGGCGCAGGTCGGGATGTCGTGGATCAGCGCCTGGCTCTGGCCGCTGGTCCAGATGCCGCCGTCGACATCGCCGTCGCGCAGGACATTCTCACGCCCGCGCACGCCCGCCATCAAATGCCGGACGTCGTCGAAGGTCTTGGTCGGGTCGCGCTGGATCTCGGCGACTTCCATCGACACCGCATTTTTCGCGACGCGCGCGGTGTTGCGCAGGGTGCGGCCGACGAGCACGGTGTCGGTCTCGTTCGCGTCGACGATGCGCTGTTTCACATTCTGGTGGATCACGGCCTCGACCGTCGCGCAGAAGCGCGTGCCCATGTTGACCGCATCGGCGCCGAGCGCGAGCGCAGCGATGATGCTGCGCCCGTCGGCCATGCCGCCCGAGGCGATGATCGGGGTGTCGGGCAGCGCGTCGACCGTCGCGGGCAGCAGCACGACCAGCCCGACATCGTCCTCGCCGGGGTGACCCGCGCATTCGAAACCGTCGATGCTGATCATGTCGACGCCCTTTTTCACCGCCGACACCGAGTGGCGGACCGAGGTGCATTTGTGGATGACGGTGACATCGGCTTCCTTGAAGCGCGGCAGGTGATCGGTCGGCGCGCGGCCCGCCGTCTCGACGATCTTGATCCCGCTCGCGATGATCGCCTCGCGATATTCGTCATAGGGGATGGGGTTGATCGACGGCAGCAAAGTCAGGTTTACGCCGAAGGGCTTGTCGGTCAGCTTGCGCGTCGCCTCGATCTCGTCGAACAGCGCCTGGCCGGTCGGATACATATGCGCGGTGATGAAGCCCAGCGCGCCGGCATTGGCGACCGCGGCGACGAGCGGGCCATAGCCCACGCCGGTCATGCCGCCCATGATGATCGGGGTTTCGATGCCGAACTTCTCGGTAATGCGCGTCTTGATCAAGGCTTCCTCCCATCGTTTCGTTGCGCTGGCCTTGGCGCGGCGATGCGCGGCGATCAAGCCGCTAAATGCGATAGGCAAGCGCGCGCCGCTCGGGCAGGGTGGGGTATCGACGGGAAACAGGAGACGGGACATGGCAGGCAGGCAAAGCATCGGACGGTCGGTCGTCCTCGTCGCGAGCTGGATCGCGCTGTCCGCCGCGAGCGCCCCGGCCGCCGAGGCGCCCGCCTATGACGTCGTGATCCGCGGCGGCACGATCTACGACGGGTCGGGCAAGGCCCCGCTCACCGGCGACGTCGCGATCAAGGGCGACCGCGTCGTCGCGGTCGGCAAGGTCAAGGGCAAGGGCCGCAAAGAGATTTCCGCCAGCGGCATGGCGGTCGCGCCGGGCTTCATCAACATGCTCAGCTGGGCGACCGAATCGCTGATCGCCGACCCGCGCAGCCAGAGCGATATCCGCCAGGGCGTGACGCTGGAGGTGATGGGCGAAGGCTGGTCGATGGGGCCGCTGAATCCCGAAATGAAGCGACTGGAGACCGAACGCCAGGGCGACATCAAATACGCCATCGAGTGGACCAGCCTTGGCGATTATCTGAGCTATCTGGAGAAGCGCGGGGTCGCGCCCAATGTCGCAAGCTTCGTCGGCGCGGCGACGGTGCGCATCCACGAGCTCGGCGAAGACGATGTCGATCCGACCCCCGAGCAGCTCTTCCGTATGCAGGCCCTCGTTCGTCAGGCGATGGACGAGGGCGCGCTCGGGGTCGGCAGCTCGATCATCTATGCCCCCGGCTCCTATGCCGAAACCGACGAGCTGGTCGCGCTGACCAGCGCGGCCGCCAAATGCGGCGGCATGTACATCAGCCATATGCGCTCCGAAGGCGACCGGCTCGAACAAGCCGTCGACGAACTGATCGAGATTTCGCGTCGCTCGGGCGCCCCCGCCGAAATCTATCACCTCAAAATGGCGGGCCGCGACAATTGGGAGAAATATGATTCGGTGGTGAAGAAGGTCGAAGCGGCGCGCGCTGCGGGCCAGCGGATCACCGCCGACATGTATACCTATACGGCTGGGGCGACCGGGCTCGACGCCGCGATGCCGACCTGGGTGCAGGCGGGCGGGCTC
This sequence comes from Sphingopyxis sp., assembly GCF_050725615.1. Classification (GTDB taxonomy): domain Bacteria; phylum Pseudomonadota; class Alphaproteobacteria; order Sphingomonadales; family Sphingomonadaceae; genus Sphingopyxis. The sequence goes on from NZ_JBOHHU010000002.1 coordinate 101,268, forward strand.
GAGGCGTGGATCGAACGGCTGAAGGACCCCGCGACCCGGGCGCGCGTCGCCGCCGAAATGCAGAAGCCGGGGAGCGACTGGGAAAATCTCTTTTACGGCGCGGGCGCCGACAAGATGATCCTGTCGGGCTTCAAGAGCGAGGCGCTGAAACCGCTCACCGGCAAGACGCTCGCCGAGGTTGCGGCGATGCGCGGCACGTCGCCCGAAGAAACCGCGATGGACCTGGTCGTCGAGGACGGCTCGCGCGTCGGCACCGTCTATTTCCTGATGTCGGAGGATAATGTCCGCAAGCAGATCCAGCTGTCGTGGATGAGCTTCGGGTCCGACGCCGCGTCGCAATCGGCCGAGGGGGTGTTCCTGAAATCGGGGTCGCACCCGCGCACCTATGGCAATTTTGCGCGGCTGCTCGGCCGCTATGTCCGCGACGAGAAGCTGATCCCGCTCGAACAGGCGGTGTACCGGCTGACGACGCTGCCCGCGACCAACCTCGGCATCAAGGAGCGCGGGGCGCTGAAGCCCGGCTATTATGCCGATGTCGTGATCTTCGACCCCAAGGCGATCGCCGACCATGCGACGTTCGAGAAGCCCCACCAATATGCGACCGGTGTGCGCGACGTCTTCGTCAACGGCGCGGCCGTGCTCAAGGACGGCGCGCCAACCGGCGCCACCCCCGGGCGTGCGGTGCGCGGCGCGGGCTTCGGGAAATGCCGCTGAGCGCCCGCTGAGCCTCAGTCGCGAAAGCGGATCACGGCGCCGTCGGCATCGCGGGTGATCCGCACGCGCACATCGTAGAGCGCACCGAGAAGCTCCTCGCTCATCACCTCGGCGACCGACCCCGCCGCGAGCAACGCGCCGTCGCGGATTGCGACGACATCGTCGGCGTGGCGCAGCGCGAGATCGAGGTCGTGGATCGCCATGATCACCGTGCGACCGGCGTCGGCGCGCGACCGCAGCCGGCGCGCCGCGTCGAGCGCGTGGCGCGGGTCGAGCCCTGCGGTCGGCTCGTCGACGATCAGCAATTCGGGATCGCCGACGATCGCGCGCGCCAGCATCGCGCGGGCGAGCTCGCCGCCCGACAAGCTGGTCGCCGGGCGATCCCGGAGTTCGACAAGATCGCAAGCGGCGAGCGCCCCATCGATCGCGGGGCGCAGCGCAGCGGGCAGATCACCGAAGCTCGGCAGCACCGGGGTCAGCCCGAGTGCGACGACGCGCTCGACGCTGATCGGCCATTCGACCTCGGCGCGCTGCGGCAGATAGGCGCGGCGCCGCGCGAGCATCCGGCGGCCGATAGCCGCGAGCGATTGCCCCCCGAGTTCGACCCGCCCCGCGTCGGGCGCGCGCAGACCCGCCGCGACCTCGAGCAGCGTGCTCTTGCCCGCGCCGTTGGGGCCGATCACCGCGGTCAACCGGCCCGGCGCAAAGAGGGCGTCTATGTCGCGCAGCACGACGCGCGCATCGCGTTTCACGGTCACTGCGGCGAAGGTCAGCGCGCTCATGCGGTGCGCCTTTGCACATGGAGGACGAGCCACAGGAAGAAGGGCGCGCCGAACAGGCTGATGAACACCCCAAGCGCGAGGATCTTGCCGTCGACGACGAGCAGCCGCGTGCCGATGTCGGCGAGCGTCACCAGGAGCGCGCCGACGAGCGCGGCGGGGACCAGCGTCTTGCCCGGGCGATGCCCGACGAGCGGGCGGACGATATGCGGCGCGATCAGCCCGACAAAGCTGATCGCCCCCGCGACCGAGGTCGCCGCGCCGACCCCCATCGCGGTGCCGAGCAGCGCGAGCAGCCGCGTGCGCGCAACATCAATGCCCAGGCTTTCGGCCTGCGCCTCGCCCAGCGCGAGCGCGTCGAGCGCGCGGCCGGTGAGGAGCAGCAACAGGCCGCCGATCAGGATGAAGGGCGCCGCGAGCCAGACATGGTCCCAGCTGCGATCGACGAGCGAGCCCATCAGCCAGACCATGATCTCGTAAGCGGCATAGGGGTTGGGCGCGACGTTGAGCGCGACGCTGACCCCGGCGGCGGCGATGCTGCTGACCGCCGCACCCGCGAGGATCAGCGACAAAGTGCCGCCGCGCCGCGACAGCGCGAGCGCGGTGCCCGCAGTGACGAAGCCGCCGACGAGCCCGAACAGCGGCGGCGCCATGGCGAAGCTCGCGGCAAAGCCGAAATAGATCGCGATCACCGCGCCGAGCGACGCCCCCGCCGACACGCCGAGCAGCCCAGGTTCGGCGAGCGGGTTGCGCAGCAGTCCCTGCAGCACCGCGCCCGACAGACCGAGGATTGCGCCGACCATCAGCCCGAGGATCAGCCGGGGCAGCCGGATTTCGGTGAGGATCAGCGAAGCAAGATCGGTGCGACCCGCGAACAAGCCGCCGAGCGCCTGTTCGGGGGTCAGCCATACGGTGCCCGCGAGCAGCGATGCGAATCCCGCGAGCAGCAGCAGGACGATCAGCAGCGGGACGAGCCAGCGCGTCATAGCGGCCCTCCCGCAGCGAAAGGCAGCGGCGTGCGCGCGGCCCCGGCCGCAGCGCGCAGCTCGGTGCGCAGCCGGATCGCCGCCTGGGCGATCGTCGGCGTGCCGCAGGTGTAATAGGCGGGCGAAATCGCCACCGTCCGCGCGCCATCCCAATAACGGCGGACGAGCGGGTGGCGCTCGATATTCTCGCGCATCCCATATTCGGGACGCACCCCGGCGCCCTTCACCAGCAAGGTCGGCGCCGCGACGAGCAGCACCTCGGTGTCGGGGCGGTTGTAGCGCGACACCGGCGGTTCGTTGGCGATATTCACCGCCCCCGCCGCTTCAAGCACCGCATTGTAAAGCGACCCCTTGCTCGCGCTGAACCCGCCGCCGTCCCACGCGACGACGCGCAGCGGCGGGCCGGGGTCGCGCGCCAGTTCGGCAAGGTCGCGGTCCATTGCGGCGATCATCGCTTCGCCGCGCGCGACTTCGCCGACGGCGCGGGCGACCTGCCGGACATTGGTGCGGATGCTCGCGAAGCTGCTCGCATCCTCGACCTCGACCATCGCATAGCCGAGCCGCTTCAGCATCGCGCGCGTCGCGGGCTTCGAGAATTGGTCGGTGACGATCAGGTCGGGCGCTTGCTGCACCACCTCTTCGGCAAGGCCGTGGTTGATCCCGACCTTCTTCGCCGCATCGGCCATCAGCGACCCCGAGGGATCGCGCGACAGCCAGGTCACCGACACGATGCGTTCGGGCGGCAGCAACGCCAGCACCAGCTGGTCGGTGCATTGGTTCGTCGACATGACACGCAGCGCTTTGGAAGGCGGCGGCCCGGCGGCGGGCGGCGCCACGGCGCTGCCGGTCGAAACCAGCAGCACCGCAGCGGCAATCCCCGACGCCAGGCCGACCCGCCGCATCAGATTTTTACGCGGATACCAATGGCGGCGGTGCGGCCATAAGTGTTGTAGCCTTTGACAACCACATAATCCTCGTCGAACAGATTTTCGACCCGGCCATAGACTTCGAGCTGGTCGGTAATCGGGAAAGCCGCACGTACAGCGGTCAGCCAATATCCGTCGAGCCTATTGGCAAAGCTGTTGTTGATATTGTCGAAACTGTCGCCGGTCAGGGCAATCGTTGCACCCAGTTTCAGGCCCCAGGGCGATTTCCAGTCGGCGACGAAACTCGCTTTGTCCTTGGGACGCCGGGCAAGCTGGTTGCCAAAATTGGCACCCGGCGAGCGGGTGGTGGCATCGACCAGGGCGTAGTTCACCCGCACGTCCAGATCGTCGTTGGGCCGGACGATAAGTCCAAGCTCGACGCCCTCCGACTTCACCCGCCCGATGTTCTCCGATTGAAATGTCGCGGGGTTATAAGCGATGAGATCATTGCTTTTGCGACGGAAGTAGGTCGCGGTCGCCGTGACTTTACGATCGATAAAGCTGTGCTCGATTCCGGCGTCAAAGCCTTTCGAGGTTTCCGGTTTCAGATTGATATTGCCGAATGGCGGCAATGCCTCGCTCAACGTCGGCGCACGAAAGCCTTCGGCATAGCTCGCGCGGAATATGGTCTTGCCATCATTGGGCGTATAGGCCGCGTCGGCACCAAAGCTTGTGTGGTCGCCATATTGCGAATGATCTTCATATCGCACGCCACCGTTGACCGTCAGACCGTCGAACGGGTGTACGCCAATCTGTCCGTAAAAGCTGCTATAGTCGCTTTTGAACCTGGTGGGTGCGGTGTCGCCGCCCAGCGGGTAGAAGGTGCTGGCGAACGTCTCTTCATAGGCGCCGCCGAAAACCAGCGATGCGATGCCGAAGTCGACATTGCCGTCATAGGCAAAGCGATCGACTTCGCCGCGCGCGGTGAAAACATTGTAGTTGAACGGACCGGTCGCGCCATCCTCGCTGCCTTTGCGGGTCAGGTCGGTACGGCTGTACGACAGGCGCCCCTTCCATTTGCCGTCGAGCAGGTCGTGGTTCAATCCGACATAGCCGACAAACTGTTCGTTATCGGATTCGGGAACAGAATTTGCCGGGTTGCCCGGAAAGGCAAAGGCGTCGTCATATTGTATCCGGCCCTTGTTGTAATAACCGCGCAGATCGAGCGCGAGGGTGGGCGAGAATTCGACGAGCAACTTTCCGTTGGCGGAGAAGTTCCTGTACCCATCGCGTTCGGTGCCGCCGATCAGCGACGACATACCGTCGGTGCGATAATAGCCGGCGCCGACGCTGCCGGAGATGATCCCGCTCTTGCCCGACACATTGCCAAAGACTTTGGCGGTGTCATGGCTGCCATATTCGGCGATGGCATTGGCCGACAGCGTATCGGTGGGTGCGACGCTTTGCACACTGATGACGCCGCCGATCGCCTGGCTGCCCCAGATCACCGAATTGGCCCCGCGCAGCACTTCGACCCGATCGATATTGCCCGTCAGCAATGCACCGAAATCGAAAGCACCATTGGGCGTCGACGGATCATTGATCCGCACGCCGTCGATCAGCACCAGTGTTTGGCTGCTTTCCGCACCGCGGATAAATACGCTGGTTTGCGATCCGACGGGTCCGCTTTGTGCGACAGCGACGCCTGGCAAGAGGTTCAAAGCGTCGCTGATCGACGTCACTTGCGATGTTTCCAGATCGTCGCGCGTGATAACGGAGATGGTGTGGCCCGTTTCGGTGCGGCTCTGTTCGACACCGCTGGCGGTGACAACGATGGCGTCGCCGTTCGCATCGGTGGTCGATTCGTCCGGATTGGACTGCGCGAGGGCGGGCGTGGCCGCCGTCAGCGCGAGGAGAGAAATGAAACCGGTCTTCAACATGGGGGAGCCCCTCTGGCGCCAGAGCAACATTGGCGGGGCGTACCGGCGAACCGGTCGGTGCGAGCGAAGGGGCGGCGCACAGGCATCCGTCACCACGCACCGATGCGGCCCCAGCCGCACAGGTCGTCGCTCAGACGGAGAAGTACCGTGCCATGACCATCCCCTGGACCAAGGCAAGAGCGACCGGTGCGCTGGCAGGTCTCCTGGCTCGCGGGTCACAGCTTGATGCACGCCTTCCCAGGTTGCCCCAGTGGCTGGCCCGGACAGATATCCGGACCGGTGCATCGCGCTCACCGCTTACAGTTGCAGGGACAGCCTCGGATTCAAAGGTCCCGAGGGGCCTTTTCACCGCGTTCCCATTTTAAGCCCTTTCGGGCACCGGCGCGATCTTGCGGGGGCCAGGCCCCTGCGGCGCAAGCCCATAGCGGAACCCCGCGCTTTCGCAATGGACATTTGCAGCTAGGGCGCCGCCGCCAGTTGATCGCGCGCCACGCGTTGCAGCGCGGCGATCTGCCCCGCGCCGAGGCCAAGCTGGTCGCCGCCCTTCTCGCGCGGGCCGAGGCTGGTCGGATCGATCCCGGTGATCGCCCCGAAGGTCACCAGCGCCGAGAGATAATAGCCCGCGACGCTGGCATGATAATGGTCATAGGCCCACAGATCGAGCTGGTCGAAGGCGATGCCGTCATAGGGATTGGGGTCGGCGACGCCGGCGGCGAAGGCCCGGTTCCACGCCTGGCCCACCGGCAGGATGCCCTTCACCGCCGGATTGGCGCGCCGCGCCCGGTCGGCGGCGGCGCGCAGATCATCGGCCATCGCGGTGACGGGTTTGCCGTACCAATGGCCTGTCGGCTGCCAGGCCTGATCGGCGCGGGTCCAGGTCGACGCGAGGCGGATATCGACCGCCGGATTGCACGCGGTGAAGAGCTTTGCCAGCCGTTCGACATTCATCAGATAGTCGCCGGGGTCGCCGGGATTTTTGCGGTCGAGGGTGCTGAACTCCTGCAGCACGACGACATCCCACGCCCGGTCGAACAGCGCGCGCCGCTCGTCATAATGAAAGCCGAGCGACTTGCCGCCCTGCGTCTCAAGGCTGACGTCATAGTCGAGCCCCGCCTGTTCGGCGAACAGCTTGAACAGCGCCGGCACGCCGCCATAGCCCGCGCCATTGAGGTCGGTCACCCTGTCGGCGCCCCAGTTGCGCGCCGCCGAATGCGCGCCCTGGGTAAAGCTGTTGCCGATGAACAGGATCGTGCGCGGCGCCGCTTTTTCCGGCGGCGCGGGGGTCGTCGCGCCGGCGGCGGTCGGCGCGGGCGCGCTCTCCTTTGCCGCTGCCG
>NZ_JBOHHU010000003.1:0-95178 GCF_050725615.1 Sphingopyxis sp.
GATCAAAGACAAGGCAGGCCCCGGGTCAAGCCCGGGGTGACGAGACGTGGAGCGGCAACTCCGCCCCCGCTACCCCGCTACCCCGCCGCCTTCTTCTTCACCTGTGGCCCCGCATTGCGTTCGGCCTCGCGTTCCAGCGCGACCTTGATCATCGCGACGATCGGGTCGGCGAGGAACAGGCCCATGATGCCGAGCAGCGCCCCGAACAGGATTTGCGCGCCCAGGACGAGGGCGGGGGCGAGGTCGACGGTCTGCTTGGCGACCATCGGCACGATCAGGTAACCGTCGACGGTCTGGACGATGAAATAGATGGCGATGGCGGCGAGCCCGGTGTCGGTCCCCGCCGAGAATCCGACCAGCACCAGCAGCACGCCCGACACGATCGCGCCGATATTGGGGATGAAGGCGAGCAGCCCGGTGAGCAGCCCCATCAGCGCCGCCATCGGGATGCCGACCGCCAGGCAGGCGAGCCAGGTCCCGATCCCTTCGACCACCATGCCGAGCAGGCGCCCGGCCATCAGGCGGCGCAGCGTGAAGCCCATGCGCGCGGTGGTGATGTAGAAATTTTCGCGGCTCTTCATCGGCAGCATCCAGGCGACGCCGCGTTCGTAGAGCCTGGGCTCGATCGCGAGGAACACCCCGAGCACCAGCACCATGACGACGCTCGTCAGCGCCCCGAGCACCGTTCCAACCGCAGCGGTGACGCGCCCGACGGTGCCCGCCAGATTGTCGGTGATCGTCTTGGTGTCGATCTGAAGGTCGCCCATGCCGTGCGCGCTGGCCCAGGCGGCGATGCGCTCGACCTGTCCCATCACGACCTTTTGCAGGGTCGCGGCCTGGTCGGCGATCTGCGAACCCGCGAACATCACCGTCCAGACGAGAAAGGCGACGAGCGACAGGCAGACGATGAGCAGTCGCCAGCCGCGCCCGATCGGCAGCACCCGGCCCAACAGGCGGGTGCCGCCGTCGAGCATCGCGGCCATCACGATGCCGGCGAAGATCAGCAGGATCGGCTGGATCAGGATGATGCACACGCCGACGAGCAGTGCGAGGCCGAGCCACACGCCGGCCTTCAGCAATTCGTCGCGAACCAGGTCGCTGCGGATTTCGGTCGGACCCGGCGCTTCGGCGCTGGCCCTGGCTTTCGCCCGTGCGTCGGTGTCCGCCATGCCGGTTACTCCCCGTCTATTTGCCGCTATGCGCGGGCGTCAGATCGGTTCCCGCCCGGCCCGACCGCAACGCCTGGAACCAGCTCAGCGGATTATACCATTTGGCGGTCCCGTCGGTGGAGAAGGTGATGATCTCCGCCCGCCCCGCGATCGCATCGAACGGCACCGGCCCGCCGAGCCCGAGCGAGCTGACCGGAACGCGGCTGTCGGCGCTGCCGTCGCGGTTGTCACCCATCAGAAAGACATGCCCGGCCTCGACGAGCTTCGGGCCATAATTATCGACATCGGGACGATCGCCCATGTCGATGGTGTCGAAGGTCGCGCCGCCGGGCAGCGTCTCGCGGACGATCGGCACTTCCAGCACCGCGCGCCCCTGTGCGTCCTTGGTGGCATAGATGTCGAGCGCGCTGCCGCCGGTTTCGCTGTGCGACGGGGTGTTGGCGTCGATCGGGATGATCAGCGACGGCTGGACTTCGCGCTTCACCGCCTTGCCGTTGATGAACAGCGCGCCGTCCCGCATCTCGATCGTGTCGCCGGGCAGGCCGATCACGCGCTTGATATAGTCGGTACGGTCGCCGGGATGCTCGAGCACGACGATGTCGCCGCGTTCGGGCAGCTTGCCGAAAAGTCGCCCCGCGAATTTCGGCGCGAGGTGAAAGCTGATCGAGGCGTAGGACCAGCCATAGGGATATTTGCTGACGATCAGCCGGTCGCCGCTCAGCAGCCCCGGCATCATCGAATCCGACGGAATGTAAAAAGGCTTGGCGATGAAGCTGTGGATGCCGAGCACGAGCAGCAGGATCACCGCGATGTCGCGGATGAACTTGCCCCAGCTTTCCTCGCCCTTCGCCTTGGTCTTGTCCTTTGCCATGCTTAGTCCTTGATCGCCTCGATGATGACGAACGCCTGCGCCCAGGGATGGTCGTCGGTCAGTGTCAGATGGATATGCGCGCTATGTCCGGCCGGGATCATCGCCGCGAGCCGTTCGGCGGCGCCGCCGGTCAGCGCGAGCGTCGGGGCGCCAGAGGGCGCGTTGACGACGCCGATGTCCTTCATAAACACGCCGCGCTTGAACCCGGTGCCGACGGCCTTGGAGAAAGCCTCCTTGGCGGCGAAGCGCTTGGCATAGGTGCCGGCGCGGGTGAACGGCCGCCGCGCCGCCTTGGCGCGCTCGACGTCAGTGAAGACTCGCTTCTCGAACCGCTCGCCGAAGCGGTCGAGCGAATTCTGGATACGCTCGATATTGCAGAGGTCGGAGCCGAGGCCGATGATCATCGCCTACGCCTCGCATCTTTTCTTGAGCCGGTCGCGCAGCCACGACTCGGCCGGGGAGTGCCAGCCATATTGGATCGGCCCGTTCACGCTTTCCCGAACGTCGGCGATCAGCAGGTCGGTCGTCTTGCTCCAGTCGCATGACGGCATGATCTGCCCCTCTTTCAGGGTAAGTTCGGTAGCAAAATAGCGATCGACGATCGCCCGGATATAGCCGCGGCATTCGCCGGCGTACCGGCGCGAAGCCGGGTCCTCGGACTGCTCGAATTTTTCGTCGCACATATATTGCAAGGTCGAAACGCCCAGAAAGGGAGGCGGCCCTGTCAGCGACCGCGATTGCGCGGGATGCGACATGAGGAGCATCGCGGCGAACAGAGCGGTGCGTGCGCTCCGGTGCATCTACCGCGCCTCGTCCATCAGGTCGCGCATCCGGCGCACCGCATCTTCGAGGCCCGTGAAGATCGCCTCGCCGATCAGATAATGGCCGATGTTGAGTTCGGCGAGTTGCGGGATCGCGGCGATCGGGACGACATTGTCATAGGTCAGCCCGTGGCCGGCGTGCGGCTCGATGCCATTCTTCCACGCCAGCGCGGCGGCGTCGGCGATGCGGCGCAGTTCGGCGGCGCGTTCTTCGCCCTCGACATGCGCATAGCGGCCGGTGTGGAATTCGACGACGGGCGCGCGCAGCCGCATCGCGGCCTCGATCTGGCGCGGGTCGGGTTCGATGAAGAGACTGACGCGGATGCCCGCGTCGTTGAGCCGCGCCACGATGGGGGCGAGGTGGTTGTGCTGCCCGGCCGCGTCGAGTCCGCCCTCGGTCGTGCGCTCCTCGCGCTTTTCGGGAACGATGCAGGCGGCGTGCGGCGCGTGGCGCAGCGCGATCGCGACCATCTCGTCGGTCGCCGCCATCTCCAGGTTCAGCGGAAGGTCGGTCGCCGCCTGGATGCGGGCGAGGTCGTCGTCGCGGATATGGCGCCGGTCTTCGCGCAGATGCGCGGTGATGCCGTCGCCGCCGACCGCCGCGACGATCTCCGCCGCGCGCACCGGATCGGGATGTTCGCCGCCGCGCGCGTTGCGGATCGTCGCGACATGGTCGATGTTGACCCCGAGACGTAGACGGCTGCTCAATTCGCGCGGCTCCCTGGCTTTATTGCCTTGGTCGCCGCCAGTTCGGGCGGCAGTTCGTCCTCGGCATAGGTGGGGAAGTTGATCGCGACGAGCGGGTAAAAGGGAACCCCCAGATCGACCGACCCCGCCGAGCGGTCGACGAGCGCCGCTTCGGCGATCACTTCGCCGCCCGCCGCCGCGACGCACGCCATCGCCTCGCGCGACGACAGGCCGGTGGTGACGACATCCTCGACCATCAGCACTTTCGCGCCCTCGGCGATCGTGAAACCGCGCCGCAGTTCGAAGGTGCCGGTCGGGCGCTCGACGAAAATCGCCGGCTTGCCGAGCGCGCGGCCCATTTCATGGCCGATGATGACGCCGCCCATCGCGGGCGACACAACGATGTCGATCGCCTGTTTCAGCTCGCGCGGCAATTTGGCGGCGAGCGCGATCGCGAGGCGCCCGGCGCGCTCGGTGTCCATCAGCACGCGCGCGCATTGCAGATAATATTCGCTGTGGCGGCCTGAGGAGAGCAGGAAATGCCCCTGCAGCAGGGCGTCGGCGGCGCGGAATTCGGCCAGGATTTCGTCGTCGGTCATGGGAGAATGGGTCTTTTTTTCAGGGCGTCGTCCTGCGGGAACGACGAGGTTTGGGCCGGGCGAATTTGCCAGCCGTAAAATAGTGTTAGAGATGCTTGAGGCAAGCGGCAAGCGGGTCTATAGCGCCCGCAAGATTCAGCCTGCGGAACGGCTGCCGCGACGCATGTCCGGCCGTTTTTCCGGGGGTTGGGTGGTAAATAGAACAACAGGCAACGGGCGGCACTATCCTTATGAAGAGCTTGAAAACCCTTGTAATCGCGGCGGTTTTGTCGCTCGGCGTGGCGGGCGTCGGTCAGGCGCAGGCTCCGGCGGCGGCTCCCGCCACCGCTCCTGCAGCAACGACCACGGCGACTCCGGCTCCGGCGGCTCCCGATGCGGCCGCTGCTGCGGCGACCACCGCCGATGCGGCCAAGGCGGCCGTTCCCGCGGGCGACGCGACCTATGTGCCGATGAAGCCCACCCCCGGGGTCGGCCAGCCGATCGATGCGGGTTATGACTTCCAGCCGCAGGTGACGCCGATCGGCGAACAGGCGCAGTGGTTCAACCATATGATCCTGCTCCCGGTGATCACGATCATCACGCTCTTCGTGCTCGGGCTGCTGCTCTGGGTCATCGTGCGCTACCGCGCCAAGGCGAACCCGGTCCCGTCGAAAACGACGCACAACACCTTCATCGAGATCATCTGGACCGCGATCCCGGTGCTGATTCTCGCGGTGATCGCGGTTCCCTCGATCCGCCTGCTCGCCGCCCAATATGAGCCGCCGAAGAAGGAAGCGCTGACGATCAAGGTCACCGGCTACCAATGGTATTGGGGCTATGCCTATCCCGACCAGGGCATTGGCGAATATGTCTCGAAGATCCTGCCCGAGGACAAGGCCAAGGCCGCCGGCGAACCCTATCACCTCGCCGTCGACAACCGCATGGTTGTTCCCGTCGGGCGCCAGGTGAAGCTGATCATCACCGGTGCCGACGTGATCCACAGCTTCGCGGTTCCGGCCTTCTGGACCAAGATGGACGCGGTCCCCGGCCGCGCCAACGAAACGACCTTCACCCCGACCAAGGTCGGCGTCTATTACGGCCAGTGTTCGGAGCTGTGCGGCGTCGACCATGGCTATATGCCGATCGCGGTCGAAGTGCTGCCGGTCGACAAATGGGAAGCCTGGGTCCGCTCGAAGGGCGGCGACCCGTCGCCGAAGCCCGCGGCGCCCGCCGCTGCGGCGCCGGCTCCGGCCGCACCCGCCGCGGCAACCGCCGCTCCGGCTGCAACCCCCGCCGCCGCTCCGACCGAGACTGCACCCGCAGCGGCGCCCGCCGCCGCCCCGGCCGCCAAGAAATAACAAGGGGTCCGACAGATGACCGATATTGCTGCAACTGCACCCGCCCATGGCCATGCCGACCACGCGCATGACGACCATGGCCACGACACGCCGGGCTTCTTCGTCCGCTGGTTCATGTCGACGAACCACAAGGACATCGGCACCCTTTACCTGATCTTCGCGATCTTCGCCGGCATCGTCGGCGGCGCGCTGTCGGGCCTGATGCGCCTCGAACTGGCGCATCCCGGCATCCAGTACCTCACCGGCTGGGCGCAGTTCCTCGACGCCGGCGCGTCGGAAGTGCAGGGCAAGCATCTGTGGAACGTGTTGATCACCGCCCACGGCCTGATCATGGTGTTCTTCATGGTCATGCCCGCGATGATCGGCGGCTTCGGCAACTGGTTCGTACCGCTGATGATCGGCGCGCCCGACATGGCCTTCCCGCGCATGAACAATGTCAGCTTCTGGCTCACCGCCGTTGCTTTCATCATGCTGCTCGGGTCGAGCTTCGTTCCCGGAGGCAGCGGCCATGGCGCCGGTACCGGCTGGACGGTCTATGCCCCGCTATCGACGAGTGGCTCTGCCGGGCCGGCGGTCGACATGGCGATCTTCTCGCTCCACCTTGCCGGTGCGGCGTCGATCCTGGGCGCGGTCAACTTCATCACCACCATTTTCAACATGCGCGCGCCGGGGATGACCCTGCACAAGATGCCGCTGTTCGTGTGGTCGATCCTCGTCACCGCCTTCCTGCTGCTGCTCGCGCTGCCGGTTCTGGCCGCCGCGATCACCATGCTGCTCACCGACCGCAATTTCGGCACCACCTTCTATGATGCCACGGGCGGCGGCGATCCGGTGCTCTACCAGCATCTCTTCTGGTTCTTCGGCCATCCTGAAGTCTATATTATGATCCTGCCGGGCTTCGGCATCGTCAGCCAGATCATCTCGACCTTCAGCAAAAAGCCGGTCTTCGGCTATCTCGGCATGGCCTATGCCATGGTCGCGATCGGCGTCGTCGGCTTCATCGTGTGGGCGCACCACATGTTCACGGTCGGCATGAGCGTGAACCTCAAGATGTACTTCACGGCGGCGACGATGGTCATCGCGGTTCCCACGGGCATCAAGATCTTCAGCTGGATCGCGACGATGTGGGGCGGTTCGCTGACCTTCAAGACCCCGATGGTCTGGGCGATGGGCTTCATCTTCATGTTCACCGTCGGCGGCGTGACCGGCGTCGTGCTCGCCAATGGCGGCGTCGACACCGTCTATCACGACACCTATTATGTCGTGGCGCACTTCCACTATGTGCTGTCGCTGGGCGCAGTCTTCTCGCTCTTTGCCGGCTTCTATTACTGGTTCCCGAAGATGTCGGGCCGGATGTACAACGAGTTCCTCGGACAGTTGCACTTCTGGGTCTTCTTCATCGGCGTGAACGTCATGTTCTTCCCCCAGCATTTCCTGGGCCAGCAGGGCATGCCGCGCCGTTATCCCGACTATGCGGAGGCCTATGCCTTTTGGCACCTCGTCTCGTCATGGGGCTATGTGATCATGGGCGTCGGCATGATCTTCTTCTTCCTGAACATCGGCTACTCGCTGTTCGCGGGCAAGAAGGCCGCCGACAATCCGTGGGGCGAAGGCGCGACGACGCTCGAATGGACGCTGTCGAGCCCGCCGCCGTTCCACCAGTTCAACGAACTGCCGCGTATCGCCTGATCGGTTGCGCCCCCTGCTGACTTCGGCAGGGGGCGTCTCCCCTTCGGGCCGGAGTAGACATGGCGCAGAGCCTGACCCACGGCGAACTCCCGCTTCCGGCGGATTGGCGCGACCTGTTCGCGCTGACCAAGCCGCGCGTGATGTCGCTTGTCGTCTTCACCGCGCTGTGCGGTTTGCTCGCGGCGCCGGGCGAGGTGCATCCGGTGCTTGCCTTCTCGTCGATCCTGGCGATCGCGCTGGGGGCAGGGGCGTCGGGCGCGCTCAACCAATGGTATGAGGCCGGCCTCGACGCCAAGATGAAGCGCACCGCCGGGCGGCCGCTTCCCGCCGGACGGCTCGATCCGCAGACCGCGCTGCAATTCGGCGTCGGGCTCGCCGCCTTCTCGATCTTCCTGATGTATTTTGCGTCGAACTGGCAGGCGGCGCTGCTGCTGCTCGTCTCGATCCTGTTCTACGTCTTTGTCTATACGATGTGGCTGAAGCCCAGGACGCCGCAGAATATCGTGATCGGCGGCGCGGCGGGGGCCTTTCCGCCGCTGATCGGCTGGCTCGCCGCGACGGGCAGTTTCGCGCCGCTGCCGGTGCTGCTGTTCCTGCTCATCTTCCTGTGGACGCCGCCGCATTTCTGGGCGCTCGCGCTGTTTATGAAGTCCGATTACGCCGCCGCCGGCATCCCGATGATGCCCGTCGTCGCGGGCGAGAAATCGACGCGGCGCCAGATCTTCTTCTATGCGTTGATCATGGCGGCGGCGGCGATCGTGCCCTGGCCGCTCGGCTACACCGGCGCGCTCTATGGCTGGACCGCTGTCCTCCTGTCGGCGATATTCGTCCTGCTGTCGCTTCAGGTCGGCACCCGCACGACGCGCGACGGCGACGGCATGAAACCCGAAAAGCGCCTGTTCGCCTTTTCGATCGCCTATCTTTTCATATTGTTCGGCGCCGTCGTTGCCGACCATTGGTGGCCCCTATGACCGATCAGACTCCCGACCTCCCCGAACCCTTTGACGAGGTCGAATATCGGCGCCGCCAGCGCAGCCGCGCGAATTTGATGGCGGTGCTGCTGATCGGGCTGGCGCTGCTGTTCTTCTTCATCACCATCGCCAAGATGACGATCCTGAAGTGAGGGGCCTGACATGATCGCGCGCCTGTCCCCCAATGCGAAGACCGCCAGCCTTGCGGGCCTGCTCGCGCTGTCGATGGTCGGGCTCGGGTTTGCGGCCGTGCCGCTCTATAATCTGTTCTGCCGCGTCACCGGTTTCGGCGGCACGACCCAGCGTTACGACCCGGTCGCCGCCGCCGCCGAGCCGCAGGTGCTCAGCCAGACGATGTCGATCCGCTTCGACGCCAATGTCTCGCCGAAGCTGCCGTGGAAATTCTATCCGGAACATCCGACCGACACGGTCAGCATCGGCGCGCGCGACATGGCGATCTTCATCGCCGAGAACAACTCGCCGCACGCGGTGACCGGGACCGCCAGCTTCAACGTCACCCCCGACGCTGCGGGCAAATATTTCACCAAGATCCAGTGCTTCTGCTTCACCGAACAACGGTTGGAAGCGGGGCAGCAAATCCGCATGCCGGTGCTGTTTTTCGTCGATCCCAAGATCATGGACGACCCCGACGCGCGCGACATTCAGGAAATCACGCTCAGCTACACCTTCCACCCTGTAGACGAGGCTAAAAAGGCCAGCTAAGGCCGCGAACAAGAGTCTTAACAAGCTGGCGGGCGATGGGGAATCGCGACGTCGGGGCTGCTAAAAACGGGAAACACGCCATGTCCGGTGCCAAACATCATGACTATCACCTCGTAAACCCCAGCGTCTGGCCGTTGATCGGCTCGGTCGCCGCGTTGACGATGTTCTTCGGGCTCGTGATGGCGATGCACGCCGATTATTTCGGCGGCGCCGGCAAATGGGTCCTCGGGCTCGGCTTCATGGGCGTGATCGCCACCTTCTTCAGCTGGTGGTCGGACGTCATCAACGAAGCCCATGCCGGCGACCACACCCCGGTCGTCCAGTTGCACCTGCGTTACGGCATGATCCTGTTCATCGCGTCCGAAGTCATGTTCTTCGTCGGCTGGTTCTGGGCCTGGTTCGATTTCTCGCTCTTCCCGGTGCCCGTCGAACTCGCCGATGGCGCGGTAACTTCGCTGTTCGGCCAGGACGGCGCGACCGCGATCACCATGTGGCCGCCGAAGGGCATCCATGTCATCGACGCCTTCTCGCTGCCTTTGCTCAACACGCTGATCCTGCTCTGCTCGGGCACGACGATCACCTGGGCGCATCATGCGCTGATCCATGGCGACCGCGAGGGCCTGAAAAAGGGCCTGTGGGCGACGATCATCCTCGGCATGATCTTCACCTCGATCCAGGCGTATGAATATGCGCACGCGCCCTTCGCCTTCGGCCAGATCAACTACAGCTCGGCCTTTTACATGGCGACCGGCTTCCACGGTTTTCACGTTCTGGTCGGCACGATCTTCCTGATCGTCTGCCTCGCGCGCACCTACAAGGGCCACTTCACCCCGACCCAGCATTTCGGCTTCGAAGCCGCGGCCTGGTACTGGCACTTCGTCGACGTCGTGTGGCTGTTCCTCTTCATCATCGTCTATGTCTGGGGCGGCTGGGGCGCACCTGTCGCCGCGCACTGAGTTGCCGGGCACCGACCAACATCAAAAGGGGCAGCCGCCACTCTGGCGCGCTGCCCTTTTTGGCCTCTGCCCCGAATGCGGGACGCCGGGACTGTTCGAAGGCGCGGCGAATTTTCGTGATCGCTGTCCATCGTGCGGCTTCGATTCGGGGCGCTATAATGTCGGTGATGGCCCCGCGGCCTTCCTGACCCTGATCATCGGCGCGCTGCTGATCGTCGCCGCGCTCCTGCTCGATTTCGCGGTCCAGCCGCCCCTGTGGGTGCATGTCATCCTGTGGGTGCCGCTGACCGTCGCGGCGGTCATCTATGGCCTGCGCATCGCCAAGGGAGCGCTGCTTGCCAGCGAGCATCAACGACAGGCGGCCGAGGGCCGGGTGGACAAACCGCATGACTGACGAACCGACCGCCGCCGCAACGCCCGCGCCGACCCGCCGCTGGCCGATCGTCCCGACGATCATCGTACTCGCCGCCGTGGCGACGATGATCGCGCTCGGCGTCTGGCAATTGCAGCGCAAGCAGCAGAAGGAAGCGCTGATCGCGCTCTACCAGCGCAACACCGCGATGTCGGCGACCGTCGCCTATCCCGAACTGCCGCCGGTTCCCGACGCGATGCTCTATCGCAAGAGCAGCGTCACCTGCCTCGAACCCGTGCGTTGGGACCAGCGCAGCGGCACCGACCGCAAGGGCGCGCAGGGCATTCGCATGATCGCCGACTGCCGCACCGGCGCCGAGGGGCCGGGGGTGCTGGTCGACGTCGGCACCGCCGAAGATTTCACCCCGCCCAAATGGGCTGGCGGCACGGTGCAGGGCACCATCGTTCCCGGCCCCGAACAGCCGACTTTGGTCGAACGGCTGACCGGCAACGCCATGCCCGCGCGCGCGATGCTCGTCGCCGATGTGCCTGCGCCGGGCCTCCATCCCAGCGCGGTGCCCTCGGCCGCCGACACGCCGAACAATCACCTCGCTTACGCCGGGCAATGGTTCCTGTTCGCCGCCGCCGCGCTGATCATCTATATCCTCGCCGTGCGCCGCCGCTTGCGGCCTTGACCTTGGCCCGCTAGGCGCTGGGCCGCCATGGAATATATCAGCACCCGCGGCTCCGCGCCGACCCTCGACTTTCGTGCCGCAACCCTTGCCGGTCTGGCCGGCGACGGCGGGCTCTATGTGCCCGCACAATGGCCGCAGCTGAGCCTCGAAGAGATCCGCGCCTTCGCCGGTCTCGACTATGTCGAAACCGCAGTGCGGGTGATGAGCCCCTTTGTGGCGGGCGTGCTGTCCGAGGATGAACTGCGTCAGCTGTGCAAGGCGGCCTATGGCCGGTTCAGCCACGATGCGGTGACCCCGCTCGTCCAGCTCGACCATCGCCACTGGCTGCTCGAGCTGTTCCACGGGCCCACGCTGGCGTTCAAGGACGTCGCGCTGCAATTGCTCGGCCAGTTGTTCGAGAAATTTCTCGCTGGCGGCGACACCAACATCACGATCGTCGGCGCCACCTCGGGCGACACCGGTTCGGCGGCGATCGAGGCGGTCGCCGGGCGCGAGCATATCCAGATCTTCATGCTCCATCCCGAAGGCCGGGTCAGCGACGTCCAGCGCCGCCAGATGACCACGGTGCTCGCCCCCAACGTCCATAATATCGCGATCGACGGCAGCTTCGACGATGCGCAGGCGATGGTGAAAAGGCTGTTCGGCGACGCCGAGGCGCGCAGCCAGGTTACGTTGTCGGCGGTGAACAGCATCAACTGGGCGCGGCTGATGGCGCAGGTCGTCTATTATTTCTACGCCGCCGTCCGCCTCGGCGGCCCCGACCGCCCGGTTGCGTTTTCGGTGCCGACGGGCAATTTCGGTGATGTCTTCGCGGGCTATGTCGCCTCGCGCATGGGCCTGCCGATCGCGCGGCTCGTCGTCGCGACCAACGTCAACGACATCCTCCATCGCGCTTTGACCAGCGGCGACTATAGCGCGGGCACGGTCACCCCGACCGCGACGCCGAGCATGGACATTCAGGTCAGCAGCAATTTCGAACGACTCCTGTTCGACCTGTCGGGCTGCGACGGCGCGGCGATCACCGGCATGATGGGCGAGTTCGACCGCAATCGCGCGATGACGATCCCCGCCGACATGCTCAGCGGGGCGCGCGGGCTGTTCTCCAGCGCCAGCATCGACGGCGATTCGATGTCGCTCGCGCTGCGCTGGGCGCAGGAAAAGGGCGGGCAGGTCATCGACCCGCACAGCGCCGTCGGCCTCGCGGCGGCGCGCCGGCTCGACATCGACGCGGACATCCCGGTGGTCACCCTCGCCACCGCGCATCCCGCCAAGTTCCGCGAAGCCGTCGAGCGCGCGACCGGCGTCCGTCCGGCGCTGCCCGCGCGGCTCGGCAACCTCTTCGACCGCGAAGAACGCTACACCCGGCTGCCCGGCGACTATGACGCGGTGAAAGCCTTCGTCCTCGCGGAAGCGGCGCGTGGCTGATCTGCAACCCCTCGTCACCCTCGTCGGCGAGGCGTGGGACGATTATGGGCTGGTCGACAGCGGCAATGGGCGCAAGCTCGAACGCTATGGCCGTTTCCGTTTCATCCGCCCCGAACCGCAGGCGATGTGGGCGCCCGCGCTTCCGCAGGACGCATGGGACGCCGCCGACGGCGAATTCATTCCGGCGTCGGACGACGATGGCGGCGGCCGCTGGTATTATAACAAGCCGGTGCCGCAAGAGGGCTGGCCGCTCGGCTGGCGCGAGACGCGCTTCACGGCGCAATGCACGCCCTTCCGCCATCTCGGTTTCTTCCCCGACATGGCGCCGGTGTGGGACTGGCTGCGCGGACAGGTCGCCGACAAGCCCGATCCCGCCTTCCTCAACCTCTTCGGCTACACCGGCGTCGGCAGCCAGGCGCTCGCCGCTGCGGGCGCCTCGGTGACGCATGTCGACGCGTCGAAAAAATCGGTGTCGCAGGCGCGCGAAAATGCCGCGCTGGCGGGCATGGCCGACAAGCCGGTCCGCTGGATCGTCGACGACGCCGGCAAGTTCACCGCGCGCGAGGTGCGGCGCGAGAAGCGCTATGACGCCATCTTGTTGGACCCGCCCAAATTCGGGCGCGGCCCGACCGGCGAACGCTGGCAGCTCGAGGAAGGGCTCGCGCCGCTGCTCGCCGACTGCCGCCAGTTGCTCGACGCCGACAGCCGCGCGCTGTTCCTCACCGTCTATGCGGTGCGCATGTCGGCGCTCGCGATCGGCGAGTTGCTGAACCAGCTGTTCGCCGATCTTCCCGGCACGGTCGAATGCGGCGAACTCGCGGTGCGCGAAGAGGCGAGGGGCCTGCTGCTGCCGACCGCGATCTTCGCGCGCTGGAGCCGCTAAGCCGCCGGCAGACGGTCCTTTGCGATGAGCGGCAATCCTGCCGGGGCCATGTTGACTGCGAATAGCGCAAGTCGCCGCGCTGTACTGGCAGTGCGGGCCGACAGCGGTTTTACCGCCACATTGCTGCATACGAATGTCCAGGCGGTCGGCGAGAATCTGCCTTGCCCGCCAGGGGGAAAGTGACCAGACCCGCATCAGAGCTGGCGTAAGTAAAAAAATTCGGGGAGAGTTTAGATGGCACTAGCGCCAGATGTCGCATCGAGCGCCGGCCCGGCTGCGCACGCCGGGCAGGGAGGCCATGTCGACGCCCCCGAATTGCGCCTGTTCGTTTTCGGGCTGTTCTTCATCTTTGGCGGCATCACGTCGCTTAATGACGTGATCATCCCGAAGCTCAAGGAACTGTTCACGCTCAACTATACCCAGGCGATGCTGGTGCAATTCTGCTTCTTCACCGCCTATCTGGTGATCGGCATCCCGGGCGCCAAGCTGGTCAAGAAGATCGGTTATATGCGCGGTGCGGTTGCCGGGCTGGTGACGATGCTGGTCGGCTGCCTGTTGTTCATCCCGGCCTCGCAAAATGCCGTCTATGGGCTTTTCCTGTTCGCGCTGTTCGTGCTGGCCAGCGGGGTGGTGATCGTCCAGGTCGTCGCCAACCCGCTCATCTCGCTGCTCGGCAAACCCGAAACCGCGCATAGCCGCCTGACCTTTGCGCAGGCGTTCAACTCGTTCGGCACCTTCCTGTTCCCGCTCGTCGGGGCGGGACTGATCCTCGGGTCGCTGAAGGATGTGAAGGCCGCCGACCTGTCGGGACCGGCGCTCGACGCCTATCGCGTCGCCGAAAGCCAGGCGATCGTCCACGGCTATCTCGGCATCGCGGCGGCCCTTGCGGTCGTTGCCGCTGCGGTGTGGCTGTTCCGCAACCGGCTGCAGGGCGAAAAGCACGAAGCCAGCGCCGGGCTCGCGGGCTTCGACCTGCTGACCCGTAAGCGCTTCCGCTTCGGCGCTCTGTGCATCTTCCTGTACGTCGGCGCCGAGGTTTCGATCGGCTCGCTCATCATCAACTATCTGTCGCACGAACGCGTGCTGGGCCAGCCCGAAGCGGTGATCGGCTGGATGGTCGCGCTCTATTGGGGCGGCGCCATGGTCGGCCGCTTCATCGGCTCGGGCCTGATGTATCTGGGCATCAGCCCTGGCAAGCTGCTCGCCGGGGTCGCGATCGGCGCGATCGCGCTGATCCTGATCTCGACGAACAGCAGCGGCGCTGTCGCCGCCTATTCGCTGCTCGCGATCGGGCTGATGAACGCGATCATGTTCCCGACGATCTTCAGCCTCGCGAGCGAAAAGCTCGGCGCACGCGCGGCGGACGGGTCGGGCATCATCAACATCGCGATCTTCGGCGGCGCGGTGGTGCCGTTGGCGACCGGCGCGCTCGCCGACCTGACGGGCAGCCTCACGACGGCGTTGCTGCTCCCCGCGCTTTGCTATGCCGTGATCGCGGCGTTCGGCTATTATGCGCGCCGCCCGGCCGAGGATCCCGCCGACGCCGTTTTCGGTTAGGCGGCCGCCGCGTTCCAGCGCGTGAACAGCAGCGCGGCGAACAGCAGTTCGGCGCTGCCGACGACGAGCGTGACATGGACGGGCAGGGCATCGGCCTGCACCGCAAAGCCGGTTCCGATCAGGAATATCGCCGAGCCGAGCAGCCAATAGACGCGCTCGCGATACAGGGTGGCAAAGGCGAAATAGCGCGCGCCGACGACGATCGCGAGCGCGGCAAAGGCGAAATTCGCCGACCAGGGGAGCAGGCCAAAGGCGATCAGCAGCCCGGCGAAGAGCGGGAAGGTCGCCTCGAGCCCCAGCTTGTGCAGCCCATTATCCTTGGAAATGCGCGGCGCCCGCAGCAGGCGCTCGATCACCAGCGTCAGCGGAAAAATCAGCGCCCCGCCGATGAACAGTGCGATAAAGGCGTAAAAACTGCCCGCGACATACCAGGCGACATCGGCGGCCAGCCACGCGAGCCCCGAAATGAAAACCCCGGGCGCGCCGCCCTGATAGGCTGCGCGAAGTTCGTCCTGTGCCTGGCCGATGTCGATGATTGCCTCCTCTGGATGTTGATCGGGCGCTACGGCGAAACGCGGGGCGTTTCAACGGGATTGGCGTCGGGCGCAGCCGAACGCCGGTCAGGGAAGGCGTTCGACCAGCATCGCGGCGCCGACCCCCATCGCGCCGGTCAGCACGACGAGGCCGTAGCGCCCCGCGCACGCATCGAGCGCGTCGAGCAGCGACGAGGTCAGGATCGCCCCGCTCGCGCCCATCGGATGCCCCTTGGCGAGGTGCCCGCCGCCGACGTTGACGCGCGCCAAGTCGGCGTCGCGATCGCGCAGGAATTTGGCGATGGTGACGGCGAAGGCCTCCATGAATTCGATGCGGTCCATGTCGGCAAGCGACAGTCCGGCGCGCGCGAGCAGTTTGTCCATCGCGGCGAAGCCCGCAGTCAGCGACGCCGCCGGATCGCCGCCGCTCTCGGCGAAGGCGATCACGCGCGCGCGCGGCTTGGGCCCGAGCCCTTCGCCGCCGACCAGCGCCAGCCCCGCGCCGTCGCAGATCGGCGGGGCGTGTGCGACGGCATGCAGCGGCGCGAAGGTCGCGCCGTCGAGCGCGCTTGCATATTGCGCCTGCAACGCGCCGAAGGCGGGCGGCGCGGCGGCGAGCGTTTCCGCCGTCGTCTGCGGCCTGATACATTCCTCGCCGGTCAGCGCGCCGGTTGCGATGCGCGAGGCCTGGAGAGTCGGATCATGCTCCGCTGCGGCCGCCTTCTGCTGCGAGGCGAGGGCGACGGCGTCGAGTTCGGCGCGGGTGATGCCTTCGCTGTTCGCCAGCCGGTCGGCGGCGAGTACCGGCGGCACGAAGCGCGCGCGCGGCGGCAGGTCGTCGTTGGTATAGAAACCCGCGCGGTCGCCGAGGAAGGGCGCGGCGCTCATCGACTCGACCCCGCCGGCCAGCGCGACGCCGATCTCGCCGCTCGCGATCTTCGCGGCCGCCTGGCCGATCGCCGACAGGCCGGAGGCGCAATAATTGTTGAGACTGTGCGCCGCGCAGGCATCGGGCAGCCCCGCGTGCAGCTTCGCCAGCATCGCGATATGCCCGCCCTGCGCGCCGCTCTGCGTCACGCAACCGAGGATCAACGCCTCGGGCTCGAAGTCGCCGCAACGCGCCGTCAGCGCGGCCGCCTGCTGACGCACCAGCTCCTGCGGGCTCAGCGCCGCCAGCCCGCCATCGGGCCGCGCCTTGCCGCGCGGCGTGCGCACCGCATCGTAGAGATAGACGTCGGCCAAAGCCTCAGACGCCGACGACGAAACTGACCGCCGTGGTCGCGCTGCCGCCGACGTTGAAGGTCGCGAAATTCTTCGCGGCCTCGACCTGATAGTCGCCCGCGTTGCCGGTGACCTGCCGCCACCCGTCGAGCAGCATCCGCACCCCCGTCGCGCCGACCGGATGGCCAAGCCCGATCAGCCCGCCCGACGGATTGACCGGCAGCTTGCCGCCAAGGGCAATGGTGCCGTCCTCGACCGCGCGCCAGCTTTCGCCGGGCCTCGTGATCCCGAAATGGTCGATCGCCATATATTCGGTGATCGAGAAACAGTCGTGTACCTCGAGCCCGTCGCAGGCGTAGATGTCGGGCATCTCGGCGCGGCGCAGCGCGTCCATCATCGCCTTGCGCACGCTCGGGAAGACATAGTCGCCGCCGCGGCTGTCCGCGACCTTGGTCGAATAGAGCAGCGGCGCGGTGGCGTGGCCCCAACCCTTGATGCGCGGGATGCTATCGATCGGAATCCCGCGCCGTTTCGCATAAGCCTCGGCAACTTCGCGCGAGGCGAGGAAGATCGCCGCCGCCCCGTCGGTGACCTGCCCGCAGTCGGATTTGCGCAGGCTCCCCTCGATCAGCGGATTGACTTCATCATTCTCGCCGAGATGATCGTCGGTCACCGCCCAGCCGCGCGTCTGCGAATATGGGTTCTTCTTCGCATTGGCGAAATTGTTGGCGGAGATGCCGCGCAGATGCGCGCGGTCGAGCCCGAAACGCTCCTCATATTCCTCGGCGACGCGCGCGAACATCCAGGGCCACAGGTAGCGCGCTTCTTGCGCCTCGCGCCCCGCCCAGGCGGCGGCGCCGAGATATTCGGCGGCGCGCTGGCCCGGAACGTTGCGCATCAGTTCGATGCCGAGCACCAGCGCGAGGCCGTAGCGCGCGGCCTCGATCTCGGCGGCGGCGGCGAGGATCGCTATGCTGCCCGACGCGCAGGCGGCCTCGTGGCGCGACGCCGGAATGCCCGCGAGGTCGGGATGGACATGGCCGAAGAAGCCGCCGAGCTGGCCCTGTCCCGCGAACAATTCGCCGACGAAATTGCCGACGTGGGCGGTCTCGACTTCCTTTGGCTCGATCCCGGTCGCGACGAACGCCGCTTCGGCGACATCGCGGAACAGCTCGAACAGCCCGCCGCCCTCGCGTTCCATATTGCGCGCGAAATCGCTCTGCGCGCCGCCGAGGATGAAGACGTCCTTTGCCATGTCAGGCTTCCTTTTCGAGAGTGGCGAGCGCCATTTCGCGCACTTCGCTGCGCATCACCTTGTTGGTGACATTGCGCGGCAAGGTGTCGAAGCGGAACAGGCGTTCGGGCAGTTTGAACACCGCGAGGTCGTGCTCGCGCAGATAGTCGGCGACCTCGCCGATCCCGACATCGCCGTCGCCGCGCGGGACGTAAGCGAGGCCGACCCGCTCGCCCATCACCGGATCGGGGAGCGAAAAAACGCACGCCTCGGCCAGCAGCGGATGCCCGCCGAGCAACTGATCGATCTCCTCGGGCGAAATATTGACCCCGCCGCGGATGATCAGATCCTTGCAGCGCCCGACGAAGCGATAGAAATCGCCGCCCTCGACGATTTCGAACAGGTCGCCGGTGCGGAACCAGCCATCGGCGGTGAAGGCCTCTGCGGTGCGCTCGGGGGCGTTATGATAGCCCTCGAACAGCGTCGGCCCGCGAATCTGCAACTCACCCGAGACGCCGTCCGCCTCGATCGCATCGCCGCCGCCGGGCGGGACCAGCCGGCTTTCGATATTGGGCGCCCGGCCCTCGCCATAAGGGCGCTGATAGGTGCCGCGACGCGGGAAAAGGCTCGCGCGCTTGTCGGGGTCGGGCATGTCGCCCTCGCCGGTGATGAAGCTCATCCCTTCGTTCGATCCGAAGACGTTGACGATGATGATGCCGAGCTTTTGCTGGAATCCCCGCACCATCGCGGGCGCCAGCGGCGCCGAGCCCGATGCGATGACGCGCAGGCTCGACAGATCGACCGACGCCAGCAACGCCTCATTCTGCAGCAGCATGTTGAGCACTGCTGGCGGCGCGATCGTCAGGCTCGGCCGCTCGGTCGCGATCTGCTTCAGGTACACGCCGGGGTCGAAGGGATGGTGCAGCACCATCGTCCCCGCACTGGTCAGCCAGCACATGGTGATGCCGCCAATGCTCGCCATGTTGATCAGCGGGAAGGGGTTGAGCAGTATGTCGCCGGGCCCGACCTTCATCGCCTCGTAGCCCGCGCCCGCGACGGCGATCCAGTGGTTGTGGCTGCGCGGCACGCCCTTGGGCACGCCGGTGGTGCCCGAGGTCCAGCAGATGGTGAAGATATCGTCGGCGTCGACCGGGTTCGCCGCGACATGCGCCGCGAGCGCGTCGGCATCGCCCTCGGCGGAGGACAGGTCGAGCGCGGTCGCGGGCGCGTCGGGACCAAAGGTCATCAGCCGAATGCCGCCCAGCAGCGGCAGAGCCACCCCGACATGGTCGCATCCCTTGACCGTCGTCGCGCAGACGAAGGCCTTGGGTTCGACCACCCCGATCATGCCTTTCAGCTCATGGCTGCGATATTGCACCGCAGCGGGGCTGACGATCGCGCCGATCCTGGCGGCGGCGAAATAGAGCGCAACGAATTCGCTGAGGTTCGGAAGCTGGACGAGCAGCACGTCATCCTTGCCGATCCCCGCCCTGACCAGCGCGCCCGCGAGCCGGTCGATCTCCGCTGCCAGCGCGGCATAGCTCAGCCGTTGCGGTTCGCCGAACGCGAACTCGCCGCGATTGGGCGCATCGACCAGCGCCAGCCGGCCCGGATGCGCCGCCGCATTGGCGGCGAACAGGTCGGCGAAGGTCTGGTCGCCCCACCAGCCGCTGTCCCGATGCCGCCGTCTCTTATCCTCTCCCGCGACGATCATCGTCAGGCGGCCAGCACTTCGTTGTCGCCCATCCCGATATCGTCGCCGCTCGCCCACACGGTGTGCGTGCCCGAACAGATGCGTTCGGGCAGGATGATCCGGCACACCGGCCCCGCCGCGATATTCTTGGCGTCGATCAGCACGCATTCGGACGTGTCGGCCTCAACGTCGGCGATGAAGGACACCAGATAGCCGTCATCTTCGTCCTTGGCGTCGATGCGCGGCGCAAAGGGCGCTTCGCTGCCGAAGCGTCCGGGGCCGAACTCGTAAGATATGCTCGTCCGCGCATCGAGGTCGTGCTTGACCAGCCCGCGAAACAGGAACCAGCCGGGCTCGGGGATGGCGCTATAGGCATAGCGGTACGGCTTGCCCGCATAACGATGGTTGAACATGCCGAACTCCAGGTCGCGCTCGTCGAGCCGTTCCTCGGTCGTCTCGCCGGTCGCCAGGTTGAAGCGCCAGCGGTGGAGGCGCGGCTTGAGCAATCCCTGATCGAGATAGGCCATCATCCGCTCGAGCCCGTCGGGCGCGTTCGGATAGGATTTCGGCATCGGCTCTTCCTGATAATAGCCGTCGAGGATGATCTCGTCGCCGTCCTCCCACGCGTTCAGCCAATGCAGCGTGTAGGTCGGCGCGGCCTCGAACCAGCGGATATCCTCGGGCTGGCCGTGGCGCGGAATGATCGCGAAGCGCGTCTTCTCGTCGGGGTGGAATTGCACCACATGCAGCCGCTTTTCGAGCAGCTCGGGGCTCCAATAGAGCGGCATGTCGTTGAGGATCGTGTAATTTTCGGTGAACGCCATGTCGTGCGGCAGGCGCGGTCCCGGCAGCGGCACCGGGATATAATGCTTCAGCTTATTGTCCGCCCCGACGACGCCATAATGCATGTACGGCGCGTGCTTCGAATAGTTGAAGAACATCAGCTCGCCGGTCGCGAGGTCGACCTTACAATGCGCCGAAATGCCATCGAGCGGCACCCAGCTCTCGGTGCCATGCTGTTCCAGCGTGAACGGATCGAGCCGATAGGCCTCGCCGCACTGATAGAAGGTCGAGATGATCCTGCCCGCATGGATCGCGACGTCGGTCGAGGATGAATCCTTCAGCCACTCCTGCGCCCCCCAGCCGTGGCGCGTCGACTTGTGCGGCGGCTCCATCAGCCCCGCCCACAGCGAATGCCCGGCCTCCTTCTCGGCTTCGAAGCCCTTGGTGCGCACGAAGCGGCTGCGATAGCTCGCGCGGCCGTCCTTGAACGAGATCGCATGGATGAAGCCGTCGCCGTCGAAGGGGTGGTAGCGCCCGATCGGCTCGTGGATCTGGTTCTCGCCGGTGCGCACATAGACGCCGTCGATGTCGGTCGGAATCGTCCCGATCACCTCAGCATCGCCATTGGCGAAGATCGCGTTCCACTCATTATACGAAGGCCGCCACGCGCCCTTCATATAGGGGTGGTCGTTCGGCTGGATCGTGGTCCGGATCGTCTCGACAAGCTCGGCGGTCATGCGATGACTCCTTCGGCGGTGACGGTGTCGGCGGCGGCAAAGCGCGGGCGCGTCGCGGCCGCATCATATTCTCGGGTCAGGCGATCGACGATGGCGGCGACGGGTTCGACGCCGCGCACCGCGCCGACGCCTTGCCCGGCGGACCAGACATTTTTCCACGCCTTCGCATCGTCCTGCGCATCCGAAAAGTTCGGGCGCTTGTCCTCGGGCATGTTCGCGGGGTCGTAACCCGCAGCGATCAGGCTCGGTTTCAGCCAGTTGGCGGTGACCCCGGTGATGCCTTTCGAAGGGACGATATCCTCGGCCCCCGCCGCGACGACCATGTCCTTGTAACCGGGCGCCGCCATGCTCTCGGCACAGGCGATCAGCGAGGTGCCGAGATAGGCGAAGTCGGCGCCCAATATCTCCGCCGCGCGCACCGCATGCCCGGTCGAAATCGCGCCGCCCAGCACCAGCGGGCCGTCCCAGAACTGCCGGACCTCCTCGACGAAGGCGAAGCCCGCCGTCGCGCCGGTATGCCCACCCGCGCCCGCCGCGACGAGCACGAGCCCGTCGACCCCCGCCGCCGCTGCCTTGCGTGCGAAGCCCACCGAATTGACGTCGGCGAACACCAGCCCGCCATAGCTGTGAATTTCCTCGACCACCCGGGCCGGACTGCCGAGCGCGGTGATCACCAGCGGCACCTTGTGGCGCACGACGCAGGCCAGATCCTCGGCGAGCCGGGCGTTTGACGGATGCACCACGAGGTTGACCGCCCAGGCGGCCGCGTCGGGATCGTTCGACAGCGCCGCGTCGATCGCGCTCACCCAATCTTCGAGGTCGGCCGACGTGCGCGCATTGGGGGCGGGGAAGCTGCCGATCACGCCCGATCGCGACGCCGCGATCACCATCTCGGGGCCCGAGACGAGGAACATCGGCGCGGCGATTGCGGGCAGCCGCAGGTTGCGCGTCAGCGCGGGTGGAAGGCCGTGTCCCGGCACCGAAAATCCTCTCTCAAATTATCTGACTTGCATAGTGATACTTAAAGACGGTATGAGTCGCAAGTCCAGAAAAACATCGCGGGGCCAGCCGACGATGGAGGGAGGGAGACTATGATGAAAAACCATTATGCCGCATTGCTCGCCGTTTCGGCGCTCGCCAGCCCCGCCGCCGCCTTCGCGCAGGACGCCGCGCCGGCCGAGGACAATGGCGGTCTCGAAGAGATCATCGTCACCGCGCAAAAACGCGCCGAGGGCCTGTCCGATGTGCCGATCTCGATCTCGGCGGTCAGCGGCAAGCAGATCGAAAATTACGGCCAGACCAACCTGGAGCAAATCTCCTCGTCGGTCCCGAACCTCAAGATCACCCAGACCGCGATCGCCAACCGCATCGCGATTCGCGGCATCGCCTCGGGCGACAACAAGGGGTTCGAGCAATCGGTCGCGATGTTCGTCGACGGCGTCTATTACGGCCGCGACCAGCTCTCGCGCCTGCCGCTGATCGACATGGAGCGCGTCGAGGTGCTGCGCGGGCCGCAGCCGACGCTGTTCGGCAAAAACGCCATCGCGGGCGCGGTCAACATCACCACGCGCAGCCCGACGGACGAATTTGAAGGCTCGGTCAGCGGCCTGTATGAATTCAACCACAAGGAATTTCAGCTCAACGGTGTGCTCTCGCGCCCGCTGAGCGACGGCGTCGAGGCGCGCGTCGTCGGTTATTACCGCACGATGGACGGCTATTTCTACAACACGAAGCTCGACCGCAACGAGCCGAACGTCGACGAGAAATATTTCCGCGGCAAGCTGGAGTTCGACAAGGGCGGTCCGTTCGCCGCCGAGCTCAAGCTCGAATATGCCGACTTCGAGGCGAAGGGACAGCCGCGCGACGTGTTCGGCGCGGTCGGCAACTACAATACCGTCTTCCAGGGGCCGTTCTTTGTCAGCACCACACCCGACTATGTCCGCGCCGACAATGGCTATCAGAGCCGCAACAAGGTGTTCGGCGCGACGCTGAACATGGACCTCGAGATCGGCGAGCATACGCTAACCTCGACCAGCGCGCTGCTCGACTACAAGACGCGCGAGATCGTCGACGTCGACTTCTCGGGAATCAGCTTCCTCGACGGCACCAATTTGCGCGAGGACTATCGCCAATATTCGCAGGAACTGCGGCTGACATCGCCCGGCGGAGAGACGTTCAACTATATCGCGGGCGTCTATTATCAGAATGCGAAGCTCGACGTGCAGGATTTCACCCTGTTCAACCCGACCTTCCTAGCGCTGGGGGCGCCGTTCAGCGCGCTTGGCGACACCCGTAACGATCGCGACTACAGCCAGAAATCCGACCTGGTCTCGGCCTTTGCGCAGGGCGAACTGGCGCTCAGCGACCGTTTCCGCATCACCGCCGGCGCGCGCTTCAACCATGAAAAGAAGAGCGGCAACCGCACCCTCGCGATCGTCCAGGGGCCGCTCAGCACCGCGCCGGCGCCGGTCGTCGCGGCGGTGTTCCGCGCGCTCAATATCGAGGCGCACAGCATCTCGGGCAAGCTCAGCGAGGACAGCTTCAACCCGATGGTCAACGTCCAGTATGACGCGACCGACGACCTGATGCTTTACGCTTCCTACGCCAAGGGGACGAAGGCCGGCGGTTTCGATATCCGGTCGAACTCGCTGCCGACCTCGACCACCGTCGCCAAGCCCGGCGCCTTCATGTTCGCCGACGAAAGCGTCGACAATTTCGAGGGCGGGCTGAAGTATAAGAGCCGCAACATCGCCTTCAACCTGTCGGTCTATCGCACCAAATATCACGATCTTCAGGTCAACATCTTCGACGGCACGCTGAACTTCAACGTCCGTAACGCCGCCGGCGCCAAGACGCAGGGGGTCGAGGCCGATTTCCGCGCCGCGATCGCCGACGGGCTGACGATCAGCGGTGCGGTCGCCTATCTCGACTTCAAATTCACCAATTTCACCAACGGCCAATGCTTTTATCTGCAGACCCCGGGGCCCGGTGGCTTCTGCGACTATACCGGCAAGCGCAACGCGCTCTCGCCCAAATGGTCGGGCAACCTCAACCTCGATTACACGACGCCGATCAGCAGCGATATGAAGGTGGCGCTGAACCTCAACGCCGACTTCTCATCGGCCTATATCGCTGCGGCGAACCTCGATCCGCGCACGCGGCAGGACAGCTATGCCAAGCTCGGCGCGCGCCTCGCGCTCGCCCAGATCGATGGGCAATGGGAGATTGCGCTGATCGGCCGCAACCTCACCAACCAGCGCATCCTGCAGACTGCGAGTTCGATGCCGCTCGCCACGACGATCACGCGCAACGCCGGCAATGCCTATAACGGCATCGTCGACCGGCCGCGCACAATCGCGGTGCAACTGACGGGGCGCTTCTGACCGGCTCTCCCCAGGGAAGAGGGGGCACGGGCACGGCCCCCTCTCCCGACCGGCCCCCCGCAGGTTCGCGGCTCCCTTGTCGATGACCGGCCGGCGGGTTAGGGGCGGGGGCGAAGGAATGGCTTGGGCTTGAAACACGACCGCACCATCAGGGCCTGTTCGATCTGGCGCGCGCTCGACGTCGTCGGCGACGTGCCGGTGCTGCTGATCATGGAACAGGCCTTTCTGGGCACCCACAGCTTTGACGAGTTCGTCGCGCGCACCGGGCTGGCGCGCTCGGTGGTCAACGGCCGGCTCAAGAAACTGGTCGAAGAGGATTGCCTCGCCAAGGTGCGCAAGAAGGCGGGGCGCGGCTTTCACTATGTCCTGACCCAAAAGGGTCGCGACCAGTTTCCCAACGCGCTGATGATGCTGCGCTGGCAGCATAAGTGGGAGGCCGCCGAGCGCGACTTCCAGGTCCGCCTCCACCACGCCACCTGCGGCCACGCGACCGAGCCGGTGCCGGCCTGCGGCCATTGCCATGCCGAGATCGACCCGCGCGACGTCGCCTGGCGCGAAGGGCCCGGGCTCGCGCAGGTCATCCCGCATTACGAGCGCCGCCGCTTCAACGGCGATGTCCGCCGCCCCGGCGGGCGCCCGCTGGTCGACACGATGATCGAGCTGTTCGGCGACCGCTGGGCCACGCTCGTCGTCCGCGCGATGTTCACGCACATCAACCGCTTCGACGATATCCAGCGCGACACGCTGATGGCGACGAACATCCTCACGGGCCGGCTCGAACGGCTGGTACGGCAGGGCATTTTGAAGACGGCGCCCTATTCGTCGCACGCCGATCGCGTCGAATATCGCCTGACCGCCAAGGGCCGCGATCTCTACCCGGTGCTGCTTGCGCTCTTGCAATGGGGCGACCGCTGGTTCGCCGACGAGCGCGGCCCGCCGCTGCTGCTCACGCACAGTCCGTGCGGCCACGACCTCCATATGGTCGTCGCGTGCAGCCATTGCGGCGACGAATTGCAACTGGCGAACAGCGGGTTCACGATCGAAACGACGGGCGCCGCGACCGAAGCCTAATTGGTCCAGTAGACATAGTCCTGTCCGTCCTTCCACGGCGCGTTGAGCGGCACGTCGATCCGCACCGGCCCCTCGATCAGCCCCGGCCAGATCGGCTTCGCCATGCCCTTGTTCTGCGCGTCGAGCATCGCGCTCAGCGCCGCGACGCGCTGCGGCTCGGCCGCCGACAGATCAAATTCTTCGGTCGGATCGTCCGCGAGATTATAGAGCCGCTTCTTCGCCGGACGCTTGGTCACCTGCAATTTCCAGTCGCCCGCGCGCACGGCGCGATAATCGCCCGATCGCCAGAACAGTGCCGCGCGCTTCGCGGGACCCGCCAATATATCCTCGCTGTCGATCACGCGGCCCGTCGGCACCGTCGCCCCCGCCGCCGCCGCGATGGTGGAGAAGATGTCGAGATGTCCCGTCGGGTCGGCGCGCGTCGAACCCGCCGCGATCACGCCCGGCCAGCGCATGAAGAAGGGGGTGCGGATGCCGCCCTCGAAAAAGGTCGCCTTCCACCCGCGATAGGGCGCGTTCAGATGGTCGATCCCGGTGTACCAGGCGCCGCCATTGTCGCTGGTGAAGATCACCAGCGTGTTATTATCGATCCCCACTTCCTTCAGCTTCGCCATCACGTCGCCGATCCGCCGGTCGAGCTGCGCGATCATCGCGCCATAGACGCGCGTCTTCTCATCCTTGATCTGCGGCAGTCTGTCATAGTCCGCGCGCGTCGCCTGCAGCGGCGTGTGCGGGGCGTTGAACGCGAGGTACATAAAGAACGGCCGGTTCTTGTTCGCCTCGATCGCCCGCGTCGCCTCTTCGGCGAAATAATCGGTCATATGCCCCTTGGGGTGGAATCTTTTGCTGCCGTTGAAACTCACCGCATGGCGCAAATTCGCCCACAGGAAGCGGTCGATGCGGTCCCAGGGCAGCTTGGCGTTGACCACGTCTGGGTCATCCTCGGGCATAAACATCGCCGCCCCGCCAAGCACCGCAAGACTCTCGTCAAACCCCTGTGCCTGCGGCTGCAGGGCAGGGGCCTCGCCCAGATGCCATTTGCCGATGTGCAAAGTGTGATAGCCCGCCGCCTTCACCGCCTCGGCGATCGTCACCTCGCTCGCGGGCACGCCCATGTCGGGATAGTCGGGGATGTCGGGGGTGATCAGTTCCTTGTGAAAGATGGTGTTCAGCGGCCCAATGCCCGAACCATGCGCCATATTTTCGGCGAACTGCACCGGAACGGCGGTATATTCGAAACCGAAACGCGTCGGATAGCGCCCCGTCATCATCGCCGCGCGCGACGGCGAGCAGGTCGCGTTGGCGGCATAGGCGGTGGTGAAATTCATCCCCTCACGCGCCAACGCGTCGATGTTCGGTGTCTTGACGATGCCGCCCGCGACCCCGCCGCCGTTGAGGCTGATGTCGTTATAGCCCAGGTCGTCGGCGACGATCAGGATGATGTTCGGCGGGCGCTTGCCCCCGGGCGGGTTGACGGGCGCAGCGGCGGGACCGGCCGCCCATGTCACCGCATGATGGGGTTGCACCGGGTCGCGCCAGTCGGAAATCAGGCCGGGCAGGCGGTATGTGTTCGCCTGATAGGCCCAGTATCCGCCCGCCCCGAGCAATGCGAGCACGCCGAGCGCCACCCATCTCTTTTTCATAGCCCCACCCGTTTGCGATTCCGGTCGATATTATGGCACTATCTGTGTCATTATATCGCGTGAGGCGCAAGATCGCATTGACCCCGGCGTCAAGCTGGGCCAGCGGAGACAGCATGACAGCCCGGGTACAAGCGAAGAGTGAAACGGACACCGTCGTGCGGATCGACGGTCGCCGCGAACGCAGCCGGTCGAGCCGGGCGCGGATCGTCGCGGCGATGCTCGACCTGATCGACAGCGGCGACCTGACCCCCAGCGCGGCGCGCGTTGCCGAGGAGGCGGGGGTGGGCCTGCGCACCGTTTTCCGCCAGTTCGACGACATGGATACGCTCTACCGCGAAATGTCGGAAACCATCGCCGAGCGGGTGATGCCGATCGTCAGCGCGCCCTATGCGGGCCAGGACTGGCGCGCCGATGTCCGCGACCTCGTCGCGCGGCGCGCGCGCGTTTTTGAAACGATGCTGCCCTTCCGCCTCGCCGCCAACATCAAACGCTATCAGTCGCCCTTCCTGATGGGCCAATATGGGCAGGTCGTCGCGCTCGAACGCGACCTGCTGTTCCGGCTGCTCCCTGATGATGTCCTCGCCGACCGGGTCGGGCGCGAGGCGCTGTGCGTTGCGCTGTCGTTCCAGACCTGGCGCGCGCTGCGTCACGATCAGGGTCTCGATGCCGAGGAAGCCGCAGCGGTCGTTGCCCAGATGGTCGACGCCCTGATCGCGGTCGCGCCGCAATGAAAGAAGGGGTCCTTCTCGCGTCGCTGGTGCTGGCCGCCCTGCTGGCAGCTTGCGGCGAGACGCCGGAGGATGCGACCGTCGCGGCGGCCAAGACGGTCTGCCCGGCGATGCCGAAGGCGGCCTATGTCTGGATCCCGGGCGCGACCTTTGCGATGGGCGCCGACGCGCATCTGCCCGAGGAAGGGCCCGAAAAGCAGGTCAAAGTCGCGGGATTCTGGATGGCGACGCACGAGGTCACCAACGGCGAGTTCGCCGCCTTCGTGAAGGCGACCGGCTACAACACGATCGCCGAACGCGATCCGCCCAAGCTGCCCGGCGCGCCGCCCGAGATGCTGATCCCCGGCGGCGCGGTGTTCACCGCGCCGACCGACGGCAATCCCAATTGGTGGCGCTGGATGGTGGGGGCAGAGTGGCGTCATCCCGCCGGACCCGACACCGCGATCGACGGGCGCGATCGCGAGCCGGTGGTGCAGATCGCCTATGACGATGCGCTCGCTTACGCCCAATGGGCCGGCAAGGCGTTGCCGAGCGAGGAGCAATGGGAACTCGCTGCCGCGACCGGCGGCGCCGACCGCAATGTGCCGGACGTCGACGGCAAGCCGCAGGCGAATTATTATCAGGGCGTCTTCCCGGTGCGTGACATGGGCACCGACGGCTTCACCAGCCGCGCGCCGGTCGCCTGCTTCCCCGCCGACAAGCACGGCGTCCACGACCTGATCGGCAATGTCTGGGAATGGACCACCGCGAAGGCTGGGGACGAAACCAACGTCATCAAGGGCGGCAGCTTCCTGTGCGCGGCCAACTACTGCGCGCGCTACCGCCCCGCCGCACGCCAGTTCCAGGAACGCTCGCTCGGCACCGACCACATCGGCTTCCGCCTGATCGACACAATGCGGCCGGCGCCGACCGGGTAGGTCGGCGTCATCACCCGAAACAAGTTGGGCAGGACCCGAACGGAAGGACCGTTCTCCAACCCAAGGCTGCGGCCCTGCCGAAAGATCAGCTCTTCTTGGGCGTTACCGTTACGACCGTCCCGTCGTCGGCGGTCGCGGTGAAGCTGCCGTCGGCGCCCGGTTTGCTCACCGCCCAGCACATTCCCATTTCGTCGCCCTCGGGATCGAAGCAATCCTTGCCGTCGTGCGTGGCATATTGGCCCTTGACCTGTTTGCCCTTGGCGTCGGTATCGACATAGGTGCCGTCGGCGTTGATCACCGTGGTCGCCATCGTGCCGTCGGCCATTTTGACGTCATAGGTTCCGGGCGCGGTGGTCGATGCGACCGCCGGACCAGCGGCGGCGGCGGGCGCCGCTGTTTCAACCGGCGCCGCAGCGGGCTCCGCCTTCTCTTCGGTCTTTTGCGAACAAGCTGACAGCGCGGCGAGCGCCACCAGCAATATGATCTTCTTCATGTCCCATCTCCCCATCTTGCGCCGACAGGCTATGCCTTTCGGTGCGGCGCGGCAACGGGAATCGCGCGCCTCGCACGCGCAGGAAAAAGGGGCCGAACATAGGCATGTCCGGCCCCTTTCGTCATCGTCGGTTAGCGGCGATAGGAGAAGTGGTTGCGATACACTTTCACCACCTTGCCGTTGCGCGCATTGACCAACAGCAGGTCGTTGTAATGGCGCACATAGGTCAGGTTGCGACCGGCGTGCGGCACGCCCCAGCGGCTGTCCCAGGCCGGGCGATAGCTCGGCGCGTAATAGTTGGAACGGAGCGTCGAGCCGACGCGGAACTGCTGATATTTGAACGGCGCGCGATAGTTGGAATAGCGGTTGTCCTGGCGCCAGTCGCGCTTGCTGTCGCGCAGGTCGCGCTTGGCATCGCGATATTCGCCGCGTTCCTCGCGCACGTCGCTGCGGCTGCCGTGGCGCTGCGCATCGCGCAATTCCCGGTGTTCTTCGCGGACATCGGCGCGATCCTTGCGAATCTCGCGGGTCTGCGCCTGTGCGGCGACCGGCATGGTGGCGGGAACCATCATCGCGGCGATCAGGCCGGCGGTGAGAAATTTGCTCTTCATTGTGCCATTCCTTTTTCCGTCAGGGGGAGGGGATCTGCCCGATGACTGATGATGGAATAGGCGTGTCGGTTTGAACGGAGCCGGAATGCGCCGTTTATTTTCAGGACATTAGTGTCGCAAATTGTCGCGCCAGAACGACGAAAGGGCGCCGTCTTGCGACGACGCCCCGGAACTTTCGCCGAAAAGCCGGATCAGACGAGCTCGATCGCCACTGCGGTCGCTTCGCCGCCGCCGATGCACAGGCTCGCGATGCCGCGGGTCTTGCCGTGGCGCTGGAGCGCGGCGATCAGCGTGGTGATGATACGCGTGCCGCTGGCGCCGATCGGGTGGCCCAAGGCGGTCGCGCCGCCATGGACGTTGATCTTCTCGCGCGGGATGCCGAGGTCGTGCATCGCGAACATCGCGACGCAGGCGAAGGCTTCATTGACCTCGAACAGATCGACGTCGCCGATCGACCAGCCGGTCTTGGCGAGCAATTTGTTGATCGCGCCGACCGGGGCGACGGTGAAGTCCTTGGGCTCCTGCGCATGCGCGCTATGCGCGACCAGGCGGGCGACGGGCTTGGCGCCCTTGGCGTCGGCGACCGACTGGCGCGTCAGCACGACGGCGGCGGCGCCGTCCGAGATCGAGCTGCTGGTCGCGGCGGTGATCGTGCCGTCCTTGGCGAAGGCGGGCTTCAGCGTCGGGATCTTGTCGGGCATCGCCTTGCCCGGCGCCTCGTCGGTGTCGACGACGACGTCGCCCTTGCGGGTCGCGATCGTCACCGGCGCGATCTCACCCGCAAAGGCGCCGTCGGCGATCGCCGCCTTGGCGCGGCTCAGCGATTCGAGGGTGTAATCATCCTGCGCCTGGCGCGAGAGCTGGTAGGCGTCGGCGGTATCCTGCGCAAAGGTGCCCATCGCGCGGCCGGCCTCATAGGCGTCTTCCAGCCCGTCGAGGAACATATGGTCATAAGCGGTGTCGTGGCCGATGCGCGCGCCGCCACGGTGTTTCTTGAGCAGATAGGGCGCGTTGGTCATCGATTCCATGCCGCCCGCGACGACCAGGTCGATGCTGCCCGATGCCAGCGCCTCGGCGCCCATGATGACGGTCTGCATGCCCGAACCGCACACCTTGTTGACGGTGGTCGCCTGCACCGATTTGGGCAGGCCCGCCTTGATCGCCGCCTGACGCGCCGGCGCTTGGCCGAGCCCGGCGGGGAGCACGCAGCCCATATAGATACGCTCGATATCGTCGCCGCTGACGCCGGCGCGCTCGACCGCCGCCTTGACCGCGGTCGCGCCGAGGTCGGTCGCGCTCGCATCCGACAGGCTGCCCTGCATGCCGCCCATCGGGGTGCGGGCATAGGAAAGGAAAACGACGGGATCGGTGGCGGTCATGGGACAAGACTCCGTAGGGGAAACTGGATCGATGGCCCGTCGCTTAGCCGAAATGCTGCAACTGCGAAAGGGGGAGGGAAGCCGATCTGCCGGTCCGCGTTTTGCCGAGGGGAAAGGCCGTCAACCCCTGCAGCGCCGTGTCAAAGTTCAGCAAAGTTCAGCCCAACGACGAACCCGTCGGCCTTGCCGCCCGCGGTGATCGGCGGAGGAATCGCGTGCCGGGGCGGGAGGGGTGCCGTTCATCGACTATCTTGAAGCATAGCGGGATATTGTAGGAAAGCGTTTTTTCGTTGAGGCGTTTTTTGGGGAGGGCAGCGAAGGTCGATATGGCGCTTTGAAGGATTGGAAAGGGGTGGGAAGCGGACGAGGGACTCAGGTGCGGCGCGCGCGTAACCGTCGGGCTAGTATGAGCACGAAGCGTTTCGTCAGGTAAAGATACCAGATTACGCCGGGCAGCAAAAATAGCACAACCCACATCGTGTTGTGGACCGCGACCCCGGTTGCATATTCGAACGCAAACATGATGCCTCCGCCTAAAAAAATCGGCCACAGGCATTCCAGCTTGCCGTAGCCGCTCCAGGGCGGATCGCGCTCCATCTCAGTTATGAGTCGATCATGGTATCGTTTTAGCCAAGTCACTTGAGTTCACCCCTGACATCGTTCTCAGACACGTATGGCAATTGAAATGTGTCCGCAAACGGTGGTGGGTTCAAGGGATCGTCCCAACACTCCTTCTCCTCAAAGAATGAAGTGTTGCGACGATCCCTTGAACCCACCCTGCTTATCCGATGCCCGCCATCGGGACCGAGCCGCCAAACCCCCGGATCACGCCGCGCGCGCGGGTTTCAACTTGCAACTCACCGCGCGGCGTGGTGAATTGCCGCAAATCCAAACAGGGAGACGGGTCATGGCCACCGCCATCAAGCAGGATATCGCCGGCGAAACGCAGCGGATGCACGACGTGCTGGCCGCACAGAAAGCGAGCTTCACCGCAGCCATGCCCGAAAGCCTGGCGGTACGTACCGACCGCATCGACCGCGCGATTGCGCTGCTCGTCGACAATGCCGAGGAATTTGCAAAAGCGGTGAGCGAGGATTTCGGGCATCGCAGCCGCGAACAGACGCTGATGACCGACATCATGCCTTCGGTCAGCGCGCTCAAGCACGCCAAAAAACATATGGCGGCCTGGTCGAAGGGCGAGAAGCGCAAGCCCACTTTCCCGCTCGGCCTGCTCGGCGCCAAGGCCGAGGTCGTGTACCAGCCCAAGGGCGTCGTCGGCGTCGTCGCGCCGTGGAACTTCCCCGTCGGCATGGTGTTCGTGCCGATGGCGGGCATCCTCGCGGCGGGCAACCGCGCGATGATCAAGCCCAGTGAGTTCACCGAAAATGTCTCGGCGCTGATGGCGCGGCTGGTCCCCGACTATTTCGACGAGAGCGAGATCGCGGTGTTCACCGGCGACGCCGATATCGGGGTCGCCTTCTCGAAGCTCGCCTTCGACCATATGATCTTCACCGGCGCGACCAGCGTCGGCAAGCATATCATGCGCGCCGCCGCCGATAACCTCGTCCCTGTGACGCTCGAACTCGGCGGCAAGTCGCCGACCTTCATCGGGCGCAGCGCCAACAAGGAACAGGCGGGGCAGCGCGTCGCGCTCGGCAAGCTGATGAACGCCGGGCAGATATGTCTCGCTCCCGACTATCTGCTCGTCGCCGAGGACCAGGAGGGCGAGGTGATCGACAGCGTTACCAAGGGGGCGGCGGCGCTCTATCCCACGCTGCTCGCCAACGACGATTACACGTCCGTCGTCAACGTCCGCAATTACGACCGGCTGCAATCCTATCTGGCCGATGCACGAGCAAAAGGTGGCGACGTGATCGAGGTCAATCCGGGCGGCGAGGATTTCGCCAGCGCCAACGGCCACAAGATGCCGCTCCACATCGTCCGCAATCCGACCGACGACATGAAAGTGATGCAGGAGGAAATCTTCGGCCCCATCCTGCCGGTCAAGACCTACAAGACGATCGACGAGGCGATCGATTATGTGAACGCCAACGACCGCCCGCTCGGCCTCTATTATTTCGGGCAGGACAAGAGCGAGGAGGACCGCGTGCTGACGCGGACGATCTCGGGCGGGGTGACGGTCAACGACGTGCTGTTCCACAATGCGATGGAGGATCTGCCCTTCGGTGGGGTCGGGCCGTCGGGCATGGGCAATTATCACGGGCTCGACGGCTTCCGCACCTTCAGCCACGCGCGCGCGGTCTATCGCCAGCCCAAGCTCGACGTCGCGGGCCTCGCCGGTTTCAAGCCGCCCTATGGCAAGGCGACCGCCAAGACTTTGGCCAAGGAACTCAAGAAATAGCTTGGCAAAATGGGGCGTCCCGGATTATCGGGGCGCGCTTCCACGGGCCCCTGTGGTGAAATTGGTAGACGCGCCGCACTCAAAATGCGGTTCCGCAAGGAGTGCTGGTTCGAGTCCGGCCAGGGGCACCATCGGGCAGCTTTTGCTGCCTTCGCCGTTACCGATTGGGCGGCACCATTCCTATCCACCGCTCCTTTTGGACGCTGATCGCCGCCCGCTAGCGCGCGCGGTGCGCGCGACAGTTACGGGTTTCCGTCACTAGGCGGCGGCGCCGTCGCCTCTAGCATGGCGGCATGAACCGACCTGCTTCCAGCGAGATCACGCGTTTCGATCGCGCGGCTTTGCTGCGCCGCGCGGCCGCCTCCATCGCTTTCGATCAACATAGAAAATCCGGGAGATAAAGATGCTCATCCTGTTCGACGACTATCCGGTGCACCAGACGGCGGAGCCGCTGTCGTATATGGCATCGAGCGAACGCAACATGTACGCGCGTTACTGGTACAACGGCTATGACTTCGACGGCGACTTCTACATCGGGGTCGCTTTCGCCGCCTATCCGAACCGCGAGGTGATGGACGGCGCGGTGTCGATCGTGCGCAAGGATGGCACGCAGCACAGCTTTCGCGCGTCGCGGCGCCTGCGCGGCGACCGCACCGAGCTTTATGCCGGACCCCTGCGGCACGAGATTGTCGAGCCGATGCGAACGGTACGCGTCACGGTGGAGAAGAACGACACCGGCTTCACCTGCGACCTGACCTTCCACGCCAACAGCGTCGCGCATGAGGAACCCGCCGACCATATGAAGCAGGGGGTGCGTACCGTCGCCCAGATGAAGCGTTTCAGCCAGTTCGGGCGCTGGGAGGGCTGGATCGAGGTCGATGGCAAGCGGCAGGAGATCAATCCCGCGACCACCTATGGCACCAAGGACCGCAGCTGGGGGTGGCGCTGGACGGGGGAGAGCGAGAAGGGCATTTCGCGCGACATTCCCGAACAATTTTTCTGGCTGTGGGCGCCGATCCACTGGCAGGACCGCTGCACCCACTGGGGCCAGCACGAATATGCCGACAGCAAGCGCTGGAAGGAGTTCGCCCAGATATTTAAGACCTATCCGATCGGGAGCGACTTCAACGTCCTCGACGAGGGCGACGTGGAGCCCGCGCTATGCGCCGACCACCGCCTCGAGTTCGCCAGGGGCAGCCGCCTGATCAGCCGCGCCGAAATCGACACCGTGTACCGGGATGGACGCAAGGAGACCTTCGTCCTCGAACCGCTGCTGCGCTATCATATGTACGGGACCGGCTATAACCATCCCGAATGGGGCCATGGCTTCTACAAGGGCGAGGAGGCGTACACGCTCGAAAGCTGGGACATCAATCGGATCGACGTCAACGCGCCGCAGTTCATGCATGTCCAGCAGGTCGTGCGCGCGACCTGCGGCGACCAGGTCGGGGTCGGCGCGCTCGAACAATATATCGTCGGCCCGCACCAGCGCTATGGGCTCAAGGGCTTCCTCGACCCGACCTGATTGCGCCGTGCGGTTATCGACGTCGAACGACTTGCAACCACTCGATTTTTCCTGCCGCGTCCCGAGCGGCGGGTTGCGATACTCAAAGCTGGCGATATTTAACGCGGCATAGTTGGAAATTATTCATATTATGAAGGCAGTCTGCGGCCAAGCGCCGATGGGCGCGTTGAACCGTGCTTAACGATTCCGGCGGGCCAGCCGGGTTGAGGACGGAAACGCGACGACCGGACGTGCGGTGGGGAAAGCTGAGTGGAACAATTTTAGCAGCATGAATGTCTCTTCTGGGCGCTGTTGGAATCAGGAGGAAGGCATGAACGAACCCCACTTCTCTGACCCCGGAGAAGATCAGGACGCCGCGTCCGACCGCCGTGGCGGCGACCGGTTTCGCACCGTGTGGCGCATCGCGAAGGTCACCCGCGATGGCGACGCCGGGCTATGGCGCGTCCGCAACATGTCCGACGGCGGCATGATGCTCGCGGTCGAGGTTCCGGTGTCGGTCGGCGAACGGCTCGAAATCGCGCTCTCGGAAACCATCGTCATTTCGGGCCGTGTCGCCTGGTGCGAAGCGGGGCGCTGCGGCGTCGCCTTCGACGCGGCGGTCGACGGCCATGACGTGCTCCGGCAACTCGCCGCCGAACAACAGTCGGGCGACTACCGCGCCCCGCGCCTGCCGGTGCATACCCGCGCGCAATTGATCACCGACGGCGCGGCCAGCGATATCGAACTCGCCGACCTGTCGCAGAGCGGCGCGGGCTTCGTCCATGGCGGCCAGTTCGAGGTCGGCAAGGCGCTCGAACTTGTGCTGCCCGGCGATATCCGCCGCAAGGCGATCGTCCGCTGGTCGCGCGCCGGCCGCGGCGGGCTGTGGCTCACCGAGCCGCTGGGCCGCGCCGACCTGGAGAGCATCCGGCATTTTCAGGGGTGAGTTGGGGCTTCCGGCATCAAGGTTGACCTGATTTCCCCTCCCGCAGGCGGGAGGGGAGATCAACGTCGGCTGCCCCCAAAGCCAATATTTGCCTCCCCCGCCATCCCCCCTATAACCCCTTCAAACGAAAGGGGTCCCATGCAGCTTTCCCGTCGCGAATTTTCCCTGGTCATCGGCGCGAGCCTCCTCGCCGCCCCTGCGGCCCGCGCCGCAGGGCAGGGCGCCGCCGCCGCCGATGCGGCCTTCACCGCCTTTCTCGATGCGGCGTTCGAGGCCGAACTCCTGCTCGACCCCGAGCAGCTCACCAGCCTTGGCCGCAAGGAGAAGCAGGACCGGTTCACCGACCCCAGCGATGCCGCGGCGGCGGTGCGGCTCGACTGGCGCCGCGCCAATGTCGCCGAGATGAAAAGGCGCTTCGACCGCGCCGCGCTCGGCGAGGATGCGCGCGTGTCCTACGACATGTGGGCGCTCGAACTCGAACGCGCCGAGGCGGCGACCAAGTGGCGCGGCCATGGCTATATCTTCGACCGCAACGGCCCGCACACCGGGCTCCCCAATTTCCTGATCAACCAGCACCGCATCGACACCCCCGCCGACATGCATGCCTATGCCGAGCGGGTCGCGGCGCTCGGGCCGACGCTCGACGTCTATCTGGAGCGGGCAAAGGCCTCGGCGACGAAAGGCATCCGTATGCCGGGCTTCGCCTACGACCAGTCGATCGAGCTGATCGGGCGGCTCATAAGCGGCGCGCCGTTCGGCGATGGCGCCGACAATGCGCTCTACGCCGATGCGAAGGAAAAGGCGGCGGGGCTCGTGACCGCGAAGAAGGTCGACGCCGCCGCCGCCGATGCCTTCATCGCCCGCGTTGCCATGGCGATGAACGAGACGCTCAAGCCCGCCTACGACAGGATCAAGGCCTGGCTCACCGCCGATCGTGCCAAGGCCGGGTCCGAACCGCATGGCGCGGGCGCGCTGCCCGACGGCGCGGCCTATTATGACGCGATGCTGCGCCTCCAGACGACAACCGGCATGACCGCGAACGAAATCCACGACCTCGGCCTGTCCGAAGTTGCGCGCATCCGCGCCGAGATGGAGACGCTGAAGGCGAAGATCGGCTATGAGGGCAAGCTCGAGGATTTCTTCGTTTTCCTGCGCAGCGACGACCGTTTCTATGTCGCCAACGACGATGCTGGCCGGGCCGCCTATCTCAAGATGGCCGGGGACTATCTCGACGGTATGCGTGCGCGGCTGCCCGAGCAATTCGGGCGGCTGCCCAAGGCCGATCTGATCGTCAAGCGCGTCGAGGCGTTTCGCGAGGAGCCTGGCGGCGCCGCGCATTATTCGCCCGCCGCGCTCGATGGTTCGCGCCCCGGTATCTATTATGTCCATCTCGCCGACACGCGCGCGACGCCGATCTATGAGATCGAGGGCACGACCTATCACGAGGGCCTGCCGGGCCATCATATGCAGATCGCGCTCGCGCAGGAGATGACGGGCACACCCGAGTTCCGGAAGAATTATTTCTATGGCGCCTATGGCGAGGGCTGGGCGCTTTATGTCGAGCGACTGGCCAAGGAGATGGGTTTCTACACCGATCCCTACAGCGATTTCGGGCGGCTGGGGCGTGAGATCTGGCGCGCGATCCGGCTGGTCGTCGATACCGGCATCCATGCCAAGGGGTGGAGCGAGGAAGAGGCGCTGACCTATTATACCGGCAATTCGCCGCAGCCCCTGGCGAAGATCCGTTCCGAAATCCGCCGCTATTTCGTCACCCCCGGACAGGCC
Source organism: Sphingopyxis sp. (assembly GCF_050725615.1). GTDB lineage: Bacteria > Pseudomonadota > Alphaproteobacteria > Sphingomonadales > Sphingomonadaceae > Sphingopyxis. Next base: position 37,758 of record NZ_JBOHHU010000003.1, read on the forward strand.
ACATCGTACAAGGTCGGCATGCAGCGCATCCTCGCGCTGCGAGACCGCGCGCGGGGGGCGCTCGGCGACCGTTACGACCAGAAGATGTTCCACGAGATCGTTCTCGGGCGCGGCTCGGTGCCGCTGCCGGTGCTCGAGGCGCAGGTCGACCGCTGGATTGCTGCGCCGGGCTGATCGTCCTGCGCGTTCCCTTAACCAGTTTCGTCAGGATTTGTTTAAGATCCGGGGCACAGTGTTGCGTGGTCGACATCCGAATGACTGTCTGATCACATTATAGAGGAAGCGCTATTCTTTGCGCGGTCGTCGCTGCCGACGACCGGCTCATCGCTCTTGGCGTATTCGTCCAATAGAGACCGGGCTGATCCATGTTAGCTTCGAGTCTCAATCAAAACATCGGTCGCACAAACTTCGTCGCTTGCGTTTCAGCAAAGGGAGGGTTGTGCTTGTCATGCCACAGAAATTTTCCTGGTCGTTTAGCGGCGGCTCGCCCGCCGGTGCCGGTGTCAACAATGGCGGCAGTCTGGAGGTCGATGCGATCACCAGCGCCGGGGTGACCCTCGCCAAGGCGATGGGCGCCGACCGCGATCTCGCGCTGCAGATCGACGATGTCGACAAGCTCGCCTTCTTCATAATGACCTCGTCGCTCAACGACGGATCGGTCGATGTGAAGGCCGACAGCGCGACGCGCACCAAGCTCAGCGGCCCGCTCATCCTCTATGGCGAGGCGATCAAATTGTTCGCCGGCGATCTCCAGACGATCAGCCTCAAGAACAGCTCGGCGACCACCGCCGCCGACATCACCATCCTGATGGGCTTCAAGCTCGACTGACAAGTTCGGCTCCCCCTGGGGAGCTTCACCGACTGGCGAAAAGGGAGTGCTGCCATGCCCGTGTCCGTGACCTATCCCGGTGTCTATATTCAGGAGCTGCCATCGGGCGTGCGCACCGTCAGCGGCGTTGCGACCTCGATCGCCGCCTTTGTCGGGCGCGCGCTGCGCGGGCCGGTCAACCAGCCTTTGACCTGCTTCAATTTCGGCGAGTTCACCCGCCGCTTCGGCGGCCTGTGGGCGAGCGGGCCGATGACCTATGCGGTCGATGATTTTTACGGCAATGGCGGCGGGCAGGCCGAGATCGTGCGGCTGTTCAAGGCCAGGGCGGCCGACGACGACGGCATCGCGACGCTCGACATCGGCGCGCTCGCGCTGCGCGCGACGAGCCCGGGCGAATGGGGCAACCAGCTGAGCGGCATCGCGACGCATCCCGACGTCGCCGATCCGGTCGGCGCGGCGTTGGCGGCGGAAAAATACGGTCTTGTCGTCGCCGACCTGTTCGACATCCGGATCGAGGACAAGACGACCGGGGCGGTCGAGGTTTTCCGCAACCTGACGGTGAAGGAAAACGGCGGCGCGCGGCGGTTCGACCGGGTCCTCGCCGCCGAATCGAGCCTCGTCCAATGCCAGCTCAATATCGATGGCACGCCCAAGCTCGGCAACCGGCCGGCGCATGACGCGACCGGCGACGGGGTCGACGGCAATGACGGCGATCCGCTGCTCGACGTCGATTTCATCGGCGACGCCGACAAGAAGACCGGCTTCTATGCGCTGAAAAAGGCCGATATCTTCAACCTCCTGTGCATCCCGCCCGACACCCGCGACGGCACCCTGCCGCGCAGCGTCAATGAAAAGGCGGCGCAGTTCTGCAAGGACGAGCGCGCGGTGCTGATCGTCGATCCGCCCGCCGACTGGGACGACAAGCCCGAGGAAGCGGCGGCGCTGGTCAAGACCAAACAGCTCGACGGCGCGACCGCAGTCCTCTCGATGTCCTTCGCCGACAATGCCGCGCTCTATTTCCCCCGTATCCTGCGCCGCGACCCCAAGCGCGCGGGCCAGATCGACAGCTTCGTCCCGTGCGGCGCGGTGGCGGGAATCATCGCCCGCACGGATACGAACCGCGGCGTCTGGAAATCGCCCGCCGGCATGGCGGCGACGCTCGCGGGGGTCGAGGGGCTGTCGGTCAAGCTGACCGACGAGGAAAATGGCCTGCTCAATCCGATCGGGGTCAATTGCCTGCGCAGCTTCCCCGGTACCGGGCTGACGGTGTGGGGGGCGCGGACGCTGCGCGGATCGGACCAGCTCTCCGACGACTATAAATATCTCGCGGTCCGGCGCCTGGCGCTGTTCATCGAGGAAAGCCTGTATCGCGGCACCCAGTGGGTGGTGTTCGAGGGCAATGACGAACCGCTCTGGGCGCAAATTCGCCTGTCGGTCGGCACCTTCATGCAGCGCTTGTTCAAACAGGGCGCGTTCCAGGGCACCAGCCCGCGCGACGCCTATTTCGTCAAATGCGACGGCAGCACGACGACGCAGGATGATCGCAACCAGGGCATCGTCAACATCGTCGTCGGTTTCGCGCCGCTGCTGCCGGCCGAATTCGTCGTCATTTCCATCCAGCAGATCCGCAACGCGGCCTGAGCCATAGGGGAGAGCGATCATGGCACCACCTTTCAGCGTCAACCCCGACCGGCGCGACCCGTACAAGACCTACAAGTTCCGCCTGCGCCTGCCCGACGGCACCTATGTCGCGGGGCTCAGCAAGATGAGCGCGCTCAAGCGCAGTACCGAAGTCGTCAAGTTCCGCGAAGGCGGCGACCCGTCGACCTCGCGCAAGTCGCCGGGCCAGACCGAATATGAAGCGGTCACCCTCGAACGCGGGGTCACCCATGACACGACGTTCGAGCAATGGGCGAACAAGGTGTGGAACTTCGGTTCGGGCCTCGGCGCCGAAGTCTCGCTCAAGGATTTCCGCAAGGATCTCGTCCTCGAAATCTATAACGAGGCCGGGCAACTCGTGCTAGCTTACCGGCTGTTCCGCTGCTGGCCGTCGGAATTCGTCGCCTTCCCCGATCTCGACGCCTCGGCGAGCGCGGTCGCGATCCAGACGCTCAAGCTGGAGAATGAGGGCTGGGAACGCGACTATGACGTCGCTGAGCCCGCCGAGCCGAGCTTCACCGAGCCGACCCTCTAGGTCCGCCGATGCGCCGGTTCACCGCCCTGGAGCTGATCGAGATCAGCGAAAGCGGCGCGTCGCTCGGACCCGCCGGACGCGGGCTATTGCTGCTCGCCGCCGGGGGCTGGCCGCGCGACGCCGCCGAAGCGCTGCCCGTCGGCGCGCGCGACCGTGCTTTGTTCGCCCTCCGTGCGGCGCAGTTCGGCCCGCGGCTGGAGGTCGCGCAGCGCTGCACCGACTGCGGTGAAGCGATGGAATATGCGCTGACCGCCGCCGATCTGGACCGCGATGAACCGGCGGGCGAGGGGACGCCGACCGCCGTCGTCGATGGCGTGACGGTGCGCGCGATCAACGCGGGCGACGTCGCGGCGTGCGAGCGTGCCAGCGATGCCGCCGCTGCGCGGCAGATCCTGCGCGCGCGCGTCGCCCCCGGCGGCGCGGTCATCGACGACGGCCGTCTCGACACCATAGTCGCCAACCTCGACCCCGATGCCGAACTCGACATCGCGGCCGCCTGTCCCGCGTGCGGCGCGGAGCAGATGCTGGCCTTCGACATCGCCGCCTTTTTCTGGGACGAACTCGCGCTGCGCGTGCCGCGGCTGCTCGACGATGTCGCCGACCTCGCCCACGCCTTTCATTGGGCCGAGGCCGATATCCTCGCGCTGCCGGTCGCACGGCGCAGCTTCTATCTGTCGCGGGTGCGCGCATGACCGGGCTGCTCGCCCGGATGGCGGCCCGCGCGGTCGGCGAGGCGCCGGTGGCGACGCCGCGCATCCCGTCGCGCTTCGAACCACTGCCCGAGGAAAAGGGGCTGGCGCCATCGGCGATGACGGCGCCTGAACCGGATGCGGCGATCGCGCCGCCGCCGGTTGCCGCGTCGCCGTCGGCGCCACAACAGGCGCTCCCGCCAACGGCTGGCCCGGCGTCGACCCCGCCGCTCCCCGCCGCAACGGCCATCGCCGCGCCGCTGCCCGTTGCGGCTCCGCCCGTTCCCGCCGTCCCGATCGCCGCGCCGCCGCCGGTCGCGGCGGTTCAGCGCCGCGCGATCGCATCGCCCCCCCGCGACGGCGCCGCTCCCGCCGCGCCTTCGCCGACAGCCGCCCCACCACATGCCGATGCCGCTGCGCCAGCAGCCGACGCCGCGCCCGATGCGCCGACCTCCGCCCGATCTTCGCCGGACCGGCCCGTCGATGTCCGCATCGCGGCCACGGCCGCCGTCGTTCCGGCATCGGCGCCCGTCGCTGCGGCACCCTTCGATACGCCGCCAACGGACCTCCAAGGCCTTGCCGCGCCGTCGCCGCCTGCGCCCATGATCGCCGCGCCACCCGCGACCGAGGCGCGTCGTGCCGAACCGCTGGCGCCGGTCGCTTTGAGGTCCGAGTCCGCGCCGCCAGCGGCATCGACCCAGCCGCCGCTTCGGCCCGACCGGGTGGTTGCCATGGAGCCGCGCCGCGCCGCCGAACCGCCGGCCGTCGTCGCCACCGCGCGGCCGACCGCGCCGCTTCCCGCCGGACCCGTGCCCGCCGCCGCACCGCCGGTGATCGAAATCCACATCGGCAGCATCGAGGTCCGCGCCGCGCCGCTGCCCGCCGCCCCCGCCGCGCCGCCCGCGCCGACATCGACCTCGCTCGACGCCTTTCTCGCGCAGGGGAGGGGGCGATGAGCAATTTTCGCGCGCTTGCCGTCGTCACCGCGACGCTCGAACATATCCTGCAGGATGCCGCGAACCAGGCGGTGGGCCAGGCCGATGTGCGCCTCGGCGCGCCGACCGCGAAGCTCGCCGAGGACGGCAGCCCGCTGATCAACCTCTTTCTCTTCCGGGTGCTTCCCAACAGCCAGCATCGCAACGATCATTTCCCCACCCGCGAAAGCGGCGGAAACCAGCGTGCCCGCGCGCAGCTCCATCTCGACCTCCATTATGTGCTGAGCTTTTATGGCGACCCCGCGAAGTTCGAGCCCGAGCGCCTCTATGGCGCCGCCGCGCTCGCGCTCGAACATGCGCCGGGCCTGTCGGTCGCCGCGATCGAGGCGGCGAGCGCCGATGCCGCGAACCAACCGGCGCTGACCAATGCCGATCTCGCCGCCGAGGGCCGCGCGATCGCGCTCGACCCCGAACAGCCGTCGCTCGAGGATTGGTCGAAGCTGTGGTCGGTGTTTTTCCAGGTGCCCTATGCCCTGTCGGCGACCTATGTCGTGCGCAACGTCGCGATCGAGACGCAGGATGATCCCGGTCCGCCGACCCCGGTCGCCACCCCCGAAATCTTTGCCGCGCCGATGGGACCGCTGCAGATCCGCAGCGTCGGGCCGTCGGCGGGACAGACCGGCCCGGCCGCCTGGGGCGGCACGCTCCACCTCACCGGCACCGGCATCGCGCGGTTCGGCAACAGCCTGCGCATCGACGGCGATCCCTTGCCGATCGATGAGGATGCGATCGTCGGCGACGCCCTGATGCTGAGGCTCGATGCGGCGCTGTTCGGCGGCACGGTGCCGCGGGCGGGCGCACACCAACTCGAAGTCGTCGCTGCATCGGTCGATCCCGCGATGCCCGAACGGCTGCGCCGCGGGTCGAATGTCGTCGCCTTCGCGATCCTGCCGCTGATGACCCAGATCGCCGCCGCGACGGGCCCCGGCAGCAGCGCGGGCCTGCGGTCGGGGACCGTGACCGTCGATATCGAGCCGCCGCTGCAGGCGGGGCAGTCGGCGACCTTGCTGCTCAACGCCTTCGGTCCCGGTCAACTCGGCAATGCCGCGATCGAGGCGACCGCGCCCGCCGCATTCCCGGCCAGCCAATTGACCTTCGCCTTCGCCGACCTTGCCGCCGGCGATTATCTGGCGCGCGTCGATATCGACGGCTTCGCTTCGCAGCCCGAGGTCGGGGCCGACCCGTTGCAACCCGATTTCGGCCGCATCACCGGTCCGCTGGTCGATCTGACATGACCGGCGCGGTCGACATGCAGGCCCTGAGCGAGGCCTTCCGCACCGTCGCCGGCTGGCTCGACGGCACCACGACAGCGCCGCCCCCGCCGAGCGGGGCCGATCCTATCGCGGCGCTGTTCGGTCTCGACGATTTTGAACGCAATATGCTGCTGCTCGGCGCCTATGCCGCGCTCGATCCCGAAGCCGGGGCGCGGATCGCGGCGCTCCACGGCGATGCATCGCGCAGCGCGCCGTCGCTCGGTCTGGCGCTGGTCCGGTTGCCCGGCGCGCATTGGTCGGCGCTCGCCCCCGGAGCGGCGCTGCGCCGCTTCGGCCTGATCCAGATCGACGGCCGCGAAGGCCTGGGCTCGGCGCCCTTCGGCCTTGCCGAAGCGGTGCTGCTCGCGCTGGTCGGGGCGCCGTCGCTGTCGGAGGAGCTGGCGCTGCTCGGGCGCTTTGTCGTACCGCCGACCGACCTGTCGCCGTCGCGCGGGCGGCTCGCCGAGGCGGTCGCGCTGCGCGTCGCGGGCGAGCCCGCGATGACGCTGCAATTGTGCGGCGCCGACCCGCTCGGCAAGGAACAGGCGGCGGCGGCGGCCCTCGAAAGCGTCGGTCGCGCGCTGTTCGCGATCAGCGCCGCGATCTTGCCCGCGGCGCCCGCCGATATCGCCCGGCTGGCGCAGCTCTGGCGCCGCGACCTTACCCTGACCGGCGGCGCCCTGTTCGTCGATGCCGATCGGCTGAACGATCCCGCGCCGCTGGCGCTGTTCGCGACGCTGCTCGGCCAGCCGCTGATCGTCGGCGCCCCCGACGCGCTGATGCTCGGGCAGGCGCCGACGGTGCGGCTCGACATGCCGCGGCTGACCGCGAAGGAACAAGTGCCGCTGTGGCGCGACCGGCTCGGCCCCTATGCCAAGAAACTCAATGGCACCATCGAACGGCTCGCGGGCCATTTTCCGGTGTCGCCCGAACTCGCCGACAGCGTCGCCGCCGAACTGGCCGTGCTCGCTCCCGATCCGGCCGCCAAGCCGAAAAAGGGCGCACCAAAGCTGGAGGATATCGCCTGGGACGCCGCGCGGCGTTTCGCGCGCCCACGGATGGAGGATCTGGCGCGGCGCATCGACAGCGAGGCGAAGTGGAACGACCTTGTTTTGCCGCCGGCGCAAAAGGATGTGCTGAAGGCGATCATCGCGCAGGTCCGCAACCGCCCGACCGTTTACGAGACCTGGGGCTTCGCCAAACGCAGCGCCGGGCGCGGGCTCGGGATCAGCGTGCTGTTCTCGGGGCCGTCGGGTGCCGGCAAGACGCTGGCGGGGGAAATCCTCGGCGCCGAACTCGGCCTAGACGTCTATCGCATCGACCTGTCGTCGATGATGTCGAAATGGATCGGCGAGACCGAGAAGAACCTGCGTCGCCTGTTCGACGCCGCCGAAGAGGGCGCGGCGATCCTCCAGTTCGACGAGGCCGACGCGCTGTTCGGCAAGCGCGGCGAGATCAACGAAAGCCGCGACCGCCATGCCAATATCGAGGTCAGCTACCTGCTCCAGCGGATCGAGGAATATCGCGGCCTGTCGATCCTGACGACCAACTTCCGTTCGAATATCGACAGCGCCTTCCTTCGCCGGCTGCGCTTCATCATCGACTTCGATTTTCCGGGGCAGGGCGAGCGCGCCGAAATCTGGCAGCGCATCTTTCCCCGATCGACCCCGAAGGGCGCGCTCGATTTCGACCGCCTGTCGCAGCTCAACCTGTCGGGCGGCTCGATCCGCAACGTCGCGATGGGCGCCGCCTTTGCCGCCGCTGATCGCGGGCAGGACGTCGGCATGGCGCATATCCTGTCCGCCGCGCGGCTCGAATATGAAAAGAGCGGGCGGTCGCTGACCAGCGCCGAACTCAAGGGGTGGCTGCTGTGACCGCCCCGTCGCGCATCCGGCTCAGCATCGACCGGCTGATGCTTGTCGGCGTGGCCCCCGGCGACGTGGCGGCGGTGCGCCGCGCGCTCGTCGCGGCGGTCGAGGCGCGGTTCGCGGGCGCCGATGTCGCGGCGCTGACCGGCGACCGCGCGCGCCTGTCGCTGACCATCGCCCCGATCCGCGGCCCGGCCGCGCTCGGTCAGGCGGCGGGACAAGCGATCGCGGCGCAACTCGCGGGGGGAGGGCGATGAGTAGCGCCCACGCCACCGCCGCCAAAACCAGCGCCGCGCCTAAGGCGGCCCCACCGGTCATGCGCGCGCCCGCGCCGCAGGCCCGCACCATGGCGCCGCCGCTCGCGTCGCTCGCGGCCATCCCTGCGGGTCCCGCCATCCAGCGCCAATGCGAGACGTGTGAGACCGAGGACAAGGAGCCGGGCCTCCAGCGCCGCCTCAACGCCGCAGCCTCGGCGGCGTCGGTCCAACGCAAATGCGCCGCGTGCGAGCAGGAGGAGCAGGAGGAAAGCGGCGTCCAGCCCCGGCTCGAAGTCGGCCCGGTCGGCGACCGCTATGAGATGGAGGCCGACAGCATTGCGGCGCAGGTGATGGCGATGCCCGCGCCGGACGTTGCGGCGACGGCGGCCGACGAGTCGGTGCAGCGCGCGTGCAGTGCCTGTTCCGCGTCGAAGGAGGAGCTCCGTGCGCGCCGCGACGGCGGGGATGAAAGCATCGCCGCGTCGGATGGACAATTGACGCATGGCGGCAGTGCATTGCCCAGCGCGACGCGCAGATTTTTCGAGGAGCGCATGGGCCGCGACCTCGGCGACGTCCGCGTCCACAGCGGCAGCGACGCGGCGGCGAAGAATGACAGTATTTCGGCGCGCGCCTTCACCTACAAGAATCATGTCTGGCTGGGGTCGGGTGAAAGCGCGTTGCCGACCTTCACCATGGCGCACGAACTGGCGCATGTGATGCAACAGACCGCGCCGGGCCCGGTGGGGCCGGCGCCGCAACGCGTCCAGCGCACCTATTATTATGAAGAGGTCGGCAAATCTCTGCCCGACACGCACAATGAAGTCGTCAACCTGCTGATGCAGCGCGACGCCTCCATCTTCGCCGAAGTGCCCGTCCCTAATTACAATGCCAGGGGATTCGCCAAGACGAAGAGGGGATTCGGGCGCGCCGACCTGATCAGCTTCAAGGGAAGCGATCATATGGTGCCGATCGGCATGTCGACGGCGCCTTGCCCGACGGCGCAGCAGCCGAACTGGTATTGCGGCGCCAGCGCCGACCGCAGCGCCTTCCGCAAACCGACGACGCTCGATCCGAGCCGCGAAAAGCTGATGCACAAGAGCGGCGAATGGTCCCCGACCAAGATGGAGGCTGAGGCGATCCCGCGCTTTGGAACGGTGCCCGGCGCCAGTCCGATCAAAGGGTTCCTGCGTGACGCGGGGGGGCAGGAAAAGGCCGCCAAACCGCTTGTCCCCAATCCGAGCGACAGCGTTCCGGCCGAGGCGAAGACCGTCCTGGCGATCGGCGACGTCAAGGCCGGCGCATTTCCCGGGGCGCGCCGCAAGGCGGTGAGCCAGATCACCCATTATATGCTGGGGTTCGAAAATACGCGGCATCATTATGAGGATATCCGGAGTTCGGTCGAGCAGCGGCGGTCCGAGATGGTCTCGGCGGGCAAGAATGATCTTAGCGCGCTGCCGCCCGCGCTGACGCCATGGTCGCTGAAGGCCGGGCTGCTGACCGACATTGCCGATACCAAGCAGATCGCGAAACTGCGCGCGGGCACGGCCAAGATCAAGCTGCGCCGCTGGACTAGCGACGGCGCCGGTGAGATCAGCAAGTCCGAAGCCGTCGAGGGGGCGAGCGAGGTCGACGGCAATCTGTTTCTGTGGCGTGAGGTCGACAGCAGCATGGCCGGCGCCTGGTCCTATCTGTGGACCCCGGTCAGCAGCGAGGCGTCCAGCCTGCACACGGCGCTTGGTGCCGATGCCGATTTCAGCGCGTACAGCAAGGATGCCTTCTGCCTGCGCGACGCGCTCAGCATGCCGGTCGACGCAAAGGGCAAGCCTGCGGCCGTCGCGAGCAAGGCGCCCGCCTGTCTAAAACCGCTGCGCCTGTCGTCCGCGCCGCCGCGCGTCCGCCGCAAGGGCGGCGCCAAGCCTGCGCCCAAGGCGCCCGAGCGCGTCGACCAGTTCGCCGACAATTTTAAGCTGTGGAGCGAAAAGCAGAAAAAGATCGAGAAGAATTACAGCGCCTATCAAAAGACGCCGCAGGGCAAATCGCGCGCTGCCGCGACTGCCGAGCTCGAAGCGCGCCAGAATATCGTCGACGCGATCCCGCAAACGGCGGGCGGCATCCGCAAGGACAAGGTGCTGAGCGCCAAGGGCGAACAGGCGGTCAAGGACAACGCCGCCGCGCAATTCTGGATCGAGATGATGGGCGGCTCCAGCGGCCGGCTGCTCGGCCAGATGCGCTTGCGCTTCGGCAAGCTCTTCCTGGCGATCTTCAACGGCTATCAGAAAACCAAGATCAAGGTCGTCGAATTTCTAAACAAGCTCAAGGCGGCGAAGTCTGGCGGCGGCCGCATCGTCCGCGCAGGCATGAAGATTGTCGCTAAGGTCCTTGCGGGCGTCGCGAACCATGTCCTGCCGCGCGTGGGCGACGCTATTGCGACGTGCATCGAGGAAGGCGTTCACAAGAAGATCGATTCGATGTTCGAGGATGGCCCGCTTCTCGCGGTGCGCGAACGCATCGACGAAGCGCAGCTTTTCGGCACCGAACTCACCGATGCCGCAGTCGCGAGGCTGAAGGACTTCGGCGGCGACCTGTTTGGCAATCTCCAGGGCACGATCGAAAAGGTCCGCGACGGCGCCGCGCTTGTGGGAAAGATCGTCGGTTATGCCAAGGAAGCGTTCGACATCGTCCGCCTCGCCATTTGCGCGGCCGGCGGCATCGAAAGCGCTGGACTCGCCTGCGTCGTCTCGCTGGCCGACAAGCTGCTCAGCTTCATCGACCTTTCGCCGCTCGAATTGCTCGCGGACCGGATCCTGGGGAGCTGCTATGGTCAGACGTTGCTTGCCAAGGCGATGTACGGCATCGACGCCGTACAGTCGTTGCCGCTGACGATCGCGACAACGGTCATCGAAAAGCTGAAGGGCCTCCTGCCGGCACCAGTCGCCGAACTGCTCTGCGACCCCGATAAAATGGCAAAGGACGTTAAGCTTCCTGATATTTCGGAGGTAACCTGCGGGCGCGGTAATTCGGACTGGATGCCCGGACCGGGCGCCGACGGCAGCTATCGCAAGGGCGATTGGGTGCCGCCGCCGGGCTATCCCAGCCCGGCGATCCGCAAGCAGTTGGACAAGTTCGAAAAGGAGGCGTGCGCCGCCGACCCATCGAAGCCCGGCTGCACCGCGACGCCGCCCGCCGATCCCAAGAAGCCGGAGCCCGCGCCGCCGCCGCCCGAGAAGGCGCCGCCTCCGGTCATCGAGATTCCCGATCTGGTTCCCCCGGCAGTCGGGAAACAACCCGGCACGGGCGAGCAGCCGGCACAGCAGGACAAGAGCAAGGGCGGCGCCGACGGTCAGGGCGGACCGAAGATCAAGCTCGTCACCAAGCCGATTTCGGGCCTCGATCCCAAGGCGAAGCCCGCCGGCGTCTTCTTCTTCGTCCATCCGACGCCGGCACAGGGCGGTTGGGCGCCGGGCAACTATAATCTGACCAGCAACAACCGCCTGACCCTGATCAGCGAGGACAAGAATTATGGTCCGACCGATCCGGTGAGCATCACGATCCACAAGGTCTATCCGGCGGACCCGCCCAATTCGGGCAAGCACAAGATCGATTTCACCATCAACCAGGGCATCCGGGTGACCGACGAGATCTCGGGCAACTGGCTCGAGGCGGCGGCCGGCTTGCGCAACGAATATACCCAGGTGGGGGCGCCGAAATGACCAACTTCCCCGGCTCCCCGAAAACCATCAAAGGCGCCATCGTCGGGCTCGATATCTTCAACCCGCTCGCCTCGGTGGCGATCTTTCAATATAATCCGGAGCAGATCTCGCGCAGCCTTGCCCCGCAATATTCCGAAGCCGGGGGCGGGCGGGCGGAGGCGCTGCGGCTCGCCGGGCCGCCCGCCGAGACGATCAGCGCGAACCTCACCCTCGACCTGATCGACCAGATGGAGCGCGGCGACGCCGGGCCGCTCGGCGCCGGCATCACCGGCTATCTCGCGGCGCTTGAAATGCTGCTCTATCCCAAGACCTTGCTCGTCGCGGCGAACCAGATTTTGCTGCAACTCGGCACGATGGAGGTGATCCCGCCCGCTGCGCCGCTGACCCTCTTCATCTATGGCTGGAAACGCGTCGTGCCGGTGAAGATCGAAAGCCTGTCGATCACCGAGACGATGCACGATCCCGACCTCAACCCGATCCGCGCCGACGTCGCCGTGTCGATGAAGGTGCTCACCTATAATGATCTTGCGATCACTCACCCCGGCTTCTGGGCGTTCATGGCGCATCAGGTGGTCAAGGAGGTGCTCGCGACCGTCGCCAGCGTCGACAATGTCGGCGCGATGCTCGGCGGCGATGTGAAACTTTTTTGAAAAGGCGCCCGCGATGTTCACCCTGACCAGCCGTTATGCCCATCAGCCGGTGCTCGCCGCCGACCGCGGCGACGGGGTGACGGTGCGCTATGTGCTGCCGCGGATGCTGCCCGACCCCGCCGATGCGACGATCGCGATGCGCCACCGCGCGATCGACGGCGACCGGCTCGACCTGCTCGCCTGGCGCAACCTCGCCAGCCCGACCGCCTGGTGGATGATCGCCGACGCCAACCGCGTGACCTATCCCGCGGCGCTGCCCGGCGCGCCCGGCGACACGACGCTGATCCCCGTCCCCGGTACGGGAAGGGCGGGTGGATGAGCCTGCTCGGCAACATATTGGGCATCCGCCTCAACCTGTTGATCGGGCCCAGCCCGGTCGCGCTGCCGGCGCCCGCCGATGTGATGAGCGCGCTCGCCGATCTTGAGGTCAAGCTGACCGACAGCAGCGAGTCCGGATTCAAGCTGTCGATCAACACCGGCCGCACCGGCCCGACCGATTTCCTTGAATCGCCGCTGATCATGCACCCGCAATTGCAGCGCGGCTGCCGCGCGATCGTGACGATGATCTTTGACGTCATCCCCTATGTGATCTTCGACGGCATCGTCACCAAGCGCGAATATACGCCGGGCAGCAGTTCGCAATCGGGGGTGCTGACGCTGTTCGGCCGCGACCTGACGATGGAACTCGACAAGGAGGTCAAGCAGACCGAGCATCCGGCGATGGACGAAACGATGATCGCGACGCTGATCGCGGTCTCCTACGCCCAGTTCGGCATGATCCCGATGGCGCTGCCGCCCAAATTCATCGACCCGCCGATCCCGATCGACCGGGTGCCGCAGCAGAACGGCACCGACTGGGAATATCTGCAGCAGATGGCGCGGCGTCATGGGTATGAAACCTATATCGATCCGGGTCCGGTGCCGGGGGTCAACACCCTTTATTGGGGGCCGCCGGTGAAGCCCGGGGTGCCGCAGCGCACGCTGACCGTCGACATGGGGCCGGCGTCGGACGCCTATGACGTCACGACGTCGGAGGACGACACGGTGCTGACCTCGGTCGAGACCAAGGTGATCGACCGGCTGACCGGCGCCGAAATGCCGGTGATCGCGCTCGTCGGCAGCGGCACGCCGCTCGGCGCGGTGCCCGAAACGGTCGCGCGCTTTGGCTCGACGCGCAAGGAACCGATCCAGACCAGCGGCCTCAACGCGGGGCAGGCGATGGGCCGCGCCCAGGCCAAGGTCGATGAGGGGGCGAAAAAGGCGTTCACCGTGTCGGGCACGATCGATTCGACCCGCTACAACGCGGCGCTGAAGGCGCGCGACATGGTGTTTCTGCGCGGCGCGGGATTGAGCTATGGCGGGCTCTACAAGGTGTCGGAGGTGCGCCACCTGATCCGCCCCGGCAGCTATCAGCAGCAATTCAAGCTCGCGCGCGGCGAACGCGGCCCGCTGGCCCCGCTGGTGCTGCCATGAGCAAGCTCCCCGATGGCGGCCCCGCCTTTTACGGCAAATATCGCGGCAAGGTCGAAAACCCCGCCGACGTCCAGGGGCTCGGCCGCATCCAGGTCAGCTGCCCCTCGGTGCTCGGCGACAGCACGCTCGCTTGGGCGATGCCGTGCCTGCCCGGCGCAGGACCCAGCGTCGGTTTTTATGCGATCCCGCCGATGGGCGCGAAGGTCTGGGTCGAGTTCGAGGGCGGCAATCCCGACTATCCGATCTGGTCGGGTGGCTGGTGGGATCTCGGCGACACGCCCGCGCCGCCCGGACCCGTCGGTTTCCTAACCAAGACGTGGAAGGGCGAGAATTTCAGCCTCGAGATTTTCGACATTCCCGGCGCGCCGACGCTGGCGCTCGAACTGACGACCGCGATGGGGCCCGCGAAGATCGAGGCCGATCCCACCGGGCTGACGATCACCCACGGCGCCAGCACGGTCAAACTCGCGCTCGACGGGGTGTCGATCAACGGCGCCAATCTGAAAGTGCTGCCATGACGATCCCGCTCGTCACCATGGCCTCGGTCGCGCAATGTCCGCACGGCATCCCCGGCACGCTCATCGCGTCGGCGACGAAGGTGCTGGTGGTCGGCACGCCGGTGCTGGTGATGGGCGACAAGGGGCTCGTCGCGGGCTGTCCGTTTCAGCTGCCGCCGGTGCCGACCCCGTCGCCCTGCGTCACGCTGATGCTCACCGGCGCGTCGGCGAAGGTGATGGTTGAGGGCAAACCCGCGCTCAAGATGAACCCCGGCGACCTCGGCGTCGCGGCGACACAGGCGCCGCAGGGTCCGGTGATCTGGGCCAGCGTGCAGACCAAGGTGCTGGCGACATGACCCACTTCGGCTTTCCCTATCGCATCGATGCCAATGGCATGACGGCCGGCGCGCCGCATGAGGCGCATATCCGCGAGATGATCGAATTATTGCTGTTCACCCGCCGCGGCGAACGCGTCAATCGCCCCGATTTCGGCGCCGGGGCCAATGATCTGGTTTTTTCCGAGAATGCGCCCGAACTCGCGGCGGCGGCGCAGCATATGGTGATGGCGGCGCTGCAGCAGTGGCTGTCGGGGGTCATCGAGGTGCGTGGGGTCGAAACCGCCGCCGAGGACAGCCGCCTCGCGATCACCGTCCGCTATCGCCCGCTCGACGAGGCGCGCGAGCGGATCGTCACCGTGGAGCAGGTATTTTGAGCGGCGCCTTTCAGTTTTGCGGGACCGAGCGTCGCCGCCAGCGCGTTGCCGAGGCGAATGTCGACACCGGCGGCGGGGTGCTGCTCAACGGCATCGACTATCTCGAGGTCGTCGACCGCGACGCACCGACCCCCGACCTCCGTCAACGGCTGCTGACGCTGACCTTCCTGCGCGATGACGGGGTGCTCGCGGCGGGGGTGCCGTTGCTGGACCCCGATAATTTCCGCATCGACGGCGGCACGCGCATCACTGGCATTCGCGTGACTGATGTTGCGGCAGGGCCAGTGCCGTTCAGCCTGACGCTGACCCTCGACGCGGCGGGCGACTATTCGCCCTATCGGCTGTCGGTGCGGCTTGGCGCGGTCAATGACGCGATCCCGCCCTTTCTCGATCCCATGCTCGCGGCGCTCGATTTCAGCTTCAAGGCCGAATGTCCGTCGCCGTTCGACTGCGCCGCACCCGATGTCCCGGGCACCCCGCGCGATTTCGGGCCGCCGATCGATTATCTGGCGAAGGATTATGACAGCTTTCGCCAGCTGATGCTCGACCGCATGGCGGTCAGCCTGCCGGGCTGGACCGAACGCAGCCCTGCCGATCTCGGCGTCACCCTTGTCGAGGCGCTCGCTTATGCTGCCGACCAGACGAGCTGGTTCCAGGACGCGGTCGGGACCGAAGCCTTTTTCGGCCGCGCGCGGCTGCGCCAGTCGGTCCTGCGCCACGCGCGGCTGCTCGGTTATGGGGCGTCCGAAGGCTGCAACGCGCGGGTCGCGGTGGCGATCGAGGCGGCGCTGGATGTCGAACGCGCCGCCCCGTTACCGCCGATCCTGCCGCGCGGGACGCGGATGCTCACGCGCCCGGCCCGGCTGTCTGCGACCTATGCGGCGGTCCAGCCGCGCGACCCCGACATTTTCGAGGACATGATCGGCGGCGGCGCCCTGGTGTTTGAAACCCTGTCTCCGCTGCGCTCGCTGCGTGTCGCGCGCAACGCGATGCGGCTTCACGATTGGGGCGACGCCGCCTGCTGCCTGACCGCCGGATCGACCACCGCCTTTCTGATCGGCACCCGCGCCGCGCTTGGTCTGGCGCGCGGCGACCTGCTGATCTTCGAGGAACGCATTCCCTTCGGTGGCGCGGCCATCGATCCGCCCGATCCGGCGCATCGCCAGCTCGTCCGCCTCGCGATCGATCCGGTCGATGTTCGCGATCCGGTGATGGGCGCAGATCTTGTTCGCATCGACTGGTTCGCCGACGATGCGCTGACCTTTCCGCTCAATCTCGCTGCGGGCGGCGCGGTCGCGATCGGCAACGTCTTGCTTGCCGACGAAGGACGCAGCATCGACTATGGCCTGACCCCGGCGCAAGCGCGCGAGGATGGTATCGCGGTCGGCGGCCCCGACCGCACCGGCATCGCTCCCGACGACGGCCCGGGCGTGTTGCACCGCTTCCGCCTCGCGGGCGACGCGATCGTTCACGCCAGCGCTTTTGCTCCCGACCTCGCATCGGTCCAATCGGCGCGCGCCGCGCTCGCCCCGGTCGGCCAGCCGCTCGCCGAAGTCGGCCTGACCGGCGACGGCGAGCAGTGGCGCGCGGTTCCCGATCTTCTCGCTTCCGATCCCTTCGCTCCCGAATTTGTCATTGAGGCCACCGATGTCGCGCATTACGCGCGCTTCGGCGACGGCTCGGCGGGGCGCCGCCCGACCGACGGCAGCGCGATGACCGCGCGCATCCGCTACGGCGGCGGGCGGCGCGGCAACATCGGCATCAACGCGATCGCGCATGTGGTCACCGATGACGGCGGCGCCATCCTCCATCTTCGCAACCCCCTGGCGGCCACGGGCGGCCGCGACCGCGAACCCGTCGCCGCCATCCGGGTCGCCGCTCCCCAAGCCTTTCGCAAGCAGCGCCGGGCGGTGACCCCCGCCGACTATGTCGCCGCCGCCGAAACGCATGTCGATGTCCAGCGCGCCTATGGTGAGCGGCGCTGGACCGGAAGCTGGAACAGCATCTTCCTCGCGATCGATCGCCACGGCGGCGCGCCGGTCGACGATGCGTTCGAGGAGGCTTTGCGCGACCATCTCGCCAGCTTCCGCCTTGCGGGCCATGATCTGGAGATTGTGCCGCCGCGCTTCGTGCCGCTCGATATCCGGCTGTTCGTCTGCGTCTGCGCGGACCATTATGCTGGCGATGTCGAGCGCGATCTGCTCGACATTTTTTCCGCGACCCGGATGCGCGACGGGCGACCCGGCTTTTTCCATCCCGATAATTTCAGCTTCGGTGACAATATATTGCTCTCGCCGATCATCGCGCGCGCGATGCAGGTGGCGGGGGTGCAGTGGATCGGCACCCGCGACGGGGCAGGGGCGATCAAGGGACGTTTCGGACGGCTCGACCAGCCCGATATCGACTTTGCCGACGATGCCGAAATCCCGATCGCGCCGAACGAGGTCGCGCGGCTCGACAATGATCCGACCTACCCCGATCTCGGGCGCATCGCCTTTCTGATGGCGGGAGGACGCTGATGGCGCACAAACCCCCCGCCCATATCTGCGGCGCGCCGGATCTGGACGAAAAGCGCCCCGACAACCGCCCGGGCCTGTCGGCGATCGCCTATCGCATCGGCACCTATCCCGAATATCGGGCCCGCATGGCCTGGCAATTGCCGCGCCAGACCGTCATCGATCCCGAGACCAGGGCCGAACTTCAGCCGCTCGCGGCGCTGCGCGCGCGCGACGTTTCCGACCCGACGATCGCGCTGTTCGATGGCTTCGCCGCGACGCTCGACGTGCTGAGTTTCTACAGCGAGCGCGTCGCCAACGAGGGCTATGTCGGCACCGCGACGCAGCGCCGCTCGCTCGTCGAGATGGCGCGGATGATCGGTTATGAACCCGCCCCCGGCGTCGCGGCGTCGGTCGCTCTGTCCTTCATCGTCGAGGCGTCGGACGACCCGTTTCGCGCCGTCGAGATCCCGATCGGGGTGCAGGCGATGTCGGTGCCGACCCGCAAGGGCGAATTGCCGCAGATTTTTGAAACTGTCGCCCCGATCACCGCGCGCGCCGAATGGAATGCGATGCCGGCGCGCACGCTGTATCACCAGCCGCTCGCACTGTTCCGCGACCCGGCGGACGATGGTCATGCCGACAATGGCATGATCTTGCTGTTCGACCTCGATAACAGTTTTGGCGAGGAGGCGCTCGCCGACCCCGACCTTCGGACCTTCACCGCGATTGGCGCGCTCGATCATTACCACCCGCTCGACGACGAGACCGATCTCGACGATGCGCTGGCGCAGCGGATTTCGGCGCACGCGCTGAACCCCGAGGTCGAGCCTGTGCTGCGCGCCTTGCCGGTCGATGAAATCTATCTGCGCGGGACGGGGCTTGGGCTGCGGGCGGGGCAGCGGATCGTTGTGGTCGGGGTGAATATCGCCGCCGACGGCACCCGCCAGGTCGCTTCGTCGACCCTGCGCGTCGTCAGTGCGACCGACGATCGCGACTTCGGCGTCACCCGCCTCGTCGCGACGCGCGGCGGCGGGGCGCCGGACGCGGTCAAGGGGGCGCCCGCGCGCCGCTCGCCGCGCTTCAAACGCCTCGCCATGCCGACCGCGCGGCTCGCCTTCACCAGCAGCACGGTCAACAGCATCGTCCGCCAGGCGGTGTGGACCGGCCCCGCGCTGACGGCGCTGGTCAGGAGCCAGTCCTGGTCGCGCGTCAAGCTGATGCACCTGATCCGCCGGCAGAAACAGGTCGCCGCGCCGCAAACTTCGGAGGCGCAGCCGGGCCTCTACCTCCTGCGCGACGACTGCAGCTTCTTCGGATCGGCGGCGCCCAAAAAGGCCTCGCTCGGAACAACCAGCGGCTATTCGGTCGATTGGGACGCGAATAGCGGCGCGACGATCTGGACCGATAGTCAGAACAACGCGCTGACCACCGTCCATGTCTTCCTCGAACGCGAGGTAAAGGAAATCGTGCCCGACGGCTGGGCGGCGATCGAAACCGCCGAGGGCGAAGCGATGGTGTTCCGCGTCGCGTCGGCGGCGACCCAGTCGCGCGCCGATTTCGCGCTCAGCGGCAAGACGACCGGGCTGATCTTCCGCAAACCCGATGGCGGCGCGCTGGTCGTTCCGGCGCCGGGCGCATCGTCGCCGCTCAACGATTTCCGCTTCCGCACCGCGCATCTCTTCGCCGCCAGCGCGCCGCTCGACCTCGCGGGCACGCCGATCCGCGAGGATGTCGAGGCGGGGGCCGACGCGATCGATCTCGATGCGCTCTACCTCGACCTCGCCGATGGCCAGACGATTTCGATCGCGGGCGACCGCAGCGACGCCGACGGCCTCGCCGCGAGCGAGACGCTGACCGTCAGCGACGTCGTCCATATCGGCGGCTTCACGCGGCTGTTGCTCAAGAGCGGTCCCGAATATGCCTATCGCCGCCCGACCGTCACGGTGAACGCCAATATGGCCGCCGCGACCCACGGCGAAACCTATGAGGAGCAGCTCGGTTCGGGCGACGCGGCGCAGATCTTTCAGCGCTTCAAGCTGACCAAGGCGCCGCTCACCTATGTCAGCGCCGAAAACGCCACCGGACGCGCTTCGTCGTTGGTCATTCGCGTCGACGGGCTGCTGTGGCACGAGGTGCCGACGCTGTACGACGCCGGCCCCGACGACCGAGTCTATATGGTGCGCGGCGAGGATGACGGCAGCAGCTGGGTGCAGTTCGGCGACGGCCTGCGCGGCAGCCGCCTGCCGACCGGACAGCTCAATATCATCGCCAGCTACCGCGCTGGCATCGGCATCGCGGGCGAGGTCGCCGACGAGGCGATCATCCAATTGAAGACCCGCCCGCTCGGCATCCGATCGGTGGTCAATCCCAGCCGCGCCAGCGGCAGCGCCGCGCCCGAAAGCCTCGCCGATATCCGGCTCGCCGCGCCCCGCGACGTCAAGACATTGGGGCGCATCGTGTCGCTGATCGACTATCGCGACTTCGCCGCCAACTTCGCCGGGGTCGGCAAGGCTTTGGCGGCCCAGCTCTGGGCGGGCGACCGGCAACTCGTCCTCGTCAGCATCACCGGCACCAGCGATGTCATCCTCGACGCCGCTGCGCCGATCATCGCCAATCTGCAGGCCGCCGCCGACAATGCGCGCGACCGCTCGCACCGGCTCGTTATGCTCCCCGCGGCGCGGCGCTTCTTCCAGCTCGCGGCGCGGCTGTTCCATCATGCCGATTATCGTGCCGAGGATGTCGAACTCGCCGCCAAGGCGGTGCTGCTCGACGCCTTCGGCTTCGCGCGCCGTAGCATCGGCCAGGTAGTCAGCGCCGCCGAAGTAATCGCTGCGCTCCAGACGGTGCCCGGCGTCGTCGGAGTCGATCTCGACCAGCTGGCGCTGATCGTCGACGGCGGCAGCCCCGTGCCCGCCGCCAGCCTCGCCACCATGCTCCCGGCGCAGGGCGCGCGGCTGCTGCCGCCCGGCGACGACGATGAATTCGCCGCCGCCGAACTGCTGACCCTGCTCGAAGCCGGCATTGCGCTGACCGTGGAGGCCGCCCGTGCATAATCGCCCGCCCGTGCCGCTGATCGAACTTCTGCCGCAGCATCTGCGCAATCGCGACGCCGCCGGGGGCCGCGCGCTCGAGGCGCTGATGGGGCTGCTCGCGGGTGAACTCGCGGTGGTCGAACGCGACCTCGACCAGCTTTACGACAATTGGTTCATCGAAAGCTGCGAACCCTGGGTCATCCCCTATATCGGCGCGCTGATCGGCGCGCGCCCGATGCGCAGCTTCGGCGCCGGCGAAGTGGGCCTGCGCAGCTATATCGCCAACACCTTGGGCTATCGCCAGGCGAAGGGCACCGCCGCCGCGCTCGAACAGATTGCGCGCGACGTCACCGGTTGGCCGGTGGTCGCGGTCGAATTTTTCCAGAAGCTGATCTGGAGCCAGCACGTCAATCATGTCCGCCCCGGCGCCCTCGGCACCGCATCGATCCGCGATGCCGAGGCGGCGCGGCTGACCGAAAGCGCCTTCGCCGCCGCCTGCCACAGCGCCGCCGCCGGACCCGTCGACGGCGCATCGGGGCGCTATGCGATCCCGCATGTCGGGCTCTTCATCTGGCGGCTCGATGCCTTTCCGCTCGGCTTCCTGTCGAATGAGCCCGCGGGCTATGTCGGCGGGCTGGTGCCGCGTGCCTCGGCGATCGGACCGGGGTTCCGCCATTTCGATCCGCTCGGCGCCGACCGCGCGCTGTTCAACCGGCCCAAGGCCGATCGCTCGATCGCCGGGCGCGTCGATATCCGCATGGTCCCGGCGCCGCTCGACCGGAGGCTGCTCCACCGCGACCTCAATCGTCTGCGCGACGGCGCGCCAAGCCAGTGGTTCGACGATACGCCCGTACTCCGCATCCGTTTGGGCGGCGCCGACGTTCCGCCCGACCGGCTGCACAGCTGCAACCTCGAAACGCGCGACGACGGCGGCGGCAACCCGACCTGGCGGCGTCCCGAACAGGCGGGGCATGTCCTGTTCGACCCCGAGCTTGGGCGCCTGGCGCTGCACGCGACCGACGAGGGCAAGAGTGTCGAGACGAGCTGCGCCTTCGCCGCGCCGTTCCCGATCGGCGGCGGGCCTTATGATCGCACCGCCAGCTTCGCCGCCTGGCGCAACGAGCTTTTTGTCGAGGGCGCCCCCGCGCCCTGGGTGATCGGCGTCTCGGCGCGGATCGAGGAGCAGACCGACGATGTCCTGCAGGGCGGGGTGGTCGTCGCCTCCTTCGCCGAAGCGATCCTGCGCTGGAACGCCGCCGCGGGCGCGGGCATGCGCGGGCTGATCCTGATGCTCGACAATGCGAGCTATGCCGAGGATCTCAGCGATGCCGCGCATATTCTGCGCATCCCGGCGGGCGCGCGGCTCGCCATCGCGGCGATGGCCTGGCCTGCGGTCGAGCGCGCCGGCGGCGTGATCGCGCGCGACCTGACCGCGCTCGCGGCGATGCATCGCCGTCCGCATATCCGGGGTGACCTGCGCGTGCGTGCCGCCGCGCCGGGCAATGACGAGGAAGCGGGGCGGCTGATTCTCGATGGGCTGCTGATCGAGGGCGAGGTGGCGGTGATGGCGGGCGCGCTCGGCTCACTGGCGCTGCGCCATTGCACGATCGGGGCGTCGGCGGCGGGGCTGACCAAGGGGCTGCGCGTGATCTCGCAGAATGGCGAGCTCGCCGTCGAAGTCGATCATAGCATCGCCGGGTTGCTTGCGCTCGGATCGGCGGGGGGCGGGGCCAGCATCGCCGATTCGATCATCGGCGAGGACCGCGATCTGGAGGCCGATCCCGATCTGCTCGCGCTCGTGATCGACGCCCCTTCGTCCGATGTGGACTTTGCCCGCTGCACGATCTTCGGCCGCACCGCCGTACGTTCGATCGAGGCCGAGAACAGCCTGTTCCTCGGCACCGCGCGTGCCGCGCAGCGCCAGCGCGGCTGCGTCCGCTTCAGCTATGCACCGCTGACCTCGCGCGTCCCGCGCCGCTATCGCTGCCAGCCCGACCTCATAATCACCGAGGCCGAGCAGGCGGCGGGTGCACCCTTGCCCGGTCCCGAAAAACTCCGCTTCGCGCGCAGCGTCGTGCCGATCTTCACGACCAGCGCTTATCCCGCCAGCGCCTTCGGCCAACTCGCGCTCACTTGTCCCGATGCCATCGCGGCGGCGGCCTTTGGCGGTGCCGAAATGGGCGCGGGCTTCGCGGCCGGCGCGCCGTTCCGGCGCGCCAATCTCACCGACATGCTCGACGAATATCTGCCGTTCGGACTGGTGGCGGCACCCCTGTTCCAGACCTGAGGACAAAGACGATGACTGGCGATTTCACCCGCGACACCTTCCGCCCCGCCAAGGGCTATAGCGCCGTGCGGATGCAGCAGGGGCGGCTGTTCACCGACGCCGACTGGAACGAAGCGGGCGACATTCACCGCAGCGCGCTGCGAAGCACCGCGAAATCGGTGATCGGCGCCAGCGGCTTCCCCGAGGATGCGCCGGGCTTTGCGATCCTCGCCGGAGCCGGAGCGCAAACCCTGTTGATCGGCGGCGGCCAGGCCTATGTCGATGGCATCGGTCTGTCGTACGCCGCGCCGGTGCGGCTCGCCCTGACGCGCCAGTCCGGGGCAGGGGCGGCGACGCGCTGGCGGGTCGATAGCGGCGCGCGCGTCGCGGTCGGCGACTATCTGGTGCTCGCCGGCAATATGGTCGCGCAGGCGGTGCGGGTCGCGGCGCTGCTCGACGATGTCGACGGTTTGCAGAGTTTCAACGCCGCCGCCGCGCTGTCGGCCGCGAACGCTATCGCCGCCGACCTCTATCGCAGCGCCGAAAGCCAGCCCTTCTGGCCGGGCAATGCCTTGCCCGGCGCGGCGGGCGATTATCTCGCCTATCTCGACGTCTGGGAACGCCCGGTCACCGCCGCCGACGATCCGCTGATCCGCGAAAGCGCGTTCGGCGGCCCTGATACGGCGATCCGTGACCAGATCGTCTGGCAGGTCAAATTCGCGCGTTTCGCCGACCTGATCGCGGCGGGCGCGGTGGCCGCGCCGGTCACTTGCGCCAGCTTCGCCCCCGGCTGGTCGCCCTTTGGTCCAGCCGCCGCCGGACGCATGGCGGCGCGCGCCCGCGCCGCGGCAGCGGTTGCCGATCCCTGCGCGCTGCCCGCGACCGGCGGTTATCGCAGCCTCGAAAACCATCTCTACCGCGTCGAAATCCACAATGGCGGCGCGGCGGGCGGGCGCTGGAAATGGTCGCGCGACAATGGCATTCGCGAGGCGCGCTATGCCGAGATCGACAATGGCGCGCTGATCCTCGACAGCCTCGGCCCCGACGAGCCGAGCGCGCTCAAGCGCGACGACTGGGTCGAGATCGTCGACGAGGCAAGGCTGCTCAGCGGCCAGCCCGGCTTCTTCGCGCGCCTCTCCGACATCAACGGCACCCGCGCCAGCCTCGGCGAAATACGCCACCCCGACACGCTCGCCGCGCTGACCAACGGCGGCGCCCCCGATCTCAGCGGGCTTCCCGCCAAGGGTATCGTGCGCCGCTGGGAAGGCGGCCTCCCGATCGACATCGTCCCCGACACCTGGGTCGTGGTCGAACAGGGGATCGAGGTCTTCTTCGCCGCCGGACGGCTCGCGACCGGCGACCATTGGCAGATTCCGGCGCGCTCGCTCGCCGCGACGATCGAATGGCCGACCGACGAAACGACGGGAGCCGAGGCGCTGTTGCCGCCCAAGGGCGTCGTCCATCATTATGCCGCGTTGGCGCTGGTCACCCGCGCGGCGGACGGAAGCTGGAGCATCGGCAGCGACTGCCGCACCATCTTCCCGCCGCTCACCGCGCTGCGCAGCTTCCTTTATCTTGGCGGCGACGGGCAGGAGGTGATGCCCGATCCGCTGACCCCCGCAACGCGCATCGCGCTCGCAGCGCCGCTGCGCGTCGGCGTGATCCGCGGCAAGACGCCGCTTCCCGGGCTCAGCATCGAGTTCGAGATCGTCGGCGGCGATGGCCGGCTCGGCCCGGTCGCCGACAATCTCAAGAAACGCAATGCGCTGACCGGCGCCGACGGCGTCGCGACGATCGACTGGTCGCTCGATGCCGCGACCCAGAACCAGCGCGTCGTCGCGCGCCTGCTCGACGCGGCGGGCAATCCGACCCACCTGCCGATCCATTTCAACGCCAATCTCAGCACCGCCGCGCAAACCTCCTTCGATCCCAGCAACACCCCGCCGCTCGCGGGCGCCAACACGGTGCAGGAGGCGATCGAAAAACTCGCCGGGCTCCAGCAGGTCGGCTGCTCGACCTATATCGTCACCGAAGGCAGCGACTGGGTCGCGATCCTGAAGGCGATCAAGGACGGCGAGGATGCGAGCATCTGTTTCCAGCGCGGCCTTTATGAAACCGGCGAACGGGTGGAGATCAAGGGCAAGGGGCATATCTCGATCCACGGCGCCGGCGGCGGCACCCGCATCGTCGCCAAACGTGCCGAATGTGCCTTGCATTTCGAAGGCTGTGCCAGCGTCACCCTGCGCGACCTCGACGTTGCGGCGCCCGACGGGTCGGGTGCGCTCGGCAAGATCGCGTTCCGCCAGGGGGTGGTGACGATTCTCGATTGCCCGACGGTCGATGTCGAGGGCGTGTCGCTGCGCTGCGGCGGCGGCGCCGACACCGAGCGCACCGGGCTGACGATCCGCGGATCGAACGAAAAGGCGCTCGATTCGGTGCATGTCATCCGCAACCGCTTCGCGATCGGGCTCGCACAGGACGGTGTCCTGGTCACCGATGCGATCAACACGATCATCGCCGACAATGAGCTCGCGGTCATTCCCGGCAAGGCGGGGCTGTCGCCGAAGCAGCAGCTGGAGGCGGCGCAATGGCGCAAGAAGCTGGTGACCTTGCTTGTCGCCAACCCGCGCGAGGCGGCGACCAGGGACGGTGGCAATCGCGAGTTCCGCATCGGGCCGCTCGTCGCGACCTTCGAATCGCCGATGCCGCAGGAGGAATGGGCGCGCCTGTTCGAAGCCGAACCGCCGCGCGCCGACGAACGCCGGACGATCGCCGGGGTGCAGGCCTATCTCAAACGGCTGAGTGACATCGTGATCGCCGATCCCGACCGGTCGCCGACCTACAAGCGCGCGCTCAAGACGATGGGCGGGCGGCTCGGCGACGCGCGCTTCGCCAATGTCGATCCCGAGGTGAAGCGCTCGCTGATCCTGATCGGTGAACCCAGCGCGCGGACCGAACGCGAACTTCCGGATGCCGGCGACGGCCGGGTGACGATCAAGGTCGGATCGGTCGCGGTGACCTTCGAATCGCCGATTACCCAGGCCGATTGGACCAAGGCGATGCGGCTCGCGCCGCTCGGCGAGGTGGCGAGTGCGGCCGAACTGGTCCAATATCTGCGCAAGCTCGCGGCGCGCATGGCGCGCGATGAGAATTTCCGCGACACCTTGCCCAGCGCGAAAGCCTGGTTCGACCGCTTTGTCAGCCAGATGCCGAGCTATGCGCGCCAGGCGATCACCTGCGGCGGGCGTCAGCTCACGACGGTGCAGATCCGTGGCAACAAGGTCTATGGCTTCATCCGCGGCGTCCATGTCGGCACCAGCTGGAGCGACCAGAAGGCCGTGCGCGCGGGCAGCGTCACCATCGCCGACAATCATCTGTCGCTGCGCAAGCCGGGCGAGAAGGTCTATGTTCCGATGGGCCTTTTCGTCGGCAATGCCGACACGATACGCATCCAGCGCAACACGCTCGATTGGGCGGCGCAGCGCACCGATACGCCGTTCAATCACGGTATCCGGGTGTGGGGATCGATCGGCAAATATCTGATGATCTCGGAAAATCGCGTCGCGGTCGGCCGCGTCGGCATCTGCGTCCGGCCGCAGCCGCCGGTCAGCAATAACGAGGTGGGCACGCATCTGTGGCTCGCGGCCGACAACCTCGTCGACGGGGTCGGGCCGGGCGACATCATCCGCAAACCGGGCTTCATGCGGGTGCGCGACAATTGGCCGGTGTAGGGCCGGGAATTTGGTCGCGAAATCGGGGCGGACGAGCGCCGAAAAGGGCCGATTTTCCTTGCATTTCCGGCGAAAAATGCGAAGATCGTGACGGCCGCGATTGATAAGCTATGGTATTGGTTTTGGGGTTCGAGTCCCTTTTGGGGTCATGGGGCGAGTCCATCGGGGCTCGCCCTTATTCGTTGGGCTATTCGGTCTCGACCGATGGCGCCAGCCCGCGCGCAATCTTCGCCCAGGGGTTGAGGTCGGGTTCGCCGATTTTCTTGAGCGTGTTGCGGTCGCGGTGCAGGAAAGGTTCGTCGCGGCCTTTCACCAACAACGTCGTGTCGACGACATAGCTCCATGTCCCATCCTCTTGGAACTTAACCGAAATCTCGTAAGATTCGGTGGTAAAGGCCAAGTCGAGGAAGGTCGTCGAGCAGATACCATATTCGGTTTGGCCGCGCGTCGCCTTGAGGACCAGCTTGGTCGCGTCGGGGGCTGCGTGCCCTGCCGCGATGGCGGTCTGACCGCGCGGAATCGTGAGCGTCTGCAGGATCAGGCCCGTCGCGGGTTCATAGAGCCAATAGCCGACCTGGTCGTGGAAGGTGATGTCCTCCTCGCGCGTGTTGACGTGGAGGTGATAGCGCAGGCCATAGAAAAGCTGCGGCCCGTTCGCCTGCGGGTCGATCGGCTGCATTTCGATCCGCTCATAATATTGGCGCGTCTCGGGGCCATCGGCCTTGGGGTTGATATCGACCCCCCGCTGGCCCTCCCAAATCCCGGCGAGTCGGCGCAGCGGACCGAGATTGGCGAGGGTCTCGGGATCGACATCCTCGGGCTCGGTGAAGATGTCGTCTGGAATTTCCATAGTTTCAGTATCCTGTAGCTTATTGTTCAGATATCTTCGATCAATCGTCCGTACAACTGTGGGCGACGATCGCGGAAGAAACCCATCCCCGCGCGATGCTTCGCAGCCCGGTCGAGGTCGATCGTCTCGACGAGCACGCCGCTTTCGCTCGCGCCATAATCCTGCGTCAGATCGCCCCATTCGTCGCTGATGAAGCTATGGCCATAGAAATTCGCCGCGCCCTCGGTCCCGATGCGGTTCGCCGCGATCACCGGCATGCAGTTCGACACCGCATGGCCCTGCATCGCGCGGCGCCACATGCGGCTGGTGTCGAGGTCCGCGTCATAGGGTTCGTTGCCGATCGCCGTCGGATAGAAGAGTACTTCGGCGCCCATCAACGCCATCGCGCGCGCGCATTCGGGATACCATTGGTCCCAGCAAACCCCGACGCCGATGCGCGCGCCGAACAGGTCCCAGACCTTGAACCCCGTGTTGCCAGGCCGGAAATAATATTTCTCTTCATAACCCGGGCCATCGGGGATGTGCGATTTGCGGTATGTCCCTATGATGTCGCCATCGGGACCGATCATCGCCAGCGTGTTGTAATAATGATGCCCGTCGCGTTCGAAAAAGCTCGTCGGGATCGCGACCTTCAGCTTCGCCGCGAGCGCCTGCATCGCGACGACGCTCGGGTGCTCGGTGGTCGGACGTGCACTGGCGAAGAGTGCCTCATCTTCGACCTGGCAGAAATAGGGGCCCTCGAACAATTCGGGGGGCAGGATGACCTGCGCGCCCTTCGCCGCCGCTTCCTCGACGAGCGCCGAAACGGCGTCGATATTGGGCTCGACGGGGCCGGGCAGGGCAAGCTGGAGCGCGGCGACGGTAAGGGTGCGGGTCATTCGGGGTTCCGTGATGGAGCTCAAATCGAGCCGAATATAAGCGGCTTCGCGCGCGATGCTAGGCCGGAAGCTGCTGGCTCGAGCAGTGGAAGCTGCCTCCACCCGCGATAATGCCGAGCGCGGGCACGCCGACCGCGCGGCGACCGGGGAACAGCGCCGCGAGCGCTTCAACCGCCGCCGCGTCATTGGCGACGCCATAGGTCGGGACGACGACCGTGCTATTGCCGATATAGAAGTTCATATAGCTCGCCGCTGCGATCTCGCCGTCGATTTCGACCCGACCGGGCGAGGGGAGGTCAACGATCTCGATGCCGCCGAACGCTTCGGCCCGCGCCCGAGCGTCGGCATAGATCGCGCCGTTGGGGTCGCCGATCCCTGCGGCGACAGGCAGGGCTAGCCGCCCTTCGCCGACGAAGCGCGCCAGATTGTCGACATGGCCGTCGGTATGATCGCCGATCAGCCCGTCGCCGAGCCACAACAGCCGCTTGATGCCCAGCGACTGGTGTAGTCGGACCGCGATATCCTCGCGCGTCAGCGACGGATTGCGGTTGAGGTTGAGCAGGCATTCCTCGGTCGTCACGCACAGTCCGCTGCCATCGACGTCGATGCCGCCACCCTCCAGCACCCAGTCCTGCTCGTCGACCGGAAAGCCCGTCGTCGCGGCGAGCGCGCCGCCGACTTCCTGATCGCCGGGCATGATGAATTTCTCGCCCCACCAGTTGAAGCGAAAATTGCGCGCGCGCCGCGCCGCGCCGCTGCCCGCGATGATCGGCCCGGTGTCGCGCAGCCAGATGTCGCCGAGCGGCTGAACAAGCAGGCGCACGCCGGGATCGACCAGCTTTGCCGCGATCGCCGCCTGATCCTCGTCGTTGACGACCAGCCGCACCTCCTCGCCGCGCCCGCCGTCATGGACGGCGTTGGCGAAGGCGGCGACGTCGCGCCGCGCCGCGTCGATCTGGCCCGACCATTCCTCCGCCATGTGCGGAAAGCCGATCCAGACGGCATCGTGTGGCGCCCATTCGGCGGGCATTTTCATTGTCATGCGACAGTCTCGGAAGCTTCGGGCCGGACGAACGCCGCGCTGAGCACGGCGATCGAAAAGGACAGGGTGAACAGGAAGAGCGCGAGCAGCGGAATAAGGAACAGCCCGCCTTCGAACAATCCCCAACCTTCGACGATCTCGCAATCGTCGATGGCGCGCTGGAAGGGCAGTCCGGTGACGAACACCGCGACCGCGAACGGCGCCGCGAGGATGACACGGTCGCTCCAGTGCAGCAGGCGACCGGCAGGATAGCCGAGGAGGCGCGAGGGGAGCGCGGTGACGACGAGCAGGGCCCAGCCGATCCACGCCCATGGCAGTTGCGGCAACGTGCTCGGCGCGTACATCTTCCCGTCGCCGCACATCGCATTATTGCCCAACCCGTCGAGCCACAGGCCCGCGACCATGATCGCGGTCAGCGCGAGCGCGGCGCCCCACTGCCGCCAGCCGAGGCGCGGCGGCTCGCGGAGCAGGTGGCGTGCCAGTAGCACGATGAACAGGCCGTGCGCGAGCAGCGGCAGGGCGGCGGTCAGAAAACCGGTGATCAGCAGCAGCGGAACCTGCCGCCACACCGCGTCGGGTATCAGCAGCGGAGCGATGAGGGCTGTGCCGTAGAGCAGCACCACGCTCGCGATCGCCAGCCCGATGCCGGGAAAGACCGCGTCCGCCGTCAACCGGACGAGACGCGATCCATTCCCTTGCACCCGCTTATTTCCCGGCGCGCGACTTGTCGCGGGCGGCGCGGAATTCGTCTCCCTTGACCCAGTTCGGCCAGGCATCGGTCATCGCCAGCATCCGTCCGGCGGCATAATAGAGGCGCAGGTCCGACATCATGCCGTCCCAGTTGGTGATCGCCTCATATTCGTCGCCCGGCGCGTGATAGCGGTTCTTTTCATAGTTTTCGGAGGCCTTCTTGCCCGCCTCGACGCCGCCGACGACCAGGTCGTCGCCGCTGCCGAAGTTGAACATCGGGACGCCGAGCTTGGCGAAGCTGAAATGGTCCGACCGGTAATAGAAACCCTTTTCGGGGGTCGGTTCGGCCTTGATCACGCGATTGCTCATCTTGGCGAGCTTTTCGACATAGGCGTCGAGTTCGGACTTGCCGCCACCGACGACGACGATGTCCTTGGTCGGGCCGACCGCATTGAGTGCGTCCATATTCACGCCGCCGACGGTCTGGGCGAGCGGGAAGATCGGGTTTTCGGCATAATATTTCGATCCGAGCAGGCCCGATTCCTCGGCCGTGACCGCGAGGAACACGATGCTCCGGTCGGGCGCGCCGGCGGTCTTGAACGCCTGCGCCAGCGTCACGAGGCCCGCGATACCGCTCGCATTGTCGACCGCGCCGTTGCAGATGTCGTCGCCCGCGACCGGGGTGCAGCGGCCGAGGTGATCCCAATGGCCGGTGTAGAGCACATATTCGTCGGGACGCTTGGCGCCCGGCAGCACGCCGATGACGTTGCGCGACATCTTTTTGGCGATCTGGTTGTCGAAGGAGAAATTCGCCTTCACGCCGGCCAGCGCGACGGACTTGAAGCCCTTGACCTTCGCCGCGTCGCGCAGCTTGTCGAAATCCTGTCCGGCGCTCGCGAAGAGTTCCTTGGCCTTGGCGAGTTGGATCCAGCCGTTGGCGACGGTCTGGCTGGCGCCGCCGTCCTTGCTTTCGGCGAGATATTGGGTGCCGGTGTTGCTGCTTTCGACGACGTTCCAGCCATAGGCGGCGGGTTCGGTGTCGTGGACGATCAGCACCGCTGCGGCGCCCTGGCGCGCCGCTTCCTCATATTTATACGACCAGCGGCCATAATAGGTCATCGCGCGGCCGTTGAATTCGCCCTTGGCCTCCTTGGTCTGCCAGTCGGGATCGTTGACGAGGACGACGACGGTCTTGCCCTTCACATCGAGCCCGGCATAGTCGTTCCAGCCCTTTTCGGGGGCGTTGATGCCATAGCCGACAAAGACGACATCGCTGTCCTTGACCACCGTCTTGGGCTGCACCCGATAGCTGAAGGCGACATAATCCTTGGCATATTGCGCGGTCACCGGGGCCTTGCCGCCGGTGAAGGTCAGCGGCGTCGCGTTCTGCGCGGTGATCTCGACCAGCGGCACATCCTGTGTCCATTGGCCGTTGTTGCCGGGCTTTAGCCCCGCTTCCTGATACTTCTTGATGATATAGGCGACGGTCTTTTCCTCGCCCGGCGTTCCCGGCGCGCGCCCTTCATAGGCGTCGGACGACAATTCCTTGGTCACCTCCTGCAGGGTCTTCAGCGACAGTTCGGGGATCTGGACGTCGGGAATGGCGGTGGCGGCGGCATCGGTGGCTGCCTTGTCGGCGCCGCCGCACGCGGCAAGCGACAGAAGGGCCGCGAGGGCCACAGTGGTTCGGGGGGAACGCAGCATGGAAATGTCCTTGGAAAAGTTTCGTTTGCGACGACCGGGCTTGTGCCAGCCCGATGCGGCGGGTGCAAGCATCGCTGCCGCGCTGCAACCTTTCGTCCTTGGAAATTGCCGGTCGGCCCTCTAGCAAAGGAAAACGGGACCAAAAAACAGGGAGATATCGAATGCGGGGTCGCTGGCTGGGTTTGCTCGGGTTCGGATTGGCGATGGGTTCGGCGCCGGTCTGGGCGCAGGAGGACGAGGTGGCGCGCCGCTTTGGCACGCTGGCCGGCGTCACCCAGGTCAGCCTGTCGCCCGATGGCGCCAAATTGGCGTTCATCGCGCCGAACAAGGGGCAGGCGAACGATCTGTATGTCGTCGATATCGCCGACGGCGCGACACCGCGCCGCATCTTGCGCGCCAGCGGCGATCCCGAAATGCTGTCCTGGTGCCGCTGGGCGACCGACGCGCGGCTCATCTGCCAGGTCGGCGGCCGCCAGAAATATGGCGCGGACATCTATGGCTTCACGACGTTGGTCAGCGTCGATTCGGCGGGCGGCGACGTCCGGACGCTGAGCACGCGGCGCGGCGCCAACGCGCTGGGCCTCGACCTGCGCGGCGGCAGCGTCATCGACTGGCAGCCGGGCCCCGTCGGCAGCGTGCTGGTGATGCGCAGCCATGTCCGCGAGGCCAACCGCGAGTCGGCGTCGCTGATCGTCAAGGATGACGAGGGCATGGGGGTCGATCTGATGGATGCGACCAGCGGCGCGATCAAGGTCGTCGAAAAGCCGCGCCGCGACGCCGTCGAATATATCACCGACGGCAAGGGCAAGGTCCGCATCATGGGGACGCAGGGACAAAAGGGGCAGACCGGCTATGACAGCGGCCTGATCCGCTATTTCTTCAAATCGGGCCAGGGCGGCGACTGGCAAACGCTGTCCGCCGTCAATGTCCTGACCAACGAGGGGTTCGACCCCGTCACCGTCGACGCCGCGACCGATCGCGCCATCGGTTTCGCCAAGGTCGACGGCCGCCTGGCGGTCAGTTCGGTCCGGCTCGACGGGACCGGGCGCGGCGATATCTTGTTCCGGCACCCCGAGGTCGATGTCGACGGGCTGGTCCGCGTCGGGCGCGAGCGCCGCGTGGTCGGGGCGACATATGCGACCGATCGCCGCAAGATGGTGACCACCGACACCAAGGTGGCGGCGATGGCGGGGGCGCTGTCCAAGGCGCTCGGCGGCCGCGAGGTCTATTTCCTCGATGCCTCGGCGGACGAGAGCCAGTGGCTGGTCTGGGCGGGGTCGGACGTCGATGCCGGCCGTTATTATCGCTACACCCCCGCCGCGAAGCAGCTTCGCCCGCTGCTCGAGGAGCGCCCGATGCTCGCCGACCAGACGCTCTCGCCGGTCAAGGCGATCCAGTATCCGGCCGCCGACGGCACGATGATCCCGGGCTATCTGACGCTGCCGCCGGGGCGCACCGACGCAAAGGGTCTGCCTGCGATCGTCATGCCGCACGGCGGGCCGTCGTCGCGCGACGAATGGGGTTTCGACTGGCTGTCGCAATATTTCGCGGCGCGCGGTTTCGCGGTGGTCCAGCCCAATTATCGCGGCTCGTCGGGCTATGGCGACCAATGGTATCAGAACAACGGCTTCCAGTCGTGGCGGACCGCGATCGGCGATGTGAGCGACGCCGGGCGCTGGCTGGTCAAGGAAGGCGCCGACCCGGCGAAGCTGTCGATCGTCGGCTGGTCCTATGGCGGTTATGCGGCGCTGCAATCGGGGGTGGTGGCGCCCGACCTGTTCCGTTCGATCGTCGCGATCGCGCCGGTGACCGACCTCGCCGAGCTGAAACTGGAAGCCGACAAATATACGTCGGGTTCGATCACCCGCGATTTCATCGGCTCGGGTCCGCACGTCCGCGAAGGGTCGCCGGCGCAGAATGCCGCAAAAATCGCGGTTCCGGTGCTGATGTTCCACGGCACGCTCGACCAGAATGTCGATATCGAACAGGCGCGGATGATGAAGCGGGCGCTGACCGCATCGGGCAAGAGCGTCGAGCTGGTCGAATATCCCGGGCTGGCGCACAGCCTTACCGACGGCGACGCGCGGACCGCGATGCTGGGGCGCATCACGACCTTCCTGTCGCGCTGATCCAAGCGGGTAGCGGCGCACAAGGATCAAGCGCGACGGCCGCCATAGGGATCTAATATTGGCATAAGCCTGGCCAAACCACTGCGTCCGGACAGGTGGTCGGGGAGAAACAGGATATCGGGGAAAAGCGAATGGTGATGCCCCGGCTTGGGCCAGCCGGGGCAGGGGGATGCGAGGGTGGGGCCAGGACTCGTATACAGCGCTGACTTTGATGGTTTTCTGTCGGCTGGCTTCCGGATTGCAAGCGGCCTTTCAGCGAGAGCATGACGAAGTTCAAACGGCGCTTGACCTTGTAGCCACTTCAACCTTTATGGCGCCACCGGTTGGCCGCGTGATGCGCGGCCGGATAATATCCAACCGGAGTTACCGACTTGAAATCCTCCAACATCCTGCTCGTCGCAGCGACCGCGATGACGCCGAGCCCGTTGCTCTGGACGCCCATTGCTCATGCGCAGGAGCAGCACGAAGAGGTGGAGGAAGGCGAAGAGGATATCGTCGTGCAGGCGACGCGCTCGGGCCGCCGCGTGCAGGACGAGGTGATCCGCGTCGAAGTGATCGGCCGCGAGGAAATCGAAGAAAAATTGCTGATGACGCCGGGCAATGTCTCGATGCTCGTCGCCGAAACGCCGGGCGTACGTGTGCAGGTCACCTCGCCCGCGCTCGGATCGTCGAATATCCGCATGCAGGGCATGTCGGGACGCTACACGCAGTTGCTCTCCGATGGCCTGCCGCTCTACGGTGGTCAGCCATCCTCGATCGGCTTGTTGCAGATTCCCCCAACCGACCTCGGACAGGTCGAGGTGATCAAGGGCTCGGCATCCGCACTTTACGGCCCCTCGGCGCTCGGCGGCTTCATCAACCTCGTCTCGCGCCGCCCAACGGCAGACGCGGAAGCCGAATTGCTGCTCAACGCAACGACCCGCGACGGGCAGGACGTCACCGGCTACACATCGGGACCGCTGGGCGCCAACTGGAGCTATTCGCTCACCGGCGGATATCATCGCCAGACGCGCAAGGATCTCGACGATGACGGCTGGATCGACATGCCGGGCTTCGACCGCTGGACGGTCCGCCCGCGTCTCTTCTGGGAAGGCGACGATGGCGCGACCGCGCTCGTCACCGTCGGCGCGACGCACGAAGGTCGCACCGGCGGCACGCTCGCCGGCCGCACCGCGCCCGACGGCCAGCCTTTTCCGCTGACGCAGGACAGTCGCCGTCTCGACGCCGGGCTCGTCACCGAATTTCCAGTCGAGAATCTCGGCAAGATCGGCGTCCGCGCGTCGGCGATGACGCAGCGCCACCGCCAGTTGTTCGGCACCAGCGCCGAAACCGACAAGCAGCACACATTCTTCGCCGAAACCTCGCTCGCGGGGACAAGCGGGCCGACGAACTGGCTCGCGGGGGCTGCCTTCCAGGCCGACCTCTATCGCTCGCGCGCCTTCCCGGGCTTCGACTACAGCTACACCGTCCCCGGCCTGTTCGGACAGGTCGAACAGGAACTGACCGACGAGTTGCTGATCGCGGGCAGCGCGCGCGTCGATTTTCACAGCGACTATGGCACGCGGTTCAGTCCGCGTCTGTCGGCGCTTTATCGTCCCGGCCAGTGGACGATCCGCGCCTCGCTCGGCAAGGGCTTCTATGCGCCCACCCCCTTCGTCGACGAGATCGAGGCAGCGGGCCTGTCGCGCCTCGAACCGCTCGGCCCGCTCAAGGCCGAAACGGCAAAAACCGCCTCGCTCGACTTCGGCTATGCCAAGGGACCGATCGAAGCGAGCTTCACGCTTTTCGCCTCGGACATCGACAATGCGGTCCAGCTACAGAATGTCGATACGGACACGGTTCGCCTCGTCAACGCCATCGGAACCGCGCGCGCGCGCGGCGGCGAACTGATGCTGCGCTACCGCTGGCAGGGCTTCTCGGTCACCGGCAGCTATGTCTTTGTCGATGCCAGCGAATCCGACCCGTCGGGCACCGGCCGCCGCACGACGCCGCGCACGCCGCGTCACACCGCCGGGCTCGTCGGCATGTGGGAGGAACATGGCAAGGGGCGCATCGGGATCGAAGCCTATTATACCGGCCGCCAGCAGCTCGACGACAATCCCTATCGCACGCGCAGCCGTCCCTATTTCGAACTCGGCGCGCTCGGCGAAATCACGTTCGGCAAGGTCAGCCTGTTCGTGAATGCCGAAAACATCCTCGACATCCGGCAGACCAAATATGATTCGCTCCTGCTGCCGCAACGCGCGCCCGACGGCAGCTGGACGGTCGACGCATGGGCGCCGACGGACGGCTTCGTCGTCAATGGCGGCATCCGCTTCAAATTCGGCGGACATTGAACCTTCGCGCACGAGCGCCTACGCCGGCCTTGTAGAAACTATAAGGTTGGCATCATGCATATCGGCGAATTGGCTCGTCTGGCGGGAACGAGAACGGAGACGATCCGCTTCTACGAAAAGGAGGGCCTCCTCCCGCCCCCGGCCCGGACGCCGGCGAACTATCGAAGCTATGGCGGCGAGCACCGCCAACGCCTGTCGTTCATCCGGCGCGCCCGCGATCTCGGTTTTCCCCTCGACGATGTGCGCGAGCTGCTCGCGCTCGCGGACGATCGGGGCCGGCCTTGCGACGCGGTTGACGAGATCGCTACGCGGCACCTTGAGGAGATCGATGCCAAGATCGCAGATCTGGGCAAGATGCGCACCGAGCTTAGCCGGATGCTGACGACCTGCCAGCAAGGCACGATCGACGATTGCCGGATCATTGAAACGCTCGGGCCGGAACCGGCTTAAGTTATCCGGCCGCAGCGTGCCCGGTTGCCTTGGCTAATTTCGGACAGCCCTTCACGCTAGGCCAGCGGCAATCTGCTCCATTCGCAGCCAACGAAAAAGGGGCGGCCCGTTGCCGGACCGCCCCATTGTTCTGTGCGATGAACCGCTGGATCAGCGCGAATAGAATTCGACGACCAGATTGGGTTCCATCTTCACCGGATAGGGGACTTCGTCCAGCGTGGGTACGCGGACATAGGTCGCCTTGGTGCCGTCGATGGCGAGATATTCGGGCAGGTCGCGCTCGGGCAGGCTCTGCGCTTCGGCGACCAGCGCCATTTCCTGCGCCTTCTTGCCGAGGGTGACTTCGTCACCCGGCTTCACGAGGCGGCTGGCGATGTTGCACTTCACGCCGTTCACATAGACGTGGCCATGGCTGACGAGCTGGCGGGCCGAGAAGATCGTCGGGGTGAACTTGGCGCGATAGACGACCGCGTCGAGGCGGCGCTCGAGCAGGCCGATCAGGTTCTGGCCGGTGTCGCCCTTCATGCGGCTGGCTTCGAAATAGTTCTTCTTGAACTGCTTCTCGGTGATGTCGCCGTAATAGCCCTTCAGCTTCTGCTTCGCGCGGAGCTGGATGCCGAAGTCGGACACCTTGCCCTTGCGGCGCTGGCCGTGCTGGCCGGGGCCATATTCGCGGCGGTTGACCGGGCTCTTCGGGCGACCCCAGATGTTTTCACCCATCCGGCGGTCGAGTTTATACTTGGCGCTCTGGCGCTTCGACATTTGTCGTCTCCAACTTGCTGTGTGCCGAAGGATTTCGGCGGTTCCCGGGTCGCACCATATGGGCAGAGCCATATGCGACCGCCGCTTCACCGGGGTGCGGGGTCCATTGCGAAGGCGCGCGGTTAGACGGGGGGAGGGGCAAAGTCAAGCGTTGCGGCGCTGGCGGGACGATGGGTCGACAGCCGAGAAAAAGCCGCTAAAGCCGCGCGCATGACCGCTGCCAAATCCCCCGAAACCTGCGAAACGATGATCGACGTCCGTGCCGGGGTCGATCAGGTCGACCGCGAACTCGTCGCGCTGCTTGTCCGCCGGTTCGGCTATATGGACGCCGCCGCGCGCATCAAGGCGGACCGCAATATCGTCCGGGACGAGGCGCGCAAGGCGCAGGTGCTCGACAATGTGGCGCGCGAAGCCGAAGCCGCCGGGCTGGAACCCGCGCGGCTGCGTGCGGTGTGGAACGAACTGGTCGAACAGTCGATCGCGTATGAAATGACGCGCTGGGACCGGATCCGCGCGGACCCGGCCTGACGCGTCGGCTTCAGTTGGTGCTGTTGCCGGCGGGCTTGCCCGAGGCGGTATTGGCCGCATCGGTTTCGACCTTCGGCACCTCGACGGTGCGGCAAACGCGCTTGGGCACGGTGCTGCCGGTCATCTCGATCTTCTGACAAACCTTCTTGGGCTTGGCGGGTTTCGCCGGCTGAGCCTGCTGGCTGCCGATCGGTTCGGCCGCTGCGGCGTCCATCGAGGCGGACGACAGCGCAAGCGAAAGCAATAACGTCAACATAGGGTCAAATCTCCAGGAGAATGCCGCCGTCTATGGCGATATGCCGATTTCGCCAAGGAAAAATGGTGCGTCGCATCATTCTCCCCCTATCTCACGGATCGACGGACGCGCCGGAAACCGGGTCCGCCGACGGCGTCCGGCGGCGTCAGTTCTTGTCGCTGCCGCTCAGTTTCTTGCTCATCGAATCGGCCTGACGATCCCAATCGGCCTGCGTGCGGCACTCGCGCTGCGGCAGGCGGCTGCCGGTGTCGGCAATACGGCGGCAGATCAGCTTCGGCTTGGCCTTTTCGGCGGTCGCGGTGGTTTCCGTCGCAGGCTGATTCGTCGCGCTGTCGGCGGCGGTGGCGGCGAGCGCCAGGGAGAGAATAAGGGAAAGCATGAATATCGAACTCCAGGGAGGATGGCCGCGCATTATCGCGATCGGGGCGTCCTGCCAAGTATCGTTACGATTCCATGCATCATCCTGATATCATTATACGACCATCCGGTCTTGGTCAGCATCGTTCGCAGCGCGCGCAACGTCGACGCCTTGCGGTCGACCGGAAAGAAATAGCCGGCGGCGTCGAGGTCGCGGACGAAATGCTGGATCAATTCTTCATATTCGGCGTGCGGCGCGACGGGGTCGAGCGGCGCTTCGGGCGGGCTCGCCAGCGCCTCTCCCTTCGACCATTCATAAGCGAGCAGGATCACCGCCTGCGCGAGGTTCAGCGATCCGAATTCGGGATTGATCGGCACCGTGACGATGCTGTGCGCGAGCGCGACATCGTCGGTTTCAAGCCCCGAGCGTTCGGCGCCGAAGACATAGGCCGACCGCCCGGCGGTCGCGCGAACCTGACGCGCCGCATCCTCCGGCGTGAGCACCGGCTTGGACACGCCGCGCTTGCGGACGGTGGTCGCATAGATGTGGGTGCAATCGGCCGTCGCGGCGGCGAGGCTGTCGAAAACCCGCGCCTGCGCCAGCACGATATCGGCGCCCGAGGCGGCCGGACCCGCGTCGGGGTTCGGCCAGCCGTCGCGCGGCGTCACCAGCCGCAGTTCGGTCAGCCCGAAGTTGAGCATCGCGCGCGCCGCCTTGCCGATATTCTCGCCGAGTTGCGGGCGGACGAGGACGATGACGGGGGGCGGGGCGGCGGGCGGCGGGGCTCCGGGGGCGTTTTCGGTGCTCACCCCTTGTGCGCCGCCTCGTTGATCGTCGAGGCGAATTCCTCGAAGTCCTTGGCCTCGGTGAATTCGCGATAGACGCTGGCGAAGCGGATATAGGCGACGCTGTCGAAGCCCTTGAGCGCTTCCATCACCATGCCGCCGATCTGCGAGGCCTTGACCTCATTGTCGCCCGAGGTTTCGAGCTGGCGCTGGATGCCCGACACCAGCCGCTCGATGCGCGCGGCGTCGATCGGGCGCTTGCGGCACGCGATCTGGACGCTGCGCATCAATTTCTCGCGGTCGAAGGGTTCTCGGCCGCCGTCGGCCTTGAGCACCGCGACTTCGCGCAGCTGAATCCGCTCGAAGGTGGTGAAGCGCGCGCCGCAGTCCTCGCACTGGCGGCGCCGCCGGATCGCCGCGCCGTCCTCGGTCGGACGGCTGTCCTTCACCTGACTGTCTTCATGGCCGCAATAGGGACAACGCATCGGTCAGCGACGCACCCGCATGAGCAGCGCGATCGCCGCGCCGATGAACAGGCCGACCGGCCAGCTGATCGCGTCGAGTAGCAGCCCGGCCGCCGCGCCGATGCCGCCGCCGATCAGCACCGGCTTGGTCGACGGATGCGCCATGCCCTGCTTGCCCATCGCCTTGATCTCTTCGATCGTCAGCTCGGCAAGCGTCGGTTCTTCGGGGTGCTGGCGCGCCATCGGATCAGCCCTGATAGATCGGGAAGCGTTCGCACAGCGCGCGGACGCGCTTGCGGACGTCGGCCTCGACATCGGCGTCGCCATGCTCGCCCTTGTCGCGCAAAGCTTCGAGCACGTCGGCGACCATGTCGCCAATGTCCTCGAACTCGGCGATGCCGAAACCGCGCGTCGTGCCGGCGGGCGAGCCGACGCGGATGCCGCTGGTCTTGACCGGGGGCAGCGGGTCGAAGGGCACGCCATTCTTGTTGCAGGTGATCGCCGAGCGTTCGAGCGCTTCATCGGCGTCGCGGCCGGTGATGCCGAGCGGGCGGAGGTCGATGAGCGCGAGATGCGTGTCGGTGCCGCCCGCGACGACATCGGCGCCGCGCGCCTTCAGCCGGTTGGCGAGCGCCTGCGCGTTGGCGATCGTCGCCTTGGCATAATCCTTGAACTCGGGGCGCAGCGCTTCGCCGAAGGCCACGGCTTTTGCGGCGATGACATGCATCAGCGGGCCGCCCTGCAGCCCGGGGAAGACCGCCGAATTGATGCGCTTGGCGATCGCCTCGTCATTGGTCAGGATCATGCCGCCGCGCGGGCCGCGCAGCGTCTTGTGCGTCGTCGTGGTGACGACATGCGCATGCTCCATCGGCGAGGGATGCGCGCCGCCGGCGACGAGGCCCGCGAAATGCGCCATGTCGACCATCAGCAGTGCGCCGACGTCATCGGCGATGGCGCGGAAGCGCGCGAAGTCGAGCGTGCGCGGATAAGCCGAACCGCCCGCGATGATGAGCGCGGGGCGATGTTCCCTGGCCAGCGCCTCGACCTGGTCGAAATCGACGAGATGATCGTCGGGGCGCACGCCGTACTGCACCGCGTTGAACCATTTGCCCGACATCGCGGGCGGCGCGCCGTGGGTCAGGTGACCGCCGGCGTCGAGGCTCATGCCGAGGATCGTCGCGCCGGGCTTGGTCAGCGCCAGCATCACCGCGCCGTTCGCCTGCGCGCCCGAGTGCGGCTGGACATTGGCGAAATTGCAGTCGAACAGCTTCTTGGCGCGGTCGATCGCGAGCGTCTCGACCTCGTCCGACGGCGCGCAGCCCTGATAATAGCGGCGGCCCGGATAACCTTCGGCATATTTGTTGGTGAAGACCGAACCCTGCGCTTCGAGCACCGCTTTCGAGACGATATTCTCCGACGCGATCAGCTCGATCTGATATTGTTCGCGCTCCATCTCATGCTTCATCGCCGCCGCGACCGCGGGATCGGTGGTGCCGACGCCGTCGGTGAAATAACCGGCCGATTTGATGGGCTTGTCGAGCGTTTCTGTGGTCATCGGCTGGTCTCCAATTGGGCCAAATTGAAAGGAGGCTGGGAAAGCTTGTCGACGCGGCGCGCGTGCCGGTCGCCGGCGAAATCGGTGGTGAGGAAGGCGTCGAGGCACGCCTTGGCCATGTCGATGCCGGTCAGCCGCGCGCCCATCGCGATGACATTGGCGTCATTATGCTGGCGCGACAGGCTGGCCGACAGCGGCTCGCTGACCAGCGCGCAGCGGCACGCCGGGTTGCGGTTGACCGAGATCGAGATGCCGATGCCCGAACCGCAGAGCGCGACGCCCTTTTCGGCGCGGCCGCTCGCGACCGCCTCGGCGAGCGCATAGCCGTAATCGGGATAATCGACGCTGTCGGGACCGTTGGTGCCAAGGTCTTCGACGGCGTGTCCGGCCGCGCGCAGCCAGTCCGCAAGCTGGGCTTTCAGCTCATAGGCGGCATGATCGGAGGCAATGGCGATGCGCATGATGCGGCTCCCGCGAGGCTGGAGGGAATCGATGAGCGGCCTTTAGGCGAAGGCGCGCGGATTGGCCATAAGCGAGGTGGCAAATTTGTGACGCCGACGATAAAGCCGCCCTATGCTCGAAACCATGATGTCCGTGCTGATGCTGACAGGCCTCATCCTGATCGGCGGCGCTATCTTCGTTTTTCGTGGGGGCGACCGCCGCCGCGCGCTGTTGATGATCGTCGCGGCGCTGGTGATGTTCACCAATGTCGCCATCTGGCTGGTGCCGGGGCCGGAAACCGCGGTGAAAGGCGATCGCGCCGAATGAGCGACGCATGCGCCCACCGGCAGGTTGGGCGTTTCTGTCCCGACTGCGGCAAGGATTTGCGGCCCGAGCCGATCGACCGTCGCGCCGTGGTGGACGAGCTGGTCGGGAACTGGTGGGAAAAGGGCGTCCTGCAAACGCTGCTCGGCCTGTTCATCCGGCCCGGCGTATTGATCCGCCGTTATATCGAGCGCGACCGCGACATCCTCGTCAAGGCGGTGCCCTATATCGCGGTCGCCCTGGCGCTGAACTATGCGCTCCGCGCGCGCTTCCTGCCTGGCAGTACGAAGACCGATCTCTCGGTAATCGAGATGCTGCAGAACGAGCCGCTGATCATCCCGCTGCTCTCGGCGGCGATTTCGGCGCTCGTGCTGCACTTCATCTTCTATCGCGGCGCGTCCGCCGGACTGTTCGGCACGATGGTCATGCGGCTCTATGTGCTGGCGCAGGCGACCCTGCTCGCGCTGTTCGCCGACCTTGTAATGCAAATATTCCTCGCCGACCGCAGCATTGGCCGCAATCTGGCGCGCCTGACGCTCGGCCTCGGCTTCACCATCTTCGCGGTGCGGCAGTTTTACGCGGGCGAGGGGCGCGGCGGCTGGATTCGCGCGGTCGCCGCCGTAATTTGCGGCGAACTCGCGCTGATCCTGTTCGTCTATATGCCCGCCGCGATGATCGAGCAGGCGGGCCTGCTCGACTGACGCGTCAGCGGATCGGCGAATCGGGAGCGAGCCGCATATCCAGATAGTTATCGAGCGACTTCATCAACTGGTCGAGTTCATGCTCGAAGAAGTGATTGGCGCGGGGGATCTCATCGTGATGGATGGTGATGCCCTTTTGCGTGCGCAGCTTGTCGACCAGCTTCTGCACCGCCGACGGCGGCACGATCTCGTCCTGCCCGCCCGCGACGATGATGCCCGACGAAGGGCAGGGAGCAAGGAAGCTGAAGTCGTACATGTTCGCCGGCGGCGCGACCGACAGGAAGCCGCGGATCTCGGGGCGGCGCATCAACAGCTGCATGCCGATCCACGCGCCGAAGCTGAAGCCGGCGATCCAGGTCGTCTGCGCCTCGGGGTGGATCGACTGCACCCAGTCGAGCGCCGATGCCGCATCGCTGAGTTCGCCGATGCCATTGTCGAACGTGCCCTGGCTGCGGCCGACGCCGCGGAAGTTGAAGCGCAGCACCGCGAAACCGCGCGCGACGAAGCTTTTGTACATCGCCTGGGTGATGCGGTCGTTCATCGTGCCGCCGCCCTGCGGATGCGGGTGCAGGATCAGCGCGACCGGCGCGCGCGGACGCGGCGGGGGCGAGAAACGGCCTTCGATACGGCCTTCGGGGCCGGGGAAAATCACGTCGGGCATCGGAGCACCTCTTGTCTTTTGTGGCTGACCGCCGAATCGCCGGGCTGGCAGGGTGGCGGAGCGAAGGCGCGGCCTATATAGAAATTGGGTAGCAAGTTGCAACTTTTGCGAATCGCTCGCAATAAGGTGCTGATTTCTGCTCAATGCGTCACCCCGGACTTGATCCGGGGTCCCGCTTTTCGACGTCGCTGAGCGGGACCCCGGATCAAGTCCGGGGTGACGACGAGGGGGACTTATGACGACGACCGACGACTGGGCCGACGCGCTCGAAGGCCCGCCCAAAAAGCCGATGAAGCGCGGCACGAAAATCGCGCTGTGGCTCTTCGCCGCCTTCGTCGCTTGGGCGACGCTCAGCAACGCCAGCTTCCTCGCCCCCGCCCCCGTCGGCAAGCCGAAGCTGATCGCGCATCGCGGCCTCTATCACCTCTATGACAAGCGCGCCGCTGTCGGCCGCGACACCTGCACCGCGCAGCATATCTATCCGCCGGCGCACGCGGTGTTCGAGAATACCCCCAAATCGATGCGTCTCGCGGTCGGCTATGGCGCCGCGATGGTCGAGGTTGACGTCGCGCCGACCAAGGACGGCAAGATGGTGCTGTTCCACGACTGGACCGTCGATTGCCGCACCGAGGGCAAGGGCGAGACGCGCGACCTGACGCTGGCGCAATTGCAGGCGCTCGA
Organism: Sphingopyxis sp.; assembly: GCF_050725615.1. Classification (GTDB taxonomy): domain Bacteria; phylum Pseudomonadota; class Alphaproteobacteria; order Sphingomonadales; family Sphingomonadaceae; genus Sphingopyxis. The sequence continues at coordinate 82,007 of NZ_JBOHHU010000003.1, forward strand.
CATCGGCTATGGCTATACCGCCGACGGCGGCCAGACGTACCCGCTGCGCGGCAAGGGCGTCGGGCTGATGCCGACCGTCGAGCAGGGGATCGCGGCGCTGCCGGTCCACCCGATCCTGTTCAACTTCAAGTCGAAGGACGCGCGCGAGGCCGACCAGCTGTTCGCGATCCTGCAGGCCTCGGGCCGCGACAGCGCGACAATCGGCGACGCCTTCTACGGCGCCGAGGCGCCGGTGAAGCGGATGCGCGACCTGCTGCCGACCAATTGGTCGTTCGACCTCAAGCGCGAGGCGATGGCGTGCAGCAAGGATTATGTGGCCTATGGCTGGACCGGCATCGTCCCCGACAGCTGCCGGAACGGTACACTCGCGATCCCGGTCAATTATCAATGGGCCTTCTGGGGCTGGCCCGACCGGCTGATCCAGCGGATGGACAAGGTCGGCGCTAAGGTGATCGTCTTCGGCCCCTATGAAAAGGGCAAGTCGAACGAAGGCCTCAGCGACCCGCGCCAGCTCGCCCAGGTCCCCGCGAGCTTCAACGGCTATATCTGGGTCGAGGATATCGCGAGCATCGGCCCCGCGCTGAAACCGCGGCAGAAATAAGGAATGCGTGCAGAGGCGCAGAGGCCGCAGAGATTTTGGTTCACGCGGAGACGCGGAGACGCGGAGAAAAGAGACTGGCGGCTTCGCCGCCCATTTTTCCTTCTCATGCGATCCCTGCGCCTCTGCGCGAATCCGCTCTTCTTTTTCCCTCCGCGTCTCCGCGTCTCCGCGCGAACCTTTTTCCGCGGCCTCGCCATCGCCCATAAGCTTTGCGCCCACACGAATCTGCGCTAAGCGCCGCCACCATGACCGACAGCACGCCCACCGCCGAAGCCCGCGACTATCGCGACACCGTCTTCCTGCCCAAGACCGACTTTCCGATGAAGGCCGGCCTGCCGCAGAAGGAACCGCTGATTCTCGCCAAATGGCTCGAAGGCAATCTGGAAGGGCAGATTCGCGAAGCGCGCCGCAGCCGCGACCAGTTCATCCTCCACGACGGCCCGCCCTATGCCAATGGCGACATGCATATCGGCCATGCGCTCAACCATATCCTCAAGGACATGGTCGTCCGCACCCAGACGCTGAAGGGCAAGGACGCGCCCTATGTGCCCGGCTGGGACTGCCACGGCCTGCCGATCGAGTGGAAGGTCGAGGAGCAATATCGCAAGAAAAAGCTCAACAAGGACGAGGTTCCGGTCGAGGAATTTCGCGCCGAATGCCGCGCCTATGCGCAGCATTGGGTCGACACCCAGCGCGAGCAGCTGAAGCGCCTCGGCATCGGCGGCGACTGGGACCATCCCTATTTGACGATGGACTATGAGGCCGAAGCCACCATCGTGCGCGAACTGCTGAAATTCGCCGCCAACGACATGCTCTATCGCGGCGCCAAGCCGGTGATGTGGTCGCCGGTCGAAAAGACCGCGCTCGCCGAGGCCGAGATCGAATATGAGGATATCGTCTCGACCCAGATCGACGTGGCGTTCGAGATCGTCGAGAGCCCGATCGCCGAACTGGTCGGCGCTTATGCGGTGATCTGGACGACGACGCCTTGGACGATCCCCGTTAACCAAGCTTTGGCCTATGGGCCGGAGGTGGAATATGGTCTTTTTCAATTCAACATCGAACACACAGAGCTAGACGAGACGCAACTCGATCAGCTTCACGCAGCAGTGGGTATCGGTGACGGACGACGGTTTCTGATCGCGAATGCCCTCATTGAGTCTTTCGAAGAGCGACTTCAAAAGGCAGCGAAGGCCATCAATTCTTCGAGCGTTATTCAGTCTTGGTCCTGCGGAAAGGTTGTTTCTCAGATCAAAGGCGCAGACCTCGCCGGCACCATCGCCCGCCACCCGATGCACGCGCTCGGCGGCTTCTTCGCGCGCCCGCGCCCCTTCCTCGCGGGCGATTTTGTCACCACCGACAGCGGCACCGGGCTCGTCCATATGTCGCCGGATCATGGCGAGGACGACTTCGACCTGTGCAAGGCGAACGGGCTCGACCCCGTGTTCGCGGTCGAGGGCGACGGCAAATATCGCGAGGATTGGGGCTGGCTCGGCGGGCAGGGATCGGTGATCAACCCCAAGTTCAACGCCCCCGACGGCCCGATCTGCAGCGACCTGCGCGACGCCGGCGGGCTGTTAGCTGCCTCGGCCGACTATAAGCACAGCTATCCGCACAGCTGGCGCTCGAAAGCCAAGGTCATCTACCGCTGCACCCCGCAATGGTTCGTGCCGATGGACCGGGTGATGACGCATATCGAGCCCAAGGCGCCGCGCGAGCAGCGCTGGGAAAGCGAAGGCGGCGCGATCAACCCGCATGAAGAGGACCTCTGCGCCGCGCCGACCTTGCGGCAGGCCGCGATGCACGCGATCGACCGCACCCGCTTCGTCCCCGAAAAGGGCCGCAACCGCATCGGCAGCATGGTCAAGGACCGCCCCGACTGGGTGCTGAGCCGCCAGCGCGCGTGGGGCGTGCCGATCACGTTGTTCGTCGACCGCAAGACCGGCCACTATCTGAACGATCCGATCGTCAACGACCGCATCGTCGCGGCGGTGAAGGCGGGCGGCGTCGACGCATGGAACGATGCGCGCGCGCAGGAATATCTGGGCGATAGCTATAACGCCGCCGATTACGAACGCATCGTCGACATCCTCGACGTCTGGTTCGATTCGGGCTGCACCCACGCCTTTGTCCTCGAAAGCGGTCGCTGGCCCGCGCTCGTCCGCCACGACGGCGGCACCCACAGCGCCGACCTCTATCTCGAAGGCAGCGACCAGCATCGCGGCTGGTTCCAGTCGTCGCTGCTCGAAAGCTGCGGCACGCGCGGACAGGCGCCGTACAAGGCGGTGCTGACCCACGGCTTCACGATGGATGCCAAGGGCCTCAAAATGTCGAAGTCGGTCGGCAACACGATCAGCCCGATCGACCTGATGCGCGACTATGGCGCCGACATCCTGCGGCTATGGGCGCTGTCGGTCGATTTCACCGAGGACCACCGCATCGGCAAGGAAATCCTGACCGGGGTCGCCGACCAATATCGCAAGCTGCGCAACAGCTTCCGCTATTTGCTCGGCGCGCTCGAAGGCTTCACCGAGGAGGAGCGCATCACCGACGTCGCGGCGATGCCCGAGCTCGAACGCTATATGCTCTCGCTGCTCGCCGACCTCGACGCGAAGATGGCGCAGGCGGTCGATGATTTCGACTTCAACGCCTACACGCGCCTGCTGTCGGATTTCTGCAACGAGGACCTGTCGGCCTTTTATTTCGATATCCGCAAGGACGTCCTCTACTGCGACCTCGGCCCCGCCGCGCCGCTCGGCACCGACACGCGCCGCGCGTACCGCAGCGTGCTCGATGTGCTGTTCCACGCCTTGGTGCGCTACGCCGCGCCGGTGCTGGTGTTCACCGCTGAGGAAGTGTGGGGCACGCGCTATCCCGATGCGGGCAGCGTGCATCTGCTCGAATGGCCGGCCGTCGATGCCGAATGGAACGACGCCGCGCTCGCGGCGAAATGGGCGGGCGTCCGCACCCAGCGCGAGGCGGTGACCGAGGCGATCGAGCCCTATCGCCGCGAAAAGACGATCCGGTCGAGCCTTGAGGCCGAAGTCACGATCCCCGACCCGGCGCTGGATCCGGCGGCGCTCGAGGAAGTGTTCATCGTCTCGGTCGCGCGCGGCGGCGATGCATTGACCGTCACCCGCACCGAAAACCACAAATGCGGCCGCTGCTGGCGCCACCTGCCCGAGGTGGTCGAGGACGGCGCCTTGTGCAATCGCTGCGACACGGTATTGAGCTGAACCATGTCCAGCACCCGTTCGCCGCACCTGAAGTTCGGCCTGATCATCGCCGCGCTCGCGTTCATTCTCGACCAGCTCGCCAAATGGATCGTCATCACCCCGCTGTCGCTCGAGGCGAAGCGGGTGATCGACATCTTGCCGATCTTTCGCCTGACCTGGGCCGAAAATACCGGCATCTCGCTGTCGCTGTTCGCCGACGGGGGCGAGACGATGCGCTGGATCCTCGTCGCGGTCACCGCGCTCGTCGCCACCGCCGTCGCGATCTGGATGACCCGCGAAAAGGCCAAGGGCGACGTCTTCGCGCTCGCTTTGATCTTCGGCGGCGCGCTCGGCAATATCGTCGACCGCGTCCGTTTCGGCTATGTCGTCGACTTCGCCGACCTGCATTTCGGCGATTTCCGCCCTTTCCTCATCTTCAACGTCGCCGATGCGTGCATCACTATCGGGGTGCTTTTGCTGGTTGCGCGCGCGCTGCTCTTGGGCGAAAAGGCCCCGAAGGCGGACGACAAGCCCGCCGCGAATTAAACGGGGCGTACAGGAGTGATTTTCAAGTGAACCGGACCACCGCCATCCTCGCGACCGCCCTGGCCGCATCGACGCTCGCCGCTTGCGGATCGAACAATCTGTTCAGCCGCGACCGCCCCGACGAAATGCGCGTCTCGCGTCAGGCGCCGCTGATCGTGCCGCCCGACTATTCGCTCGTCCCGCCGGCGCCGGGCGCCGCGCGCCCCGGCGGCGAAACCACCGCCGAACAGACGCTGCGCGCACTCTTCGGCGGCGCCGCGCCGCGCAGCCCGACCGAAAGCGCGATCATCGGCAGCGCCGACGGCGCGCGCGCCGACCCCGGCATCCGCAGCCAGGTCGGCAGCCCGAACACCGAAGTCGTCGACAAGGGCCTTGTCACCCGCGACATCATCTTCGCCCCCGAAGGCGACGGCCAGGACGCATCGGCCGCGATCCCGGGCTGATCCCGATCAAAACCGGACAGGGAATCGGGCGGCTTCGGCCGCCCTTTTTCATGCCCGGCGTCCGGCCTAGCGGAACAGGCTCGACAACAGCGTCATCACCACCAGGCTTTCGACCATCGCGCGCGACGCATGGCCAAAGGCCCTGACGCGCCCGCACTTCAGATGCTGGTTGAACCAGGCGGTCTGCAAAAAGCCGAACCACAAGAACCCGAACAGCGCGAGGCTGGTCCCGACAAGCACCGACCAGTCGTGCCCGAGCTGGATGAGGATCACCGCGCCGCCGAGCAGCATCGCCAGCACCGCCGCGACATAGCATTGGCTGTAAAAGGGCGCGCGCAGCGTGTCGCGATCGACGCGCTGCCGCCGCGCACGAACCATCCGCGTCGCCATCATCACCGGGAACAGGCTGTACAGGACGATGCGCAGCATGATCAGGTCGGTGCTGGTGCTGACCAGCGCCGACAGCCCGACCTTGCTCACGACCACCGCCTCATTGCCGACGAGCGCGATCTCGGCGCCATGGACGAGGATCAGCGACAAGAGCAGGAACAAGGGCGGGCTCAGCGTATCGGTATATTGCTCGTCGCTCGCATCGCCCTGCTCGACGTCCGAATAGTCCATCATCTTCAAGGGCCGCACCAATACCCGCCACAGCGTCATCGGATAAAAGACCAGCCACGACATCACCTCGTACAGCAGCTCGTCGAGCGATTGCAGGAGGCTGAAGAAGTTCATGCGGTCTAGCGGGTATCAGTCGCGAAACACATCGATAAAGCGGCGCCATATCCACCGGATGGCCATGAACGGCCAAGCAATGAACCACAGGATCCGATCTTCGCGAGTCGAGCGTTTCTCGATCGCTAGGACTTGATTCTCCCATTTCATCATAAGCGCGAAAAAAAAGCCGAAGAGCAGATAGGCCATTAATATCAGGCCGATCCATACCGGCATCTCATATTCTGGCATCGCCGGCGTCACGCGCGCGCCCCCGCCTCCTCGACCCCCGCGCTGTTGTGGCGCAGCGCCTTCAGCACGCAATCGACGATCTGCGGCGCGTTGAGCCCCGCTTCGTCATATTGCCTGTCGGGCGAATCCTGGTCCTGGAAGGCGTCGGGCAGGCGCATCGTCCTCAATTTCAGCCCCGCGTCGATCAGCCCCGCGTCGCTCGCCAAGGTCAGCACATGCGCGCCCAGCCCGCCGACGCTATTCTCCTCGATCGTCACGCACACCTCATGGTTGGCGAGCGTCTTGCGGATCAGCTCCTCATCGAGCGGCTTGGCGAAGCGCAAGTCGATCACGCTCGTCGACAGGCCCCTCGCCTCCAATGTGTCGGCGGCCTTCAGCGCCTCGGCCAGCCGCGTCCCGAGCGACAGGATCGCGACGGTCTTGCCGCTGCGCACGACGCGCCCCTTGCCGATCGCGAGCTTCTGCGGAACCTCGGGCAGCGCCACCCCGGTGCCATTGCCGCGCGGATAGCGGAAGGCGATCGGCCCCAAATCATATTCGGCCGCCGTATAGGTCATATGGACCAGCTCGGCCTCGTCGGCCGCCGCCATCACCACCATGTTCGGCAGCGTCGCGAGATACGTCACGTCGAACGACCCGGCATGAGTCGAGCCGTCGGCGCCGACCAGCCCGGCGCGGTCGATCGCGAAGCGCACCGGCAGGTTCTGGATCGCGACGTCATGGACGACCTGATCATAAGCGCGCTGGAGGAAGGTTGAATAGATCGCACAGAAGGGCCGCATCCCCTGCGCCGCCAGTCCCGCCGCAAAGGTCACCGCATGTTGCTCGGCGATGCCGACGTCGAAGCTGCGGTCGGGGTGCGCCGCCGCAAATTTATCGACCCCGGTCCCCGACGGCATCGCGGCGGTGATCGCGACGATGCGCGGATCGGTGTCGGCGAGCTTCGCCAGCGTTTCACCGAAGACATTCTGATACGACGGCGGCCCCGGCGGCGCCTTCGCCTGCACGCCCGTCACGACGTCGAATTTCTGGACGCCATGATATTTGTCGGCGGCGGCCTCGGCGGGGGCATAGCCCTTGCCCTTCACCGTCACCGCATGGATCAGCACCGGGCCATGGTCGCTGTCGCGCACATTCTCCAGCACCGGGATCAGATGGTCGAGATTATGCCCGTCGATCGGCCCGACATAATAAAAGCCGAGCTCCTCGAAGAGCGTCCCGCCCATCGCCATGCCGCGCGCGAACTCGTCGGTCTTCTTCGCCGCCTTGTGCAGCGGCTCGGGCAATTTGCGCGCAAAGCGCCGCGCGATCTCGCGCAGCTCGACGAACGGCCGCGACGACACCAGCTTGGCGAGATAGGCCGAGAGTCCTCCAACAGGGGGCGCGATAGACATGTCATTGTCGTTCAGGATGACGATCAGCCGGTTGCCCGCCGCGGCGGCATTGTTCATCGCCTCATAGGCCATGCCCGCCGACATCGACCCGTCGCCGATCACCGCGATCGCGCGGCCGGGCTCGTCCTTGAGCTTGTTGGCGATCGCAAAGCCGAGCGCCGCGCTGATCGAGGTCGACGAATGCGCCGCGCCGAACGGGTCATATTCGCTCTCGCTGCGTTTGGTGAAGCCCGAGAGCCCGCCGCCGGTGCGCAGCGTGCGGATGCGGTCGCGGCGCCCGGTGATGATCTTGTGCGGATAACATTGGTGCCCGACGTCCCAGACGATCTTGTCGCGCGGCGTGTCGAACACATAGTGAAGCGCGGTGGTCAGCTCGACCACCCCGAGCCCCGAACCCAGATGCCCGCCGGTGGTGCCGACCGCCGAAATCATCTCGGCGCGCAGTTCGTCGGCGAACGGACGGAGTTGTTCGGGCTTCAGCTTGCGGAGGTCGGCGGGGACATCCACCGTGTCGAGCAGCGGCGTGGACGGGCGATCGGTCATCGCCGGGTCATACTGGCATGCGCCGAAGCTGTCGAATGAAAAGCCCCGCCCGGCCCGCGCTGGCGGCGGCCGGTCGGCGGGACTCCGGACCATCATTGCCCCGCGCCCCGCTCGCTCCTTATGTTTTTGGTTCAACTCGATGAAAAGCTGCGCTACCCTCTCTTCATCGGGATCGCACGCGCCGCATAGGGCGCGCCTTTTTACCGGGCCGCCATGCGCGGCGGGGAGTTGGAATGACGCGAAGCCTATCGTCCGCCCTGGCCGCACCGGTCATTGTCGCGCTGGCGCTGCTGGTCACCGCGATGCTCGCCCTCGCCCCGGCGCCCGCTGCGGCGCAGACCCCCGACTATTCGGCCACCAATTGCATCTCGTCCCAGCAATCGGGATCCGCGTTCCATTACACCAACACGTGCAGCGAGACGATCCTCCTCGCTTATTGCCTGATCAGTCCCGGTCAGCCCTGCGAAAGCGCTGGCGGCTATAATCAGGCCACCGTCGCGGCGGGCGGCCGCGCCACCGCCTATCTCTCCGACAGCGTCACCAATCTGCAAGCCTATGCCTGCAAGGCGACGGGCGAGCTGTACTGGTTCGACGGCGACCCGTATTTCGGGCTCAAAGCCGGCTATCGCTGCCGGGCCAATCAGGCCAGCCTGGCCAAGCAGCAAGCCGCCGACGAGTTTCACGGCAGCTATGCCGGAACCCACTGGTCGGTACAAAAACTCGCTTTGGGCGGATCCGGCAATCGCGACTGCACCGCGATCCTCAACCATGGCGCGCTCGGGCTCGATGCGGCGGGCACCCAATTCACCAAGGAGCGCTATGGATCGGGCGGTGTATCCTCGATCAGCTGGAGCGGCGCGTGCGACAGCGACGGGTTGATCAGCGGCAGCGGCTCGCTGATCCTTTACGTCTTCGGCACGATGACGAGTGAGGTCAAGGAATTCGAAGCCGTCGCCGATCGCGGCGTCCTGATCGGCAACGCGCGCTATTATCCGAGCGATTATGAGGAGGAGCCCGGCGACGGGGTCCGGTTCGATCAGGGGTGCAACAATTGGAACGGCGTGCGCCCCAACAGCTGCGATCCCGCGCGCGGGGTGCTGCTGCGCCAGCAATATCTAGCGGCGCGCGGTCCGGCGCCCAAATCGGCGCCCCAATCGGCGCCCAGGCCGGCGGCGACGACCAGCGCCCGGCCGTCGAAGCCCGTTGCGGCGGTCCCCGCCAAGCCCGCAGGCCCCGTCGCGATCGACATCCCGCCATCGGAAACGGGCACGCTCAACGGCCAGCAGAATGCGGCCGCCGCCGACTGGCTGAAAAAGGACAACGAAGCCAAGCGCATCCAGGCCGAAAAGGTCGCCGACTTCGAACGCAAACAGGCCGAATTCAACCGTCAGCAGGCCGAATATCAACGCCAGCAGGACGCCTATCGGGCCGCCACCGCCGCGCACCAGGCCGAAGTCGCGCGTATCGCTAGGGCCAATGCCGATATCGACGCCTGCAACAAGGGCGACCGCTCGCGTTGCCCGACGCCGAATTGACGCGGCGGCGGCGCTAGTCGGCGCCGGGTCCCCCGTCGGGGTCGGTCGGCGGCGCGGCGCGCTTCGCCACATCGACCTGCGCATAGAGCCCGCGCACCATCAGGTCGGTGAACACCAGCATCACCCCCACCATGCCGAGGAACAGCGCGACCGCGACGGCGGGAAGCGGGCCGACCTCGGTCACATGTCCCTCGCGCATCGCGACCGCGAGCGCGGCGGCGCCGACCATGAAGCCATAGCCGATAAAGCGCGGCGCACGCGTCATGCGCGCGCCTCCACGACCGCGCCATAGGCGGCCAGGTCGGCCGCCATGACGTCAGCCATCATGTCGCGCCGCGCAACATAGCGCGCCGCGTCCCTGAGGTCGCTCGCAAGGTGCGGCTTGAGATAGGGCGCCGCCGCCATCGGATCGCGCCCCGCCAGCGTCTCGCTGATCGCGAGCGCGGTCATCAGCGCGCGCTCGGACAAATAGCCCTGCCATCCAGACACATACCATTGCCCGCCGCCCTCGCCCGCCTGATGATGGCCATAACGCGCGCTATTGCCGAGAAAGATACCGAAACCCAGCCAGACTGCGGTCAGGTCGGTCAGCAGTTCCTCGCAATCGGGCCCGCCCGGCGCTGCGCGCCGGCTTGGCGTCATGTAATAATGCGCGGTCTCGTGACCCAGCGTCGCGACCAGCCCTGCCTCGTCGGCAAGCTGTTCGCGGCTCGCGACGATCTCGGCGATCCAGCCGCCGCCGCCGTCATCGACCATCTGGAAGGTGCCCGCGGCGAGCCGTCCTTCGTGCGTCAGCGCCAGCGTTTCCGACACCTGCGCCAGCTGTGTCGCGCCATCGGCCATCACCAGCCGCACCGGCCAGTCGCCGATCCCGGCGATCGCCATCACCTGCCCCAGCAATTCGCGCGCCCGCGCATCGCCGCTGAGCCGGCTGTCCAGAAAACAGGCGCCATCGGGGGTGGCCAGCATGCCGCCCCGATGCGCCTCGATCCCGCCGAATTCCTCCAGCAGCCAGCGAAAGGCGGCGAGCTGCCACTCCCATTCGTCGGCCGACAACGGCCGTTTCGGTCCGAACCAACCCATCAGCGGTTCAGGTGCGCGCAAGGCGGCGGAAAGCAGAAGGAGCAGGCCATCGTCCCAGCATGGGAACTAAATCCGGCGGCGGCAAGTCTCTGTCTTTCCAAGACCCCGTGCGTCCCTTACACGACGGGCACGAGGGGCAAGACCAACAGGAACCAACACCCATGCCGATGCCCGCCATTTTCTCCCGCCTCGCTGTTTCGGCGCTCCTGTTATGCGCCGCTGCGCCCGCGCAGGCGATGGACGGCCCGCTCGGTTATGACCTCGCCGGCCTCGACGCCGCCGATCCCGCCCCCGGACAGCCGGCCCCGCCCTTCCCCGCCCCCGCGCGGTGGCAGGACCGGGAAATCGACGAGGCGATCCTGCTCCCCGCCGGCACCCCCGAGGGCGACGACGATGAGCGCAAATGGGCGCGCGACTATATTTCGGTGGCCGGCGGCGTGATCACCGCGCCGAGCTACAACGGCTCGGACGACCGCGTCATCCTGCCCGGCTTCTATGTCCGCGGCCGGCTCAGCGGCTTCAGCTTCTCGACCCGCGGCACCAATCTCCAGGTCGACCTGATCCGCCAGCGGCGCGGGCAAAAGACCGACTTCAAATTCGGCCCGATCATCAATCTGCGCAGCGACCGCACCGGCCGCATCAAGGATGTTCAGGTCGAGGCGCTCGGCGAAAAGAAGGTGGCGGTCGAACTCGGCATCTCGGCCGGCGTCACCCACACCGGGATCGTCACCAGCGGCTATGACCAGGTCGGTCTCCGCGTCGTCGGCCTTGCCGATATTTCGGGCAAGCACGACAGCTGGGTCGTCTCGCCGACGATCGACTATGGCACGCCCTTGTCGAAACGCGCCTTCATCGGCGTGTCGGCGTCAATGAACATCTATGGCAAGGGTTTCGGCCGCTATTATTTCGACGTCGATCCGCTCGGCAGCGCCGCGAGCGGCCTGCCCGTCTACACCGGCGCCGGGCGCAAGGTCACTGCGGGCAAATATACCCTCGGCCTCGCCGGCGCCTATGGCCTGTCGGGCGATTTGCGCAAAGGCTTCGTGCTGATCGGCGGCGCCCAATATGGCCGCATGCTGGGCCGCTTCGCCGATTCGCCGATCGTCGCCGACGCCGGCAGCGCCGACCAGTGGCTCGGCGGCATCGGCCTCGCCTATCAATTCTAGCGGGAGGGTTCGCCCTCCTCTTCGTTCCGGGGGGAAGCGAAGTGGCCGAAGACCAGATATTGCGCCTGATCCCGTGGTTCTTCGCGGGGATCGGCCTGCTGTTCGCGAGCATCGGCATCGCCATGGCGAAAAAGGAAATGCGCGGCCGCCGCTGGCACGAGGTCGAGGGCCGGATCGTCGGCCATGACAGCCATTGGAGCAGCGACAGCGACGGCGACCGCACGCTGATGCACACCGCAACGATCGAATATCGCCTCGCCGGGGTGACGAAACAGATTCCCGACAGCCTGTCGACCAACCATCCCAAGCCGGTCGGCAGCATCATGCGCGTCCGCTACAACCCCGACGATCCGCAGGACGTCATGGTGTGGGCGCCGCTGCGCAGCGGCTGCTTCATCGGCCTGTTCGTCGGCCTCGGCTCGCTCTTCGCGCTGATCGGTACCGTGTGGATCGTGGTGGCGGGCGCGCATTGACGAAAAGCGGGCACAATGCCGCGGATGCCGGTGAGATTTATTTCGCGCAAAGACGCAAAGACACGAAGAAGTCGCGCCAACCGAGAAGCGGCTTTATTGGCCGGACCTCGCATCCAGGGGCGGCGGCGATGAGAAAGCGGCCTTGCGGCCGCGAACCACCTTCTTCGTGTCTTTGCGTCTTTGCGCGAAACAAAAAGAAATCCGAATCCATCTACCTTGAACGAGGCGCGCTGGGCGGGCGATCTACCCGCCTACGCCAACCCCGCCATCAGCAGCCGCGCCTTCATCGCCGCGACGAACAGGCGCACCGACGGCAGCGCGGCGCGCGAGGGCTCGAACAGCAGATGCACCGGCAGCGCGGGGGGCTGCTCGGCCGCCAGCAACGCGATCAGCCGTCCGGCGTCGACCGCGTCCATCACCTGATAACTCAGCAGGTTGGCGATCCCGACCCCCGCCTCGGCCGCCGCCATCGCGCCGTCGACCGTATTGACCACCAACCGGGGCCGGTCGAGCCGCAGCCGCGCATCGGCAAAGCGCCACTCGCTTCCGGCGCGCGGTCCGTCCATTGCGATCAGCGCATGATCGGCCAGTTCGGCCACCATCGCCGGCGCACCATGCCGCGCCAGATAGGCGGGGCTCGCGACCAGCATCTGCCGCACCGCACCGATGCGCACCGCCTTCAGCGCCGAATCGGCGAGCGGCCCGATGCGCAGCGCGACGTCGATCCCCTCCTCGACGATCCGCACATTGCGGTCGACCAGCATCATCCGTGCCGTCAGCGCGTCATGTTCGGCGAGCAACGCGCTGACCACCGGCAGCATATGCAGCCGCCCGAACATCGCCGGCGCCGTCAAATACAGCTGCCCGCGCGGTTCGGCCGCCGCCCCGCGCACCGCGCGCTCGGCGCCCGCAAGATCGGCCAAAATGCGCCGCGCCTCGCCCAGAAACGCCGCCCCCGCGTCGGTCAGCGCCACCGCCCGGGTCGAGCGGTGGAACAGGCTTGTCCCCAACCGCGCTTCGAGGGCGGCGATCCCGCGCGTCACGGCGGGCGGCGAACTGCCGAGCTTGCGCGCCGCCGCCGCAAACCCGCCCTCGCCCGCCACCGCGACGAACATCTCCAGCGTCGCCAAATGATCCATCGATTATTCCATAAATCGGAATGAAGTTGTGCAACCTTCATCGATTATCACCACCGTGGCAATGACCT
>NZ_JBOHHU010000004.1:0-92317 GCF_050725615.1 Sphingopyxis sp.
CCGCCGCGGCGCCTTTGACTTCATTGAAAAGCCGTTCGAAGCGGAACGCTTGCTCCATCTCGTCGCCCGCGCGACCGAGAGCGAGCGGTTGAAATTCGAATATGAACGGTTGCGCGAGCGCGCTGGCCCCGCCGATGAACTCACCGGCTCCAGCGCCGCGATCAACAATGTCCGTGCGACGCTGAAACGCGTCGCCGGTACCGGCAGCCGCGTGCTGATTACAGGCGCGGCGGGTGTCGGCAAGGAGGTCGCCGCGCGGGTTCTTCACGGCTGGAGTGGTCGCCACACCGCGCCATTCCGGGTCATTTCGTCGGCGCGCATGGAGCCCGAGACCGTCGAGGCCGAATTGTTCGGGTCCGAAGGTGAAGACGGCGCGATCCGCGTCGGCCTGCTCGAACAAGCGCATGGGGGGACAGTATTCCTCGACGAAGTCGCCGACATGCCGCTGACGACGCAAGGCAAGATCCTCCGCGTCCTGACCGATCAGAGCTTCACCCGTGTCGGCGGACGGACGATGATCCGCGTCGATGTCCGGATCATTTCGGGGTCGGCGCGCGACTTGATGACGGAAATTGCCGAGGGGCGTTTCCGCGAAGATCTTTATTATCGCCTCAATGTCGTGCCGGTGCATATCCCGTCGCTGCGCGAACGCCGCGACGACATCGCGTCGTTGTGCGAACATTTCGTCGGCCGCTACGCCGCCGATCGCCGCGCGCCGCCGCCCGAAATCAGCGCCGAAGCGATGGCGGCGCTCCAGGCGCACGACTGGCCCGGCAACGTCCGCGAACTGCGCAATGTCGTCGAACGCGTCATGATCCTCGCACCGAGCGATCGGTTGGGGCGGATCGATGCCGACATGCTGCCTGCCGAACTCGTACGCGGCGGCACCGATATCCTGCCCAATGCTGAGTCGATCACCGCGATTCCGCTCAAGGAAGCGCGCGAGAATTTTGAGCGCGAGTATCTGCGGATTCAGATCAACCGCTTCTCGGGCAATATCTCGCGCACCGCGACATTCATCGGTATGGAGCGGTCGGCGCTGCACCGGAAGCTGAAGCTTTTGGGTTTGACCGACAATTCGGACGGCGACGCCTGACCTCGGACGGCTTTGCGCTAGACCTGTGCGCCGCTTTGCCGCATATTGGACACGCCACAACGACAATCGCGGCCCATCAAGGGCCGAATAGCGGTTTGACCGCCAAGAACAGGAGGCCAATGTGTCCGATAAAAACCAGAATCTCCAGGATCTCTTCCTCAACGCCCTTCGTCGCAGCAAGACACCGGTGACGATGTTCCTCGTCAAGGGCGTCAAGCTTCAGGGGATCATCACCTGGTTCGACAATTTCTCGCTGCTTCTGCGCCGTGATGGCCAGTCGCAGCTCGTCTACAAGCACGCGATTTCGACCGTCATGCCCTCGCATGATTTCGACCTGTCGCTGCTCGGCGACGGTATCCGCGACGCGCCCGCCAGCAAGGGCAAGGCGCTGCAGGACGTGTTCCTCAACGCGGTGCGTAAATCCGACGAATCGGTGACGATGTTCCTCGTCAACGGCGTGATGCTGCAGGGCGACATCGTGGCGTTCGACCTGTTCTGCATGCTGCTCGAGCGTGAGCGGCAGGTGCAGCTCGTCTACAAGCACGCCATTTCGACGGTGCAGCCGAACGGTCCGATCAATCTGACCGACAGCGAGCCCGAAAGCGACGCCTGATCGACCCGATGTCCGACAATGAAGACGAGGTGACGCGCGGCGCCACGGCGGTGCTGATCGTCCCCGAATGGCATAGCCAGCGCCTGTCGCGCGACCTTGATGCGCGCGCCGAGGAAGCGAAGGGGCTCGCGCTGGCGATCGGGCTGGAGGTCGTGGCGGTGTATCCGCTACGGCTGCGGCAGACGCGCGCGGCGACGTTGATCGGCGTTGGCCAGATTGATGCGATCAAGGCGGAAGTTGGCGAAGGTGCCGCGCAGCTCGTCATTGTCGATGCGGCGCTGACCGCGATCCAGCAGCGGAACCTGGAGACAGCTTTCGGGACCAAGGTCATTGATCGGACGGGATTAATCCTCGAAATCTTTGGCGAGCGCGCCGCGACGGCGGAGGGACGCTTGCAGGTCGAGCTGGCGCATCTCGATTATCAGGCTGGCCGGCTCGTGCGCAGCTGGACCCACCTCGAGCGCCAGCGCGGCGGCTTCGGTTTTCTCGGCGGCCCGGGCGAAACGCAGATCGAGGCCGACCGCCGGATGATCCGCAACCGCATGGCGCGCATCCGCAAACAGCTGGAGGAAGCGCGGCGGACACGGCAGCTCCAGCGGTCGAAGCGCCAGCGCGCACCCTGGCCCGTCGTTGCGCTGGTGGGCTATACTAACGCCGGAAAATCCACATTTTTCAACCGCTTGACGGGAAGTGACGTCATGGCGGAAGATATGTTGTTCGCGACGCTCGACCCGACGATGCGCGAGATAAGGCTGCCCGGCATCGACAAGGCGATATTGTCCGACACGGTTGGTTTCGTGTCCGACCTGCCGACCGAACTGGTCGCGGCGTTCCGCGCGACGCTGGAGGAGGTCACCACCGCCGACCTGATCGTCCATGTCCGCGACATCGTGCATCCCGATAGTGAGGCGCAATATGCCGATGTTGTCGCCATCCTCAATTCGCTGGGGGTGAACGGGCCGCAGGATGGCAGGGAAGGGGCCGAGGAGGCGGGTTCCACCGTCATCCCGCAAGTCGAAATCTGGAACAAGATCGACACCGCCGACCCCGACACGCGCGCGGTGATCGAGGAAATGGCGGCGCGGCGGTCTGACGTCGCGATCATCTCGGCGGTCAGCGGCGAGGGCGTCGAGGCGGCGCGCGAACTGATGGCGGCACAACTGACCGCGCAGCACGAATTGCAGCGGATTTTCCTGGGCTATGAACAGGGCGAGGCGGCGGCGTGGCTTCACGCGCGCGGCGAGGTGCTGGGCGACGAGCCGCAGGATGACGGGCATGTCCTCACGGTACGGCTCGATCCCGCCGACATGGCTCGGTTCGAGCGGTTGTTTCCGGGCAAGGGCTGACTAAGACTTTCGCAAGTCCACAACCGTAGCCTGAGCTTGTCGAAGGGCGCCTGTCAGAGAAACGCCCTTCGACAAGCTCAGGGCTTCGGTGTTTGTTTCAGCCGCGCTCGGACGCCTTGACCACCTGCCAATGGGCTTCCTGCGCGTCGAGCGACAAGCCGGCGAGGCTGCCGCCCGCATTGGTTTCCATGGCGGCAAAGCGCCGCGCGAATTTCATATTGGCGTCGCGCAGCGCGGCTTCGGGATCGACACCGAGCTTGCGGGCGTAGTTCGCGACCGCGAAGAGCAGGTCACCGATTTCTTCATGGCGGTGCGCTTCGTCAGTCGCGGCGGCCACTTCTGCCAGCTCCTCGGCGATCTTGTCGAGCGGGCCGTCGACATCGGGCCAGTCGAACCCGACACGCGCCGCGCGCGACTGAAGCTTTTCCGCGCGCAGCAGCGCGGGCAGCGACAGCGCGACGCCATCAAGCGCGCCCTTGGGGCCGTCGGCGGCGCGCTCGTTCGCCTTGATCTGCTCCCATTGCAGCCGCACCTCGGGCGTCGTGACGTCGCGAGGCTTGTCCGGGCCGAAGATGTGCGGATGGCGACGCTCCATCTTGTCGGAGATCGCGGTCGCGACGTCGCCGAAGGTGAAGAGCCCGTCGTCGGCCGCGATCTGGCTGTGGAAGACGACCTGGAGCAACAGGTCGCCGAGTTCGTCGCAGATCGCGGCGGGGTTGCCGCCGGCGATCGCATCGGCGACCTCATAGGCTTCCTCGATCGTATAGGGTGCGATCGTGGAAAAGTCCTGGGCGAGATCCCATTCGCAGCCGCCATCGGGGTCGCGCAATCGGGCCATGACGCCAAGCAGGCGGTCGATGGGGGATGCGGGGGAATGGGCGGCGTCATGGGACATGCATATATCCGATAATATATATTATGTTAAATTCGATGCGAAACAGGTGGCGGGGGCGATCAGCCCCCTCGGTCGTCGAGCGCCACAATCCAGCCGCGCTGTTCGTTGGTGTCCGGCACGGGCACGCCCCGCGCATCGGCAATAGCGGACAGCGCGGGCTCGGCAGATTGTCCGGCATGAATCATGATTGCGGCCGCGAGCACCGAGGACCGCCCGATGCCGGCGCGGCAATGAATGGCGATGCTCTTTCCGCTCTCCGCAAGCTTGCCAACGAATTGCAGAAATGCTGACCGGTCATTCGGTAAGCCCCGGTCCGGAATCGGCCAGGACCGAAATTCGATGTCGTTGCGTTCGCACAGCATTGGTTCGCGGGTCAGATCCAGCTCTTCGATTTCATCGCGTTCGAGCAGACTGACGACGATCTCGACGCCCGACCGGCGCCAGTGCGCGATCTCGTCTTCCAGCCAATCACCCGAACGCGGTCGTGCCATGATGGCCAACCGAAGGTCGCCGGGCGACCGGATCCAATAGATGTTCGATAGCATCAGACCGGACGCCACGCCGCCGTCACGTCACCGCCTGCCAGGTCCGGATCACCAGAAATACGAGTCCGATGATCGCGGCCCAGGCCAGCGCCATCTTGACCCAGTCCTTCATCGGCAGCCGGCGTGCGATCAGCGAGCTGCCGACGAGTACCAGCGCGCCGATGGCCCACGCCGCAGTGATGCCCATGTCGCTCACAATTGCACCTCCAGCCCGTCGTAGCCGGGTTCGACGCCCGGCGGCAGTTCGTCAGCAAGGTCGTCGTAATCCATCGTATTGTCCATATGCGTGATGATCGCACGCGGATTGCCGACCTTTTCGAGCGCGGCCAGCGACATCGCCAGATGCGGATGAGTTGGGTGCGGATAGCGGCGCAACGCGTCGATCACGAACAGGTCGACGCCCTGGAAGAAATCGACCATTTCGTCCGTAAATTTAGAAAAATCAGTGGCATATCCGACCTTGTGGACACCGTCGCTGAAGATGAGCCCGCTGGCCTTGATCGGGCCGTGCGGCATTTCGATCGCCGACACCTCAAGCGGTCCGATCGATTGATGATCGAGCAGGTCGATCGGATCGACCAAGGCCGGATAGCCGGCATTTCCCGCAAAAGCATAGGTGAAGCGCCATTTGAGCGTGTCGAGAACATGGTCGCGGGCATAAGCGGGCACCTGCGAGCCGCGCAGGTGCATGATCTGACGCAGATCGTCGAGCCCGTGGCAATGATCGGCATGTTCGTGGGTCCAGATGATGCCGTCGACAGCGCCCACTTCGGCCGCCAGCAGTTGCAGCCGCATGTCGGGGCTGGTGTCGACCAGCAGCCGGAAACCGCCGAGCGAGACGAGGATCGAGGCGCGGCTGCGCAGGTTGCGCGGATTGTCGGGATCGCACTGCCCCCAATCATTGCCGATCCGCGGCACCCCCGACGAGGTGCCGCAGCCAAGAATGCGAACTTTCATAGTGCGGCCTTCATGCCAGACGTGACGTCATGGCGCCGCCTTGTCGAACAATTGGTAGAAATTGGCCGCCGTTGCGGCGCCGAGCACGTCCCTGTCCTCGTCGCGCAGGGCGGCGAGGAAGGTCAAGGTGTCGGCGACGAACGCCGGTTCGCCGGTCTTGCCGCGATGCGGGACGGGGGCGAGGAAGGGGGAATCGGTCTCGATCAGCAGCCGGTCCTGCGGCAACCATTTCGCCGTCGCCTGAAGCTCGGCGGCGTTCTTGAAGGTCACGATGCCCGAGATCGAGATATAGAGGCCGAGGTCGAGCGCGGCCCGCGCGAAGTCGTCGCTGGCGGTGAAGCAGTGGATCACGCCCGGGAAGACCGCCCTGCCCATCTCCTCGCCCAGCAGCGCGAGCGTATCGGCCTCGGCATCGCGGGTGTGGACGATGACCGGCAGGCCGGTTTGCTGTGACGCATGGATATGGCGGCGGAAGCTGTCCTGTTGCCGTTGCCGGTCGCTCTTGTCGTAATAATAATCGAGCCCGGTTTCACCGATGCCGATGACGCGCGGATGCGCGGCGCGCTCGACGAGCTTCGCGGTGTCGACGTCGGGATGATGGTCGGCGTCATGGGGGTGAATGCCGACGCTGGCCCAGACGTCCTCATTGGCCTCGGCGGCGGCGAGAACATCGTCCCACTCGCTTTCGCGCGTCGCGATATTGAGCATCGCGGTGACGCCGCGGTCGCGTGCGCGCGCCAGCACCTCGTCCTGCTGTTCGGCAAGCCCCGTGTAATTGAGGTGGCAGTGCGAATCGACGAGCATTACGCCTCCCCTTCCCCTTCTCCCTCGGGCAGTTCGAGGCGGGGGAAGATCGGGACGGGCTGGCCGACGGTGAAACCGCTCGCGACCAGTTTTGCAAGCCATTCGCCGTCCTCCAGCGCGGCAAAATCGCGCGCATCAGCGGCTATTCCCATCTGGTCGAGCAGATTGTCGGCGGCCGTCGGCACGACCGGACGGATCGCGATCGACAGCGTGCGTACCGCCCGGAACAGCGTCATCAGCACGGCTTTCATCCGCTCGGGATCGGTCTTGCGCAGCGCCCAGGGCGCCTGGGTGTCGACATATTGGTTGCAGGCGAACACCGCGCGCAGCCAGTCCTCGATGCCGACCGAGAAAGCGAGTTGGTCGAATTCTGCCGGCAGGCGATCAGTGGCCATGGCGTGGAGATCGGCGAGCAGGTCGATATCGCCCGGCGCCGGTGCATAATCGGCCGATAGTTCGCCGCCCAAATTCTTGAAAATCATCGACAAGCTGCGCTGCGCGAGATTGCCGAAGCTGTTCGCCAGATCGGCATTGGCGGCGCGTACGATCGCTTCGGCCGAATAGGTGCCGTCCTGCCCGAAGCTGACTTCGCGCAGCAGATAATAGCGCAGCGGGTCGACCCCGAAGCTGTCGGCGAGGGCCATCGGGTCGACGACATTGCCGAGCGACTTCGACATCTTCTCACCGCGGTTGAGCAGGAAGCCGTGCCCGAATACCTGTTTGGGCAAAGGCAGGTTCGCGCTCATCAGGAAGGCCGGCCAGTAAACCGTATGAAAACGAACGATATCCTTGCCGATCATATGGATGTCGGCGGGCCAGAATTTCCCCCATTCGCCGTCCGTATCGGGGAAGCCGAGCGCCGACATATAGGTGGTGAGCGCGTCGACCCAGACATACATGACATGCCCCGGCGAGCCCGGCACCGGCACGCCCCAGTCGAAGCTGGTGCGCGAGACGCTGAGATCCTTGAGCCCGCCCTCGACGAAGCGCAGCACCTCGTTGCGGCGGCTTTCGGGGCGGATGAAGTCGGGGTTCTCGGTGTAGAGCGCGAGCAATTTGTCTTGATAGTTCGACAGGCGGAAGAACCAGCTTTCCTCGACGGTCCATTCGACGGCGGTGCCCTGCGGCGAGAGCTTGCTCTCCCCTTCCCCCTGCACCAGTTCGCTTTCGTCGTAGAACGCCTCGTCGCGGACCGAGTACCAACCTTCGTAGCGATCGAGATAGAGGTCGCCATTGGCTTCCATCGCGCGCCACAGCGCCTGCGACGCCGCGTGGTGCGCGGGGTCCGACGTGCGCATGAAATGATCGAAACTGATATTCAGCTTGGCATACATCTCACGGAAATATGCCGACATTTCGTCGGCGAGTTCGATCGTCGGGCGGCCTTGGTCGCGCGCCGTCTGAAACATCTTCAGCCCATGTTCGTCGGTGCCGGTGGTCAATCGCACGTCGCGGCCGCGCGCGCGCTGGAAGCGCGCCATCACGTCGGTGGCGATCGCCTCATAGGCATGGCCGATATGCGGACGGCCATTGGGGTAGCTGATCGCGGTGGTGATGTAGAATGGGGTCTTGGTTTCGGACATGGCCGCGCCTTAGCGGGTGCGGGGCGGAAGGGGAAGTGGCCCCTTCCCTCCCTAGCGGGTGGAAACGCCGCGCGGCGCCAGCTCGGCGAGGCAATTGCCGATCTCGAACCCCACCATCGCGCCGTCGTAGGATCCGCGTATGGCGTCGCGCATCGTCCGTTGCACGCGGTCCCACTGTGCCAGCACCGGCGCAATGTCGGCGACCGGGCGATCGCGCGCGATGCGGGCGAGCAGGCCGGGGACGATGTCGATGACGAGTTCGAGCCGGGCGCGGTTCGCGGTGCCGCCGACCTCGCGCGCCAGCGCCTCGCGCAGGCGGTTGCCGGGGTCGCCGGTGGCGGCGATCGCAAGCAGCTTCTTTTCCATCGCGGCGACGTCGCTGTCGATCAGCGCCAGCGCCTTGCCCGGAACGCCGCCCGATGCGGCGACGGTCGCCCGCACCTCCGCCATTTCGGTCATCGGGCGCAGTTCGTGCAGCCATGCCGCCATGACGTCATGCTCAACGGGTTGAAAACGCAGTGTTCTGCATCGGGACCGGATGGTCGGGAGCAGGCGGCCCGGCGAGTGGCTGACGAGGATGAAGACGGTCTTGGCGGGCGGTTCCTCGAGCGTCTTGAGCAGCGCGTTGGCGGCGTCGGTTTCCAGATCGTCGATCGCGTCGACGATGATGACGCGCCAGTCGCCGAGCGACAGCGAGAAATGGAGGCGGCGGATCATACCGCGCACCTGATCGATCGTGATGTTGCGCGCGAGGTCCTTGCTCTTGTCCTTGAGCTGGCGCGTGAGGTGGAGGATCTCGGGATGGTTGCCGGCGGCGACGAGGCGATCGGCGGCGCTGTCGCCGACATCGTCGAGCGACGGGGCGCTGGCCTCGCCGCCCTGGCCGTGGGTGACGAGGAAGCGCGCGGCGCGCGCGGCGAAGGCGGCCTTGCCCATACCCTGCGGCCCCGCGAGCAGCCAGGCGTGATGGAGCCGCCCGGCGGCCCAGGCTTCGAGGAAGGCCTCCTCCGGGCTCTGGTGGCCGATCAGAGCCATGGTGCGAGCTCGGCGAGGATCGACGACGTCACGGCGTCGGGCGCGCCGCCGGCGTCGATGATGCGCCAGCGATCGGGCTCGGCGGTGGCGATGGCGGCGAAGCGCGCGGCGAGGCGCGCCTGATAATCGGCGGGCTTGCTGCCCATGCGGTCGGCGCCGGCGGCGTCGCGGGCGGACAGGCGTTGGGCCGCCTCCTCCGCACCGACGGTGAGCAGGAAGCTACGGTCGGGGAGCAGGCCTTCGGAGCCGATGCGGTGGAGGGTGAGGATATCGGCGTCGGTGAGCCCGCCGCCGCCGCCCTGATAGGCGCGCGAGCTGTCGACGAAGCGGTCGCACAGCACCCACGCGCCGCGATCGAGCGCGGGACGGATCAGCCGCGCGACATGGTCGGCGCGCGCGGCGGCGAAGAGCAGGGCTTCGCTGCGCGCGTTCCAGCGGTCGTCGCTGCCCTCCATCAGCAAGGTGCGGATCGCCTCGGCGCCGGGGCTGCCGCCGGGTTCGCGCGTCGTGACGACGTCGATGCCGCGCGCGGCCAGCGTGGCGGCGAGCGCGCGGAGCTGGGTCGACTTGCCGGCCCCCTCGCCGCCCTCGAGCGTGATGAAGCGACCGCTCACAGCCCGGTGAGCCGGTAGAAGCCGGTGCGCGCGCGATCGGTCCAGCCGCCGGTTGCGACGTCGCTGGCGGCGAGCAGCGGGGTGGTTTGCGGCGGCAGGCCGTCGGGGGCGACGACGAGTTCGGCGACGCGCGTGCCGCGCGCAATCGGCGCGGGCACGGGGCTGAGGCCGCGCAAGGTAGCGCGATAGCCGCCCGTATAGCCGCGCGGGACGGTCATGCGGACGGGAATGGCAGCCTCGGCCTCCAGCGTGGGACGGGCCCCCTGCCCGACGTCGAGTTTGCCGACTTTCGCGCCGGCGGGGACGATCTCGCGGCCTTCCCAGGCGTCGAAGCCCCAGCTCATCAGCCGTTCGGCCTCGTCGCGGCGCGCTTTCTCGCTGCTCATGCCCGCGACGACCATGATCAGGCGGCGGCCGTCGCGCTTGGCCGAGCCGAGGAAGCAATAGCCCGCCTCGGCGGTGTGGCCGGTCTTGAGCCCGTCGGCGCCGACAAAACGGCCGAGAATCGGGTTGCGGTTGGGCTGGACGATCGGCTTGCCGTCGGGCGACGTACCGTGCTGGAGCTTCGGGATCGCAAAATAGCGCGTGTAGCCAGCGGGGTGGTCGCGGATTAGCCGGTCGGCGAGCGTGATCAGATCGGCGGCCGAGACCTTGGTGACGCCGCCGTCGGGCCAGCCGTTGGGGGTCCCGAAACGACTCGACGCCATGCCAATTTGTGTCGCTACCTCATTCATTCTTTTGACGAAAGCCTCTTCGCTTCCGTCGATGCCGACCGCGAGGACGGCGGCGGCGTCATTGCCCGAAACGGTGATCAGCCCCTTGAGCAATTCGTCGACGCTGACTTTCTCGCGTGGGCGGAGGAACATCGTCGATCCGCCGCTGCTGCCGTTCCATTTCTTCCAGGTCGCCTCGTCGACGGTGAAGATCGTGTCGCGCGACAGCTTGCCGCTCTTGATCAGGTCGAGCACGACATAGGCGGTCATCACCTTGGCCATCGAGGCGGGGGCGAAGCGCTTGTCGGCGCCGCGCGAAAAGAGGATCGCGCCCGAATCGAGATCCTTGAGCATCACGATCGGCGCCTCGGTGACATAGAGCGGGCGGCTGACCAGCGCCGTTGCCTTTTTGGGGGCTGCCTTCTGGGCCGGCGGGTTGGCGGCGGGCGCGGTGCCGGGGACGAGCAGCAGCGCGAGCGCCGCGATCGCGGCCCCCCCGGCGCTGGTCATGCGGAGCGTGCGACCCGTCATGGGCGGTCAGCGGTCGCGCTGAACCTGTGCGTCGCGGAATCCCTTGGCCTTGGCCTTGGCGACGGCGGACGCCGCCTCGGCCTCGCTGGCATAGGGACCCATGCGCACGCGCCACAGATTGCCCGCCTTGGTCACCATGCCGCCGACCGATTTGGCGGCGGCGTTGGCGCGGCTCTGGCTGCTGAAGGCGGCGACCTGCACCGCATAGCTGCCGGTCGCGGCGGAGGCGGGCTTGGCGGCGGGCGGCGGGGCTGCGGGTTTAGCGGCCGCAGGCTTGGGAGCGGGCTTGGTCGCGGCGGGCTTCGGGGCCTTGGCGCCGGGCCCTTCGACGATGAAGCGGTCGCCGCCCGGCGCGGGGGCCGAAGGCGTGGGCTTGCTCGCGGTCGCGGCGGCCATGCCGGCGGGCACCGGCTTGCCCTCCAGCTTCTTGCGCAACAGGACGAGCAAGGTTCCGGGGGTGTCGAGCCGCGTCGCCACCGCGCCGCCGCTGCGTAGCTGGGCGCGTTCGGCCATCGGCGGACTGGTGCGGCGCACGCGGACGGCGGCGACCCCGCCATTGAGGCCAAGCTGCTGCGCGGCGCCGCGCGACAGGTCGATCAGCCGGTCGTTGACCATGGGGCCGCGATCGTTGACGCGCACGACGATGGTGCGCCCGGTGTCGAGCGCGGTGACCTCGACATAGCTGGGCAGCGGCAGCGTCTTGTGCGCGGCGCTGATCGCGTCGGGATTGAAGGGTTCGCCGATCGCGGTGGGCGACCCGGCAAGTTCCTCGCCATACCAGCTCGCATAGCCGACATCGTCATAATCATTGACGTCGGCGGGGGTGTAGGTCGTGCCCGCGACGGTGAAGGGATCGCCGAGCTTGGGCGGGCCGTCGACGACGGCGGTGCCGCCGGGCGCGGGCGTCGGTCCGGCCGCTACCCGGCCGCCATCGCGCTTGCCATCGACACTTCCACAACCGGCGAGGAGCAACGCCGCCCCTGCCGCCATCAGGCCCCCGCCCCTAACGATCGATTTCATCCGCCAGCAACCCCACAGACAGTGCGTAAAAATTGGAACAATTGTAATCGAGTATCGCACGATAGTTGCCGGTGAGCAAATAGGCGGTGCGGCCCGGGCCGTCGGGTTCCAGCAAGGTCGCCTGGACGCGGCCGTCGGGCCAGCGCCCGCCCGCGATCTGGAAACCGTCGGCGCGCCATTCGGCGACCGAGCGCCAGCGGCTGTGGCGCGCGAAAACCCGCGGGCAGCGGGTCGGGGCAAGCTTGCTGGCGACGCGGTTGCGGTCGAAGCCCGCCGGTACGCTGACCGCCACACCCCAAGGCTGGCCGGCGCGCCAGCCGGCGTTACGGAGGTACGCGCCGATCGATTCGATCGCGTCGGCCTCGCTCGACCAGATGTTGATCTTGCCGTCGCCGTCGCCATCCTCGGCGACGCGCAGATACACCGAGGGCAGGAATTGCGGATAGCCGAAGGCGCCGGCCCAGCTGCCCTTCAGCACCTGACGCGGCACGCCGCGTTCGACCATTTCCATCGTCGCGAGCAATTCGGGTTCGAACAGGCTGCGGCGGCGCCCCTCATAGGCGAGCGTCGCCAGCGCCTCGGGCAAGTCGAAATTGCCGGTGACCTGGCCGTAGGCGGTTTCATGGCCGTAGATGGCGATCATAATGCTGGTTGGGACGCCAGTGCGCGCCTCGATGCGCGACAGCAGGGGCAACAGCCGGTCGTGGACGCGGCGCCCGCCGCCGATGCGCGCGGCGTCGACATGCTTGGCCTTGTACGGCGCAAAGGCCGGGATCGGTGTGTCGTTGCTGGGCGGCGCGCCGAGATTGTCGCGGTCGAGTGCGACGACGCGCGGATTATAGCGCAGCCCGGCAGTGACGCGGTCGAAGGTCGCGCGCGACACGCCGCGCGCCTGCGCCTTGGGCCACAGCGACTGGACATAGGTGTCGAAGCCGGGATCGCCGCTCTGGGCATGGAGCGGGGTCGAGGCCGCCATCGACCAGGCCGAGGCGACCACCGCCGCAAAACCGAGCAAGCGAGTGATAACAGAAGATTTCGTGCGCATCATAACCACCCCATAGGCATGATCTGGCACGGATGCACGCCCGCTGAACAGTGGGGGTGGAGACGAGCCGAGTCATAAGCGCGGCGGGCCGTGTCGCCCTCCCCTGTCCGGCGCCCGAACAAGGTTTCGCTTGCCGCGCGCGGGCGCCGCGTTATGGCGCGGGGCGAGGACAGGTGGCCGAGTGGTTTAAGGCAGCGGTCTTGAAAACCGCCGTGGGTGCAAGCTCACCGTGGGTTCGAATCCCACCCTGTCCGCCAGTACTTTCAACGGACTTGGCTAATATCAAATGCCGGGTAAGATTGAGAACGATTGGTGAACGTGATTCGGGGAGTCGTCTGATGAAGTCGGTGGAGCTGTTCGTTGGAGCGGGCGGTCTTGGCATCGGTGTCAGTCAAGCGGGTTTTGAGCCGGTCGCCGTCGTCGATTGGGATCGTTGGGCGTGCGACACCATTCGCGAAAACAGTGAGCGTGGGCTTTCGCCGCTCGACAAGTGGCCGTTGACTGAGGGTGACGTCAGCCTTTTTGATTTTGGGACGTTGGCCGGACCGATCGATCTTGTGACCGGTGGGCCCCCGTGCCAGCCCTTTTCCCTAGGTGGGCAGCATCGCGCATTTCTGGACAAGCGGGATATGTTTCCTCAAGCCATCCGAGCGGTGCGGGAATTGAGGCCGCGCGCCTTCGTCTTCGAGAATGTAAAAGGTCTTACACGCTCAACATTCGCGAATTATCTTGAGTATATTCGTCTCCAACTGCGCCATCCGGACCTGACGGCGCGCCATGAAGAGCCGTGGCTGTGCCATTTGGCTCGTCTCGAGGATTACGAAACGGCAGGTCGGCACGATGGACTACATTATAATGTGGTGATGCGCGTCCTGAATGCTGCGGACTATGGCGTACCGCAAAAGCGCGAGCGTGTGTTTATCGTTGGCTTTCGCGCCGATCTCGGGGTCGAATGGCATTTCCCCACTCCAACGCATTCGCAAGATGCATTGCTATGGTGGCAGTATAGGACCGATCTCTATTGGGACTTGCACCGCGTGGCAAAGAAGGACCGCCCGGCCCCTAGTCGTGGATCTGCGCGCGCAGCTCTTATGCGACAATTTCCAATGACGGAACCTTGGCAGACCGTGCGCGATGCGATCTCTGACCTGCCAGACCCGGAATTGATGCCCGGTGATTTTTGCGGTCATCATGGCCACAAGTTTCAGCCCGGTGCCCGGTCCTATCCTGGTCACACGGGCAGTCCGATGGACGAGCCAGCGAAGACACTTAAGGCTGGAGTGCATGGCGTGCCGGGGGGAGAAAACATGCTCCGTCGCGCGGACGGTTCGGTCCGTTATTTCTCTGTTCGAGAAAGCGCCCGCTTGCAGACTTTCCCCGACGAGATGGTTTTCCATGGCTCATGGACTGAAGCCATGCGGCAATTGGGCAACGCTGTTCCGTGCAAATTAGGTGCCCAAGTTGCGGCTCAGGTTAGAGATTGCCTTATACAAGTTTGATAATGCGCTCTTGCATGCCCCGAATGATGGGATCGGGCGACGGTTGATGAAGTTCGGACACGCGCTGTGCGATCAGGTCGGCAGCCTGCTTTGCGGTCTCATCCGATCCTGCTGGTCGACCTTTGCGTCCGGGGTGCAGAGAGTCCCAAAGGGACCCCTTCCCTGCCATCCGTGGACCGCCGGTTACGTTGCTGCCGAGGCCCATGCCATTCCAAGGCGGACGGAACGCCATGATTAGAACTGATTCTGCGAGGTTAATATACGCGGGCTTCAGGACCAAATAGCGAACCTTGAAGTCGTCGACATTGATGTCGGAAGCTTGGCTCACCGAATCGTAGTGTTTTTTAATCCGCTTATACAGCTCTTGCCCGGTGCTTGGACGCGGACTGAAGCCTTGGCTTTTATTTTCTCTGGCGGCGCGCCCAACGTAGACCGGATACGTGCAACGCCCCGCATCCAGTGCCACCAATGGTGCGTATGCTGGATGTTCGCCGGTATAATATAGTGCGTAGACACCCGGGCCGTTGAACCGTTCAGGCGGTGGGAAAGGCGCCAGTGGCTGTTCCAGTAGCTGAACTGCAAGAGTAACGCCTACATTCTCGACAGCTAGCGGATCGAATTCAGAATCGGTCATGGGCGTTCTATGACACAGTTGGACCTTCGACGTCATCCTTTGAACGGCTAATCGTCAGGCCCCTACAACCGCCGCATCTTCAGCCAGCTTGCGTCGCCGATCCACGTCCGCTTGAGCGCCGCGTCCCCTGCCGCAGCTTCCGCCTTGTTGCCGAGCTTCGTCTCGGTCATCTTCAGCCCATAGAGTGCCCAGCCGTCGTTGGGCGCTTCGAACAGCGCCTTGCGGAAGGCGGCGCGGGCGTCTTCGTAGCGGCGCGCCGAATAGAGCGAGGCGCCGCGCGATTGGGCGACGGGGAAATACCAGATTGGCGGCTCGTTATAGGGGATGGTCGCCTCGATCTTTTCGGCCGCTTCGAACAAAGCGACCGCCTTCATCGGCTCGCCGCGCCAATGCGCTGCCCTCCCCTCTGCTACCAGCGTCGCGAGGCGGATGACGTCGGGGGCCGGGAAACCCAAGCCGACCATGGCGGTGACGGCGGGCGAGGTTTCGAGTTCGCGCATCGCGGCAATTTCGACAGCGAACGCCTTGTTATTGCGGAGTTCTGCATAAGCGATGGCGCGGGCATAATGGCGCATCGCCTCGACATAGGCGAGGTCGGACGATTGCTGCGTGCCGGCCAATATCTCTGCCGGTTCGGCATATTGGGCGAGCGCGAAGGACGGCGCGGCGTGGATCGCCTGCACCCAGGGCAGGTCGCGGGCGGTTTTGGTGTCGAGGATGGCGCGGAGGCGTTTGGTTTCGGCCATCACGCTGTCCATGTCGCCGACCATCTGCGCCGAGGTCAGCAGGAAATGGACATTGTGCGGATAATAGCCGTAGCGATAGAGCGCGTCGTCGCCGACCAGCGCCAGATATTGCTCGTCGGCGCGCGCGGCGAGCAGGTTCGCCTTCATCGAGTCGGCATAGCGCCCGGTGCGGTAATAGATATGCGACGGCATATGGACGAGGTGACCGAGGATCGCGGGCGCCTGCCCCACCAGCCGGTCGGCCGCCGCCTCGGCCTTGGCGGGCTGCGCGGCCTCCATCAGGTGGATATAGAGATGCGACGCCTGCGGATGCGCAGGGTTTCGCGCGATGACCGTTTCGACGAGGCCGATGGCCTGTGACAGGCGGGGGGTGAGCGGGGTCTTTTCGGGGGTCCAGTAATTCCACGGACTGGTGTTCATCACCGCCTCGGCGGCGAGGATCGTGATGTCGTCGTTCGCGGGGAAACGCGCGGCGGCGGCGAGCATCGCATCGGCATAAGCGAGGTCGAGCGCGGCGCGGTCGCTGCCCGGGGCGGCGGAATAGCGCAGCAATTGCGCCTCGATCAGCGCGCGTTCTTCGGGCGCCAGCGTGGGGAGCGCGGCCTTGGCCTGTTCGAGCGCGGCGAGCGCGGCGCGGTTGCCCGCATCGTCCATACCGGCGTTGATATTGGGGCCGTTGGCGAGCGCCTCGCCCCACCAGCACATCACGCAGCCCGGATCGAGCCGCCGCGCCTCGCGGAACGAGCGGATCGCGCCGGCATGGTTGAAGCCATAAGCGAGCAACAGGCCCTGGTCGAAATAGCGGCGCGCGTCGCCGCCAAGCTGGCCCGCCGGGACCTGCGTGCGCGGAATGGCGGCGAGGAGCGGCATCGGCGTGGCGCCGCCGGTGGGGGTGTCGGCGATATAGCGGCGCGCCATCGCGAGGCGGCGGTCGCGCGTCGCCGCAGCGCGATCCGGGCGGCAGGCCTGTCGGCCCGCGCGGGTGGGATCGAGCGCGGCGAGGGTTTCGGCGGAGAAGGCCGATACCGGACGTTCGGCAGCGCCGGAGATGGTGACCGCCATCGCGGCGGTCGTGGCTAAAGTGACAAGCTTGAACATCGGCGCGGCCCCCCGTGCTCGTCGTGCATGGGCGCGGAGGCTATACCCGCGCCGGGCCGATGTCCATGCAGGGCTTTCTAGCGGGCCTCGACCGTGAGGTGCGCGATTTCGGGGATGGCTTTCAGCCGCTGGCGGATCGTTTCGCAGTCGCCGCCCTCGACCGAGACGATCGCGGCGTGTGCGGCGGGGCCGACGCGCCAGACGTGGAGGTCAGCGAGGCGGAGGTCGGGATGCGCCGCCAGCGTCTCGCGGATCCTGGCCTCGAGCGCGGGCTCGCTGCTGTCGAGCAGGACCGCGGCGGTGTCGCGGATCAGCGTCCAGGCCCAGACCGCAATGACGACCGACCCGACGATGCCGATCACCGGGTCGAGCCACACCCAGCCGAGATAGCGCCCGCCGAGCAAGGCCGCGATCGCCATCACCGACGTCAAGGCGTCGGCGAGGACATGGACATAGGCCGAGCGCATATTGTTATCGCTGTGGCGCGCGGGCCTCGCGTGGTCATGGTGGTGATCGTCGTGATCGTGATCGTGATCGTGGTCGTGCGCGTGGTGGTGGCCGTGGCTATGGCCCGGGCCATGGCTGTGCCCGCCGCCGAGCAGCACGGCGCAGACGATGTTCACGACCAGGCCGACCGCGGCCACGACCGTGGCGTCCATGAAATCGACCGGGCGCGGATCGATCAGCCGCTGCGCCGATTCAAACGCGATGCCGAGCGCGACGACGCCGAGGATCAACGCCGAGGCGAAGCCCGCGAGATCGCCGACCTTGCCGGTGCCGAAGCTGTAGCGCGGGTTGCGGGCGTGCTTGCGCGCATAGGCATAGGCGATGGCGGCGATGCCGAGCGCGCCCGCGTGGGTGGCCATATGGAAACCGTCGGCGAGCAGCGCCATCGAGTTGAAGGCGAATCCCGCGACGATCTCCGCCACCATCATCACCGCCGTGATCGCGACGACCCACAGGGTGCGGCGGCCATTTTCGTCATGGCCCGCGCCGAGGAAGACATGATCGTGGGTCAGGTCGTTGATCTGACTATCGAAAGACATAAGCCGCGATCCTTCTTGTCCGCCCGCCATCCTATAGCCAGCCTGCGGTCTGCGCCAAGACCCAGATGCCGATGACGAGGAACAGGCCCGCAGCGACCCGTCGCACCGTATCGAGATTGACGCGCTTGAGCAGGGCGTGGCCGAGGAAGATAGCGGGAACATTGGCGATCATCATGCCGATGGTGGTGCCCGTCGTGACGAGCAGGACGCTGTGATATTGGGCACCGAGCGCGATCGTCGCGACCTGGGTCTTGTCGCCCATCTCGACGAGGAAGAAGGCGATCAGCGTGGTCAGGAAAGCGCCGAAGCGCGGCTTGGGGGCTTCGTCGTCGTCGAACTTGTCGGGGACGAGGGTCCAGGCGGCCATGGCAATGAAGCTCGCGCCGATCGCATAGCGGAAGACCGGGCTGTCGAGGAACGAAGCTGCGGACGCGCCGAGCAGCGCGGCGAGCGCATGGTTGGCAAGGGTGGCGAAGAGGATGCCGAGGATGATCGGCACCGGCTTGTTGAAGCGCGTCGCGAGCAGGATTGCGAGCAATTGCGTCTTGTCGCCGATCTCGGCGAGCGCGACGACGGCGGTCGAGGTGAAGAGAGCTTCCATAAAAGGACTCCGGGGCCGGGCGGCGTTGCGATTCCAACGGACATCGAAACCCGCCGCCCGGCCCGGACGTGGGGTCGATGCCATTGGTCTCGCCCAAGCGGTATTCCCGCTTCCACCGCACCACGGCCTCTCGACCGAGTATGTTGACACGATGGCCCGTCCCGAACGGACGGCTGGCTACTCCCCAGATGACTTGGGCGCGGTAGCGGGCGGAGCGCCGGGAGGCAAGGCCTTTGGCGTCCCCTCCCCCGCCTCGCGTGCGGCCTTGTCGGCGGCGGCGATGTCGGCGTCCATCGCCTTGGCGCGCGCCCCGATTTCCTTTTCCGCCTTGTCGAAGCGATCCTCGAACTTCGGCTCTTCCTTGCAAGCGGCGAGGAGCAAGGGCAGGAGGATGAGCGCGGCGCGCATCAATAATCCTTGCGGTAACGGATGCTGAAATTGGTCTGGCCCGACCCGCCCGCCTGGCTGAGGATCGAGAGCGCCGGGGTCAGGCTGATCTCGAGCTGGGTCGCGGTATAGCCGCGGCCGTCGGTGATGACCTCGAGATAGATGTCGTTGGTGATATGCTGGCCGGCGGCGAGCGCGGTGCCCCGTCCTTGCGTGTCGTCGGGGCCGAGGACGCGCAGCCGGTCGATACCCGTCGCCGACTGCAGCGCGCCGAGCGGGCTCAGGCCGCCGCTGCCGCGCAGGCTGTTGAGCGAGGCGGCGAGTTGCACCGCCTGCAGCGGTGACAGCGCGGTGATCGAATCGCCGAACAGGATGCGCGACACGATCTCGTCCTGCGGCAGGCCGGGGACGCTGGAGAAGGCGATTTGCGGATTCTGTGCGCGGCCCGAGACATTGACGGTGACCGTCACATTCTCGATCGTGTCGCTCGCGATCAGGCGGATCGACGGATCATAGGCGTCGCCGGTCGGGAAGGTCACCCGCCCTTCCTGCAATTCGAACGACCGGCCCGCGAAGCCCAGGGTGCCGCGCACGAGCTCGATCTCGCCAGTGACGCGCGGCGCCTGCGTCGTGCCTTTCAGCGTCACATCGGCCATCCATTCGGATTCGAGCCCCATGCCGTTGACATAGATCTCGTCGCCCGCCCGCAGGTGGATATCGAGACGGATGAGGTCGAACAGGCTGGTTCCGACGGCGGCGAGGCCGTCGCCGCTGATCCGCGCGCGGCCCGCCGGCGGCTTGCGGCGGATGCCGGTGAGCACGGGGACGCTGGCAGCGCCCTGGCGGACGATCTTGTAGCGCGTTTCGGGGAGCCGCAGATCGCCCGAGAGCAGCGCGGTCTGCCCCGCGACCTTTTCGAGCGTCAGATTGCCGGTAGCGCGGGCCGAGAGGTCGTCGCTGCGCGCGAGGCGGGCATTGTCGAGCACCGCATCGATCTTCATCGGATAGCCGCTCGCGGCGGCGAGGCTGACATAGCCCGACGCCTTGACCGTGCCGTCGCCGGCGGTCGCGGTGAGCTGTTCGATCTCGATCCGGTCGCCCGAGAAGCGGCCGTTCACCACCATGTTGGTCAGGCGCGTGCCATAGGTGATATTCTCATAGGACAGCGCATTGCCGCGAATGACGCCGTCGAGGCAGGGCGCCGACAGGCGGCAGCTGAAATCGGCGGCGACGGCGATCGGCCCAGCCAGCCGCTGGTCGCCCGAACCGACGAAGGAGAAGAGCGTGTCGGCGGGGCCGTTGTAACGGATGCCGCCCGACAGC
Organism: Sphingopyxis sp.; assembly: GCF_050725615.1. GTDB lineage: Bacteria > Pseudomonadota > Alphaproteobacteria > Sphingomonadales > Sphingomonadaceae > Sphingopyxis. The sequence goes on from NZ_JBOHHU010000004.1 coordinate 20,132, forward strand.
GGCGCGGCCTGCAGGCGGGTCGTCCAGTCGCCGCTGCCCGGTGGCAGCGGGCGGAGCGAGGCCTGGAGGCGCCCGATGACGCTGCCGCGCTTGCGCATCACCGCGCTCGCCGCGCCGCCGTCGGCGAGCAATTTGCCGGCGAAATTGACGTCGACCGGCTGGCTGACCGTCGCGGCGGTGGTGCGCGTGAAGCCGGTGATCGTGAGGCGGGCATCGGCGCGCGGGAAACTGGTGCTGCTCGCCTGTTCGAAATCGACGCTGCCGGTCGCGCGGCCGCCAAGGCCCATGTCGGGATAGACGGCATTGAGCAGCGACAGGTTGACGCGGTCGAGGCGGCTCTGGAGCATGATGCCTTCGCCAAAGCGCCCGGCGAGCCGCGCGCTGCTGCCGCGTCCGAAATCGACATTGGTCGGGAGCAGTTCGTAATCATCCTTGCCGGGAATGATGCGCGCCGGACTGGTGGTCCGGAAATTGATCCCCGTCGCGCGGCCCTGCACCGATGCGTGCCAGAGGTTCGGCGCGAGATCGGCGTTGGCGGCGACGCGGAAGGGCACGCCGCTTGTGCCCTCGACCAGCGCCTGCGCCTTGCCCGCGCCATTCTGATAATCGATCTTCACCCGGCCGACCGCGACATCGACGTTGCGGATGCGTGTCTGCGCGATCTGAATGTCGGCGATGACGCGCGGACGATCGTAGAGGACGACGTCGGCATCGACGATCGCCGAGCCGATCGCCAATTGGGCGGGACCGGGCAGCACGACATTGTTGGCGCGCACGTTGATCGCCGCGGCCTGATATTTGCCGGCGGCGCTCAGCCGGACGAGGCCGCCAAGCCCCTGCCCCGAGGCGTCGAGCTGGCCGACGAAAGGCCCGGCGGCGCTCTGGACGAGGCGGCCCTTGAAACCGATGCCCGACAGGTCGCCGCGCTCGACGTCGATGGTCAGCGGCCCCTTGGCGGTGAGCAATACGACATCGGCGGCGAGCGGACCATAATCGGTGTCGCCGGTCGCCGCGAGGCGGTAGCCGCCGGTCGCGCCGGTGATCCGCGCGACGAGATTCTGGAGGCCGATGCCGAGCCCCGGGCGGTCGGCGGTGAGCGTCGCGCGCGGATCGGTGATCGTGCCCGCGAGTTGCAGCCCGAGCGGGCCGTACTCGGTCGAGGAGGCGCGCGCGGTCAGCTGGATCTGGCCATTGGGGTTATAAGTCCCCTGCCCGCTGGTAACGCGCATGAGCGGCGCGTTGAGACGGAGATTGGCGAAGCGGATGATGCCGTCGGTGCCATATCGTACGTCGCCCGACGCCACGGCATTGCCGCCGAGCACATTGCGCACGCCGGAATTGAATAATTGGGTCGAGCGCGCGCGGACGCGGCCGACGATTTCGAACCCGCCATTGGGCGCGGTCTTCAAATCGGCGTCGGTGTCGATGTCGAAGATGCCGACGCTTTCGATGCGATAATCGTCGATCCGCCCGTCGATCGCGCCGGTGTAGAAGCCGCGATTGAGGTCGGCGATCAGGATCGCCTTGGCGTCGATGCGGCTCGATTTCAGGCGCATATTGTCGCTGAGCAGGCGGCCGTCCTTGTACGCGAGGTCGCCGTCGAGGCGGACGTTCACCAGCGTGCCGCCGGCGACGACATCGAGCCCGCGAATGCGCGTCGCGCGGCCCGCGACGGGGATGAATATCTGGTCGGGATCGACGCGGGCCTTCCCTGACAGGGTCAGCGCCTCGATCACGATATCGTTGACCGCAAGGCTGATGGCGTTCGCCTGATAGTCGACCGTGGGCAGGGCAAAGGCGCCGTCGAGCCGGGCCTGCGCGCGCAGCCCGCTGCCGCGCACATAAGGTGCGATGGCGCCGGGCTTGAGCAGGACGAAAGCGACCTGCAGCCCGTCATAGCGGCTGGCGCCGAGGTCGATGCCGCCGCTCAGCCCGACGCGTGCGGCGTCGGACGACAGGCGGCCATCGAGGTCGACCTTGCGTTCGTTCAGCCGTGCGGTGAGGTCGATCGCGGTTTCGGTGCCGAGCATATCGGCAACGGGGCCGGCGGCGAGCAGGCGCGACGGCTGCGCGGTGCCCTTGACCGCGAAAATGCCGTCGCGCGCGGCGAGGCCGAGGCGCGCGAGCGGCTGGGCGCCGAGATTGCCGGTGAGCGTACCGGTCCAGGCTTTCCAGTCGCCCTTGCCCGACAGCTTGGCTGTCAGCGGTTCCTTGAAGCCGCCCATCGCGGCGAGGACGCCGCCCCGCGGGGCGTTGATATCCATGTCGATCGCGAGGCGGTTGGATTCGGGCACCGCGTCGAGGATGAGCGCGAGCTTGTCGCCCTTGGCATCGCTACCGATGGTCTCGGCATTGGCGGAGATCTGTGCACGGCGGTCGGCGATCGCGACCTTGCCCGTCAGGTGCGCTTCCTGTCGCTGGCCGGCAACGGGGGCCTCGAAGACGAAGCGGTCGACCTGCAATCTGGCGACGTCGATATCGATGTCGGGCAGCAGCGGCTCGCCGGTGTCCGGAACGGGTTTGAACCCCGGAATCCGCCCCATCGTGACCGTCTGTGCCGTCGCCGACCGGATATCGATATGGTTCGAAAAATAGGCGAAGGGCCGCCAGTCGACCTTGACCTCGGGCGAGCGCAGGAACACCCCCTTGGTATCCGACAGCGTCAGGTCGCGGATCGACATCGCGCCGAACAGCGACCCGTCGAGGCGGCCGATGCCGATCTTCATCCCGTTTTCGAATTCATATTTTTCGATCTGGGTGACGACGAACCGGCGACCCGCATCGCTGTTGAGCCCGATGAGAAAGAGCCCGATCAGCGCGATCAGGCCGCCGATCGTGATGCCGACGCCGCGGGCGATGCGGCGCAGCCAGGGCGCTTTGGCCTTTGGCGGTGGCGGACTATCGTCGAAGGCGGCGTCGTCCGCCATCAGAAAGCCTGTCCGATCGAGACATAGACGCTGACCCGCGCTTCACCCGGCTGGCGGTTGATCGGGGTCGCGACGTCAAGGCGCATCGGGCCGAAATTGGTGTAGAAACGCCCGCCGATGCCCGCGCCATAGCGCAGGTTCGAAAAGTCCGGCGTCGATCCCCGATAGACCTGCCCCGCATCGACGAAGCCGACGATGCCATAGTGGCCGAAGCGATAGCGCGCCTCGACCGCCGCCTCGTTGACACTGCGGCCGCCGATCGGGTCGTTATTGGGGTCCATGGGGCCGAGCTGCTGGTAACCGAAGCCGCGCACCGACCCGCCGCCACCGGCATAGAAGCGCCGCGACGGCGCCAGATTGTCGCGCGAAGCTCCGAGGATCGAACCGACGCGAACGCGCCCGGCGAGCACGATGCTGTCGGTCACCGGATAATAGCCGCTGACGTCGACGCGCGCGCGTGCATAGGGTGAAAAATGGCCGCTCAGCGAGCCCTCGGGCTGGAGCAGGCCGGTGATGCGGAAGCCCTTGGTCGGGTTGAGCAGGCTGTCGCTGCGGTCGATGCCGAGCTGGCCGGTCAGACCCGCGATATAATAGACGCTGCGGGTGCGGGTGGCGAGGAGGAAGCTGTAGTCATCCTCGCTCGTGGCGATCAGGTCGAGGCCATAGGAATAGGTGATCTTCTTTTGCCAGATCGGGGTGGATTCGCGGCTGACGCGAAAGCCGACGCGGCCGGTGATCGCCTCGAAGGCGTCGTAATTGCTGTGCGACGCTTCGGCGGCTAGCTCGAAGGTGCGGTCGCGGCGCCCGGCGTTCGAGCGGCGGAAGGTGACGCCCAGCGCCTGTTCCTGCGTGCCCGCGAGACCACGGACGATCAGCGCGCCTTCGGGTGGGAAGAGGTTGCGGTGGGTCCAGCTGCCTTCGACGCGGATGCCCTGGCCGGTGCCATAGCCCGCGCTGGCCGCCAGGGTGCGCGGCGGGCCGGCTTCCTGCGTCACCAGCATCGTCACATATTCGGTGTCGTCGCCTGCGCTCTCGCCGGTCTTTTGCGGTTCGACCGAGACGGTCGCGAACAGGCCGGTGGCGACGAGCGCCTGGCGCAGGTCGTCGGCCCTGCGGCTGTCGTAGAGATCGCCGCGCTTGAAGCGGGCGAGCAGTTCCACATGCTCGACGTCGAAGGCGAGTTTGCCGCCGGTCTCGAACCCGCCGAAACGGGCGCGGGGACCGATGTCGACCGGCAGGGTGTAGACCCCGTCGCCGGTCGCGCCGTCGAGCAAGATGTCGCGCTGGCCGACGGTGGCGAAGGGATAGCCCTCCTCGGGCAGCTTCAATGCAATGGCCGCTTCGGCGCCCTGGACGCGCTGCGCGACGATGGGTTCGCCGATAAGGAGCGGGAAATTATCCTTGATGAGCGTCGGCGGCACCGTGGGGGCGGCGTTGATGACGATGTCCGACAGGGTGTAGCGCTGGCCGGGCACGACATCGATGATCGCGATCAGCGGGCGGCGCTGGCGCGGCGTTTCGGGCGGGGCTTCGCCGCCGGCCGTTGCGGGCGTCGCTGCGCCCTGGCCACGGCCGCCGCCCTGCCCGCCACCCTGACCGTCGCCGCCGCGGTCGAGGCGGGTATCGACCTGCGCATCATAATAGCCCTCGGAGGCGAGGATGCGGCGCATCAGGTCGGCATCGGCGGTCAGCCGCGCGCGGACCATCGCGGCGTTGGCGGCCTCGCCGTCGCCATCGTAGAGCGCCGACAGGTCGCCGAACAGGTCGGCGAGATCGGCGTCGGTGCCGTCGTCGGCGGGTGCGAGCCCGTTGACCTGGACGGTGTAGGCGATCTTGACATTGTCGTCGGCGGATTCGGGTTCGGCGAATTCGACCGGTTCGACGTTGAACCGGTCGAGCGGCGGCAAGGGCGCGGCGAGTTCGGCGTCGGTGATCGGCGCGTCGCCGATCGCCTCGACCGCGTCGGCGTCGGCGAGCGCGGGGGTCGGCGCCGGTTCGGAACCCGGCACGACCTGCCCTTCCGATGCGGCCTTGGCCGCCTGGCGGCGTTCAAATTCGGCAATGGATTCGAGCGGGACGTCGAGTTCGGGGTCGTCCTCCGCAGAAATCTTCGGGATCGCGCGGTCGAATTCGTCATCCTCGATGATCGGTTCGACCTTGGGAAATTGCGCGTCGGGCGGTGGCGGGGTGGGTTTCGCCATCCCGGTATCGGGCGCGGTTTCAGGGTTCGCCGTTTCGGTCACCGGCGGTGGTTGTACAGCGTCCTGCGCGTGTGCGGTCGCCGCAGCGAGGCAGAGCAACGAGGCCGACAGCGCGAACGCGGGGCGCAGCGGGGCGACCGCCGCGGGCCAGCGGATCGATTCACGAAGGTTTTCAGAATCTTGCATCTGCTACCCGCTACCAAATGCGCTTCTGTCCGCTGGCGTCCAGCGGCGCAACCAGATTCTGGCGGATTTGCGACGACTTGCGGTGCGATACGGAAGCCCGCCGCTCTCGCAACCTGGCGATAGGTCCGGGGTCCCCGTCCGCCGGCGGCCGATCAACAGTCCCGGCGCAGCAGATCGGCCATGATTTCGGCCTGACGGTTCACCGACAGCCTGGCGAGCGCATAGGCTCGCGCCGCTTCATCGGCATATTGGCCCTTGTCGAGCAGGTCGCCGAGCAGCGTCGCCAGACCCTCGACATCGCCTTCGTCGAACAAATGCCCCTGCCCGCCCATCACTTCGGGGATCGCGCCCGACCGGCTGCCGACCATGGTGCGGCCGCACGCCATCACTTCCTGGATGACGCGGCCATATTGCTCCTTCCACTTGGGGGTGCTGAGCGACGGCAGCACGACGATATCGGCGGCGTTCATATAGCGCGCCATGTCCTCATGCTTCGATTCGAAGAAGATGACGCGGTCCGACAGGCCGAGGCGTTCGATCTGCGCCTGGAGCTGCGCGGTATAGCCCGAGGCGCCGATGAAATCGTCGATGAGGAATTGCCAGGGGCGGTCGCGGATGCGGTCGAGCGCGTCGATCAGGATGTGGATGCCCTTTTCGGGGGTCTGGCGCCCGAAATAGGCAATCACCGGCCGGGTGAGGCCGAGTTCGGCACGAACGACCGCACGCTCGGCTTCGGGGAGCGGCTGGAACAGGCGCGGGTCGAAACCGAGCGGGACCTGCGTCGCGGTGAGACCCATTTTTTCGATCAGCGCAGTGCCGTCCTGGCTGAGCGTCAGCACGCGGTCGACCTTGCGGCGCGCCGAGCGGCGAAGCCATGTCTTGACCAGCGCCGAGGCGATGCCGGCGGGGTTGCGCGTTTCGGCCGCCTTTTTGAGGTCGCTGCCGAGGCTTTGCGGCATATTCTCGGCGGTGAGCGACCAGAGCTTCGCGTTCGGCGCGACCTGTTTGGCCTGGCGCACCATCATGCTCGCGGGGTCGCTGTCGCAATAGATGTGGGTCGGCTGGAAAGCGTCGACCACGGCCTGAACCCCCTGCAGCGTGTGCGTCCGCTGGTTGGTGCCGGTCAGGTCGAGCAACGTCAGGTCGTAATTTTCGGGCGGGAAGTCGGGGGTGTCGCGCCATTGGCCGCCGACGAAATGGCGGCGTGGGACGACGAGGTGAACGGGGATGCCGAGCGCGCCGATCTCGCGGAACAGCGCGCGGTTCACCGGCTCGTGGCACGAGAGCGAAATGGCGAGGAGGCGCGGACCGGTCACGCGGCGAAGGCGGCGATGGTACGGCGGGCTTCGTCGGCGATGCTCGCCGAAGGCGTCCAGCCGAGCGCGGCGAGGCGCGATATGTCGACCGTGAACGGGCTGCGGAAGGCGTCGGTGCCGTCGCCATAGGTGATCGTCACGGGCTGCGGCGCGGCTGCGGCGATGCTCTCGGCGAGCGCCTGCATCGTGATCGCCTGCCCCGCGCCGAGGTTGAAGATGGTGTTCCAGCCATTTTCGGCGCGGAGCAGCCGGTCGACCGCCGCGATCGCGTCGCCGAACGGCAAGATATCACGATAGCTCTGTCCATCGTTGCGCAGGCTCATCGTACCGCTTTCGGCGACCTGGCGGCAGAGGTCGAGGAAGATCAGCCCCGCCTGTTCGCCCAGATCCCTGTGCGCGGGCGCGCCGACCATGTTGGTCGGGCGGAGGATCGCGATGCGGTCGGCGACGTCGCTGGCGGTGAGTTCGCTCTCGATCGCGAGATGCGTCCGGCCATAGGGATGGCCCGGCGCCTTGGGCATGTCCTCGTTGTAGGTCGCGGCGACAGCGCCACCATAGACATGGAAGGTCGAGAAATGGATCAGGCGCGCCGCCCTGCCCTCGCGCAGTGCGGCGAGGCACGCGCTGGCGGTGCTGCGGCCCTGCGCCAGCGCGGCGTCGGCGTCCTTGCCCGCCGCCTGCGCGCCCGGCATCGCGAGATTGACGATCGCGTCATAATCGCCACCCGGCAATACCGCGTCGGTGCCGCTGTCGTAGCGAAAGGAGGCGATGCCGCGTTCCGCAAGCCATGCGGCGCGCGCGGGCGTGTCCGAGCGCACGGTAACCGCGACGTCCCAGTCATCGGCCAGCGCCTCGGCCAGCCGCGCCCCGAAATATCCGCTGCCGCCGACGAGCAGCAGCCGGCCATCAGCCATGGCGGACGTCCCAGTTGTAAGGGATCTTGTCGGTGAACGGGTCCATGCGGTCGATCTCGTCGGCCGAATGGACGTGGGTGGTGCAGTTCGCGACGATGGCCGGATATTGGCCATAGCCCTTGAAGCCGTTCCACACGAAGGGCGGCACGGTGACGAGGCAATAATTGTCCTCGCCCATGAAGATTTCCTGGAGTTCGCCGCGCGTCGGCGAGCCTTCGCGGTCGTCGTAGAGGACAAATTTGATGCGGCCGTGGACGACGGCATAGTTCAGCGTCATTTCGCTGTGGATGTGCCAGGCCTTGATCGCGCCGGGCTGCACGCACGAGAAATAAATCTCGCCGAACCGGTCGAAATGCGGCGCGTCGCTGCGCAGCATGTGCATGATCTTGCCGCGTTCGTCCGGAATCTGGCGCAGCGGTGTAATCAGGACGCCGTCGATCATCTTATTCCCCTTGGGTTGGTTCAGGCCGCCCAGGCGAGCGATTTCGCTCGCGCCTCGGCAACGAAGGTTTCGATATCGTGACGCGTCCGGTCGAGTGCGGGAGCCTGGTCGGCGACCACCGCCTTGTACCAGCCCGCAGTCAGCGCGACGCCGCCCGCGAAGTCGAGCGTCGGGGCCCAGCCGAGCTTGTGATAGGCCTTGTCGATCGACAGGCCGAGCAGCCCGGCTTCGTGGACCGCACCCGCTTCGGCCGCATTGACCCAGGTGCCGGGCCAGTGCTTGAGGAATTCGGTGACCAGCCGTTCGACCGAGCCATTGGCCTCGACCCACGGGCCGAAGTTGAACGCCTCGGTCACGTCGGTCGGCGATTTCACCCGCGCCGTGGTTGCGGCGCCGCCGAGCAGCGCACCGAGCCAGAGATAGCCGCTCAGCGATTCCAGTACATGCTGCCAGGGCCGCGTCGCGTGCGGATTACGCAGGCGGATCGCTTCACCCTTGGCAAGGCTGCGCACGCAGTCGGGGACGATGCGGTCGAGCGACCAGTCGCCGCCGCCGATGACATTGCCGGCGCGCACCGTCGCCATCTTCACCGGGCTGTCGGGCCCCGAGAAGAAACTGCGGCGATAGCTGTGCGCTACGATTTCGGCGGCGCCCTTCGATGCGCTGTAGGTGTCGTGGCCGCCCATCGGATCATCTTCGCGATAGCCCGACAGGACTTCGCGATTCTCGTAGCATTTGTCCGAGGTGACGCAGACGACCGCCGCCGGATGGCCGGCACGGCGCAGCGCATCGAGCAGGTTGACGGTGCCCATGACGTTGGTCGCCATCGTTTCGACCGGATGATCGTAGGAGTAACGGACAAGCGACTGCGCCGCGAGGTGGAAGACATAGTCGGGCTTGTGCGCCGTCACGACGTCATAAAGCGCGTCGGCATCGCGCACGTCGCCCAGGATATGCGTCATCCGGTCGGCGAGGCCGAGGCTGTCGAAATGCGACGGGCCGTCGTCGACCTTGTGCGAGAAGCCGACGACCCTGGCGCCCAGCATCAGCAGCCATTCGGCCATCCACGAACCCTTGAAGCCCGTATGGCCGGTCAAGAGGACGGTCTTGCAGCGATAGGCGTCGCCGAACATGCTGCCGCTTACCATTTCTTCCAGGGCGCACGCCCTTCGGCCCACAGTTCGTTGAGCAGCGAATATTCGCGCGGCGTGTCCATCGGCTGCCAGAAGCCATTATGTTCGTACATCATCAACTCGCGATCGGCGGCGAGGCGTTCCATCGGTTCGCGTTCGAGGATGAGATCCTCGCGATCGTCGAGATAATCGTCGACGAAATTGCGGTTGAAGACGAAGAAACCGCCGTTGATATGGCCGCCCGACACCTGCGGCTTTTCGTTGAAGCTGGCGACGACGCCGCCTTCGGTGCCGAGTTCGCCGAAGCGACCCGGGGGATAGACGCCGGTCAGCGTCGCGGTCTTGCCATGGCCCTTGTGGAAATCGACCAGCGCCGAAATATCGACGTCGCCGACGCCGTCGCCATAGGTGGCGCAGAAATGATCGACGCCGTCGAGATAGCGCGCGCCGCGACGGATACGCGCGCCGGTCATCGCATCCTCGCCGGTTTCGGCGAGCGTGACCTTCCAGTCCTCGGTCTGGTGCTTGTGGAACTGCAACCGGTCCTCGCCGCGCTTCGACAGGTCGACGGTGACGTCGGACGACTGGTTGGCGTAGTTGAGGAAGAAATCGCGGATGATGTCGCCCTTATAGCCCAGCAGCAGGACGAAATCGGTGATGCCGTGCGCGGCATAGATTTTCATAATGTGCCAGACGATGGGTTTGTCGCCGATCGGCACCATCGGCTTGGGCAGGGTTTCGGAGACTTCGCGGAGGCGGGTCCCGCGACCGCCGCAGAGAATCAGGGCTTTCATAGGGGCAAGCTCGTTCCGTTCTGAGGATCAGGATGCGGCGGAATCAATTGGGTTATCAAGCGCCCGCTCGGTAGCCGCAAAGCCAGGGCGCTGCAACGCGCGTCGCGCCTCGATGGCCATTTCATGTGCCGCAGAAAGTCACATAAGGGGCCGTTTCGCGGGGGCCCGGCTGGGCGTAATCTGCTCGGTCGGCGCGCTCGGCATAAGGCGTCCGGACGACATCAAGCAGTGTCAGGAAAGGCGCGAGATCGCCCTGCTCGGCGGCCGCCAGCGCTTCCTCGACCTTGTGGTTGCGCGGGATATAGAGCGGGTTGACCGCGTCCATCGCCGCCGCCCGCTCAACGGGGTTGATCGGCTCGCGTTCGAGTTGCGCCCACCATTGGGCGATCCACGGCGCCATGGCGTCGGGCGCCGGCAGCAACGCTTCGATGGCGGTGGCATCGCCGCGCAGCAATGTCGCGAGCGCCCGGAAAAACAGGGTGAAGTCGGGCCCGTTCTGTTCGAGCGCGTCGAACAATCCGTCGATCAGCCCGGCATCGCTCGAGTGCGGCGCGCCGAGGCCCAGTTTCTGTCGCATCGTGGCCAGCCAGATGGTCCGGAACTGCTCGACGACGTCGGCGACCAGCTTTTTCGCGACCTCGACATCGTCGGGGTTCACCGCGTGGATCGCCGGGAGCAGCGCTTCGGCAAAGCGCGCCATGTTCCAGTTCATAATCGCGGGCTGATTGCCATAGGCATAGCGGCCGTTGGCGTCGATCGAACTATAGACGCTGTTGACGGCAAACCGGTCCATGAAGGCGCAGGGACCATAGTCGATCGTTTCGCCGCTGACCGCGACATTGTCGGTGTTCATCACGCCGTGGACGAAGCCCAGCCCCATCCATTTCGCGACCAGTACGCACTGGCGTTCGATCACCGCTGCCAGCAGGGCAAGATGCGGATTGGCGGCGCTGGCGAGGTCGGGAAAATGGCGGCGGATCGTATAGTCGGACAGCTGGACGACATGTTCGGCGCCGAGGTGAGCGGCGAAAAACTGGAAGGTGCCGACGCGGATATGGCTCGACGCGATCCGGGTGAGCACCGCGCCGGGATGGGCGCGTTCGCGCTGGACGCGGTCGCCGGTCGCCACCGCCGCGAGCGCGCGGGTGGTCGGCACCTGCATCGCCGCCATCGCTTCGGACACCAGAAATTCGCGCAGGACGGGGCCGATCGCCGCCTTGCCGTCGCCGTTTCGCGAGAAAGGCGTCGGACCGGAGCCTTTCAACTGCACGTCGAAACGCTTGCCATCGGGTGCGACGATTTCGCCGAGCAACAGGGCGCGGCCGTCGCCGAGTTGCGACGAGAAATGGCCAAACTGATGTCCGGCATAAGCGAAAGCGAGCGGATTGGCGCCGCCCGGCAAGGCCTGGCCCGAAAAAAGCCGCGCGAGCGTGTCGTCGTCGACATCGGCGGTCGCCAGCCCGAGCGTTCCAGCGAGCGTCTGGTTGAAGACGAGCAGCTTTGGCGCCGAAGGCGGCGCGGCCTCGGCCGGCGCGTAAAAACCCTCCATCTCGCGGTGGAAGCTGTTGTCGAAGGCGATATCCATGGCTCTGTTCCTCGCCCTTCTCTCTCGAACCTCGCCCGCCCGATTGCAAGCGCGCGTCAGGCGTGGTGCGCCAGGAACCAGTCGTAGGTCGCCGCAATGCCGTCGCGCAGGTCGACGGTCGGCGACCAGCCCATCGCGGCGAGCCTGGCGTTCGACATCAGCTTGCGCGGCGTGCCGTCGGGTTTTGTCGTGTCCAGCTCGATCTCGACATCAGCGCCGACCACCTCGGCGATGAGGCGCGCGAGGTCGATGATCGCGATGTCGGCGCCCGACCCGACATTGACATGGCCGGCGTCGGAGTAGGTCTTCATCAGGAAGACGCAGGCGTCGGCGCAATCGTCGACATGCAGGAATTCGCGCATCGGGGTGCCGCTGCCCCACAGCGTCATCCTTTTCGCGCCGCTCACCTTCGCTTCATGCGCCTTGCGGAGCAGCGCGGGCAGGACATGGCTCGACGCGAGGTCGAAATTGTCGCCGGGACCGTAGAGATTGGTCGGCATCGCCGAAATATAGTCGCGCCCATATTGGCGGCGATAGCTTTGCGCGAGCTTGATGCCCGCGATCTTGGCGATCGCATACCATTCGTTCGTCGCTTCGAGCGGCCCCGTAAGCAATGCCTCTTCGACGATCGGCTGCTCGGCATATTTGGGGTAGATGCACGACGAGCCGAGGAAACAGAGCTTGGCGACATCGGCGCGGTGCGCGGCATCGACGATATTGGTTTCGATGACGAGGTTCTGGTAGAGGAAATCGGCCGGAAAGCTGTCGTTGGCGAGGATGCCGCCGACTTTCGCCGCCGCCAGGAACACCGCGTCGGGTTTTTCCCGCGCGACCCATTGGCGCACCGCCGCCTGATCGAGCAGGTCGAGCGTGTCGCGCCCGGCGGTCAGGATTTCGCAATCCTCGCTCGCGAGCCGTCGCACCAGCGCGCTCCCCACCATGCCGCGGTGGCCCGCGACCCAGACGCGCTTGCCCGCGAGCGAAAAATCGTCAGCCATGTGCCGGGTTCGTGCCGGCCTTGGCTTCAGCGAGGTCGGCGGCGACCATTTCGCGGCACAGCTCGCGCACCGATGTTTCGTGACGCCAGCCGAGCTTCTGATGCGCCTTCGACGGGTCGCCGATCAGCAATTCGACTTCGGTCGGGCGGAAATAGCGCGGATCGACCTCGACCAGGCAGGTGCCGGTTTTGGTGCAATAGCCCTTTTCATCGACGCCTTCGCCCTTCCATTCGAGCGCGATGCCGACATCCTCGAACGCCCATTCGACGAAATCGCGCACCGGGGTCGTCTCGCCGGTCGCGAGGACATAGTCGTCGGGTTCGTCCTGCTGCATCATCAGCCACATGCCGCGCACATATTCGCGGGCATGGCCCCAGTCGCGCTTGGCGTCGAGGTTGCCGAGATAGAGCTTGTCCTGCTGGCCGAGGCTGATCGCGGCGGCGGCGCGGGTGATCTTGCGCGTGACGAAGGTCTCGCCGCGCAGCGGGCTTTCATGGTTGAACAATATGCCGTTCGAAGCATGCATGCCATAGGCTTCGCGGTAATTGACCACGATCCAATAGGCATAGAGCTTGGCCGCCGCATAAGGGCTGCGCGGATAGAAAGGCGTGGTTTCGCGCTGCGGCACTTCCTGGACGAGGCCGTAGAGTTCCGAGGTCGATGCCTGATAGAAGCGGCAGGTCTTTTCCATGCCGAGGATACGCATCGCCTCGAGCAACCGCAGCGTGCCGATTGCGTCGCTGTTCGCGGTATATTCGGGGGTCTCGAAACTCACCTGCACATGGCTTTGCGCCGCGAGGTTGTAGATTTCGGTCGGCTTGGTTTCCTGGACGATGCGGATCAGGTTGGTGCTGTCGGTCAGGTCGCCATAATGGAGGTGGAAGCGCGAATTTTCGACGTGCGGATCCTGATAGATATCCTCGATGCGGCTGGTGTTGAACGAGGAGGACCGGCGCTTGAGGCCGTGCACGATATAGCCCTTTTCGAGCAGCAGCCGTGCGAGATAGGCGCCGTCCTGTCCGGTAATTCCGGTAACAAGAGCGATTTTTTCCTGTTCAGCCAAGGGGTTGTTCCTCGTGTCGGGGAGAGTGTCGGGGCCAACATGGCCCGGGGGTTCGGGCGGTGCTTCCCTTTCCGCGCCTTGCCCGCGAAGTCAACCGGGCTGTTCGTCCTCGCGCCAAACTTCGCCCTTGTTGCCAAAGGCTCACATGTCTATCGCGGCGCTGCTGCGGCGCCGCGAGCCGCATGAGCAGGAGATGATCAGTGACCGTGCTCGTTACCGGCGCCGCCGGATTTATCGGTTTTCATCTTTCGCGGCGGTTGATGGGACAAGGTCAGCCGGTCATCGGCATCGATATCGTCAATGATTATTACGACCCGGCGCTGAAGCGCGCGCGGCTGGCCCGGCTGGCCGAGGAGTTTGGCGATCTGTTCACCTTTCGCCAGGTCGATTTCGCCGATGCCGATGCGCTCGACGCGGCGCTGGCCGGGCTGAAATTCGACGATATCGCGCATCTGGGGGCGCAGGCGGGGGTCCGTTACTCGATCGATAACCCGCGCGCCTATGTCCAGGCGAACCTCGTCGGCCACCTCAACCTGCTCGAAGTGGCGCGGACGCGCGGCGTGCCGATGGTCTATGCCTCCTCCTCGTCGGTCTATGGCGGCAACAAGGTGATGCCGTTCCGCGTCGAGGATCGCGTCGACCATCCGATGTCGCTCTATGCCGCGACCAAGAAGGCCGACGAGCTGATGAGCGAGACCTACGCCCATCTCTATCGCATTCCGCTGACCGGCCTGCGCTTCTTCACCGTCTATGGGCCGTGGGGCCGTCCCGACATGGCGATGTGGATTTTCACCAAGGCGATCTTCGAGGGGACGCCGATCCAGGTGTTCAACGCCGGGGCGATGCGCCGCGACTTCACCTATATCGACGATATCGTCTCGGGTGTCGCGGCGTGCATCGCCAATCCGCCGCCCGACGACGGTGCCTTGAAAGCCGGCGGCAGCGTCGCGCCGCACCGGCTCTATAATATCGGCAACAACCGGTCCGAAGAGCTGACGCGGATGATTTCGCTGATCGAGGAAGCCTGCGGGCGCGAAGCGATCAAGCAGATGGCCCCGTTGCAGCCGGGCGACGTTCCCGAAACCTATGCCGACATCAGCGCGATCTCGGGCGATCTCGGCTATGAACCGACGACCCCGATCGATGTCGGCATCCCCAATTTTGTCGCCTGGTATCGCGACTATCACGGCCTCTGACGCCTGCCCCTCTCCCAAGGAACAGAATAGAAATGAAGATCGTCGTCGTCGGGCTGGGCTATGTCGGATTGCCGCTCGCGGTCCAGCTGGCGAAGCATTTCGAGTGCCTCGGCCTCGACAGCAATGCCGCGCGCATCGCCGAACTCAAGGCCGGGCATGACCGCACCGGCGAAGTCGATGCGGCGGCGCTGGCGGCGTGCGGCCTGATTTTGACGAGCGATGCGCAAGATTGTCGCGGCGCCGATCTCTATATCGTCACCGTGCCGACCCCGATCGACGCCGACAACCGCCCCGACCTGTCGCCGGTGCGCAGCGCGACGCGTACCGTCGCGGCGCTGCTCGACCCCGCCAAGACGCCGACCATCGTCTATGAAAGCACGGTCTATCCCGGCGTGACCGAGGATATTTGCGGGCCGATGATCGAGCAATTGTCGGGGCTGACGCGCGGCGCCGACTTTTTCCTCGGCTATTCGCCCGAACGCATCAATCCGGGCGACCGCGAGCATACGGTCGACAAGATCGTCAAGGTGCTGGCGGGCGAGAATGACGAGATCACCGAATTGCTCGCAACCGTCTATGGCAAGGTGACCAGCGGCGGGGTGTTCCGCGCGAAATCGATCCGCGCCGCCGAGGCCGCGAAGGTCATCGAAAACGCCCAGCGCGACATCAACATCGCCTTCATCAACGAAGTGACCAAGATTTTCTCGGCGCTCGACATTTCGGTGTGGGACGTGCTCGACGCGGCGCGCACGAAGTGGAATTTCCTGCCCTTCGAACCCGGCCTCGTCGGCGGCCACTGCATCGGGGTCGACCCCTATTATCTCAGCCACCGCGCGCAGGAACTCGGCATCGATCCGCAGGTCGTGCTGTCGGGCCGCGCGATCAATGACGGCATGGCGCAGTGGATGGCGGACGGCGTGCACAAGGCGCTGGGCAAGGACGGCGCCGACATTCTGATCCTTGGCCTGACCTTCAAGGAAAATGTCCCCGACCTGCGCAACAGCAAGGTCATCGACCTGGTGCAGGCGCTGCGGGCGCATGGCCACCGCGTGGCGGTGCACGATCCGCACGCCGACCCCGCCGAGGCACAGCATGAATATGGCCTCGACCTCGCCCCATTGCCGACGGCAGCGGATTATGACTGTGTGATCGGCGCCGTCCGGCACGACCCGATCAAGGCGCTCGGCGCCGCGCAGTTGGCGGCCATGCTGCGCCCCGATGGCCTCGTCGCCGACCTGAAGCGCATGTGGGCGCCGCTCGCCGGCGATGGCGCGGCATCGGTTCGTTACTGGTCGATTTGACCATCCGGGGGTGGCGTTTGCGGGATTATCTGCCTAAGGCCCGGGCGATGAAAATAATGGAAGTCTGAATGTCGCGTTCCCGGGAGTCCCTTTTTGATCGCTGGTTTCTGGCGATTTTCCTGATGGCCATCTTGTTGTTCGGCGGTTCGGCGCGGGTCGACAGCGTCGGGCTGGTGATCGTGCGCACCCTCGCGATCGCGGCGATCGCGATTGCCTTGCCCTATTGGTGGCAGGAGCGCGAACGCGATCGTTTGCAGCGTTGCCGTCCGTTGCTGCTCCTGCTCGGCGCGGCGGCGGCGTGGATGGTCATCCAGCTCATTCCCCTGCCCGCAGGCCTGTGGTCGATGCTTCCCGGACATGGCGAACTGGCGACGCGGATGACCGCCGCCGGGATCGAAATCGGCTGGCGTCCGCTGGCCTTGTCGCCGGGCCGCGCGATTCATTCGCTGCTCGACCTGCTCGTGCCGCTGGCCGTGGTGCTGCTTGTCGGCCGCACGTCGGACCAGGACCTGCGCCAGTTGCCGCTCCGCCTGCTCGCCTTCCTGGCGGTTGCGGCGGTCTTCGGCGTGCTGCAATTGCTCGGCGGCGAAGGTGCGCCCTATTTCCACCGCATCACCAATGTCGGTGCTGCCGTCGGCTTTTTCGCCAACCGCAATCATCATGCGGTGTTCCTCGCGCTCTATTGGCCGCTGCTCCTGTGGTTCATCCATGGCCGCAACGATCGCGCCGGCAGCCATGCCGCCACCTTGCTCGGCGTCCTCGGCGGCGTCGCGGTGATGCTGGCGATCATGGCGACGGGATCGCGCGCGGGACTGGCGATCGGCGGCGTCAGCTTTCTTGCGACGAGCGTGCTGCTCTATCGGATGCGCGCGGCGTCGGTCGGAACCGATTCGGCGGCCAATATCGTCCGTCTGACGTTGATCGCCTCGATCGTCGCGACCATCGGCGGCGCGGTCGCGATGCTGATATTCGGCGACAGCTTCATGGACCGGCTCGACCAGAGCGAGGTGGTCGCGGACCTGCGCATCGCCGTTTTGCCGACGCTGAACGGCATGATCTGGCACTATGCGCCCTTCGGCGGCGGTTTCGGCAGTTTCGAGGCGGCCTACAAGATCGCCGAACCGGTCAATCTGCTGTCGCTGCAATATCTGAACCACGCCCATAATGACTATCTCGAACTGCTGATCGACGGCGGTCTTCCGGCGCTCGCCCTGCTCGTCGGATGGGCGTTCATCATATGGCGCGCGGCCAAAAGCGGCTGGAACCATGAGCAGGCGGCCCCGACCGATCGGGTCGGAATCGGCGCGTCGATCATGCTCCTCGTCATCCTCGCGGCGGCAAGTCTGGTCGATTATCCGCTGCGCACCCCCGCCTTGGCAGCGATGGCGACGCTCGCGACGGTCCTCCTCTATCGTCGCCCCGATATTCCGAGCGCCCGCCGAAAGGGCCAGCGGACCTCGGCCGGGTTCCGGTAGAGCGCCCTTCGGGTGCGGCACAGGTTTGATTTTGCGGTTTCCTTTGCCGGGCGGGCGGGCTAGTCCCTCGCAAGCGGCAGGCAGATAAAAAAGGGAATATGTTTCGGTGAACTTTCGTTTGGCTATCGCTAGCCTGACCGCCGCCTGCCTGTTGGCCGGCTGTGGCAGTCGCCCGCAACTCACGAGCACACCGACGCTTCAGGTCACGGACGGCAATGCGCTGCCCGCGCCGACCGGCACCGACCTGGTCGGTGAGACGCGTCCCTATCTGATCGGTCCGTTCGATCGGCTCAGCGTCGATGTCTATGGTGTTCCCG
Organism: Sphingopyxis sp.; assembly: GCF_050725615.1. Classification (GTDB taxonomy): domain Bacteria; phylum Pseudomonadota; class Alphaproteobacteria; order Sphingomonadales; family Sphingomonadaceae; genus Sphingopyxis. The sequence continues at coordinate 37,980 of NZ_JBOHHU010000004.1, forward strand.
ACCTCAGCAAGCAGGTCCAGACCGATGCCGCCGGCCGGATCCAGTTGCCGCTGGTCGGCGAGATTCAGGCGTCGAACCAGACGACCGCGCAACTTGCCGAAGCGATCGAGCAACGGCTGACCCGCTTCGTCCGCCGTCCCGACGTCAGCGTCAATGTAACCGAATCGGTCAGCCAGGTGCTCACCGTCGATGGCCAGGTGATGCAGCCGGGCCTCTATCCGGTGGTCGGCAAGATGTCGCTGATGCGCGCCGTCGCGCTCGCCAAGGGCACGACCGAATTTGCCAAGCTCGACGATGTGGTGATCTTCCGCACCGTCGGCGGCCAGCGCATGGCGGCGCTCTATAATCTGAAAGCGATCCGGACCGGCGTGTATGACGATCCCGAAGTCTTCGCCAACGACGTTGTCGTCGTCGGCGATTCGCCGGGCCGCCGCCTGTTCAAGGATATTCTGGCGACGACGCCGTTGCTGGTGTCCCCCATCGTCGCGCTCATCAATTAAGACCTGCAGGAAGTTCGAACTCGTTCCATGACCGACGCTATCCCCAAGACGCCGATCCTGGCCGTTCCGGCAAACCAGACCGGCGACGCCGATTCCGGGCGACAAGCCGGCGGTTTCGCGACCGCGATGCCGTGGATCCTGCAATATTGGCGCGTCGCGCTGCGCTGGAAATGGGTGATCATCGGCACGATCATCGGCTGCCTGGTCGCCGGCGCGGTCTATACGATGCTCGCCGAGCGTATCTATACCGCGACCGCGCGGATCGAGATTTCGCGCACCGAATCCAAAGTGCTCAACATGAACGGAGTCGAGCCCGAGCGCGGTGGCCGCGTCGAGCAGGAATTCTATCAGACGCAGTATAACCTGCTGCGCGCCCGTTCGCAGGCCGAACGCGTCGCCAAGAGCCTGAACCTCGCGCGCGACCCGGTCTATCTGGCCGCCTTCGGCGGCAAGGCGCCGCCGTCGTCGCTCCGCGTGATGTCGAAGGCCGAGCTGGATATGGCGACGCGCAGCGTCGCGTCGCGGCTGAGCAGCGCCGTCCAGGTCAAGCCGGTCGTCGGGTCGGCGCTGGTCGATATTTCTGTATCGACCCCGAACCCCGAGCTGTCGGCCAAGATCGCCAACAGCTGGGCCGAGAATTTTATCGCCGGCAATCTCGAGCGCCGGTATGATTCGGCGTCCTATGCCCGCCGCTTCCTCGAGGATCAGCTCCAGGCGACCAAGGCCAAGATGGAAGAGGCCGAGCGCGAGATGATGACCTATGCCGAACGGCAAGGCATCCTCACCATCGCGCAGTCGGACAGCAGCGATCCCAAGGCGCCCAGCGTCGAACGCTCGATCATGGCGACCGATCTCGTCGCGCTGAACGATGCGTTGAACAAGGCGACCATCGAACGGATCGCGGCCGAAGGCGCGCTGAAGGCGGCGACCGGACAGTCGGCGGCCCTCGCCGGCGGCAGCCCCAGCGTCGCGAACCTGCGCCAGCGCAAGACCGACCTGCAGGCCGAATATGCCAAGCTGATGGTGATCTTCCAGCCCGACTATCCGCCGGCGCAGGCGCTCGATCGCCAGATCAAGGAAGTCGACCGCGCGATCGCCGCGGAGCAGGGTCAGGTCGGCGGATCGAACGTCGCGACCGCCCGCGCCGCCTATACGGCCGCTGCCGCGCGCGAGGAAGAATTGCGCGCACGGGTCGGCGGCACCCGCACCAACCTGGTCGATGAACGTCGCCGGAGCGTCCAGTACGGCATCCTCCAGCGCGAGGTCGATACCAACCGCGAACTCTATGACGGCCTGCTCCAGCGCTACAAGGAAGTCGGTATCGCCGGCGGCGTCGGCACCAACAATGTCGCGATCGTCGATCGCGCGCTGCGTCCCGGCGGACCGTCGAGCCCGCGCCTGCTCAACAACATGTTCACATCGTTGCTGATCGGCCTCGCGCTCGCCGCTTTGCTGACGATCGTTCTGGCGCAGATCGACACCACGGTCCGCGACCCGGCCGAGGCGCAGGACGTCACCGACCTGCCCTTGCTCGGGGTCATTCCCGATACCGACAACGAGCGGGCGATCGAGGAAGTGCGCGATCGCAAATCGTCGCAGTCCGAAGCCTATCTGTCGGTCCAGACCGCGCTGCGCTTCTCGACCACCACGGGTGTGCCGAAGTCGCTGATGTGCACCTCGACGCGCAAGGGCGAGGGCAAGTCGACCTCGTCCTATGCGCTGGCGCTGTCGCTGCATCGCATCGGCCGCACCGTGATCGTCGTCGATTGCGATCTTCGCTCGCCGTCGGTGCATCGCCTGGCCGGCGTCGCCAACGGCGCGGGAACCAGCAACTTCCTGTCGGGGAACAACGATATTCTCTCGATGGTGCACCATGACGAGTCGGACAGCCTGCCCTTCATCACGGCGGGGCCGATGCCGCCGAACGCCGCCGAACTGCTGTCGAGCGACCGGATCGCGGACCTGATCGAAGCGCTCGGCAAACATTATCAGCACGTCGTGATCGACGCGCCGCCGGTCCTCGGTCTCGCCGACTCGCCGCTGCTCGCGAGCAAGGTCGAAGGTGTCGTCTATTGCGTCGAGGCCGAAGGCGCGCGCACGAACGCGATCCGCTATTCGCTCGCACGCCTGCGCAGCGCGGGGGCGACCCTGCTCGGCGTGGTGCTGACCAAGTTCGACGAAAAACGCGCCTATTACGGCTACGGATATGAATATGGTTATGGCTATGCCGACGCGCAGCCGGGCGAGTAGGACCGCAACCGGAGGCAGGACGATCGGTAAAACGGCGGCGCGAGCGACATCGCGCCTGCCGAGCCGGGGCTTCCTGATCTATGGCGCCGCGATGTTCGGGCTGTGGCTGTTGGTGACCCTGTTCACCGCATCCTCGGTCATGGCCGTCTATAGCCCCGCGCGGGCGCTGGTGCTCAATCCGTTCAATGCCAGCGCCAAGGCGCAGATCGCGAACGACTTGGTCTATGCCACCGGCGACGCGCGCCAGACTGGCGCGGCGGCGCAGCTGAGCCGCGCGGCGCTGGGCGGCAACCCGACGCTGGCGAACGCCTATCGCATGATCGGCCTCGACAATGCGCGCCGCGGCAAGTCCGTGAAGCCCGCGATCATGGCGGCGACCTATCTGACGCGCCGCGACTATGTCGCCAATCTCTGGCTGATCGAGGATGCGGTGAAGCGCGGGCGCATGGATCAGGCGATGACCGACGTCGACGCCTCGCTGCGGACGTCGCTGCGCGGCCAGGCGCTGCTGTTCCCGATCCTGGCCAAGGCCGTTGCGGAGCCGGAGATGAAGCCTGAGTTCGTGCGCCTGTTCCGCGCCAATCCCGACTGGCTGCCCAATTTCCTGAGCTATTATGTCGGCACCAAGCAAAAGGCCGCGCCGCTGGCCGATATCATCCTGCCGATCCGCAAAAACCTGCCGCCAAGCTTTGGTCAGCTGGACCAGACGTTGATCGGGATGATGGTGAACCAGCAAGATTTCGACGCCGCGCGTGGCTATGCGCGCGCGATCGATCCCAAGGCCGATGGCGACCGCAAGCTGATGCACAACGCCCGTTTCGAGGAAGAGGGACCGTTTCCGCCGATCGACTGGCACCTGATCCGCGAATCCTCTTATGGGTCCGACATCGAAAAGGGCGCAAAGGGCAACAAGCTGATTGTCGTGTCGGACCAGGAGCGCCCGAACATGGTCGCCCGCCAGCTCGTCCAGTTGGGCCCGGGCACCTATCGCCTCAGCGCGCGCGGGCGGCTCGTCACGCACAATGACGACGCGTCGGCAATCTGGCAGGTCGCATGCGCCGAAAAAAGCGGCACCGGGGTCCTCGCGAGCATCAAATTCGCCCGCGGCGCGGTGCCGTCGCCGGCCGACTTCACGATCGCGAGCGGGGGGTGCCGGAATTATTGGGTCAGCCTGACCGCCGCCGCCGGTTTCGGCAGCGCGTCGTTGCAGGCGGAATTCCAGCAAGTCGAACTGCAGCCGGTCCGCTGATGGCGGTCGGGGCACCCGCGCGCGGCGCAGCATGACCGGTTTTTCGCCGACGCGGCTCGTCCGTTATGCGATGGCGCATCCGATCGGTGAGCGCCAGCGGCTGCGCACCCTTGCCCGCATCGCGCGCTGGCAATTGCGCGCCCGGCTGATCGGCGGACCGCGTGTCCACCCCTGGGTCGGCGGTAGCCAGCTGGTGGTCGAACGCGGGATGACCGGCGCGACCGGCAATGTCTATTTCGGCCTGCATGAATTCGCCGACATGGGCTTTGTGCTCCATATGCTGCGGGGCGGCGACCTCTTCGTCGATATCGGCGCCAATATCGGCAGCTTCACCATTCTCGCCGCCAAGGTGGCGGGCGCCGAGGTGATCGCGTTCGAACCCGACACCCACACCGTCGCGACGCTCGCGCGCAATATCGCCGCCAATGCGGTCGAGGGCCGGGTCGCGGTCCACACCAGCGCGCTCGGAGACCGCGAACAGGATTTGTGGTTCACCAGCGGCATGGACACGATCAACCATGTCGCCGACGCCGACACGCCGGGTGCGGTGCGCGTCCATGGGACGACGCTCGACACCGTCCTCGCCGGGCGCGTCCCGCTGCTGATCAAGATCGACGTCGAGGGGCATGAACCCGCCGTCGTCGCCGGCGCGCAAAAGACGCTGGCATCGCCCGACCTCAAGGCGGTCGAGGTCGAGACGGTGACGCAGGACATCGCCGACATGCTCGCGGGCCATGGCTTTGCCCAGCGGCACTATGATCCTTTCACGCGGCGGCTGTCGCAGACGCCGGTTCACGCCGCGAACAACAGCCTGTATGTCCGCGACGAATCATTTCTGGTGCAGCGGCTGCAGACCGCACCATCGGTCGACGTCTATGGGATCGCCGTCTAGGCGTCCCGTCGCTATTTGGGGAACTACGCATGGCAAGGACCGGCTACGGCCGCAAACGGGTATTGGTGACCGGCGGCGCGGGCTTCCTCGGCTCGCACTTGATCGACCGCTTGCTCGATCAGGGCAATGAAGTGCTGTGCGTCGATAATCTGTTCACCGGCGACAAGCGCAACCTCGACCATCTGGTCGGCAATCCGCGCTTTGAATTCATGCGGCATGACGTGTGCCTGCCCTTGTTCGTCGAGGTGGACGAGATCTACAACCTCGCCTGCCCCGCCTCCCCCATTCATTACCAGCACGATCCGGTGCAGACGACGAAGACGAGCGTCCATGGCGCGATCAACATGCTGGGGCTGGCGAAACGGCTCAAATGCCCGATCTTCCAGGCGTCGACGAGCGAGGTCTATGGCGACCCCAGCGTCCATCCGCAGACCGAGGATTATTGGGGCAACGTCAACCCGATCGGCATCCGCAGCTGTTACGACGAGGGCAAGCGCTGCGCCGAGACTTTGTTCTTCGACTATCACCGCCAGCACGGGCTGGAAATCAAGGTCGCGCGCATTTTCAACACCTATGGCCCGCGCATGCATCCGTCGGATGGACGGGTGGTGTCGAACTTCGTCATCCAGGCGCTGAAGGGCGAGGATATCACGCTGTTCGGCGACGGCCAGCAGACGCGCAGCTTCTGCTACGTCGACGACCTGATCGAAGGCTTTCTGCGCCTGATGGCCAGCCCCGCCGACGTGACCGGGCCGATCAACATCGGCAACCCGGTCGAATTCACGATCCGCGAGCTGGCCGAAGAGGTCATCAAGCAGACCGGATCGACATCGAAACTGACCTTCTTGCCGCTGCCGCAGGATGACCCCAAACAGCGCCAGCCGAACATCGACCAGGCGCGCGCCAAGCTCGACTGGGAACCGCGGGTGCCGCTCGCCGAAGGTCTCGACCGCACGATCGCCTATTTCCGCGAGCTGATCGAGGCCTGAGCCATGGCCGGGAGCGATCCGGCGGCGAGACGCGCATGAAGATCCTCTATGTCCAATATGCGAACCCCGGCGCCTATCCGGCGGCGATGCGCGCTGCCCGGCTGTGGCGCGGCATGGGGCATGAGGTGCGTTTCCTCGGGCTCGACCTGGGCGGCGCCGACGATCTGGCGGTTCCCGCCGATTTGGCGGATGCCTGCGACTGGGTCCGACACGGCCGCCTCGCGCGATTGGCGTTCCCGGCTCGCTTGGTCCGGATCATCGCCGCTTGGCGGCCCGACTGGCTCTATGTCGCCGATGCGATGACGGTCATCGCCGCCGGCCCTGCCCTGCGGCTGCATCGCGGCGGCATCGTCTATCACGAACATGACTCGCCGCAATCGGGGGTGTCGGCGCAGATGGATCGCCAGGTCACGGCGCGCAACGCGCTGGCGCGGCGGGCCGAGGCGGTCGTGCTGCCCAATAGCGGGCGCGCGGCGCAACTGGTCGACGAAGCGGGCGGCGCCGTCGCACCGATCATTGCCTGGAACACCCCGGCGCGGCGCGAAGTGGGGACCGCGCGGACAGGGGCTCCGGCGGGGCCGCTGCGGATCGTCTATGCTGGATCGATCAACGCCGACCGGGTGCCGATGACGCTGATCGAGGCCCTCGCCGCCGTGCCCGAGGCCGAACTGACGCTGATCGGCTATGAGACCGTCTCGTCGCGCGGATATATAGCGGCGCTGCGCGACGCGGCCACCGCTGCGGGTGGCGCGGAGCGGTTGATCGTCCGTCCCGCGATGCCGCACGACGCGCTGGTCGCGGCGCTCGGCGACTATGACGCCACCTTTGCCGCGCTTCCCGTTCAGTCGGGCAACATCAACCATCGCCACATGGTCGGCGCGTCGAACAAGAGCTTCGATGCGATGGGCCAGGGGCTGGCGCTGATCGTCGGCCCGGGGGCGGATTGGCACGCGACCTTCGTCGAGCCCGGCTATGCACTCGCCTGCGATCCAGCCGACGCGGCGTCGATCGCCGCCGCCTTTCGCCACCTCGCGACCGATCGCGCGGCGACACGGGCCATGGGCGAAGCGGCGCGCCAGCGGATCGCCGGCGAATGGGCCTATGACGAGTTATTCGCGCCGGTGATCGCGCGCATGACGACCAACGAGGAGAAGGCATGACCGGTCCGGGCATCCTGATGTCGGCATCGGACGACCCGATGCGGCTCGAATCGGCCTATTTCCGCTATATGCGCGAAGCGGGCGCCGATGTGCGCGGCTGGACCACGGCGAGCCGGCCGACGATGGCGGCGCCGACCCTTGCCGCGCGGATCGCCCGCCGCCTGTTCCCCGGACGGCGGCAGGCCGAACTCGGCCGCGACCTGATCGCGCATGTCGAGGCGGAATCGCCCGAAGTGCTGTTCCTGTTCAAGGGCATGGATATCCGCCCCGCGACGCTGCGCGCGATCCGCGACTGCGGCGTTCGTCTGGTCAATTATAATGCCGACCATCCGCTCGAATATTTCAGCCGCGGCAGCGGCAACGCGAATGTCCGCGACGCGATCCCGTTCTATGATCTCTACGTCACCTACAGCGACAATATCGCGCGCCAGCTCCGCACCGCCCATCCCGACCTCGCGGTGGGCGTCGTGCCGTTCGGCCATGAGGTCGACGAGGCGCGCTTTCAGCGCATTTCGGGCGAAGACGAGGTCGTGCGCGCCTGTTTCCTCGGCAACCCCGACGCCCAGCGCGTCGCCGCGATCCGCGCCCTTGCCGACGCGGGCATCGCGGTCGACGTCTATGGCTTCGACTGGCCGAAATTCCTCGCGCCCGGTCCGCTGGTGACCGTCCATGGCCCGCTGCACGGTGACGCGATGATGGCGGCGCTGCGCCGTTACCGCCTGCAACTCAACGTCTTTCGTCCGCACAACGCCGATTCGCACAATATGCGCAGCTTCGAGGTCCCGGCCTGCGGCGGCATCATGCTCGCCGAGGACAGCAGCGAGCACCGCCGCTTTTTCGAGGCCGGCAAGGAAGCCTTTTATTTTGGCGATCCCGCGACGATGGTCGAAGGTGCGCGCCACCTGATGGCGCTGAGTGCCGGCGAAGCCGAGGCGATCCGCACCGCCGCTCGCGCGCGCACCGTCGCGAGCGGTTATCACTATGCCGACCGCGCGCGGACGATGTGGGACCTGATCACGGCGCTACCGGCGAAAAAGGATATTCGGTGAACATCGCCTTCCTCACCCCCGGCGCCTTCGGGCTCAAGAACGGCAATGGCGGTATCGGCCTCTATAATCGCGATATCGTCGATGGACTCGTCGAGGCATTGCCCGATGCTGAAGTGACGCTGCTCCAGCGGTTGCTTGATCCCGCGCCGCACAACCTGCCGCCGCGCACGCGCGTGGTCGCGAGTGCGGCGGGCGGCAAGGCGCGGTTCGCTCTCGCCATCGTGCGCGAGATGCTGGTGTCGCGCTACGACATCGTCATCTGCGCCCATATCAATTTCCTGAGCTTCGCGCGGCTCCTCGCGCGGCGGAACAACTGCCCGCTGGTGCTGATCGTCTATGGCATCGACGTCTGGGACCCGCTGCCCGGGCATATCCCGAACCTCAAAACCTGTGACGCAATCTGGTCGATCAGTCAGATCACCACCGACCGGATGAACGCCTGGGCGGGCCTGCCCGGGTCGGCCTATGTCCAGCTTCCCAATGCGATCCGGCTCGAACGCTATGCCATGGGGCCGAAGCCCGCCGATCTGGTCGAGAAATGGGGCCTGACGGGCAAGCGCGTCATTATGACTCTCGCCCGCCTGCCCGGCCGCGACCGGCACAAGGGGGTCGACGAGATGCTGGAGATCCTGCCCGGCCTGCTCGCCAAACACCCCGACCTGCATTATGTCGTCGCCGGCGACGGCCCCGACCGCGCCCGGCTCGAGGCCAAGGCGCGTGAACTCGGTGTCGAGGACAACAGCACATTCATGGGATTCGTCCCCGAAGATCGCAAAGCCGACATCTTCCGCCTCGGCGACGTCTTTGCCCTCCCCGGTCGCGGCGAAGGCTTCGGCTTCGTGTTTCTCGAGGCGGCGGCGTGCGGCATTCCCTGCGTCGGCAGCAAGGTCGACGGCAGCCGCGAGGCGCTGCGCGACGGGATGCTCGGCGACCTGATCGATCCCGACCATCTCGATGAAATCGCCGATGCGGTTTCGCGTGCGCTTGCAAAGCCCAAGGAAATACCGGAAGGACTGGACTACTTCAGCTGGCCGCATTTCGTCGCGCGCCTGAAAGCCGCGGTCGAGGCCGCGATGGCAAGGCCAAGGTAGAAGCGTGAGCAAATCAGCCCTTATCTGCGGAATCAGCGGCCAGGACGGCAGTTTGCTGGCCCGGCACCTGCTGTCGCTCGGCTATCGGGTCGCGGGCACGTCGCGCGATGGCGACATGATGCGCGCGACCAACCTCGACCGGCTGGGCATCCGCGACCGGGTCAGCATCCATTCGATGGCGACCGCCGATTTCCGTTCGATCATCCAGACGCTCGACCGTCTCGACATCGACGAAATCTATAATCTGTCGGGCCAGAGTTCGGTCGGCCTGTCGTTCGACCAGCCGGTCGAAACGATGGACAGCATCGCCGGCGCGACGCTGACGCTGCTCGAAGCGATCCGCTTTCTCGGCAAGCCGGTGCGGTTCTACAATGCCGGGTCAAGCGAATGTTTCGGAGATATCGGCGACGCACCGGCGAATGAAGATACGCCGTTCAAGCCGCGCAGCCCCTATGCAGTGGCCAAGGCGACCGCGCACTGGACGGTGGCCAATTATCGCGAAGCCTATGGCCTGTTCGCCTGTACCGGCATCTTGTTCAACCATGAATCGCCGCTGCGTCCGGCGCGCTTCGTCACCCAGAAGATCGCGCGCGCCGCTTATGCCATCGCGCAGGGTGATCAGCGGCGGCTGGCGCTGGGCAACCTCGACATCTGGCGCGACTGGGGCTGGGCGAGCGAATATGTCGAGGCGATGCACCTGATGATGCAGCAGGACGAGCCCGGCGACTATATCGTATCGACCGGCGTATCGATTTCGCTGCGCGACTTCGTCGCCGCCGCCTTTGCGGCTGTCGATCTCGACTGGCAGGATCATGTCGACGTCGACGAGAGCCTGTTTCGTCCGACCGACCTGCGCTTCAGCGGCGCCGTCGCCGGCAAGGCGCGTGACCGGCTGGGCTGGCAGGCAAAGGTGTGCGGCGCAGAGGTTGCCGGTCGGTTGGTCGCAGCCTGCGGCGATAATGGCAGCGCCGCGCTCGACGCCGCGCGCGTCGCAGGGCAATAGGGTCGGCGATGCTGTTCGAAACCGCCGAATCGACGATCTTGTTCTGGCTCATAGTCGGCGCCGCGACGATGTTCGGCGTGCTGGTGCACACGATCCGCTCGCCAAAAGGTACGCTGGGTTTCCCGATGGCGATGATGTTCGCGCTGGCGATCATGCATGTCGCCGCCGGCGTGCATCTCGTTCCCGGCTTTTTCCACCAATATGACCCGTTTTTGAACTCGATCGGCTACACGCGCGATTCGGTTGCCAAGGGGCTGCAGGTCTCGACGATCGGCTTCGTGATGATGGCCGCCGGCATCTGGCTGATGTCCTATATGGGGGCCAGCTACCGCATCGATTTCGACCGCAGCCGCATCCCGGCGACCTTCCTTCGCCTGTCGCAGCAGATCATGCTGTGGATCGGTCTCACCTTCTTTTTCGGCATCACCTTCTTTCCGGCGGTGGCGGAAATCCCGACGATCGGCGCGGTCATCGTCAGCGGCAAGAATCTGCTTGTCGTCGCGCTGTGCCTCGCGGTGCTGCGACGCACCTGGCTGAACGAAGGTCTGCGGATGTGGCAGATCGCCGCGATCACGATCGCCATTCCGATCGCCAATCTGCTCGGCAATGCGATCCTCGCCGACGCGGTTGCGGCGGTCATCATCATCGGCTGTTTCTGGCTGACGATCGCCGGACGGCGCTTTGGTATCGGCCGCATCATGGTCGCCATCGTCCTCGCGGGCTATGTCTTCCTCTATCTCTCGACCAATTATCTCCTCGTTCGGGGACAGTTCCGCGAGGTGGTGTGGGAGCCGTCGTCGACGCTCTCCGAACGGGTCGACGGGCTGGTCAACGCGATTGGTCAGTTCGGCCCCTTGTCGAGCAGTGACGAGAAACAGCTCTATGTTCTCGACTCGCGCCTCGACCAGTCGCTGTTCACCGGCATGGCGGTGGAGAAGCTCGATGCGCAGCCCGACACCTATGAAAATGGCGCGACGCTGCTGGCCGGCTTTTTTGCTTTCGTCCCGCGGGCGATCTGGACGACCAAACCGGTGCGCGGCGGTTCGGCGTTCCTGTCCCAACATACGGGGTATCAGGCTAGCGGTGAGACGACATACGGCATCGGCCCCTTCTTCGAAGGCTATGTGAACTTCGGCATTTTCGGGGTGATCTTCTATTCGTTCCTGCTCGGACTGTTTGTCCGTTATCTCGACATGCGTGCCTTCCGCGCGCTGGCCGAGGGGCGAATGGCTGAGGCGATTCCGTTGACCTCCGGCCTCGTCGCGCTGATCCAGCCGCTCGCCAATGCGTCCAGCCTTTTCTCGACCTTCTACGCCTCGCTGGTCGTCGGCTTCATCATCGTCAAATTCATGGAACGCTATCTGGATATCCGGGTGTTTGCCGAGGAACAGCGCCGATTGCGGAAGGCATGACGCGGCTCCTGCTGACCAACCCCAGTTTCCAGCTCGAACATGGCGGCCCGGCTTATTCGGTCGGGCGTCTCGCCGGGGCGCTGGGTGCGCTTGGGCATGACGTCACCGTCTGGGCCGCCGACGGCAGCGCCGAACGGGTGCGCACGATGGACCCGAGCGGACAGGTGAAGGTCGCGGTCGGCGCCATCGCCGATGTCCTTCGCGCGCAAAGCTGGGACATCGTCCATGACAACGGCCTGTGGCTGCCCTATGGCGCGCAGATCGCCCGCCATTGCCGCGCCCGCGATATCCCGCGCCTGATCAGCGTCAGGGGCATGATGCAACCCTGGGCATGGCAGCATCGCCGCTGGAAAAAGCGGCTCGCCTGGGCGCTCTACCAGAAACGCGGGGTCGAAAGTGCGGCGCGGCTGCACGCGACCGCCGCTGACGAAGTCGCCCGCATCCGCGACCGCTATCCCGACCGCCAGCCGCTGCTGATCGCCAATGGCATCGATATTCCCGACCAGGTGGCGCGGACACCCCGCCCCGACGGTGCGGTGCGGACCGCGCTGTTTCTGGGACGGCTGCACCCGGTCAAGGGGTTGACGATGCTGGTCGACGCCTGGGCGCAGATACGCCCGGCGGGCTGGCGGCTGCAATTGGTGGGTCCTGACGAAGAGGGGTTCCGCGCCCAGTTGGAAGCGCAGATCGCCGGCGCGGGACTTTCGGAGAGCATTGCGATCGCCGGCGCGGTCAGCGGCGACGCCAAGCGCGCTTATTATGACGCGGCATCGCTATTCCTGCTGCCCAGCTTCACCGAGAATTTCGGTATTTCGGCGGCCGAGGCGCTCGCGCACGGCGTCCCGGTCATCACGACCACCGGCACGCCCTGGCAAGTGCTTGAGACCGAAGGCTGCGGCTGGTGGGTCGCGCCCGAGACGGCGGCGATCGCGGCGGCGCTGGCCGACGCGACGGGGCGGCCCGACAGCCTGTTGGTGACCATGGGTGCGACAGGCCGGGCATGGGTTGCCGATCAACTGCATTGGCCCGCCATTGCCAAGCAGTTTGCCGATGCCTATGCCGACGCCATTGCCAGTCCGGCGCCGGCTTAATCAGGGAATATTCGGTGGTTGTACCGAGTGCGCGTTTTTCGATCGTCACTGTCTGCTTCAACCCCGGCGAAATCATCGACGCATGCCTGCGCTCGGTTGCCGACCAGGGCTATCCGCATATCGAACATATCGTCATCGACGGCGCCTCGCCCGACGGGACGGCCGACCGGATCGCGGCGCTCGACTGGTTCAAGGGCAAGCTCGTGTCGGAGCCCGACAAGGGTATTTACGATGCGATGAACAAGGGCGCGGCGCTCGCGACCGGCGACTATCTCGGTTTCCTGAACGCCGATGACTGGCTGGCCGACCCCGACGCGATCGTCCGGCTCGCCGAAGCGGCCGCCAGGCATCCCGGCGCCGACGCGGTGCAGGGCGACGTCGTCATCGTCGATCCCGCCAGGCCGGGACGGCAACGCTATTATTCGGGCGGCGGCAATTGGCGCCGGCGCCTCCGCTGGGGACAGATGCCGCCGCATCCGGGATTCTATATGCGCACCGCGCTGTTCCGCGAGATGGGCGGCTTTGCGACCGATTACCGGATCGCCGCCGATTATGACCTGATGCTGCGCTTCTTTTGCACCGCAGCGCGCACATCGGTGCCTGTCCCTGCCCCTGTCGTCACCATGGCGACCGGCGGGGTGTCGAACCAGGGACTGCAGAGCCGCAAGATCATCAACCGCGAGATCGGCGTCGCTTGCAAGCGCAACGGGGTGAAGACCAATTCGCTGATGATCTGGTCGAAATATCTGACCAAGATCTTCCAATATCTGCCGCGCCGCGCCGCGTGATGGGGGAAGCGCCGACCCCCTACGCCATGACCCTGGTGACCGGCGCCAACGGCTTTGTCGGGGGCGAGATCGTGCGGCAGTTGCGCGATCGGGGTGTGCCGGTGCGCCTGGCGGTGCGTCGCGCGGCGGGTGCGGACGAGGTCGGCGTCGGCGATATCGGCCCCGACACCGATTGGAGCGCGGCCCTTGTCGGTGTCGGACGGGTGATCCATTGCGCCGCCCGTGTCCATCAGATGGACGACCGGGCCGCCGACCCGCTCGAGGCGTTTCGCGGCGTCAATCGCGACGGCACCGCAGCACTGGCAAGGCAGGCTGCGGCGGCGGGCGCGAAGCGGCTGGTCTTCCTGAGCTCGATCAAGGTCCATGGCGAAACGACGAAGGATCGCGGCCCCTTTACCGCCGATGATGTGCCCGATCCGCAAGACCCCTATGGCCAGTCGAAATGGGAGGCCGAGCAGGCGCTTCGCGTCATCGCCGCCGAAACCGGCATCGAGATCGTCGTCATCCGCCCGCCGCTCGTCTACGGTCCGGGCGTTCGCGCGAATTTCGCCCGCATGATGTCATGGGTGGCGCGCGGGCGTCCCCTGCCCCTTGGCCTGTGTCGCAACCAGCGTAGCCTGGTGTCGGTGACCAACCTTGCTTCGCTCGCGATCGCGGCCAGCAGGCACCCTGCGGCGGCGGGGGCAACCCTGCTCGCGAGCGATGGCGAGACGGTAAGCGTTCGTGACCTGCTCGCGCGGATCGGCACCGCATTGGGCCGTCCCGCCCGGCTGTTTCCTGTGCCGCCCGCGCTGCTCCGGCTCGCGGGAAGCCTCACCGGCCAGCGGGCCGCGATTGATCGTCTGTGCGATCCGCTCGTCATCGACGGCGCGCCGACCCGGCAATTGCTGGGCTGGAACCCGCCGCTGACGATGGCCGAGGCGCTGGCACAAATGGCTCCGGCGCCGGAGCCCGCCGCATGACCGGCGTCGCATTCGCACTCGCGGGCATCTGTTTGATCGCGACGTTGATGCTGCTCAGCCTTTATGTCGGCTGGGCGAAACAGCGAATGGTCGACACGCCGAACGAACGCAGCGCGCATGTCGTCGCCACGCCGACCGGCGGCGGTATCATTTTCCTGTCGGTGTGGGTGGTGATGATCGCCGCAGCGGCGCTTGTCATACCCTATCAGGCCACCGCGGCCCTGGCGCTGGGGCCGGCGGCGGCGGCGCTGATGTGGCTTGGCTGGCTCGACGACCGCACGCCGCTGCCGACATCGCTGCGGTTCGCGGTCCAGTTTGGCTGCGCGGGGCTGTTCCTGTTGCTCTGGCCCTGGCCCGAACTGCCACCGGGCTGGTTTGCGCCGCTGTTCGTCGTGGCGCTGCTCTATCTGGTCTATTCGGCCAATATCACCAATTTCATGGACGGCATCGACGGCATCGTGGCGCTCCAGATGCTGGCTTTCGTCGCCGGCGCGTTGCTGATCCTGCCGCCCACGATCCTGAGCCTGTCGATCCTGCTGCTGGGCGCTGCGCTACTGGCCTTCTTCCTGTTCAACCGCCCGCCCGCCAAGCTGTTCATGGGCGACAGCGGCAGTGCGCCGCTCGGGCTTTTGGCCGCCGCGATCACGCTTGCGGTCGCGGCGTCGAACTGGCGCTTCGGGCTTGCGCTGCTGCTCTTGCAGGGCGTGTTCCTCTGCGACAGCGCCGTGACGCTGCTCCGCCGCGCGCTGCGCCGCCAGAATGTCACGCAGGCGCATAGCGAACATGCCTATCAGCACGCCAAACGGCGCTGGGGCCACGCGCGCGTCAGCTATGCGCTGTTCGCGGTGACCTTGCTGGTCCAGATCCCCGTCGCTTATGCCGTGGCGTGGCTCCACCTGCCCTTTTGGGTGTCGGCGATCGACTTCGCGTTGCTCGCGATCGTCGCCCTCCTCTTCCGCGCCGGGACGCCCCGCACCGATTGATCTTTGCCCGAAGCTTGTCCATAGACCTCCCGCCATCGGCCCGCGCCGCTGGGTGACCGAACAGGAAATTATAGACTCTATGAGCGTTGTAATTCAGCCGATTGCGGGCCGCCGCCAACGCTATGCGCTGGTCGGGTGCGGGCGGATTTCGGCCAATCATTTCGCCGCGCTCGAAGCGCATGGCAACAGCGTCGAAATCGTCGACGTTTGCGACATCGATCCCGCCGCGCTGGCGAAGGCTACGGAGCGTACAGGCGCGCGCGGCCATGCCTCGCTGACCGAGATGCTCAAGACGACCGACGCCGACGCCGTGATCGTCACGACGCCGAGCGGGCTGCACCCGGCGCAGGTGATCGAGATCGCCGAATCCGGACGCCACGTCATTTCCGAAAAGCCGATGGCGACGCGCTGGCGCGATGGCCTGCGCATGGTGGAGGCCTGCGACAAGGCAGGCGTCCAGCTGTTCATCGTCAAGCAGAACCGCCGCAACGCGACGCTGCAACTGCTCAAACGCGCCGTCGAGAGCGGCCGTTTCGGGCGCATCTATATGGTCGCGGTCAATGTGTTCTGGACGCGGCCGCAGGATTATTACGACAGCGCCGCCTGGCGCGGCACCTGGGAGTTCGACGGCGGCGCGCTGATGAACCAGGCCAGCCATTATGTCGACCTGCTCGACTGGCTGGGCGGCCCGATCGAAAGCCTGCACGCCTATACCGCGACGCTGGCGCGCAATATCGAGGTCGAGGATACGGCGGTGATCAATGTCCGCTGGCGTTCGGGCGCTCTCGGCTCGATGAACGTCACGATGCTGACCTACCCCAAGAATCTCGAAGGTTCGATCACGATCCTCGGTGAAAAGGGCAGCGTGAAGGTCGGCGGCGTCGCCTTGAACAAGATCGAGAATTGGGACTTCGACACCCCGCATGCCGATGACGACCAGGTTGCTTCGGCTTCCTACGACACCGGCTCGGTCTATGGCTTCGGCCACCAGCTCTATTATGACAATGTCATCGGAACGCTGGCGGGCGACTGCGACGCCGCAACCGACGGCCGCGAAGGGCTGCGCAGCCTTGAAGTGTTGATCGCCTCCTACCTCTCGGCGCGCGACGGCAAGCGCGTGTCGCTGCCGCTGGACTATTGATGGCGGCGAAGGTTCACGACACCGCCATCGTCGATGCCGGCGCCGAAATCGGCGACGGCACCGCGATCTGGCACTGGGTGCATGTGTGCGGCACCGCGCGGATCGGCAGCGGCTGTTCGCTCGGCCAGAATGTCTATGTCGGCAACGACGTCACCATCGGCAACAATGTCCGCATCCAGAACGGCGTCTCGGTCTATGACGCGGTGACGCTGGAGGACGATGTTTTCTGCGGCCCCGCGATGGTCTTCACCAATGTCTATAATCCGCGCTCGGCGGTGCCGCGCAAGGACGAGTATCGCGAGACGATCGTGCGCAAGGGCGCGACGCTCGGCGCGAACTGCACCATCGTGTGCGGGGTGACGATCGGCGCCTATGGCTTCGTCGGCGCAGGATCGGTGATCAACCGCGATGTGAAGCCCTATGCGCTGATGGTCGGTGTCCCCGCGCGGCAGATCGGCTGGATGTGCGAATGCGGCGTGCGGCTCGAAGGCGCGGGCGATGTGACCTGCGGCGCGTGCAGCCGCGACTATCAGATAACAGACGAGGAATGTTCTCCCCGATGAGCGACGTGATCGAATTCAACGACCTGAAGGCCCAATATCGCGCGGTGAAGACCTCGGTCGACGCCCGCATCCAGACGGTACTCGACCATGGCCAATATATCATGGGCCCCGAGGTCGCCGAGCTCGAAGAGAAGCTGGTCGCCTATACTGGCGCGAAGCATTGCATCGGCGTCGCCTCGGGGACCGAGGCGCTGTTGATCGCGCTGATGGCGCTCGACATCGGCCCCGGCGACGAGGTGATCACGACCTCGGCGACCTTCGTCGCCACCGTCGAAGTCGTCGCGCTGGTCGGCGCGACTCCGGTGTTCGTCGATATCGACCCCGCGACCTCGACGATCGATCCGCAGGCGGTGAAGGCGGCGATTTCGGACAAGACCCGCGCCATCATCCCCGTCTCGCTCTATGGCCAATGCGCCGACATGGACGCGATCAACGCGATCGCCGAGCCGCTGGACATCGCGGTGATCGAGGACGGCGCGCAGAGCTTTGGCTCGACCTATAAGGGCCGCCGCAGCGGCAGCACCAGCGCGATCGGCTGCACCAGCTTCTTCCCCGCCAAGCCGCTCGGCTGTTATGGTGACGGCGGCGCGATCTTCTGCGATGATGATGCGCTTGCGCAGGCGTGCCGCGAAATCCGCATCCATGGCCAGTCGCGGCGTTTCCACCACACGCGCGTCGGGGTCGGCGGGCGGCTCGACACGATCCAGGCGGCGGTGCTGCTCGCCAAGCTCGAAATCTTCGACGAAGAGATCGCGCGGCGGCAGGCGCTCGGTGCGCGCTATCTGGCGGCTTTTGCAGGGCACAACGCGCTCGAACTGCCGATGATCGCCGACGACCGCACCAGCGTCTGGGGCTATTTCGCGCTGAAATCGCCGAACCGCGCCGCGATCCTTGACGCGCTCAAGGCTGCCGGCGTGCCGAGCGGGGTGCATTATCCCGAGCCGATGCACGTCCAGCCGGCGTATAGGGACAAGTGCCGCGTCGCGGGCGGCATGGCCGAGACCGACCGCTGGTCAAGCCAGGTATTCAGCCTGCCGATGCACGCTTACCTCACCGACGAAGCGCAGGACCGCATCATCGCCGCGGTGCTGGCGGGGGCCGGCGCGGCCTGATTGCCCCTGGCATGAGCCGCCTCCTCAACATGCAGATGAGCTGGCCCGCGACGGCGGTCGACCGGCTGCGCCGGCTGTTCGAGGCACGCTATCACCGGTTCACCGGCAAGCGCTTCTTCGTCGATACCGCGCAGACGCAGGTCGATATTCATTTTCGCATGTGGTTCTGGCAGCGCGTCATGCGCCGCAATGCCGATGCCTATTGGCCGGTACATCCAACGACGCGCGTGCGCGGCGGGCGCTTCGTGGTGATCGGTCCGGAAACGTCGCCCGGCTGGAGCGTCGGTTGCGACATCGACGGACGCGGCGGCATCTATATCGGCGATTACACCCAGATCGCCCCGACGGTGCGGATGCGCTCGGTCGCCGAGGGGCAGGAGCCGACCGATGCTCCCGAGGATTTTTCGATCTTCATCGGCAAATACAGCCTGCTGACGATGAACGTCACGGTCGAGGCCGGCGTAAAGCTCGGCGATTTCACGATCGTCGGCGCGAACAGCGTCGTCACCGACAGCTTTCCCGACGGCCATTGCGTCATCGCGGGCAATCCGGCGCGGTTGATCAAGCGGCTCGATCCTGCGGCGTGCGAGCATTGGCAGCGCGCGGCGCCCTATGTCGGCTATACGCCGCTGTCCGAGATCGCGAAGCTGCGCGGCGCCGCAATCGACGCAGGGCTTTTCGACCGCATCTGGGGCGCTGCATGAACCGCTCGGTTCCCTGGCGCGTTCGCTTCGCGCAGCATCTGGTCGGCATCAACGGCGCGGCCTATTGGCCGATGCATCCCGACAGCCAGCTCGCCTACCCCAACCGCGTGTTGCTCGGCCGCGACAGCTGGCCGGGGATCGAGCCACGCTGCTATGTCAGCGCCAACATGGGGCTCGTTGTCGGCAATGGGGTACGGATCGGCCGCGAAGTCGGGCTGATCACCGGCGACCACGACCCGACGCGCCTGACCAGCTATCTCGAGGTCGCGCCCCAAGTCATCGGCGATCATTGCATTATCGAAGACGGCTGCACCATCCTGCCCGGGGTCGAACTTGCCGATTTCTGCATCGTGACGCGCGGCAGCGTGGTGACCAAATCCTGCCTCGAACCGCGCTCGATCCTGTCGGGCAATCCGGCCCGGGTGGTCGGAACGCACGACCGCCCTACCCCGTCGATCGCGGCGGATGCGAAGCACGGCTATATCCCGGCGGTCCGTTTCGACGATTTTGCGCGCCGCAACCTGCGCCACCAATATCTCGGTCGCTTTGGCGACGCCTTTACGCTGTCGTCGCCGGGGGCTAGCTGACTTCCATGTGCGGGTGGGGAATCCTGGTAAATCGCGACGGACGCCCCGTCGAACGGCCGCTGCTGCAGGCGATGGCCGATGCAGTCGCGCACCGCGGTCCCGATGCCGAGGGGATCGTCGAACTCGGCCCGGTCGGCCTCGCGCATCGACGCCTCGCGGTGATCGACGTCAATGACCGGTCGAACCAGCCGATGCGCAGCCGCGACAATTGGCTGCAGTTCAATGGCGCCATCTATAATTTCCGCGAGCTTCGGACCGAGCTCGAAGCGCTCGGGCACATATTCCACACCAAGTCCGATACCGAGGTGCTGCTCCACGCGCTCGACCAATGGTGGGTCGATGCGCTGCCGCGCTTGCAGGGGATGTTTTCCTTCTGCTTCTATGATGCGCGGCGGCGCAAATTGCTGCTCGCGCGCGACCGCTTCGGCATCAAGCCGCTCTGCTATCATCTGTCGGACCGGGTTTTCATCGCGGGATCCGAAGCGAAACAGTTGCTCGCGACCGGCCTCGTCGGATCGGCGCCCGACCACAGCGTGCTGCGCACCTTCCTCGAACATGGGCGCCTCAACCTCGACGAACGCAGCTTTTTTGCCGACGTCAAACTCATGCCGCCCGGCCAGTTGGCGGTCTATGACCTCGTCAGCGACCAGCTCGTCCAGATGCGCTGGTACGAGCTCAGCCTGCACGTCGAGCCGCGCGACATCGCCTATGACGAGGCTTGCGAACGGCTGCGCGCGCTGTTCGACGACGCGGTCCGGTCGCATCATGTCGCCAACGTCCCCGTCGGCGCCAGCCTGTCGGGCGGGGTCGACAGCTCGTCGATCGCGGCGGCGAGCGCGGCGGTGGTCGGCGACCCGGGGCAGTTCCCGCTGTTCACCATCTACCACGCCGACGATCGCCACGATGAACGCCGATATGCCGCCCAGGTGACCGGGCGTTTCGGCTTCCGACCGGTCGAAGTGCCGGTCTCGCTGCTCGATTATTACACCCCCGAATGGCTTGAAAGTTTCGCCTTTTCGCAGGACCAGCCGCTGCCCGGCGGCAGCCATTTCAACGAACATGCGCTGTTCAAGGCAGCGCATGAGGCGGGCGTGACGGTGATGCTCGACGGCCAGGGCGCCGACGAATATTTCGGCGGATATGGCGAATTCTGGCTCGCGGCGCAGCGCGCGGCGATCAAAAGCGGCAATCTGGCCGAGGTCGGCCGCAACCTGCGCGGGCGCAGTCTGACCAACGCCGAGCCGATGCCGCTCACCGTCCGCAAGATGGTCGCCGCGTTCCTGCGGCGCGAGAGCGATGCGTCGCCGCTGATGGCCGGGCTGTGGCGCGGCAAGGGCGCAGCGCGCCACGCCTATGCGCCGCCCAAGGATTTCCGCCCGCTATCGATCGACGAGCTGGTGCGGTCGAGCATCCCCTATCAACTCCATTCGCAGGACCGCAACGCGATGCAGTTCGGCATCGAATCGCGCGTTCCGTTCCTCGACCACCGGCTGGTCGAATTCGTCTGCAGCCTGCCGACCGAATATCTGGTCGGTGGCGGCTGGCAGAAGCGGATTTTCCGCGACGCGATGGCGGAATTGCCCGACGATATCCGCTGGCGGCGCAACAAGATCGGCTTTTCGTCGCCCGACGCCGAATTCGGCGTTCAATATCCCGACCGGCTCGCGGCGATGCTCGACGATGCGGTTTCGACCCTCGCGCCGCTGCTCGACGCGGCGCAGCTCCGCCAGCGCCTCGACCGCTATCGCCTCGATCCCAGCCTTTACGATCCCGCCATATTTCGCTTGATCAGCCTCGCCGCCTGGGTCAGGCGGTTTGCGGTTTCATTATAGCCCCGGGGCGCGGCCCGCCGGGCCGCATCCCGCGAACGAGGACCTGTGCAGCCTTGCTTGCCCGATTGCTCAAACTGCGACACTCCTCCTTCCTGCGCGGCGCGGCGACGCTGTCGGGCGGACAGGTTATCGCCACGGCGGTCAGCTTCGGTTTCGCGCCGATCCTCAGTCGCCTTTATTCGCCCGCCGATTATGGCGTGCTGGCGACCTATATGTCGATCGCGGTCATCCTCGCGGCGGTCGCCAACCTCCAGATGGCGCGCGCGCTGGTGGCAGAGGCCGATGAGGAACAGGCACGCGCACTGCTTGGACTAAGTTTGCTGCTGGCGTTCGGCTTTGCCGCGCTGACGCTGGTCGGGGTTCTGGTCACCGGCGTGGCCGGCGCAAAAGGCGTCGAGGAGCTTGGTTTCTGGCTGTTGCTGCTGCCCGCCACGGTTCTCGCTTCGGGGACCGGGAGCGCGCTGCTCGGCTGGGCGAACCGCCATCATCATTATCGCCTGATGAGCGGCTATCAGATCGTCAATGTCGTCATTTCGTCGGGCGGCGCTCTGGCGCTGGCGTGGGGCGGCTTCGGTGCGCGCGGGTTGATGATCGGATATTTCCTCGGCCAGCTCGCCGCTTTCCTGTGGGTGTGGATCGGCAGCCGCGCCAGCCTCCCCGGGCTGCGCGGCCTGTCGTGGAGCGATATGCGTACGGCGGGGCTTGCCCATCGCAACTATGCGCTGTGGACCACGCCCACCTCGATGATCGAACAGGTGTCGGGGGCATCGCCGGTGCTGGTCCTGTCGCTGTGGGGCAATATGCTCGATATCGTCGGCCATTATAACCGCGCGCGCGGCCTGTTGATGTTGCCCGTCGGCATATTGGGCAGCGCGATCGGGCAGGTTTTTTTCCGCCGCGCCGCGCAGGATATCGCGCGCGACGGTCATTGCCGCCCGCTGTTCTGGCGGCTGGTGGCGGCGATGAGCGCGATCAGCATCCCGAGCTTCGCCATCCTCGCGGTGATTGCGCCTCAGCTCTTCGTCTTTGTCCTCGGCCCGCAATGGGACGAGGCGGGGCATATCGCGCGCATCCTCGCGCCGGTCATGGCGTTGCAACTGATCGTCATGCCCGCGTCGAAGGTGCTGTGGCTCTATCATCGCCAGCGGCTCGACTTTTTCCTGTCGATCTTTTTCGCGGTATCGACCACCGTTGCCGTTGCTTCGGTGGCCTTTCTGGGCTTCTCGCCCGAAATCGCCATCGACGTGTTTGCGGGCGTGCAGATATTGTTATACCTCGTTTATCTCAGCAGCAGCATCCTGATCGTCGAGCGCGATCATCGGAGCAGACAGGGACTGGCCGCAGACGCGGCACCGGCCAAACCATGATCACGATCGTCGACTATGATGCGGGGAATCCGCGCTCGATCATCAACATGCTCCACTATCTGGGGCATCGTGCCGAGCTGACCGGCGATCCCGACAAGGTCGCCAAGGCCGACCGGCTGATCCTGCCCGGGGTCGGCAAGTTCGATTGGGGCATGCAGCGACTGCACGACAAAGGCCTGTCCGCGCCGCTCGACGAAGCGGTGAAGCGCGGAGTGCCGATGCTCGGCATCTGCCTCGGCGCGCAGTTGCTGACGCGCGGCAGCGACGAAGGACAATTGCCGGGGTTCGGCTGGGTCCCCGCAAGGACCGTCGCCTTCGATCGTGCTCGTCTTGATCCGCGGCTGAAGGTGCCGCATATCGGCTGGGCCGACACCGACTGGAACAAGAACCATCGGATGGCGGTCGATACGCCCGAGGCGCGCTATTATTACGTTCACAGCTTTCATATCGCGTGTGACGATCCGGCGACCGAGCTGTGCAGCACGCAGCACGGTTATCGCTTCACCGCCGGGGTCGAGAGGGACAATGTTTTCGGGGTCCAGTTCCATCCCGAAAAGAGCCTGTCGTTCGGCATGGCGGTCCTCACCCGCTATGCGGGCCTCTGAGCGATGAGGCCCGCGCTGCCCAACCTCGTCGTCATCGGTGCCATGAAATGCGGCACGACCAGCCTCAACGATTATCTCGACCTCCATCCCGACGTGCATATGGCGCCGGACAAGGAGATCAACTTCTTCTCGGGCGAAAATGCCCACCGCTCGCTCGACTGGTATTGCGCGCAATATGACGGCACAAAAGCCGTGCGCGGCGAGGCGTCGCAGAATTATACCAAGAGCCATCACCCCTTCTACAAGGGCGCGCCCGAGCGGATGGCGGCGATCATTCCCGATGCGAAGCTGATCTATCTCGTCCGCGATCCTATCGAGCGCTATCGCTCGCACATTGTCGAAAATTATGTCGGCGAAACGGTCCAGGAAGACATCGCCTGGAACCTGGCCAACGACCATCAGTTCCAGACCGGCAAATATGCCTGGCAACTGCGCTTTTTCCTCGAGCATTTTCGGATGGAACAGATTTTGGTGGTCGACAGCGACGAGCTTAATCGCGCGCGTCACGAAACGATGAACGACATCTTCGCCTTCCTCGGCCTCGACGCGATCGCCGACGAAAAAGCCTTTGCGTTCAAGTCGAACACCAATGCCTCGAACGGCGTGCCCAGCCGCTGGCGAATGGCGCTTCCCTATCGCGCCGCGCGCAAGCTGGCGCCCTTCGACCTCGATGCGCAGCTCAGCCGTCCGGCGATCAGCCGGATACTGTTCCCGGGCCTCGAAAAACCCGACCTGTCCGCCGACCAGGTCGATGAACTGCGCAGCCGCTATGCCCCCGAAGTCGCCCAATTGCGCGCGCTGACCGGGCAGAGCTTTGCGAAGTGGCAGGTCTGAATGCGCCGCATTCGTGTGATCCCCGTGCTGACGATCGACCGCGACCGGCGTCTGGTCAAGACCGTCGCCTTTGGCAAGCGCACCTATATCGGCGACCCGATCAACGCGGTGCGCATCTTCAACACCAAGATGGTCGACGAGATTTTGCTGCTCGACATCGATGCCAGCGTCGATGGTCGCGGACCCGATTTCGAAGCGATCGGCGATATCGTCGAAGAAGCCTTTCTGCCGATGGGCTATGGCGGCGGCATTCGCAGCGTCGAGGACGCGGCGAAACTCTTCGCGCTCGGGCTCGAAAAGGTCGTGCTGTCGACCGAAGCGCTGGCGCAGCCCGGGCTGGTGACCGCGATTGCCGAACGTTTCGGGGCGCAGGCGGTCGCGGTGGCGCTGCCCTATGCCAAAAAGCTGCTCGGCGGACAGCAGGTGCTGGCCCGCAGCGGCAAGACCAGGACCGGGCAATCGCCGGTCGAGGCGGCCAAGGCGATGGCCGCTGCCGGCGCGGGCGAAATCATCGTCACCAGCATCGATCGCGACGGCAAATGGACGGGGTTCGATCTGCCCACGATCACCGCAGTGGCGGAAGCGGTCGATGTCCCGGTGGTGGCGTGCGGCGGCGCATCGGCGCTCGGCGATTTTCTGCCTGTGATTCAAGGCGGCGGCGCATCGGCGGTGGCGGCGTCGAGCCTGTTCGTCTATCGCGCCCAGAATCAGGGCGTGCTGATCTCCTATCCCGATGAGGCCGATCTGCGCGACCAATTATTTGCCAAGCTCGACTGAACGGGATCCCGTGACCGAAGCCACCTCTCCCCTGCCCACCTCGTCGACGCGCGTCTGCACGCGCACCGTGATGGACGGCAGCGACCCCGACATCGTCTTCGATGAAGAGGGCGTGTCGAACCATTGGCACGAATATCAGGCGCTTATGGCGACCCAGCCGAGCGCCGAGGAAAAACAGGCGCGGCTCGACGCGCTGCTCGCCGACGTGCGCGCCGATGGAGAAGGCAAGCCTTATGACTGCGTCATCGGCCTGTCGGGCGGGGTGGACAGCAGCTATGTCACCTGGCTCGCCAAGCAATGGAATCTGCGCCCGCTGATCGTCCATTTCGACAATGGCTGGAACAACGAGCTCGCGGTCCGCAATATCGAAAATATCTGCAAGAAGCTGGGTTTCGAACTCCACACCTTCGTGATGGACTGGGAGGAGTTTCGCGACCTCCAGCGCGCCTATTTCAAGGCGTCGGTCGTCGATCTGGAAGTACCGACCGACCATATGATCTCGGGTGCGCTCTATCGTCTCGCGGCGAAGCACAAGCTTAAATATATGCTCTCGGGCCTCAATTTTGCGACCGAATCGGTGATGCCGCCGTCGTGGAACTATGCGAAGTTCGACCTTGAAAATATTCGTAATATTCACAAAAAGTTCGGAACCAAGCCGCTGAAGAAGCTGCCCGCGCTCGGCGTCTGGCAAAAGGCCTGGTATCAGCTGGTCCGCGGCATCCACAGCGAGGCCGTGCTCGACCTGATCGACTATAACAAGGCCGAGGCGAAGGCGCTGCTGATCCGCGAACTCGACTGGGTCGACTATGGCGGCAAACATTATGAATCGCTCTTCACCCGCTTTTATCAGGGTTATATCCTCCCGCGGAAATTCGGGGTCGACAAGCGCAAGGCGCATCTGTCGAACCTGATCCTGTCGGGCCAGGCGACGCGCGAGGAGGCGCTGCGCGAGCTGCAGCAGCCGACCTATGACGAAGCGATGCAGGAACGCGACAAGGCCTATGTGCGCAAGAAGCTCGGCTTCACCGAGAGCGAGTTCGAGGCGGTGCTGAGCCTGCCCAACCAGCGCCACGAGGTGTACGGCACCGATCAGGCCCACCGCGAACGCTATTTCCGCATCGTCGGAACGCTGGGGAAAGCGATGCGCGCCGTCGGGCTGAAGCGCTAGGCCGATGCGCGCAAGCTGCGACCTGTTGGGAGCCCCGCTCAGGATATTGATGATTTCGCCGCAGCCCTGGACCGGGCTGCAGGTATCGAAGCATCATTATGCCCGCGAACTCGCAGCGCTCGGCCATCATGTCTTTTTCGTCAACCCGCCGGGCGGCAGCGACCGCGTCCGCCTGTCGCCGAGCGACCATCCGGCGATCACGCTGGTCGATCACCCCCGTATGCCGCTCGCCCGCGCCAAATATCGCGCGCGCTGGCTGTTCATCGCGGCCGCGCGCTCTCGCGCCAGGGCGCTTGCCCGCGCGATCGGGCCGTTCGACTTGCTGTGGGATTTCGACAATGCGCGGCAGTTCGCCGATCATCGGCCTTTTCGCGCCCCGCTCTCGATCCTGCATGTCGTCGACATGCTCGATCCGGGCGACATCATGCATCGCGGCGCCGACCTGATCTTGGGCGTCGACGCATCGCTGATCGCCGAGATCGCGCTATCGCCCGCGCCGCGCCACGTCGTCGGCCATGGCCTGTCGCCGCTGTTCGCCGCGGCGGCGCGGAGCCGCCTCGCATCGCCGCGCACGCGCGTCGCCGACGCGCCGGTCATCATCGGCTTCATCGGCAACCTTGCCCAGCCGGCGATGGATCGCGCCCGTGTCGCGGCGCTCGTCGCCGCGCATCCCGCGTGCTGCTTTCGCTTCATCGGCCCCGTTGCGGGGGAAACCCCGGAAATCCGGGCCTGGGCCGACAGGCTGATCGCGCAGCCGAACGTCGAGATGGCCGGCCTGTTGACCGGCGATGCGTTGATCGCGGCGACCGGCGACGTCGATATCTGGCTGCTGCCCTATGATGTCGCGCGCGATCGCAATCGCGGGGTCAATTCGCACAAATTGCTCGAATATTTCGCGCTCGGCGGCGAAGTGGTGAGCAGCCCGATCGCGGCGCAGGCCGACGCGCCGGGCATATTCATGGCGCCGCGCGACGATCCGGACGCCATCGCGGGGCAACTCGACGCCGCCATTGCGGCGGTCCGCGAAGGCCGGGATACAGGAGCCCGCGCGCGCGCCGACCTCGCTTTGGCCAACAGCTACCGCGCCAATCTCGATCGCATCGCCGCTTATCTGAAGGACAGCACGACATGAGCATGGAGATCAGCGCGAACAGCCGGCTGGCCAACCGCATCCTGCGCCGGCTCGGCCAATTCGCCCGGCTCAATCGCGAGGTCGAGGCGAGCGTCGACGGCCGCCCGGTCGCCATACCCGTCTCCGCCGGGTTGATGGCCGAACTGACCGAGCCGTGGATGCTCGCCCTGCTACGCCGGTTGATGGGCATGGCGCCGGGCGCCTTCGTCGATGTCGGGGTCAATCTCGGCCAGACGCTGATCAAGACGAAGACGATCGACCCGGCGCGCCGCTATGTCGGTTTCGAGCCCAATCCGGTGTGCGTCCATTATGTCGAGGAACTGGTCGCGGCGAACGACTGGCGCGATTGCCGCGTGGTGCCCGCCGGGCTCGGCCTTAAGAGCGGTATCGTGACGCTCGAACTCTACCACGGCCGCAGCGGCGATTCGGCCGCGTCGATCGTCGAGGGGTTTCGTCCGGGCGAGGCGATCACCTTTCGCAAGACCGTCGCGATCCTAGGCGCCGACGACCTGCCCGACGACCTGCTCACCGCGCCGGTCGGCCTGATCAAGATCGATGTCGAGGGCGCCGAAGCCGACGTCATCGACGCCCTGGCGCCCGTCATCGCGCGCGATCGTCCGCTGGTGTCGATGGAGATCCTGCCCTGCTACGACAGCGGGCGCACCGACCGCATCGCACGCCAGGCGCGGATCGAGGCGCGGTTCGCCGACCTCGATTATCGTATCCTGCGCGTGCTGCACGAAGGGCGCGGCGGCTCCTATGAGCTGACACCGATCGACAGCATCGGCATCCATGGCGACCTGGTGCTGTGCGAATATGTGATCTGCCCCGCCGAACGCGTCGACGCATGCCTCGCCGGCTGACCGGTAGTCAGAGCGTCTTAGGGTAGAGACCCAGCTTGCGCTTGATCCGCCGCTCGAGCAGCTCGCGCCGCCCGAGGTTGAACAGCGTGATCGGCCGATCGAACATCGTCCGCTCGGACAAATGGGCGCCGCGAAGCCGCGGACTGGTCACCAGCATCGCACGATAGTGTTCGGCGACGGCGGGGCGCGCGACGAACAATTTATATTGCGTGATCAGAAAGGGTTGCAGCCGGTCCTTCATCTCGGTGAGGAGATGGATCGCGGCCACCGACACGTCGGGCCAGCCGACGCCGAAAAAATCATGGACGATCATCACGCCATCGTCGGCGAGAACGGCTTCGGCGAGGCGCATGTCGTGGATCACATTCCGGTAAGCGTGGCCGCCATCGACGCTGAACAGCCGGACCTCGCCGATCCTTGCCCGCAGCGTTTCGGCGGTGAGCGTCAACGAATCGACCGTCCACACCTCCGGCTCATCGAGCGCGATGCCCAGCCTGGCCCGATTGTCGAAAAAGGCCGTGTCCCGGCCCGCGTGGATGCCGGTGTTCAGACCGTCGTCCTGAAACAGGTCGATCGCCAGCGCGCGTTCGCCCGCCTGGCGCAGCAGCGCGAGGATAAAGAACAGCTTGCCGTGATGCACGCCGATTTCGGCGAGATTGCCCGCGATCCCCTGTTCGGCCTGCCAGCGGCCGACCGCGTCGATCGCCGCCGCCTCGACAGGGCCGAAATAGCCGGCGACGGCCTCGATCTGACGGTCGATATAGCGGTCCAGCGCGGCGAAATTGGCGGCCAAAGAGTCCACTCCGTCGAATAAAAGGGCGTGGCCTCAGCCCGCCAGCGGCGCCTGGACGTCGGCGCTGGCCTGATTGACCTCTTCGGGGGGGCGAAACTCGGGGACAAGGTCGTGGAGCAGGTCAAGGCATTCCTCTGCCCGGCCATGGTCCATCGCCTCGCGCAGGGTGTCGAGCTTGGCCGACAAATCGCTCCATTCGAGCATCGCCTCGCGCGCCTGCATGATGCGGCTGTGGCTCGTCGGCTTGGGGTCGTCGCCGATCAGCAGCTCTTCATAGAGTTTCTCGCCCTGGCGCAGTCCGACCTCGGCAATCTCGATGTCGCCATCGGGATGATGCTCGTCACGCACCGTCAGGCCCGACAGATTGATCATCGTACGCGCGAGTTCGATGATCCGCACCGGTTTGCCCATATCGAGCACGAACACCTCGCCGCCCTTCGCCATCGCGCCCGCCTGGATGACGAGCTGTGCCGCCTCGGGGATGGTCATAAAGAAGCGCGTGACGTCGCGGTGCGTGACCGTCACCGGACCGCCATTCTTGATCTGCTCGCGGAACAAGGGGACGACCGACCCGCTCGACCCCAGCACATTGCCGAAGCGCACCATCGCGAAAATCGTCTTGCTGCCGCGGCTTGCGAGACCCTGCAGGACCAGTTCGCACACGCGTTTCGACGCACCCATGACATTGGTCGGGCGCACCGCCTTGTCGGTGCTGATCAGCACGAAATTGGTGACCCCGACCCGGTCGGCTTCGGTCGCCATGAACAAGGTGCCGCAAACATTGTTGCCGATGCCGGCGATCGGGTTCGCTTCGACCAGCGGCACATGCTTGTAGGCGGCGGCGTGGAAGATCGTATCGGGCCGCCAGCGCGCGAGCAGGCGCCGGACGGTGGACTGGTCGGTGACGTTGCCGAGTTCCTCGATCAGTTCGGGCTGCTGTCCGTCGGGCAGTTCGGCGATCGCCGCCTGCAATTCCTGGCCGATCGCATAAAGGCCATATTCGGATGATTCGACCAGGATCAGCTTGTCGGGACGCATCGTCACGATCTGACGGGTCAGCTCGCTGCCGATCGATCCGCCGGCGCCGCTGACCATCACCGTCTTGCCGACGATCGTCCGTCCGAGCAGCAACTGGTTCGGCGGCACCGGATCGCGCCCGAGCAAATCCTCGATCTGCACGTCGCGCAGGTCGCTGACCGATACCTGTTCGTCGATGATCTGCCGCATATCGGGCAGCATGCGGACGCGAATGGGCCAGTCTTCGAGTGATTTCATCACCCGGCGGCGCTTCGAGCGCGTGACATGCGGCAGCGCGAGCAGCACGTCGGTGACGCCATAGCTGTCGACCAGATAGGGAAGTTTCGGGCGCGAATAGATCGGCACGCCGTCGATGATCTCGCCCTCGATCTTGCGATCGTCGTCGATGAAGCCGACGAGGCGCATCGCGGGATCGCTGCGCAGCGCCATCGCCAGCTGCTGCCCGGCCTCGCCCGCGCCGTAAATCAGCGCGATCGACTGTTGCTGGATATCGCGGCGCTTGAGCAGGTCGACGACGGCATAGCGCGCGACGATGCGGGTCATCGCCAGGAAAAGCAGGAAGATGATCGGCTGGATCACCGCCACGGTGCGCGGGACCCCGTGCATGCCGACGATACCGAAAATGACGATCATCGGGATCGCATAGAGCATGACCGAATAGGCCAGCCCG
Organism: Sphingopyxis sp.; assembly: GCF_050725615.1. Lineage (GTDB taxonomy): Bacteria > Pseudomonadota > Alphaproteobacteria > Sphingomonadales > Sphingomonadaceae > Sphingopyxis. Next base: position 68,585 of record NZ_JBOHHU010000004.1, read on the forward strand.
ACCATCGTCCGGCCGCCCGAAAAGCGCAGAATCGAGCTGTAGGTGCCGCGCATCAGGAAGATCGGAAGCCAGCTCGACAGGGCGATCACCGATGCGAGGCCGACCGCCGATTCGAAAATCCGCCATTGTCCGAGCCGCAACGAAAAGGCGACAAGCACCGCCGCGACGCAGAGCAAGGCATCGGCGACGATCAGGATCGCGCGCTTCTCGCTACGCCCCAGCGCGACGAGCGACGCCAGAACGGCCAGGATCCGCTCCTCGACCACTCCCCAGATCCGCCCCAAGATCATGCGGAGACGCTCTCCCCGGTCTTGAGGAAGCGCTGGCTTTGCCCTTCGAGCACCAGCGCGGTGAGCTTGCCGCTGCGATAGGCGCCGGTATCGATGCCGATGCGGTTCGCGCGGCAATCGACATCGGGGGTGATCGTGTGGCCGTGAACGACCATCACGCCATGATCCCGGTCGTCGTCGAGAAACTCGTCGCGAATCCAGCGCAGGTCGTGAACCTGCTGCTGGTCGAGCGGGCGTCCAGGAAAAATCCCTGCATGAACAAAGAGATAGTCGCCAATCTGCACATAATCCACCATCGAGCGGAACAAACGAACATGCGAAGCCGGTATGCCGGCGTGAATTTTGGCGACCAGAGCCTCTCTATCCCCGAAAATGGCCGCTTCTTCAAGTCCGTAGCTTTCGAGCGCCTGTTCGCCGCCATAACGGATCCAGCCGGGCAGTTGCGAATGGGCCCCGTCGAGAATCTCGAGCAGCGCCTCTTCATGGTTGCCCATCAGCAGATGCATCTCGTCGATGCCCGCCGGTTTGGTCAACAAACGCTCGACGACCTGTGCCGATTGCGGGCCGCGATCGATGAGATCGCCGAGCATCACGAGATGGACGGTGTCGGCGGGATTACGCGCGCCCTCATCGGCGATCCGCGCGATCAGCGCGTCGAGCAGGTCGAGCCGGCCGTGAACATCGCCGATCGCATAGACGCGCGTGCCCGGCGGCACTTGTGGCCAATCTTCCTGGGCGGGTTCGGGGGCGGCCTCCTTGCGGCCAAAAAGTCTTTTCAACATGGTCTTACCGATTGATCCTGACGCCCAGCCCCATCGCCGGTTCACCGCTGCGGCGCGCCGACAACGCGCGAAGGGGCGATAGGGATGCCTATGCCCCGCCATTTACCCGCGATTGGCGCAATGACAAGGATCACAGCCGGGTCATTTTGATGCGCGGTTAAGCGGATAACAACCAAAATCTCCTAGGCGTGGGCGCATGAACCCCCGATATATGAGCGCGCGATGAAAGTGATGACGGTGTTCGGGACGCGTCCCGAAGCGATCAAGATGTTCCCCGTGGTGCACGCTTTGCGGCGCCAGACGGGGCTCGACGTGCGGGTGTGCGTCACCGCGCAGCATCGCGAAATGCTCGATCAGGTGCTCGACATCGCGCGCATCACCCCCGACATCGACCTTGACGTCATGCAGGCGAACCAGACGCTCGACGGGCTGCTGGCGCGGCTCGTGGTGGGGCTCGGGGAGACCTTCGATGCCGAAAAGCCCGATCGCATCCTCGTCCATGGCGACACGCTGACGACGATGGCGGCGACCTTATCCGCATATTTTCGCAAGATCCCCGTCGGCCATGTCGAGGCGGGCCTGCGCAGCGGCAATATCTATCACCCTTGGCCCGAGGAAGTGAACCGCAAGGTCACCGGCGCGGTCGCCGACCTGCATTTCGCACCGACGGAGACGGCGGCGGCCGCGCTGCGCGCCGAAAATGTCCCGGCGGCCAATATCCACATCACCGGCAATACGGTGATCGACGCGCTGCTCGCGACCAAGGCGCGCATCGACGAGGAGCCCGCGCTCGCCGCCGGGCTCGATCCGCTGCTCGCGCGCTTTGCGGGCCAGCGCATCGTTGCGGTCACCTCGCACCGCCGCGAGAATTTCGGTGACGGCATGAAGGCGATTGCCGACGCGATCGCCGCGATCGCGGCGCGGCCCGACGTCGCGGTCATCTTTCCGGTCCATCCCAACCCGCATGTCCGCGCCGCAATGGAGCCCATTCTCGGCGCCCTGGCCAATGTCGCGCTGATCGATCCGCTCGACTATCCGCATTTCGTGCGGCTGCTCGCATCGAGCGAATTGGTGCTCACCGACAGCGGCGGGGTGCAGGAAGAAGCGCCCTCGCTCGGCAAGCCGGTGCTGGTGATGCGCGAGACGACCGAGCGGCCCGAAGGCATCGAAGCGGGCACCGCGCGGCTCGTCGGCACCAACAAGGACCGCATCGTTTCCGAAATTTTCAGCCTTTTGGACGATGAAGGGGCCTATGCCGCCATGGCGCGCGCCCATAATCCCTTTGGCGACGGCACGGCAGGCACCCAGATTGCGGAGATTGTCGCGCGTGCCCGTTGATATCGAACAGAAAGTCACCGTCGTCGGCCTCGGCTATATCGGCCTGCCGACCGCCGCGCTGATCGCGCGCTCGGGCTGCAAGGTCACCGGCATCGACGTCAGCGCGCACGTCGTCGAGACCGTCAACAACGGCAAGGTGCATATCGAGGAAGTCGACCTCGACGGCCTGGTCCAGGGCGTCGTGTCGCGCGGCGCGCTCGTCGCCTCGACGACAATGGTCGCCGCCGACACCTTCGTCATCGCGGTGCCGACCCCACACGACGCGGAACATCGCCCCGACATCTCGTATGTGCTCGACGCCGCGCGCTCGATCGCCAAGGTGCTCGTGCCGGGCAATCTGGTAATCCTCGAATCGACCTCGCCGGTCGGGACGACCGAAAAGGTCGCCGAGTTGCTCGCCGCCGAGCGCCCAGACCTCAAGGTTCCCGGCCGCTGCGCCGGAACCCCCGACATCTTCGTCGCTTATTGCCCCGAGCGCGTCTTGCCCGGCCGCATCCTGATCGAGCTGGTCGACAACGACCGCTGCATCGGCGGCATCACCCCGCGCTGCGCGCGCCGCGCGATGACCTTCTACCGCCAGTTCGTGCGCGGCGCCTGTGTGACCACCACCGCGCGCGCCGCCGAAATGGTCAAGCTGGTCGAGAACAGCTACCGCGACGTCAACATCGCCTTCGCGAATGAATTGTCGATGATCGCCGACAAGATGGGGGTCGATGTCTGGGACGTGATCCGCCTCGCCAACCTCCACCCGCGCGTGAACATCCTGCAGCCGGGCCCCGGCGTCGGCGGCCATTGCATCGCGGTCGACCCCTGGTTCCTCGTCCATGGCGCGCCTGACGAGAGCCGGCTGATCCGCACCGCGCGCGAGGTTAACCTGTCGAAGACCGCGCATGTCATCGCCGCGACCGCCGCACTCGTCGCGAGCCATCCGCAGGCGAAGGTCGGCGTGCTCGGGCTCGCTTTCAAACCCAATATCGACGATTTCCGCGAAAGCCCCGCAGTCGAAGTCGCCGCCGCGCTCGCGCGCCAGTTCGGCAAGCGGATTCAGGTCGTCGAGCCCTTCGCCAAGGGCTTGCCGATGGAATTCGCCGGCAGCGGCGCCGAGCTCGTCGAACTCGACGATGCACTCGCCGATTGCGACGTGATGATCGTGCTGGTCGACCATGACGTGTTCAAATCGGTCCCGCTCGAGGAACGCAGCGGCAAGATCGTCTATGACACGCGCGGCCTGTGGCCCGATCAGGGCTGGCCGGCGGCCGCGAGCGCACCGCGCGCGGTGGCGTAAAGGCACCGCCCCCTCTTCCCGAGCGTGTCTCGACTTCGCTCGACACAAACGGAATAAGGTGGGCGCGGCCCTCCCCTTGCGCGCCCCGCCCCACTCTCCCATATCCGCCGCATGACCGAACCCCATGCGCATAGTGCCTCGCCCTGGCACGGAACCACCATCCTTTCCGCCCGCAACGCCGACAAGGTCGTCATCATCGGCGACGGCCAGGTGTCGATGGGCCAGACGGTGATGAAGCCCAACGCCCGCAAGGTCCGCCGCCTCCATGACGGCAGCGTCATCGGCGGCTTCGCGGGCGCCACCGCCGACGCCTTCACCCTGTTCGAGCGGCTCGAAGCCAAGCTCGAACGCCACAATGGCCAGTTGCTGCGCGCTGCGGTCGAGCTCGCCAAGGACTGGCGCACCGACAAATATCTCCGCAACCTCGAGGCGATGATGATCGTCGCCGACAAGGAGGTGACGCTGGTCATCACCGGCAACGGCGACGTGCTCGAACCCAAGGGCGGCATCGCCGCGATCGGGTCGGGCGGCAATTTTGCGCTGTCGGCGGCGCGCGCGCTGGTCGATTACGAAAAGGACCCGGAGGTGCTGGTGCGCAAGGCGATGGAAGTTGCCGCCGACATCTGCGTCTATACCAACGACCAGTTCACCCAAGAAACCATCGAAATTCAGGCATAACTCCCCATGAACGAAGCTTTGACCCCGAAGGCGATCGTCGCCGCCCTCGACACGCATATCATCGGCCAGGCCGCCGCCAAGCGCGCGGTCGCAGTGGCGATGCGCAACCGCTGGCGCCGCCAGCAGCTCGGCTCCGACCTCCGCGACGAGGTGAGCCCCAAGAATATCCTGATGATCGGCCCCACCGGCTGCGGCAAGACCGAAATTTCGCGGCGGCTGGCAAAACTCGCCGATGCGCCCTTCATCAAGGTCGAGGCGACGAAGTTCACCGAGGTCGGCTATGTCGGTCGCGACGTCGAGCAAATCGCGCGCGACCTGATCGAGGAAGCCGTGCGGCTCGAAAAGGATCGCCGCCGCGAGGCGGTGCGCGCCGCCGCCGAAGAGGCCGCGATGGAGCGGCTGCTCGACGCGCTGACCGGCAAGGGCGCCAGCGAGGCGACACGCCAGAGTTTCCGCCAGCGCATCCGTGAGGGCCATCTCGACGACAGCGAGGTCGAGATCGAGGTCGCCGACGCGCCGGCCATGAACTTCGACCTCCCCGGCCAGCCGGGTCAGATGAGCATGATCAACCTGTCCGAAATGCTCGGCAAGGCGATGGGCGGCCCGCCCAAGAAGCGCCGCAAGCTGAAGGTCATCGAGGCCGCGACGCGGCTGATCGAGGAGGAGCAGGACAAGCGCCTCGACCAGGACGATGTCGCGCGGATCGCGCTCGCCGATGCCGAGGCCAATGGCATCGTCTTCCTCGACGAGATCGACAAGATCGCGGTCAGCGACGTGCGCGGCGGTTCGGTGAGCCGCGAAGGCGTCCAGCGCGACCTGCTGCCGCTGATCGAGGGCACGACGGTCGCGACCAAATATGGCCCGATGAAGACCGACCATATCCTGTTCATCGCCAGTGGCGCCTTCCATGTCGCGAAGCCGAGCGACCTGCTCCCCGAACTGCAGGGCCGCCTGCCGATCCGCGTCGAACTCAGCGCGCTCAGCGAAGAGGATTTCGTCCGCATCCTGACCGAAACCAAGGCGGGATTGCCCGAGCAATATTCGGCGCTGATCGCGACCGAGGGTGTGACCCTGAACTTCACCCCCGACGCGATCTCGCGCGTGGCGAAGCTCGCTGCGGAGGTCAACGAACGCGTCGAGAATATCGGGGCGCGTCGGTTGCAGACGATCATGGAACGGCTGGTCGAAGAGATCAGTTTCACCGCCGAGGATCGCGGCGGAACGACGGTGGACATCGACGCCGCCTATGTCGACAGCCAGCTGTCGGACATCGTCGGCGACACCGACCTCAGCAAATATGTGCTCTGATCGCGTGGGACGCAGACGAGCGTAATTCCCGTCCTTTTCAGCCGTTCATTTACCGAACTTCATTTGACTTTGCCGCGCGGTCGGTGCGATGAACGGCGCGCGCGGTCGACACGGGTTGCAAACGGCCGGCACGGAGATTTTGATGGCAGACGAGGAGGCCCCCGAGCAGGGCGAGCTGGCGATTACGCGTACCGGGGACCGGCTGCGGCTGGCCCGCGAAGCCGTCGGGCTGTCGCTCGCCGATGTCGCGACGCGCACGCGTATCACCCAGCGCCACCTCGAAGCGATCGAGAAGTCGGACTTTTCGGAACTGCCGGGCCGCACCTATGTGACGGGATTTGCGCGCGCCTATGCCCGCGCCGTCGATCTGCCCGAGGCCGAAATCGGCGCCTCGATCCGCCGCGAGCTCGAAGAAGACGCTTATGGTTCACGCCCGCTGTACGAGGCCTATGAACCGACCGATCCGGCGCGCCTGCCGACGGCGCGCATGGCCTGGACGCTGGTCATCGTCGCGCTGCTGCTCGGCTCGGCCTATGGCATCTGGCGCTTCCTGTCGGTCGAACCCGATGAAGCTCTGATCGCGGCACAGAACCAGGCGGCGGAAAATTCCGAGGCGCCGGCGACCGAACCGGGAACCGCCCCCGTGACAAAGGCCGCAGCGCCCGGCCAGGCGATTCCCGCCGACGCTCCCGTGGTGCTCACCGGCCTTTCGGAAGTGTGGATCGGCTTCGACGACGCGACCGGTAAGACCGAAAACTGGCGCACCCTCGACGCGGGCGAAACCTATGAGGTGCCGGCGGACTATATCCAGCAATTCACACTGCGCACCAGCATTCCGCAGGCGCTGAAGGTCACCGTCGGTGGCCGCGATATCGGTGCGGTCGGCCCCGCTGACACGCTGGTCAAGAATATCTCGCTCAAACCCGCCGATCTGGTCGCGCGGGCCGAGGGTGCGGGAGCGGCGCAGACCATCCCGCCGGCGACGACGAAGCGCTGATCGCAACCCGGGCCGCCGGGCCTAGAGGTCGCTGCGCCGAATTGAGTTTGCGCAAGCGGGCGTTGGCGCGTTATGAACCGATGAATGGTTAATCGGGTGTGGGAGCCGAAAAGGCAGATGACGATGCGTAACTATTTTCTGGGGACTGCGGCTGCCGCGTTGCTGGTTTCGGTTCCGGGGGGGGCTCAGGCGCAGGATGATGCGATCGGCAAGCGCGTCGACCGGCTCGAAAAGGAAATGCGCGCGGTGCAGCGCTCGGTGTTCCCGGGCGGCAGCCCCGCCTTTTTCGAAGGCGAGATCGCACCCGACAATGTCGCCGGCGATCGCGTCAAAAGCAGCGCGCCGGTGATCGACCTGACGGCGCGTGTCGACGCGCTGGAAAACCAGTTGCAGACGCTGACCGGCCAGACCGAGCAGAACAGCTTCCAGCTGCGCGAACTCGAAAAGCAGTTCACCGCCTATAAGGCCGAGATGGAAAAGCGTCTTGCGCCGCCGCCGGCAGTCGAGACGACCCCGGCCAGCCTTCCGGTCACCACGGCAGTCGTCAAACCGCCGGTCACGACCGCCGCGTCGACGACCAAGCCCGCGACGGCTGCGGCCGCCCCGGCCAAGAAGCCCGCCGCAACCCCGGCGGCGCCTGCGGCGAGCGCTGCCCGGCTGGCGCTGGTGAAGAAGGTCGAGATTCCCGCGACCGGAAACGAAACCGACGACGCCTATAATTATGGCTATCGCCTGTGGGAGGCGAAACTCTATCCCGAGGCGCAGACGCAGTTGAAAGACGTCGTTGCCAAATGGCCGCAACATCGGCTCGCCAGCTTCGCGCAGAATCTGCTCGGCCGCTCCTATCTCGACGAAGGCAAGCCGAGCCTCGCGGCGGTCGCTTTCTATAATAATTACAAGGATCGGCCGAGTGGCGCACGCGCGCCGCACAGCCTGATGTTCATGGGGGTCGCGCTCGACAAGCTGGGCCGCAAGGCAGACGCCTGCAAGGCCTTCCGCGAGCTTGAGGAAGTCTATGGCGACAAGGCTCCTCAGGATGTGCGAACCGATGCTGCCGCCGCAAAAACAAAAGCCGGCTGCTGAAACCGACGCCGTTTATCGGCTCGGACGACAGCTGGAGACGCTGGCCGGTCCCGACTGGCAGCGGCTGAGCTATGGCGTCGCGGTCTCGGGCGGCCCCGACAGCATGGCGCTGCTGTGGCTGATGGTGACGCTGCTCCCCGGACAAGTCCGCGCCGCGACGGTCGATCACGGGCTGCGGCAGGGATCGGCCGAGGAAGCCCGGATGGTGGCGGGTTTCTGCGAGCGCGACCATATTCCCCACGCCATCCTCTGCCCCCCGACGCCGATCCGCGGGTCGTTTCAGGCCGCCGCACGCGCCGAACGCTATCGGTTGCTCGACCAATGGCGCGAGGCGCACGCGCTCGACCATATCGTCACCGCACATCATGCCGACGACCAGCTGGAAACGCTGATCATGCGGATCAACCGGAGCAGCGGGGTCGGCGGGCTGGCCGCGATCCGCGCGCGCAACGGCCATGTGCTGCGCCCGCTCCTCGGCTGGCGCCGCGCCAATCTTGTCGCGCTGGCGCTCGAGGTCGACCTGCCCTTTGTCGATGATCCGTCGAACGCCGACGTCCGTTTCGATCGCGCGCGGCTGCGCAAGGAATTGCGGTCGCAGAATTTCCTCGATGCCGAGGCGGCGGCGCGCTCGGCAGGGTGGCTTGCCGATGCCGATGCGGCGCTCGACTGGACCGTCGATCAGCTGGTCGCGCGCTGGCCCGACGCCGACGACGCGGGCGTGATCCGCGATGCCGGCTATCCGGCGGAGATTTTCCGCCGCGTCGTGGCCCGGCGATTATGCGCCTTTGATCCGCGCCTCACCCTGCGCGGGGTGACGCTCGACGGGGTGATCGCGGCGATGGCCGATGGACGCCGCGCGATGGTCGGGAGCCTGCTCATCGACCGGATCGGGGGTGCCGACGAGCATTTCTGGCGCATTTCGGTGGCGCCCCGGCGAAAAGCGCGCCGTTCGCGCTGATCTGCTCATTGTCATTTAACGCGAAGGGCCTATCTTGGTAACCGGGCTGCTCTCCGGCCCGGCAAGGTGGAATCGATCGAAATGCAGGACGACAAGGAACCGCAGGGCAACCCCTGGATGAAGAGCGTGATGATCTGGAGCGGCATTTTGCTCGCCATGCTCCTCGTCGCCTCGATGTTCGGCGGCGCCACGCAGCCCGCGGGCAATCCGTTGACCTATTCGGAATTCCGCCAGAAAATCCAGGATGGCAGCGTCAAGGACGTCGTGCTGACCGAGGAGCGCGCGACGGGCACGCTGTCGAACGGCGACCGGTTCAGCGCGAACCTGATCCGCGATCCCGAACTGCTAAAGCTGCTCAACGACAACAATGTCAAATATGACGGCAAGCCGACCGAAACCGGCAATATCTGGATCTATCTGCTGATCCAGTCCCTGCCCTTCCTGTTGATCCTCGGCATCGCCTTTTTCGTCTTCCGCCAGGTCCAGAAGAACAATGGTTCGGGCGCGATGGGCTTTGGCAAGTCGCGCGCGAAGATGCTGACCGAGAAGCAGGGCCGCGTGACCTTCGACGATGTCGCGGGCATCGACGAGGCGCGTGAGGAGCTCGAGGAGATCGTCGAATTCCTCCGCGATCCCACCAAATTCTCCAAGCTCGGTGGCCAGATTCCCAAGGGCGCACTGCTCGTCGGCTCGCCCGGCACCGGCAAGACCCTGCTCGCCCGCGCGATCGCGGGGGAGGCGGGCGTGCCCTTCTTCACCATTTCGGGTTCGGACTTCGTCGAGATGTTCGTCGGTGTCGGCGCCAGCCGCGTCCGCGACATGTTCGAACAGGCGAAGCGCAATGCGCCCTGCATCGTCTTCATCGACGAAATCGACGCCGTGGGCCGCCATCGCGGCGCGGGCCTCGGCAATGGCAATGACGAGCGCGAACAGACGCTGAACCAGCTGCTCGTCGAAATGGACGGCTTCGAGGCGAACGAGGGCATCATCATCGTCGCCGCGACCAACCGTCCCGACGTGCTCGACCCCGCCCTGTTGCGTCCGGGCCGCTTCGACCGCCAGGTCGTCGTGCCGCGCCCCGACATCGAAGGGCGCCAGAAGATCCTCGAGGTTCACACCCGCAAGAAGCCGCTCGCGCCCGACGTCGACCTGCGCCGGATCGCGCGCGGCACGCCGGGCTTCTCGGGCGCCGACCTCGCCAATCTGTGCAACGAAGCGGCGCTGCTCGCGGCCCGCAAGGGCAAGCGCCTGATCGCCAGCGGCGAGTTCGAGGAAGCCAAGGACAAGGTGATGATGGGCGCCGAGCGGCGTTCGATGGTGATGACCGAGGACGAGAAGAAATCGACCGCCTATCACGAAGCCGGGCACGCCCTCGTCTCGCTGCACGTCGAAGGCTGCGATCCGCTGCACAAGGTTACCATCATTCCGCGCGGCCGTGCGCTGGGCGTGACGTGGAACCTGCCCGAACGCGATCGTTATTCGACCAACATGAAGCAGATGAAGGCGCGTCTCGCGCTCTGCTTTGGCGGCCGCATTGCCGAACAGCTGATCTATGGCACCGACGAGCTCAACACCGGCGCGTCGAACGATATCCAGCAGGCGACCGACATGGCGCGCTCGATGGTCATGGAATATGGCATGTCCGAAAAGCTCGGCTGGCTGCGCTATCGCGACAACCAGGACGAGGTTTTCCTGGGCCATAGCGTGTCGCGGGCGCAGAATATGTCCGAAGACACCGCCCGCCTGATCGACGCCGAAGTGCGCCGGCTGGTCGAGGAAGGCGAAGGGGTCGCGCGCAAGGTGCTGACCGACAATATCGACGAACTTCACCTGCTCGCCGCCGCGCTGCTCGAATATGAGACGCTGTCGGGCGAGGAATCGAAGCGCGCGATCAAGGGCGAGGATATCGGCCGCGAGGACGATGCGGGCCAGCATGGCACCGCCGTGTCGGGCCACGCCGGCTCGCTCCCGCAGATCAAGCGCAAGCCGCGTCCGTTCGGCGATATCAATCCGCAGGGTGCATAGGGTCGCGTCGGTGGGGGTTTCGCAATGAAGCGCAAGAAATTCCGCCTGCCGCGGTTCGGCCTCGGCGTTGCCGCGATGTTTGCCCTGGCCAGCCCCGTGCAAGCGTTCCAGCGCGTCGAGTTCAGCCAGAATGTCGAGGTAGAGACGGTCGTCACCGGCGCCGAGGGCCAGCGCAAGATCAGCTTTGCGGCGCCCGAGACGGTCGTTCCCGGCGACCGGTTGCGCTTCACGCTGCAGCTCGATAATCGCACCAGCGAATCTGCGGCGGGCCTCAAATTCGTCAACCCGATCCCGCCCGAGGTGCGCTTCGCCAGCACCGACGATCTGGCCGGTTTCTCGATCTCGGTCGATGGCGGCAAAACCTATGGCAATCTGGCTGAGCTGACGGTTCCGGTGGCGGGCGCGGGCCCACGCGCCGCGGGCGCCGACGATGTGACCCATGTTCAATGGGTCCTTCCCGAACCCCTCGCCGCAGGCGCGGTCAAGAAGGTGACCTTCTTTGGCATCGTCCGCTAGGAAGCGGCGATGACGATTTATTGCGATGAATCGGGCGGGCTCAATGCCGGTGCGATGACCTTTGCGGCAGTGATGCTGACGCCGCAGGCCGCCGCCGACCTTCATGCGCGGTTTCGCGCCGTCACCGGATTGCGCGGCGAGCTCAAGGGCAGCCGTATCTCGGTCGTCGAACGCGCCTATCTGCTCGAACTGTTCGACCGCGCCGGCGGCCGCGCCTGGGTCGCGGTGTCACAGCGCGACACGCTTGCGACCAATGCCGACGGCAGCTTGCCGAGCGACCTCGCCCTCTATGGCGCGTTGCTCAATTCGGCGGTCGGCCACTGGCTTCCCGAAACCGGCGGCGTGTGCACCGACGTGGTGATCGACGACGGCCGCTACGACCCCAAGATCCTGTCGCATGTGCGCGAGGAAATCCAGGCCGGCCTCGGCCAATGGGGCCGCGCCTCGCTGGCCGACAGCAAGCGCAGCGACGGCGTCCAGATCGCCGACGTGATCGCCAACAGCCTGTTCAACATGGCGGTCAAATCCCCGCGGGCGACGCGGATCGCACGGATCATCGAGCCGATGCTGGCGTCGAAGGCGATCCGCGTGGCGGAACTGACGCGGGTTTCCTGAGACGGAGCGAGCGGAGGACCAACCGAGTTGCCTGCTGTCCCGGAATGTGGTTTTTCGACATATGCAAAAGCGATCTCGACCGAATGGACGCATGCTTGCGCTAGCGGCTGTCACCTTGCTGGCCTTTTTCGCTATGGGCCCTTTCGACTGGGCAAAGCGCTACTCGAGCTGGAACAATCTGTCGAAGGCCGAACTTGTTGCTTCGGCAAACTGGTACGTGAAAAATCGCGCGCCGGGGAACGGAGCATGTCTTTATGCGGTCGAATGTAAAAATGGCCGAGCGACACTGAAGTTGGTCAAATCCATCGACAACTGGTCCATTGACGTTCCAAAGCAAATCGCCTGGGATCGCAAGTTCAATAGCATGTGCGAGGGACAGACCGCCAATTTCGCACTCGAACTGGCTTCCGACCGGCTCGTAGGCTTTGGCGCTTATGAGGACAGACGGAGAGCCGTCTGGTCATTTTACAATGACAGATTCGTCCCTGTGCGGAGTCGATCCGACCATAGCGCATTCAGTGAGGGAGTACCTGAGCCTTGCGTTTCAAAATATGCGGTAACCGGCACCACCCGGACTGGGGTTTGACCGCTCTCTAGGCCTGATTGCCGGAGTTGGATGGCTTCCACAGGACGGACCGATCACGCAACAAAAAGGGCCGCAGTTTCCCGCGACCCCCTTGGTGATCTCGCTGTCGCTTCGACTTATTCGAAGTCGCTGCCACCACCCGCAGGGCTGCGCGGCGGCGCGGCGGCGGTGAGGCGCAGGGCTTCGGCCGAGCGGCTGATCGAGCTGATTTCATCGGGCGTATCGTCGTCGTCGACCACGACCTTCTGCAGCGAAATCGTCAGCGCTTCGGACAGGTCCTTCGGACGCACGGTCTGTTCGGCGATTTCGCGCAGCGCGACGACGGGGTTCTTGTCGCGGTCGCGGTCGATGGTCAGCTCCGAGCCGCCCGAGATTTCGCGGGCGCGGTGCGCCGAGAGCAGAACCAGGTCGAAACGGTTGGAGACTTTGTCGACGCAATCTTCGACGGTAACGCGGGCCATGTGTTTTCCTTGATCGAGGAGAGGCCAGCCCGAGGGCATGGCGGCAAGCGCTGCGCGCTAGCAGGCGGCCCCCGATATGTCAATCAAACCCGGCGACATCCCCCTTCCCCGCGCCTCGCCCTTGCCCCGCTCATGCGGCTCGGCCTATGACGATCCGCATGAGCGCCGAACCCGTGCCGACCTGCAAAGCCGAAAGCCTGACAGCGGATGTGGCGGGGCATAGAATCGAGGTGATCGTCGATGGCGACGACCGGCTCGACCGGCTGCTCCTGCTGCTGAACGGGGCCGTCCGCAGCATCGACCTGATCATGTATATTTTCGAGCATGACGCCGCCGGAACGCGGGTGCTTGATGCGATGATCGCCGCCGCCCGGCGCGGGGTGCGGGTGCGCGCGGTGATCGACAGCTTCGGGTCGGGCGATGTCGCCGACAGCGTCTTCGATCCGCTGCGCGCCGCGGGCGGCAGCGTGATCTTTTTCTCGCGGCGCTGGCGCTCGACCTATCTCATCCGCAACCACCAGAAGCTGTTGCTGGTCGACGAGGAGGTCGCGATGACCGGCGGGTTCAACATCGCCGAACCCTATCTCAGCACGCGCCTGACGCATTGCTGGTTCGACCTCGGCGTCCTCGTGCGCGGGCCGACGGTGGCGCGGATGGTGCAATGGTTCACCGAGATCCACGATTATACCGTGAACGACGACGGCAAGCTGTTGATGCTGCGCCGGCTGATCCGCGAATGGCCGGTCGATGCCGGGCCGGTGTCCTGGCTGGTCGGCGGGCCGACGCAGCGCCTGTCGCCCTGGGCGCGAGCGGTGCGCGCCGACCTGGACGGCGCGCGGCAACTTGACATGGCGATGGCCTATTTCTCCCCCGGACAGGGCATGTTGCGCCGGCTCGGCCGCGTCGCTCGGCGCGGGCGCGCGCGTTTCGTGATGGCGGCGAAATCGGACAATGCCGCGACGATCGGCGCCTCACGGCTGCTCTATGGTTATCTGCTGCGCAAGCGCGCGACGATCTGGGAATATCGCCCCTGCCGCCTGCATATGAAGCTGATCGTGATCGACGACGTCGTCTATGTCGGCACCGCCAATTTCGACATGCGCAGCCTGTTTATGAATGTCGAGGTGATGCTGCGCGTCGCCGATGCGGGCTTCGCACGGCAGATGCGGGACTTTGTCGCAGAGCTCGAGCCGGATTGTGACGACATCACCATCGCCGAGCACAAGAAGCGCGGCACCTGGCTGACGCGGTTGCGCTGGACGCTCGCCTGGCTCGTCGTCGGGGTCGCCGACTATACGGTGTCGCGGCGCCTCAACTTCGGTCTGGGCGAGATCGATCCCGAAACCGAAGTTTAGTCCTTCCAGCCCCAGAACAGGAAGCAGGGCGGGACATTGACCCATTCGAACGCATTGTCGATGCGCGCGAAATGGGCGGCGAGGAAATCGCGCGCGCGGGCGCGGAACTGATAGACGAGAAAGGCGCCGCCGGGACGCAGCGCGCGGTGCGTCGCCGCCGCGATCGCCGGACCGATGCCCGCCGGCAGGGTCGAAAAGGGCAAGCCCGACAGGACATAATCGGCCTTTTCAAAGCCGTGCGCGGCGATGATCGCTTCGACGTCGGCGGCCGATCCGTGAACCGCGATGAAGCGGCTGTCGCGGATGTCCTTGCGCAGATAGTCGATGAAATCCTCATTGGTGTCGATCGCGATCAACGTCGCATCGCCCGCCATCCGCTCGAGCACCGGGCGGCAGAAGGTGCCGACGCCGGGACCATATTCGACGAACAGCTTGGTGGCCTTCCAGTCGACCGGCTTGAGCATGTGGCGGATCAGCGTCGGCGACGACGGCACGATCGAGCCGACCATCACCGGATGCTTGATAAAGCCCTTCACGAACATGCCCCAGGGCCCGAAAAAGCGCCGCATTCGATCGCGGATCCGGGTGGATAGCGCAATCTTCTGTTCTTGGGCCTGCGCCCGAGGATTTGGCATGGTGGCTTTCGCGTTGTTGCGGACATGAACGGCGTGGCAAAATCGCGGGCGCGGCGCAAGGAAAGAGTGCGCTTGACAAGCGCCGCTTGCGTCCCCTCGCTGGACAGGCGCGACGGGCCGTGTAGGAGAAATCGGACCGAATGATCGAGCCGTCGAGGGGGAGCCGGACATGTCGACTATCAGCCGCTCGATTCCGGCCGACCGCATGGCGGTGCTGTTCGCGGTGATGCTCGTCGCGGCGGCGGGCAATACCGCGATGCAATCGATCCTGCCGGCGATCGGCGCCAAGCTGCATATCCCCGACGTCTGGGTCAGCCTGGCGTTCAGCTGGTCGGCGTTGCTCTGGGTGCTCACCGCGCCGCATTGGGCGCGTCAGTCCGACAAGCGCGGGCGCAAGGCGCTGATGGCGATGGGGGTGATCGGTTTCCTCTCGTCGATGGCGCTGTGCGGGCTCGTCCTCTGGTCGGGGCTCACCGGCCTGCTCGCTGCGGGCACGACCTTCATCCTCTTTGCGCTGTTCCGCAGCCTTTACGGTGGTTTCGGCTCGGCGGCGCCGCCGGCGGTGCAGGCCTATGTCGCCGCGCGCACCGACCCCGACGAGCGGACGCAGGCACTGTCGCTCGTCTCCTCCTCCTTCGGTCTCGGCACCGTCATCGGCCCGGCGATCGCGCCCTTCTTCATCCTGCCCTTCGTGGGGCTGGCGGGGCCGTTGCTGGTCTTTGCGCTGATCGGGCTCATCGTGCTGATCATGCTGCGCTGGCGCCTGCCGGACGACATCCCGCGCTTCGCCGCGCGCGGTGCGATCGCCTCCTACCCCACGTCGGCGGGCACGCCCGACACGGCGCTGTCGGACGATGAGAATGACGCGGCGGAGGACGGCGAGCCCGTGCCGCTGCGCTGGACCGATCGCCGCGTGCGGCCCTGGCTGCTCGCGGGACTGTTCGGGGGGCAGGCGCAGGCGATGATGCTCGGCGTCATCGGCTTCCTGATCCTCGACCGGCTCGAACTGCGGCTGCGTCCCGACGAGGGGGCGGCGATGACCGGCATCGTGCTGATGGCGGGCGCCTTCGCCACGCTGCTCGCGCAATGGGGGCTGATCCCGATCCTCAAAATGTCGCCGCGCACCGCCGTGCTGGTCGGCGCCGCGCTTGGCGGCATCGGCACGGTGACGACCGGTCTGTCGTTCGACCTCCACGGCATCATCATCGGCTTCGCCCTCGCCTCGCTCGGTTTCGGGCTGTTTCGTCCGGGTTTTACGGCGGGATCGTCGCTCGCGGTCCCGCGCCGCGACCAGGGCAGCGTCGCGGGTATGACCGCGTCGATTAACGGCTCAGCCTATATCGTGTCACCCGCCATCGGGGTGCTGCTCTACAACTGGCATCCGATGGTGGCCTATGGCCTGATGGCCGGTTTCTGCGGCTGGCTCGTTGTGTGGGGCTGGAAGGCGCTCCGGCAGGACCACGCCTTCGGGATCGGCAACGAACCCTGACCCGCAGCCATCGGCAGGCTGCGGGTCGGGCATCATTCAATCTTTCGGGTCGTCGTGCTTGCGCTCGCGGACCGGCTTGAGCATGCCGGGCGCGAAGAAGCCGATCGGGTCGACGCTCATCGCCGCCTGCTTGATCTCGCCCTGGATCTTTTCATAATCCTTTTCCATCGCCTCGGTGACCGAGGCGCGGGTGTCCTTGAGCGCGGCGTCGAAGTCCGCCATCGTCACCGTCTCGCTGCCGATCGAGCGCTTGAGCGCGGCGAGCCCGGCGCGGCGGGTCAGATCCTCCAGGTCGGCGCCGGTGAAGCGATCCGATTTCTCCGCGAGGACCGACAGGTCGACATCGTCGGCCAGCGGCATCTTGCCGGTCTGGATCTCGAGGATGCGCTTGCGGCCCTCGGCATTGGGGACCGACACATAGATGAGTTCGTCGAGCCGCCCCGGCCGTAGCAGCGCGGGGTCGATCAGGTTCGGGCGGTTGGTCGCGCCGATGACGACGACCGACTGCATCTCCTCGATCCCGTCCATCTCGGCGAGGATCGTGTTGACGACGCGCTCGGTCACCTGCGGCTCACCCGACGTGCCGCTGCCGCGTGCGGGCACCAGGCTGTCGAGTTCGTCGATAAAGATGATCGTCGGCGCCACGGCACGAGCCCGGGCGAACAGCCGCGCAATCTGCTGCTCGCTCTCGCCATACCATTTCGACAACAGGTCCGAGGATTTGATCGAGATAAAGTTCGCATCGGACTCGCGCGCCGCCGCCTTGGCCAGCAGCGTCTTCCCGGTTCCGGGCGGACCATAGAGCAGGAAGCCTTTCGCGGGCCGGATGCCCAGCCGCCGAAACGCCTCTGGGTTCTTCAAAGGCAGCTCGATGCCCTCGATCAGCTTGTCGCGCGCCGCGTCGAGCCCGCCGATGTCGCTCCAGCGCGTTTTCGGCGCCTGCACCATCACTTCGCGCATCGCTGACGGCTGCACGCGCTTCAGCGCATTGTTGAAGTCCTCGCGCGTGACGCGGAGCTCCTCCAGCACCTCGGGCGGAATCGTCCCTTCCTCCAGGTTGAGCTTGGGCATGATCCGCCGCACCGCCTCGATCGCCGCCTCGCGGGTCAGCGCCGCCATGTCGGCGCCGACAAAGCCAAAGGTCGTGCGCGCCAGTTCGCCCAGATCGACGTCCTCGGCCAGCGGCATACCACGCGTGTGGATGCCCAATATCTCGCGCCGCCCGCTTTCGTCGGGGACGCCGATCACGATCTCGCGGTCGAAACGGCCCGGACGCCGCAGCGCCTCGTCGATCGCGTCGGGCCGGTTGGTCGCGGCGATCACCACCAAATTGGTGCGCGGCTCCAGCCCGTCCATCAGCGTCAGCAACTGCGCGACCAGACGTTTTTCGGCCTCGCCGGTCACCTGCCCGCGCTTCGGCGCGATCGAATCGATCTCGTCGATGAACAGGATCGACGGCGCGGCCTTGGTCGCCTGTTCGAACACATCGCGCAGCCGTTTTTCGGACTCGCCATAGGCGCTGCCCATGATCTCCGGCCCGTTGATCAGGAAGAATTGCGCATCGCTTTCATTGGCGACCGCGCGCGCCAGCCGCGTCTTGCCGGTGCCCGGCGGCCCGTGCAGCAGCACGCCGCGCGGCGGATCGACGCCCAGCCGGCGGAACAATTCGGGGTAACGCAGCGGCAACTCGACCATCTCGCGGAGCTGGTCGATCGTCTCGCCGAGCCCGCCAAGGTCGTCGTAGGTGACGTCGGTGCGCCGCGCATCCTGCGGCTCCTGATATTCGGGCAGCAGTTCGATCTCGGTATTCTCGTCGATGAAGACGACCCCCTTCGGCGTCGCCGACACGACGATCAGGCGCACTTCGGCGAGCGCATAGGCCGGCGCGTTGAGCATCTGGCGCAGTTGCGGCGGCATGTCGCCCGACGGCAGCCGCTGCTGTCCGGCGGTCGCGACGGTATCGCCCGCGACCAGCGGTCGTCCGAAAAAGCTGCGTTTCAGCGCATTCGCCGATCCCTGCAGTCGCAGATTCTCCTGCGCCGGGGCGAATACCACCCGCGTCGCGGGACGGGTTTCGACGCGGCTGAGCGCCACCATATCGCCCGCGCCCGCGCCGGCATTGGCGCGCTGCAGGCCGTCGAGGCGGATGACGTCGAGGCCTTCGTCCTCGGCATAGGGCAGCACGACGCGCGACGCGGTATCGCGCTTGCCGCTGATCTGGACGATATCGCCCTCGGTAAGGCCGAGTTCGGCCATGGCGGCGCGCGGAATGCGCGCGATGCCGCCGCCGCTTTCTTCGGCCCGGGCATTGGCCACCTGCAGTTTGACCTGTTTTTCTTTTACCGCTGCTTCGGCCAAGGCGTGTCTCCCGCAAAGTGTCAGAACGGCGAAGATAGGGCGGCGGTTCCCGATTTGCGACCCCCTTCGGTTCCGGGACATCGGGCGACTTATGACGCACTGCACAAAATTCTGGCATGTCGGTCAACGACATGTCATCATCATTGTCAGACGATATGACACGCCTTCCTCCCCTCAGCAGCATGGAGGCCTTTCTCGAGGTCGCCCGCCACGGCACCGTCAAGGCGGCGGCGAGTGAGCTTGGGCTGTCGATGCCCGCGCTGTCGCGGCGCATCCAGACGCTCGAACACGCCGTTGGCCGCCCGCTGTTCGACCGCCATCACCACGGGCTGCGGCTGACCGAGACTGGGCGCATCCTCCAGGATCAGCTGTCGCCGATTCTCGACGAGATGCGGGCGGTGATCGTGCAGGCCGGCAGCCCCGACGCATCGATGCGGCTCCATCTCAATGTGCTGCCGCTCTTTGCCCAGCAGCGCCTGTTCCCGCGCCTCCCCGAATTGCGCCGCGAGCATCCCGAACTGCATATCGACATCGACACCATGTCGCACGCCGAAGCGCGGCTCGGCGACGGCATCGACGCGGCGATCGCGCTCGCGCGCTCGATCGACCCCGCGCTTTATGCGGCGCGGCTCGACCAGGACAAGGTGTTCCCGATCGCGGCACGGACGCTGGCGGATGGCAATCGCCCGATCGCCGTGCCCGAACAGCTCCAGCGCATGACGATCCTCGTCCATCGCGAAATGCCCGAGACCTTCAGCGAATGGAAAAAGGCTATCGGCATGCCCTATCTCGAACCGGCGGGGATCGATTTTTTCGATTCGGGACCGCTGATGCTCGAGGCGGCGGCGCAGGGGATCGGCGTCGCCTTCATGCACGGCCATCACTTCGACGACGCGCATGATCCGCGGCTGATCCGGCTGTTCGATTTCGACGTCGAAAGCCCGTACAGCTATTGGTTCGTGTGCCGCCCGCGCGCGCTGCGGCAACCGGCGGTGAAACTCTTCCACGACTGGCTGCTGGCGGCGAAGATCTGAAGAAAGATGGTGCTGCTGGACAGGATTGAACTGTCGACCTCGTCATTACCAATGACGCGCTCTACCACTGAGCTACAGCAGCAACCGGACCGCCGCGAACGCATGTTCGCTGGGCAGGCGCGGCCTATGGCGGGGCCTCTCTCGCCTGTCAAGGCGATAGGCTTGACGCTTTGCCGATTTCGCGCGCATGGACGAAGCCGTGAGCAAGACACCCTCCCCCGCCGACCTCGAACGCGAACGTCGCCTCGCCGAAGCGTTGCGCGACAATCTGCGCAAAAGAAAGGCGCAGGCGCGCGAAACCAAAGCGGAAACCTCGCCTAAAGACTGACGGTTACCGTCACATCTTCGCCCTCGGTCAGCCCCTCGGCCTTGCGCACTGCGGCCTTCACGGGAAGGATCCAGCCGCCGCTTTCCTTGTGCGGAAAGACCGACGTGTTCCAGCTGGTGTCGCCGATCGTCACCGCAACCCGCGCCGAGCCGAATCCACCGCGCTTATCGAGCCATTGCCCCGACATGGCGGCCAGACGGATGCCGTCGGCGACATCGCCCGCGATGGTCAGGAAGAACCAGGCGGCGGGCGCAGTCGCCGACTGCCAGCGCCACAGCGGCGTGGTGATGGTGAACGATTCCATATAAATTACCGTAGCCCTGAGCTTGTCGAAGGGCGCTTCTCGGTCATCGACCGACCTCTCGCCAATTCCGAAATCCGATCCCAATCGCCGACGATTAGGGCTTCCTTCTTGGGCCTGCCCCATCCCTTGATCTGCCGCTCGGCCATCTTGGCATCATCGCGGGTCTGGAAGGCATCGCTCCAGACCAGTTCGACGGGACGGCGCGTATAGGTATATCCCGTGAAGAAACCCGTTTGGTGTTCCGCAATCCTTCGCGACAGGTCATCGGTATGCCCTACATAATAGCTGCCGTCGGCACAGCGCAGCATGTAGCAATGGAACATCCAATCCATCGTCAATTGAGCCTTTGCGGGCCCCGGCAGGCGTGCTTCGACAAGCTCAGCACTACGGTGATGGGACAAACTATCGTGCTCCCATCACCGTAGCGCTGAGCCTGCCCAAGGGCGCCTATCGGCGAACGCAAACTCATTTTTTCGCAACCACCGCGCGCACAGGGACCGGGATATTGCAGATATC
This sequence comes from Sphingopyxis sp., assembly GCF_050725615.1. Classification (GTDB taxonomy): domain Bacteria; phylum Pseudomonadota; class Alphaproteobacteria; order Sphingomonadales; family Sphingomonadaceae; genus Sphingopyxis. Next base: position 89,526 of record NZ_JBOHHU010000004.1, read on the forward strand.
GGCTCCGCCCGCTGGCCGGATGAAGAAGGGATCGCGCCGATTTTCGCGTGCATCGGCATATTTCGCGAAGCTGTCGCTCTCGGTCGACAGATATTCGAACCTCGGCTGCTCGGCGAGCGGCAGGTCGGTCGCGATGCGGATCGACGCGATCGGCACGCGCTGCTTCGTATCCTCGTAGAAGCCGAGCGGGCCGGTGCCGCGCGGCAGGCTCGACAGATGCTCCATCCCGCTGATCACGCGTCCGACGAGAGCGATGTTGCGGTCGAGATGGCGCGGCGCCTGGCCGATCACCGTATAGAGCTCCGCACCCGAACCGGTGTCGGGCGACAGGTTGCGCCCCACGCCGACCATCGCATAACAATGCAGCGGCCAGTAAATCTGCCCCGAATTGAAATCATCGTCTTTCGCCGGGCCGAACCCAAGCGGCCAGCCCTTGTACAGCGTGATCGCGCCGGCATAGGGATCATTGACCTGAAACAGCGGCAGGAAGCGGTCCTCGGGCTCGGGCGCGACATAATCGCTCTCGGGCATCGTGGCGAGCCCGGGCGGCAACGGCTTCTTCTCCGTGGCGTCGCCCCACTGGGTCACATAATTGTCCTGAACGCGATTGATGCTCGTCCCGTCCCACCAATGCGCCGCCGCCAGCTTGCGGATGTTGCCGATCCACCCCTGGCTGAAGGGTGCGGGCATCAACTGGATGACGACGCGCCGCACCGGCGCCTTCTTTCCCTTGGCGGCGGGGGCGAGGTCCATCACCAGCAGGTCGGACGGCGCAATCGCCACCCAATCCTTCGCCGGCGCGGCGGCGGCGATTTCTCCGGGCGACGGAATTTCGGCCGTTGGCGGCGGGGCGTCCTGCGCGGCGACGGGAATGGCGAGCGACAGCGCGGCGACGGCGGCAAGGAGGCAATGCTTCATGCGATCCGTCTGCCACGCCTATCCGACTTGCGAAAGCCCCGCCAAGCGATTAGGGCGCGCCTTCCAGTGCATGCGGAGCGGTGGCCGAGTGGTCGAAGGCGCTCGCCTGGAAAGTGAGTATACGTCAAAAGCGTATCGAGGGTTCGAATCCCTCCCGCTCCGCCATCATGCCTTGATTTTCTTGATATTTTTTCAAACCAAGGCCGATGTTCCCATAACCGCTCCCCGATAGCACTTGCGCTTGGAGTGAACGCCAGCGGCTGGATTCGCTCAATCGGCGCGCACCTCAACATTTCACAACAGGGGGGCAGGCGAACGTCCGCAAGGCCATTCGGGCAGTCAAACCGGTGCCAGCCGTGGAAGCTGGAAACTCATACACACCGAACGCGACAAATCGCGGCTCGAAATGGCTGAATTATGCGGGTGCCGAGCGGTGGCAGCTTCTCCGTCAAAAATGACGGGCAACGGGCAAGTGACCAATGGCAGCCAATTACGGTGTTCCGGACAAGTCGGTTTTCCGTCAATGATTGCCGCACGCCGGGGCATGAATTACGCTTAGCCAATGCGGGGGGGCAAGATGACAGAAGAGAAAAAGGGGCTGGTGCTGACGTGACCCCCTGGTTTCCACCAGCGGGGATTAGAGCCCAGCAGCTTTGTTGCGCATGAGCGCGGTGTAAGCAATGGCCTGCGCAGCGGAGCCCGTAGGGCGTAGTTGCGCAGGCCATTGCTTATGCAGTTCGGCGGCGAACGCCGCCGGTGTCTCATATCCAAGGGCCGAGTGTGGCCGCGACTGGTTGTAATCCTCGGCCCAGGCCGCGATCACATTGCGGGCATGATCGAGGTCGAGGAACAGCGTCTCGTTCAGAAGCTCATCACGCATCCGGCCATTGAAGCTCTCGACATAGCCGTTCTGCATCGGCTTGCCGGGTGCGATATAGTGCCACTCGACGCCGACTTCACCGCACCATGCGAGTACCGCGTTCGATGTCAGCTCGGTCCCATTGTCGCTGACGATCATTCCCGGCTTGCCGCGTTCCTCGATCAGATCGCTGAGTTCGCGCACGACCCGGCGCCCGGAGATCGACGTATCCGGCACCGCGCGCAGGCACTCCCGCGTCACGTCGTCGACGATATTGAGCACCCGGAACCGCCGGCCCGACGCCATCTGATCATGCACGAAGTCGAGGCTCCAGCGCTGGTTCGGCAGCGCGAGCACCGGTGCGGGCGCCCGCGCACCGATCGCCCGGCGCCGGTTGCGTCGTCGTCGGACCATCAACCCTTCTTCCCGATACAGGCGCTGGGTCTTCTTCCTGTTGATCATTACGCCCTCCCGGCGCAGCAGGATATGCAGGCGTCGATAACCGAACCGGCGACGCTGCTGCGCCAGCTCGCGCAGCTTCTCCCGAACCTCGGCATCGTCACCCCGCTGCGACCGGTAGCGCATGCTCTTCCGATCGGCCCCTGTGACACGGCACGCCCGCCGCTCGCTCATCCCATGGCAAGCCTGGAGATGCGCGACCGCTTCCCGCTGAACGGCGGGCGTCACCATTTTTTTGTGAGAAGATCCTTCAACGCTGCATTGTCGAGCATCGAGTCCGCAAGCAACCGCTTCAGCTTCGCGTTCTCGTCCTCGAGCGAGCGTAGCCGCTTCGCCTCCGACACCTCAAGGCCGCCATACTTGGCCTTCCAGTTGTAAATCGTTGCTTCCGACACCCCGTGTCGCCGCGCCAGCTCGCCGGTCTTCGCGCCCGCCTCCGCTTCCTTCAACACCCCGATGATCTGCTCTTCCGAAAACCTCAAACGCTTCATCTGTCCGTCCTTCCTTCAAGGCCGGACTCTAATCACTGTTGGAGGAAAATCAGGGGGTCACGTCA
>NZ_JBOHHU010000005.1:0-83944 GCF_050725615.1 Sphingopyxis sp.
GTCGAGATGCGTCTGGCGCAGCATCGACGTGTCTCGACTTCGCTCGACACGAACGGCAGCAAATGTCCGCGCCGGGCATCAATAAACCGTCCGCGCCGCGACAGTGCCCTTGCTCGCGAAGCTGAAGCGGGGTTCGATGGGCAGGCTTTCGTCGAGGATATGCGCGGCGACGCGTTTGCCGACCGCAGGGCCGTTTTTGAAACCATGGCCCGATCCGCCGCCGACGAGCCAGACATGCGGCTGGCCGGGGAAGCGGTCGATCAGATAGTCGCCGTTCGAGCTGTTCTCATATTGGCAGACGCGCCCGCCGATCAGCGGCGCGGTGGCGAGGCCGGGGAAGCGGCGCGCGACATAGGCGCGGGCTTCGGCGATGCCCGCCGGGGTCAGCGCGCGGTCCTGGGTGTCGGGATCGACCACCGGACCATGGGCGTCGATCGCGATCTTGAACCCCGCACCCTCAAGGTCGGGGATGCCATAGACGATGCGGCCGTTGTTGAAATCGGCCCAGACCGGCAGGTTCGGCGGCGCGAAGCGGGTGTCGCCCTGCGGCGCGCCGAAATGATAGACCTCCTGCCGCGTCGCGACGATCTTGCCCATCAGATGCTGGGGGAAGATTTCGGCGAGCCAGGGCCCGCAGGCATAGACGAGATGATCGGCGGTGCCGCCGTCGGGCAAAGTGTGACGCTGAATCTTCTTCGCCAGCAGCGGCGCGGGCATGACGACGGGCTCGACCGCGATCTGGGCGTCGGCGATCACCTCCTGCACGCCGCGCCCCGCGATCAGCGCGCCGGTCTCGGTTTCGAGGATGCCGGTTTCGCCCTGATAGAATTGGATCTGGCGATATTTATTCTGCAGCCAGCTCACATCGCCCTGTTCGTGGCCGATACGGTTCGCCTGCAGCCAGGCGAGCGATTGCGCGGCGTAGCTGTCACCCTGCGGCGCGAACCAGAGGACTCCGGTTTTGTGGAAGATCGGGGCGGAGGCGGTGTCCGACAGGTCCTTCCAATATTCGAGCGATTCACGAGCCATCTGCGAATAGATGGTGTCGGCGCCATAGCCCATACGGATGACGCGGCTTTCGCCGCCCGAGGAGGAGCGGACATGGCCGGCGCCATAGGCGTCGAACAGGCGGACGCTCTTGCCCGCGCGCAGCAGGTGCCAGGCGGTCCAGGCGCCGAACACGCCGGCGCCGATCACCGCGACATCGACATGCTGGACAGTCGGCCGGGCGGGCTTGCGTTTCTTCGGCTTGCGTTCCTTGCGCTCGGCCGCCGCGGCGGCGGTGGCGACGGGGAAGGCGGCGAGGCCAGCGAGGAGCGTGCGGCGCGTCGTCATGCCTTGGCCCAGGCGATGAGCGCGCGGCCTTGGCCGCCGAGCGTGGCGAGGTCGGCGGCGTCGCCCAGCAGCCAGCACTCGCCGGGTTGCCAGGCGGCCGCACCGACTGTGCCGTTTCCGTCGACGGGAATGAACCAGACGGGGCCGTGGGCGCCGATATCGGGGAGGGCGGCGAAATCCTCGCTATGCGCGTCCACCAGGCCGAATTTCGGGCCATCGACGAGGCGGTCGATGCCGACCGCGATCGGCGTGCGCAAATTGGCGGTGAGATAAGGCCCCGCTTCGGCGCAGGCCATCGCTTCGGCGAGGTGCAGGTCGCGCGGGCGACCATAATCGTAGAGGCGATAGGTGATGTCGGCATATTGCTGGACCTCGATCAGCGTCAGCCCGCCGCCGATCGCGTGGATCGTGCCGGGGGTGACATGGAAATGATCGCCCGGGGCGATGACTTTCCAGTCGATGAGATCCTCGATGCGGCCGTCGAGTGCGGCGGCGTGGAGCGCTTCGGGCGACACGCGCTGTTCGAGGCCGAGGCCGATCACCGCGTCGTCGGCGGCGTCGAGGATCAGCCAGGCCTCCTCCTTGCCCTGCCGCGCGCCGGCCGCGCGCGCCTGCGCGTCGTCGGGGTGGACCTGCACCGACAGCGCCTCGGAGGTGAAGAGATATTTGACCAGCAGCGCGGGTTCGGCCGACCCGGCGGGAAGCTCGAACCAGATTTCGCCGATCCGCTCGCCGCCCGCATCAAAGAGCGGACCGATGTCGTCGCGGCCCCAGGGCTTGGCGACGCGGCGCGGGATCAGACGGGTCGCTGGCACGCCGTCAATTGCCCTTCTTGTAATAACGATAGCCGCCGATCCAGGTTTCGAGCGGGGTCATGCGGCGGATCTCGTCGGGGCTGGCGAGCATCGGGTCGCTGTCGATGATAAGGAAGTCGGCGCGCATGCCGGGCATCAAGGTGCCGATGCGATCCTCGGCGAAGCCCGCAAAGGCGGCGGTGCGGGTGAAGCCGTCGAGCGCGGTCTCGCGGTTCACCGCTTCTTCGGGGTGCCAGCCGCCGAGCGGCTGTCCGGCGGCGTCGGTGCGCGAGATCGCGGCGGCGATGCCGGGGAAGGGGTTGGCGCTTTCGACCGGCACGTCGGAGCCGAAGGCAAGGCGCGCGCCCGCCGTTTGCAGGCTGCGCCAGGCATAGGCGCCCTTCAGCCGGTCGGGGCCGAGCCGCGCCTCGGCCATCAGCCGGTCGCTCGTCTGGTGGACCGGCTGCATCGAGGCGATGACCTTCAATTGCGCGAAACGCGGGATGTCGACCGGGTCGATCACCTGCGCATGTTCGATCCGCCAGCGGCGCTCGCCGGGCAGGTCGGCGTTGAGGTCGGTGATCGCGTCGAGCGCTTCGGCATTGGCGGCGTCGCCGATCGCGTGGATCGCGACCTGGAATTTGTCGAAGCTGGCGCGCACCATCTTGTTGCGCAGTTGCGCGGGGGTGAGCAGCGGCAGGCCCTTCTGCCCCGGCGCGTCGCTATAGGGCGCCTTGAGCCAGGCGCCGCGCGAGCCGAGCGCGCCGTCGAGATAGAGCTTGACCCCGACCATGCGCAGCCGGTCGTCATAAAGCCAGGGCGTCGGTTCGCTGCCCGCGATCAGCGCCATATTGTCGATGTCGCCGCCATAGCTGATGATCCGGATCGCCAGCTGTTTCTTGTCGCCGGCGCGGCGATAGCTTTGCCATTCGGCGATCGTCGTGCCCATGTCGGCGATCGTGGTGATCCCCTGCGAAAGCAATTTCTGTTGCGCGAGCAGGAAGGCGCGGTCGAGGTCGCGCGCCTGCGGTTTGGGCTTGGCCTGGTCGATCAGGCTCATCGCGGCATCGACAAAGACCCCGCCCGGCTTGCCGCCCGCCATTTCGATCCGCCCGCCCTCGGGCGCTTTGGTGGTGGCGGTGACCTTGGCCGCAGCGATCGCGGCGCTGTTCGCCCAGCCGGCATGGCCGTCGACCCGTTCGAGCCAGACCGCGCGGTCGGACACCGCGGCGTCGAGGTCGGCGGCCGTCGGGAAGCGGCCGAGGCCCCATTTTTCCTGGTTCCAGCCGCGCCCGATGATCCACGGCATTTCGGGATTTTCGGCGGCATATGCGCGGATCGCCGCCTGCGCTTCCGCCAGCGATTTCGTCTCGCTGAGGTCGAGCAGCATCAGCGAAAAGCCGAGCCCCATGACATGGCCATGCGCGTCGATCAGCCCGGGGATCAGCGTCTTGCCCTTGCCGTCCTCCTGGAAATCGGGGCGTTCGGGGCGCTTGTCCTTGCGGTCGAGCAATTGCCTGACCTTGCCGTCGCTGCCGATGACCAGCCCGGTGAAGCGGACCAGCTTGCCGTCCTTGTCGAGCGTGATGCCGTTGACATTGTCGACGAGCGTGTCGGCGTGGGCAGGGGTGGCGAGGAGGAGGGCGGCCAAGGCGGCGAGCATAAAGCCCCTCCCCTTCAGGAGTGTCAGGTCGGTCATGCCCCCGGCATGACCTAAACCGTCCGGGGGACGGTTTCCCTGACACTGGGTTGGGGTGGGGTTTCGCGGCATAGCGCAAGGCCGATGGACCCCACCCGCTGCGACTAGGCAGCAAGCTGCCAAGTCTCGCTGCCCTCCCCTGAAGGGGAGGGCGTGGTTTTTGTCGCTCGCCCCGCTCACTTCGGCAACCGCGTCACCAGCGAGCTGGTATCCTTTCGTCCGTTCCCCGCCTTTTGCACATCGGCGTAGAACTGGTCGACGATCGCCGCGACCGGAATCGTCGCGCCGTTCGAGCGGGCTTCGTCGAGCGCGAGGCCGAGATCCTTGCGCATCCAGTCGACCGCGAAGCCGAAGTCGAATTCGTCCTTCGCCATAGTCTTCCAGCGGTTGAGCATCTGCCAGCTTGCGGCGGCGCCGCCCGACACCGCCTCGAACACCTTGTCGGTGTCGAGCCGCGAGGCCTGCGCAAAGCGCAACGCTTCGGACAGGCCCTGGATCACCCCGGCGATCGCGATCTGGTTGACCATCTTGGTCGTCTGCCCGGCGCCGGGGCCGCCGATATGCACCATGCGCCCGGCATAGGCCTGCATCACCGGCGCTGCCGCCTCGAACGCCGCCTTCTTGCCGCCGCACATGATCGACAGCGTGCCGTTCTGCGCGCCCGCTTCGCCGCCCGACACGGGGGCGTCGACGACGAGCAGCCCCGGCTCCTCGGCCTCGACCGACAGCTGGCGGGCGATGCGGGCGGAGACGGTGGTGTGGTCGATGAACAGCGCGCCGCGCCGCATCGCGCGAAAGGCGCCGTCGCGGCCGAGCGTCACCTGCGCCAGATCATCGTCGTTGCCGACGCAGGTGATCACGACGTCGGCGCCGTCCGCCGCCTCGGCGGGGGTGGCGACCGCGCGCCCGCCATGGAGGGCGACCCAGGCGTCGCTCTTGGCGCGGGTGCGGTTGTAGACGGTGAGGTCGTGCCCCGCCTTGGCGAGATGGCCCGCCATCGGGCCGCCCATGACGCCGATGCCGAGGAAGCTGATGCGCAATTTTTGTTCGCTCATGGGCCAACCCATAACCATGGTTTGCGCGACGCGCCAGATAGGCTAGGGCCAGCTGCATTATGACCGATCAACTCACCCTGACCTCCGCCGCCGATCTTCCGGCGATCACATTGGACGATGTGCGCGCGGCGGCGGGCCGAATTGACGGCGCTGTCGTGCGGACGCCGACGCTCCATTCGCAGACCTTGTCCGAAATGGTCGGCGCCGAGGTGTGGCTGAAGTTCGAAAACCTCCAGTTCACCGCCGCCTATAAGGAACGCGGCGCCTTGAACGCGCTGCTGCTGCTCGACGACGAAGCGCGCGCGCGCGGCGTGATCGCGGCGTCGGCGGGCAATCATGCGCAGGGTCTCGCCTATCATGGCAAGCGCCTCGGTGTGCCGGTGACCATCGTGATGCCGAGCACGACGCCGCAGGTGAAGGTGTCGCAGACCGCGAGCCATGGCGCGACGATCGTGCTGCATGGCGAGAAATTCGACGATGCCTATGCCCATGCGCGCGTGCTCGAAAAGGAGCGCGGGCTGACCTTCGTCCATCCTTTCGACCATCCGCATGTCGCGGCGGGGCAGGGCACGGTGGCGCTCGAAATGCTCGAGGATGTGCCCGAGCTCGACACGCTGATCGTGCCGATCGGCGGCGGCGGGCTGCTCGCGGGCATGGGCACTGCGGCGCGCGGGATCAAGAACGACATGCGCCTCGTGGGCGTGCAGGCCGAGCTGTATCCGTCGATGTACGCCGAGCTGAACGGCGTCGACATGGCGTGCGAGGGCGACACGCTGGCCGAGGGTATCGCGGTGAAGGAGCCGGGATCGTACACGCGCAAGCTGGTCGCCGAACTCAACGACGATATCGTGCTGGTCGCCGAACGCCATCTGGAGCGGGCGGTGAGCCTGTTGCTGCAGATCGAAAAGACGGTGGTCGAGGGCGCGGGCGCGGCCGGCCTCGCGGCAATGCTCGCGCATCCCGAGGAGTTCAAGGGCCGCAAGGTCGGGTTGGTGCTGACCGGCGGCAATATCGATACGCGGCTGCTCGCCAATGTGCTGCTGCGCGACCTCGCGCGCTCGGGCCGCATCGCGCGGCTGCGCATCCGCTTGCAGGACCGGCCGGGCGCCTTGTTCAAGGTGATGAAGCTGTTCGACGAGAAGCAGGTCAACATCATCGAAATCTATCACCAGCGCATCTTCACGACGCTGCCCGCCAAGGGGCTGATCACCGACATCGAGTGCGAGGCGCGCGACCGCGAGCATCTCGACAGTCTGGTGACCGCGCTGCGCGAGGCGGGCTATATGGTGACGACGGTCGAGCTGGCTTAGCCTCCAGTCCCATCGTCATTGCGAGCGGAGCGAAGCAATCCAGAGCGGTTTACTCCTACTCTGGATTGCCGCGTCGCTTCGCTCCTCGCAATGACGAGGCTTTTTGTCGCCAGACGCCGAGGCTAAGCACACCCCATGAAATCCTTCACCCTCTCCCTCACCGCCACCCCCGAGAGCATCGACGAGCTCGGCCATGTCAACAATGCCGTCTGGGTCCAGTGGATCCAGCAGGTCGCGACGGGGCATTGGGACGCCGCTGCGCCGCAATCGCATAAGGACGCTTACATCTGGGTCGTGGTGCGCCACGAGATCGATTATCTGCGCGCGCTTGGCCCCGGCGGGACGGTGACCGCGCGCACCTGGGTCGCCGACAAGCCGCAGGGCGCGAAGTTCGACCGTTTCATGGAATTCACCGGCGCCGACGGCAAAGTGCATGTCCGCGCACGCACCGTGTGGGCGCTGCTCGACAAGGCGAGCGGGCGGCCGCTGCGCGTGACGGCGGAGGTGGTGGCGCCGTTCCTCGGTCCCCAAGCGTGACGCTTTCGATCCGCCCCGCCACGCCCGACGATGCCACTGCGATCTGGGCGATCCTCGAACCGGTGATACGCGCGGGCGAGGCCTATGCGCTCGATCGCGACATGGGCGAGGCGGATGCGATCGCTTATTGGTTCGGCGCCGACAAGGACGTGTTCGTCGCCGAGGAAGACGGCGTCGTCCTCGGCACCTATTATCTCCGCGCCAATCAGGCCGGCGGCGGCGCGCATGTCGCGAACTGCGGCTATATGACCGGCGCGGCGGCGACCGGGCGCGGGGTGGCGCGGGCGATGGCGCTGCATAGCTTCGAGCAGGCGAAGGCGCGCGGGTTTCGGGCGATGCAGTATAACTTCGTCGTCGCGAGCAACACCCGCGCGGTCGGGCTGTGGCAGTCGCTGGGCTTCGCCATCGTCGGGCGGTTGCCGGCGGCGTTCGACCATCCGGCGCTGGGGTCCGTCGATGCGCTGGTGATGTTTCGGACGCTGTGACCTAGTCGCGGGCGCGTTCGCGCAACGGGCGGTCCTGGAGCGCGCGCAGCGTTTTCAGCAATATGGCGTGCGCATCGCCAGTCTCTTCGAACAGGCGCTCATACACGGCGGAAATCCCGGCCGTATAGCTGTCGAGCAGCGCCATTTGCGCGGCGCCCTTGTCGGTCAGCCGGAACAGCTTGCGCCGCGCATCGGCGGGGTCGGCGTGCTGGGTGACGAGGCCCAGCCGCAGCAGCGCCGGGCATTTCTGGACGACCAGCTGGTGCGACTGGCCGAGCGCGCGCGCGAGTTCGGCGGCCGACGCTTCACCGGCCTGACGCAGCGCGGTGAGCAGGGAGCAGGAGCGGACCGGGATGACGATGCCCGCATCGTCGAACAGCTCGCGCGTCTGTTCCTCGATCCGCTGGCTCAGCGCTTCGCTGAGGCGGCCGAGGAACGAGATGTCGTCGAGATCGGAAGCGCTATCAGTCGAGGCGGGCATAGGTCGTGGTCGTTCCATCGCGGTCGATGCGGGTGAGGGCGACGATCTTGCCGCCTTTGCGCGCGATGCGAAAGCGGAAGTCGCGCACGCCCTCGATCGCGAACAGGTCGTCGCCGAGCGGTTCGAGCGCCAGGCGGAAGCGTTCGCGCCAGGTGTAGAGCAATTTGCCATCGACCAGGTCGATGCGCCGCCCTTCGTAGCGGCCGGTCACGGCCTTCAGCGCGGCGGCGGTCGGCGCGGGGCGCGGGGCGAGCAGGGGGGCGAGCCAGTCGGCGTCGGCCTGTTTCGCCGGATCGGCCTTCACCAGATCGGCGAGCGCGAGGCGGTGCGCGACGGCGAGCGCATCGGCGGAGGGGACGAGATGGTCGGGGGTCACCCCCTGTCCCTCGAAATCGCCGCGATCGACGGGATCGCGGATCTGGCCGATCGGGACCTGCAGGAAAAAGTCGGTGCCGACGGGCTTGCGGTCGACCGGATGCGCGCCGCCCGCGGTGCGTTCGCCCACCAAGGTCGCACGGCCAAGCTTCTTGAGCGTATAGGCGAACCATTCGGCGGCGGAGAAGCTGGTCGAACCGGTGAGGACATAGACCGGCTTGCCGGTCAGCCGCTTCGCGGGCAGCGCGGGGAGGACCCATTGCCCGCGTTCGACGCGGCGGCCGTCGAGATTATAATCATAATCGAACAGCTCCTGATCCTTGTCGCCGGGGAAGAGCTGGCTTGCGAGCAACTGCGCCATCTCGAGATAGCCGCCATTGTTGTAGCGCAGGTCGTAGATCACCGCGTCGCCATTCTCGACAAAGCGCATCGCGGCGGCGGCGGCGTCATAGCCGAGTTCGGGATCGGCGAAATGCGACAGGTCGACATAGGCGATATTGCCGTCGAGATAGCGCAGCCCGGTGAAACCGAAATTCGTCCGCGCCTCGTCGCGGCGGTCCTGCTCGCGCAACGCGGCGGCGCGCGCCGGGTCCTGCTTTGCCGCATAGTCGGCGACCCATTCAGGATCGACTCCGACCGAAAAATGCAGGTCGTTGCTCGCGGCGATCAGGTCGTCGGTGAGCTTGCTCGCGAGGGCGCGGCGGTCGGGCGCGGCGTCATAGTCGCCGGCGTCGAGGCGGCTACGCAAGGTCGCGGCGATCGTCTTCGCCTTGTCGGGGAACACATAATTGGCCTCGAGCGTCGCGCCGAGCTGTTCGACGACCGCGCGCTTGTCGGCGGCGGTCAGCGGCGCTTCATCGGCGGCGGCAGGCGTGGCGAGCCAAAAGGTCGTGGCAGCAAGGAGGATGGTCCAACACCGGGTCTTCATGGAGATTTCACCTGCGATTCGATTTATACAATATATTGCGCAATATATTGTATAAATTGACATGGCAAGGGACTTGATCGGCCGGCGCGGCGCTGTTAGGTCCGCCGATGATGACCCACGACCAATCCCTGCGATTCAAGGCGTATTGGCGCTCCTTTACATAGGAGCGGCATGGCATCACCTGTGACCATCGCCGCCGTGTTCGGACAAGGCGAATGGTCATCATCATACCACCACCCCCCGTCACGGCGTGCGCTTTTTGAAGAAGACGCGACATGACCGATAGCTTGCTTGCCCTCTCGACCGACCATTGCCGCATCACGCCGCTCTTTGCCGACGATGCGCGCGCGCTGTCCGCGATCACCGACGACAGCGTGACCTCGCAGGTGCATTTCCTGCCCACGCCCTTCACCGAAGCCGATGCGCGCGCGCTGATCGCGGGGTCGGGCGGCGGCGACGTGTTTCATGCGGTGCGCGACGAGCAGGGGCTCGACCTCAACGGGGTGATCGGGGTCCATCGGCGCGCGGGGCCGGAATATGAGATCGGTTACTGGTTCGCGGCGCGCGCGCGGGGGCGCGGCATCGCGACCGAGGCGGTGCGCGCGGTCGTCGGCGCGCTGGTCGCGTCGCGGCCGGGCTGTTCGATCGTCGCCGAATGCCATCCCGGCAACACACGCTCGCGCGCGCTGCTGCGCCGCATCGGTTTTGTCTCGACGGGGCAGCGGGGACGCCGTCCCGGCCGGATGCGGCTGGTCTGGCGCGCGGGGACGGGGATCGATGTGTGCTGAAGCCTGGCGCGCGGCGGCGCCCGTGTCGCCGACGGCTTCAGCTCTTGGTGAGTTCGAAAACCACGCCGACCGATACGGTGACATTTTCCGGCGCGGGGTCGATGCGGGTACTGCCGACGTTGACCCGCGCCATGGCGGCGCTGGGCCGATACGGGCGATATCCCGAACTGTCGGTGATCGACACGACGCGCTTGACCCGCATTTTCAGCGTGCGGGCATAGACGTCGGCGCGGTCCATCGCGTCCTTGATCGCGGCGGCGCGGGCGCGCGCCGCCGATTCGGGGGTCGCATCCCATGCGGTGATCGGCCCCTGGATATTGGTCGCGCCGGCGTCGACCAGATGGTCGATCATCTCGCCGGCATTCTTGGGATCGCGAAAGCTGATCATCAGATTGTGCCGGACCATGAAGCCGTCGACTTTTTCGGACCCGTCATATTTCTTCTCGGGCGACAGCGTCATGTTCGAGGTCCAGAAATCCTCTTCCTTCACGCCAAGCCGTTTGAGCGATCGCCGCATCTCGTCGAGCTTCGTGGCATTGCGACGCACCGCGTCGGAGGCGCGCGGGGCGAACTCCTCGACCCCGGCCAGGATCTGCACGACCTCGGCGGGCTGGCTGTCGAGGCCCTGGCCGGTGACCGTCAACCGGGTGCTGTCGTTCGCAAATCCGTCGTCGGCGGTGGTGGCGCCGACGATGATCGGGACCGCCGCGACGAGGGCGACAAGCGCATAGGCATGGAATTTTCGTTGAACCAGCATGGCCTTCCCTCCGAGTGAGAGGCCCGGCTATGCCGGTTCATCGTTAAGATCGGATCAAGCCGCCGCCGATCCGCTTGATTCGCCGACCTCTTCCCGCAACGCCTTGGCGATCGCCGCGACCGACGTCGGCGCATAAGCGAAGCCCATATGGCCGCAGTCGACCTCGATCTGGCGGTCGCTTTCGTGCGGGGCGCCGCGCGCGCTGTTGATCGCGACGACACCGTCATAGGCCGACCACAAGGCGAAGGTCGGCATTTCGGGGCGCGGGGCGGGGTGGAAGTCGATCGGCGGATTGTCGACCGGGTGGCGCGCGATCAGGTGATAGAGCCGCCAGGCGCGGTTGGCGCGGCGGCTGCCCGAAAAGGGCGAGCCGAGGGTGACGACGCGCGCGACCTTTTCGGGATGATGCTTGGCATATTCGCGCGCGTAAATGCCGCCGAGGCTCCACCCGACGAGCGCCGGGACATGGCCGGTGCGGTCGATGATCCATTGCACGCGGGTGTCGATGCGCTCGATGATGTCCGCCGTCGCGCCGCGGTTGAAACCGAGGCCCCAGCCGTAGCAGCGAAACCCAGAACGGCGGAGGTCGCCGCGCAGCGCCTTGGTCGCCCAGTCGCCCGACAGGAAGCCGGGGAGCACCATCACCGGCGGATGGTCGCTGTCGGGATTGGGCTCGGGCGGCATCGCGCGGATGCGGCCCCACAGCGCGCGCATCAGCGACGTCGCCTCGCGCCACAGCAGCCCGAGCGACGGCGGCGCATCGGGGTCGGCGATGCGCGCCGGCCATTCGGCGCGCCGGGCGAGGAGGTCGCGGAGCATGGGAGGCCTATAGCTTCGAGCGTCGTTCGGTGAAAGCCGTGCAGCTATTTACCGTAGCCCTGAGCTTGTCGAAGGGCGCCTATCCGAGAAGCGCCCTTCGACAGGCTCAGGGCTACGGTTCAGATCTGCGGTTGCGCCTACCTCTTCGGGACGAGCTTCACCAGCATGCCGTCGCTGCCGTCGGTGAGCAGCCAGACCGACCCGTCGCCGCGCACCTCGACCTCGCGGATGCGCCGGCCGAAGTCCCAGCGGTCGGATTTGTGGAGCTTGTCGCCGTCGATGGCCATGCGGATCAGCCCTTCGCCCGACAGCGCGCCCATCAACAGGCTGTTCTTCCAGCCCGGATAAAGGTCGCCGTCGTACCAAGCGAGCCCGGCGGGCGAGACCGAGGGATTCCACCACAGTTTCGGCGCGGCAAATTCGGGGCGGGTCGGGTGGTCGGGAATATCCTTGCCGTCATAATGGTCGCCGTTCGAGACGATCGGATAGCCGTAATTGGATTTCGCCGCGACCAGATTGACCTCGTCGCCGCCCTTCGGCCCCATTTCCTGGTTCCACAGCTGACCCGCGCCATCGAAGGTCAGGCCGAGGATATTGCGATGGCCGAGCGACCAGATTTGCGCGGTGACGCCACCTTGCGATGCGAAGGGGTTGTCGGCGGGCACGCTGCCGTCAGGGTTGAGGCGCAGCACCTTGCCGAGATTGGCTTTCATGTCCTGCGCCGGGTCGAATTTCTGCCGCTCGCCCGAGCCGATGAAGAGATATTTTCCGTCGGGCGAAAAGGCGAGGCGGTGCGAGAAATGGCCGCGCCCGGTCACCTTGGGATCCTGTTTCCAGATGATCTGCAGGTCCTTCAGCGTCGGGGCGCCGCTCTGGTCGAATTTGGCCTTGCCGACCACCGCGCCATAGGTGCCGGTGCTGCCCGCCTCGACCCAGCTGAGATAGATGGTGCCGCTGGTCGCGAAATCGGGCGCGGCGAGGACGTCGCCGAAGCCGCCCTGTCCGCCATAGGCGACGGCGGGCACGCCCGCGACATCGACGGGGGCGCCGCGTTCGCTCCACAATTTCAGCTTGCCCGACTTTTCGGTGACGAGCGCGAAGGGGGTGCCGGGCAGGAAGGTCATCGCCCAGGGTTCGTTGAAGCTGGCGACCTCCTGCACCGTGAAGGGGGCGTCGGCGAGCGGGGTCGCGGGCTGGGCGCCATTGGCGTCGATCGCGGCGGGGCCGGTGGATGCCGCTTCGCTCGGCGTCGCGCCGGTCGAACAGGCGCCGACGAACATCGCGGCGGCGATGACGAAATGGGAGGCGAGATGGGGGGCGGTTTTCATCGATGAACTCGCTTTGCTGGGGGGACGGCCTGTCTGCCGCGCCCGCCGTGCAAAGTCGAGCCTGTCAAGGCCGGGAGCGTCAGCGGCTTCCGGCGTCGTGGCGCGCCGCGATCGTTTCGACGCTGTCCATGATCGCCGCCATCGCTTCGCTGGCGGGGGCGGCTTCGGCGCGTTTCTGCGAAAATTGACCCTCGGTCATAATCTCTTCGAGCGCGGTGCGGGCGCGCGACACGCGGCTTTTCATCGTGCCGAGCGCGCAGCCGCAGATGCTCGCCGCCTCTTCATAGGACATGCCGCCGGCGCCGACGAGGATCAGCGCCTCGCGCTGGTCCTGCGGCAATTCCATCAGCCCGCGCTGGAGGTCGGCCATCTCGCCGCTGTCTTCCTGGCTGGCGGGGGTCGACAGGGTGCGTTCGACCGCCGTCTCGTCATAGTCGCCGACAAATTTGTTGCGGCGCATCTGCGACAGAAAGGTGTTGCGCAGGATGACGAAGGTCCAGGCCTTGATCGACGTTCCGGCCTCGAACCGGTCGCGCGAGGCCCAGGCCTTGACCATCGTATCCTGCGTCAGGTCGTCGGCGAGGTCGGGATTGCCCGACAGGCTGCGGCCATAGGCGCGCAAATGGGGGATGACGCCGGCGAGCAGGGTCTTGAACTCGCGGTCGGACAGGCTTCCGCCCTCCCGCGATGAAACGGCACTGGCCTGGGTCATTCCTGATCGGACGCTTTCTGATCGATCTGCGAAAGAAGGTCGAGCATGCCGTCGGGCAGGGGTTCGGCGACGATATTGCCATAGATGATGCGCAATTTGGTGTTGACCGGCTCGGGGGCCTGCCGCCCGGTGAGCGCGCGATACCATTGGTCGCTGCCGGTTCCGGGGAAGCTGCCCGGGGTCGGCCGGCGCTCCATGCGAACACGCTGCGCGGCGCCATCGCCTTTTGTCCTATGTTCGCCGTGCGTTGCCATGCCCGAGGAACGAAGAAAAAGGCCCCAGGTTCCCGAACAAGGTGGTTTTTTGCGACGGATTGTGAAGGCGACAAAAGATTCGCGCGATTAACGCAAGTTAGCATGGCCCGACCGGCGACTGTGTAGGGTCGGCGATGCTGCGGATCATCGCCGCGGCGCACGGGAGGGTCGTTCTTGCTTTCGGTTATCTATGTCAGCGTCGCGGATCCCGGCCTGGCGCCCGCCGATATCGCATCGCTGGTCGGCAAGGCGCAGGCGAACAACGCCCGCGACGCGCTGACCGGCGCGCTGATCTACAACGGCCAGAATTTCATGCAATTGCTCGAAGGGCCGGTCGCGCGGGTCGAGGCGTGCCTGGCGCGCATCCGCGCCGACTTGCGCCACAATGGCATGATCGAAATTCGCCGCCGCCTGATCGACGAGCGCGAGTTCGCCGCCTTTTCGATGCTCTACAGCCCGCTGTTCCGCGACCATGACGCCGACCTGTCGCGGCTGGCGGCGCGCGGGGCGCTCGACGCGCAGGACGGCCGGCTGATGACGAACTTCCTCGCGCTTGGTCGCGCCGGCGGAGCGTGATCGCGCCGATGGCCCGCCCTCTGCCGCGCGGGTGCGGCCGCCATATCGGTTTGCATCGCGACCCGAACGGGCTAAGCCATGCCAAGATGATGTTTAACTTCAAGGCTCTGCCAAGGCGTCCGGAGCGACGCCTGTGACGACCAGCGACACCGCCCAGCCGCTCGACGACGCGACGTTCAAGCGCGAACTCGCGGCGATGCTCCCGCACCTGCGCGCCTTTGGCCGCAGCCTCTGCGGCAACGCCGACCTGGCCGACGACCTGGTGCAGGAAACAATGCTGAAGGCGTGGAAGGCGCGCGCCCAATATATTCCCGGCCCATCGAGCATGAAGAGCTGGGCCTTCGTCATCCTGCGCAACTGTTTCCTGTCGCAGATGCGGCGCAAGAAATTCACCGCCGATTATGACGAACTCGCCGCCGAACGGCTGCTCGTCGCGCCCGACGACCAGGACGACAGCCTGCACCTCGGCGACGTCCAGCGCGGGCTGATGATGCTGCCGGTCGACCAGCGCGAGGCGCTGGTGCTGATCGGTGCGGGGCAATTATCCTATGAGGAAGCGGCGGCGATCTGCGAATGCGCGGTCGGCACGATGAAAAGCCGCGTGTCGCGCGCGCGCACCGCGCTGCAAGAGATATTGGAGGGCGGCCAGATGCCGCGGCGCAGCGGCGACGTGCTGCCCGCGAGCGAAGTCTTCCGCAGCATCATGGACGATGTCGACAGCCTGACCGCGAACGGCCCGAGCGAGCGATAGGCCGCGGTTCCCTTCCCGCCAGCGGGAGGGGCTAGGGGAGGGCATGTCGGCGCACTCCCTGATAAAACACGCCCTCCCCCGACCCCTCCCGCAAGCGGGAGGGGAGAAGATCAAACCGCCAGTTGCGGGGTGAAGAGCAGGCTCTGGCTGATCGCCGCGCGCACCGTATTTTCGCGAAACGGCTTCGAGATCAGGAAGGTCGGCTCGACACGGCTGCCGGTGAGCAGCCGTTCGGGAAAGGCGGTGATGAAGATGACCGGCACCGGCGCGAGCGCGAGAATATCCTGTACTGCATCGATCCCCGACGATCCGTCGGCCAGCTGGATATCGGCGAGCACGAGCCCGGCGTCGGTCGCCGTGAACGCCGCGACCGCGTCGTCGTGGGTGGTCGCGACGCCGGCGACATCATGGCCGAGCCCGCGGACGATCTGCTCGAGGTCCATCGCGATCAACGGCTCATCCTCGATGATCAGCACCGAGGTGCGCGCTTCGCGGTCGAGATCGCCGACCGCTTCGGCGAGCAGGCTTTCCACCGTCGGCGCGTCGGTCCCGGTAATCAGCGCGGCTTCCTCGGTCGAAAAGCCTTCGAGCGCGGTGAGCAGCAAGATCTGGCGTCCCAGCGGGGTGATCCGCGCCAGGCGGCGGTTGGCGGCGCGGACGATCGGGTTTTCGGCATCGTCGCTCCCTTCGCCGTCGTCGATGAAGGCGCTTTCCCAGATGCGGTGGAAGGTGCGGTAGAGGTCGATGCGGATGCCGTCGTCGGAGCGGAATTCATCGGGGGCGGCGACGATGACTTCGAGCATCGTATGGACGAAATTGTCGCCATGCTGCTGGGTGCCGGTCAGCGCGCGGGCGTAGCGGCGCAGGAAGGGCAGATGGCCGCGGATTTCCTCACCCAAACTCATGCAATGACCTCCCTCTGAATAAGCTCATACGCCGCTGCGCGCGATCGGGTTCCCGCGCCTCCGACAGAATCTGCGCAACCTGTCGGCGTGCGATGCGTAAGGAAGGGGCGGGACGTTAACAGGCTGCGGTGCGAAAAGTCGGTTTTCCGGCTTTTCGACCCGGACGGCCGCGATGCTTTTTTGAGGACCGGTTTCATGGCACAGCGACCCCGGGGCACGGCGCGATGACGCCAGGGGACGACAGGGGGGCAAGTTTGGCGGACGGTGGGGACAGGGACCTCGCGCATGACGAGAGCAGGCGACTGCGGACGCTGCGCGAATATCGCATTCTGGATACGGCACGCGAACCGGGATACGACCGGATCACCAAGCTTGTTGCCGACCTGTTCGATGCGCCGATCGCTCTGGTCTCGCTGGTCGACGACTGCCGGCAATGGTTCAAATCATCCTTCGGCCTCGATGTCCCCGAAACCGCGCGCGACATCAGCTTCTGTCAATATGTCATCGCCGAATCAGAGCCCGTCATGGTGCCCGACGCGCAGGTCGATCCGCGCTTCGAACAGAATCCCCTCGTTACCGGCGAACCGCATATCCGCTTTTATGCGGGGGTCCCGCTGCGCGCCTATAACGGCGCGATCCTGGGCACCTTGTGCATCATCGACCGCAAGCCGCGCCCGACGCTGACGCCGCGCGAACTCGAACGGCTCGAAGATTTTGCGGCGATCATCATGGCCGAGGCGGAGCTGCACCGGGCGGGAATCGAACGCGACGCGGCGCGCCACATGCTCGAACGCGCGCTCGATTTTTCGGGCGTCGCGACCTGGCAGCTCGATCCGCGCACCGATGCCCTGCGCTGGCACGGGGCGGTGGCGGAGCTGTGGGGCGCCGATTATGAAACCGCGCTCGCCACCGCCGAACAGGCATTTGCGCGCATCCATCCGGAGGATCATGGCGTGGTGCGCGCGGTGCTCGACGAATCGATCGCCAACGGCACCCCCTATGCGGTCGAGCATCGCATCCTGCACCCCGAGCGCGGCATCCGCTGGCTGTCGATCCGCGGCGACTGGGACGTGCGGACGAACGATGCGATGTTGACGGGGGTCAGCATCGACATCACCGAACAGCGCAACCGGCGCGACAATGACACCATATTGATGCGCGAACTGCACCACCGGATGCGCAACCTGTTCGCGACCGTCGGCGCGATCATCTCGCTCACCCGCCACGCCGCCACCGACGTC
Organism: Sphingopyxis sp.; assembly: GCF_050725615.1. Taxonomy (GTDB): domain Bacteria; phylum Pseudomonadota; class Alphaproteobacteria; order Sphingomonadales; family Sphingomonadaceae; genus Sphingopyxis. The sequence goes on from NZ_JBOHHU010000005.1 coordinate 17,131, forward strand.
GATGATTATGTCGAGCGGATCAGCAGCCGGCTCGACGCGCTCAATCGCGCACAGAATGTCCTGCTCGGCGCCAATTTCCTGACCGGATCGATGCACGCGCTGCTGCGCGAGGTCGAGGCCGCCTTTCCGCGCATCACCTGGTCGGGCCCCGACCTCGAATTGCCCGAAAATGCGGTGGTCGCTATGGCGCTCCTATTCAACGAGCTCGCCACCAACGCGGTCAAGCATGGGGCGCTCGCCAGCGAGCAGGGCGACGTCGCGGTGGATTGGACGCAGGAGGCCGACGATGTGCCCGACCGGCAATTCCGCCTGACCTGGACCGAAAGCGGCGGCGCCCCGATCGCGGGTCCCCCCAACCGGACCAGCTTTGGCACCTTGTTGATGGAACGTAGCGTACGCAATAACCTTGGCGGGACGATCGAGCGACGCTGGGAGCCCGGCGGGCTGGTCTGCACCATCACCTTGCCCGCGCGGTGGCGCGACGCATGATTTCGAGGCGGGCCCCATGACCTTGGAAGCGCTGGTCGCGCGCCTGCATTTCTACAGCGATATCGGCGACGGCGACCGCGCGCAGATGCTCGCGCTCGGCGGCAAGGTGCGCAGCTTTGCCGCGAACGCCGAACTGGTCAGCGCCGGCGAACCGATGGACGCGGTGCTGGTGGTGCGCGAAGGCTGGGCCGCGCGCTACAAGGAACTGGAGGACGGGCGGCGCCAGATCCTCAACATCCTGCTCCCCGGCGACATCTTCGACCTGCAGGTGCTCGTCGCGGCGGAGGCCGACCATAGCGTCCTCGCGATCACCGCCGGATCGCTCTACGCCATCCCGCCGGGCGCGGTACGCGACCTGCTCGCCGGGTCGGGCGCGCTGAGCATGGCCTTCTGGTGGACACAGGTGCAGGAGGAGGCGTTCCTGCGCGAGCAGATCGTCCGCAACGGGCGCCAGAGCGCGCAGGAACGGATCGGCCATCTGCTGCTCGAACTCCACCGCCGCGCGCAGATCGTCAATCTGGCGGGCGAAGACACGATGCGGCTGCCGATGACGCAAACCCAGATTGCCGACACGCTCGGGCTGACCCCGATCCATACCAACCGGGTGCTGCGGCGGCTGGTGCGCGAGGGCTATATCGAGATGAACCGGCAGTGGATCCGCTTCCTCGACGCCGATGCGCTGGCGGCGATGTGCGATTTCGACCCGAGCTATTTCCACCTCGATGCGTTTCACATGCGCTTGGGGCGACGCGACTGAAGCGGGTTTGTTCGATCTTTGTTCGTTGTGCTATGGGGCGGGGATGACCCGCGCCAGGACCTGGATCGAGCCGCACCCGAGCGGCATCTATGTCAAACCCGCCGATGTGTGGATCGACCCGTCGCGTCCCGTCGCGCGCGCGGCGGTAACCCACGGCCACGCTGACCATGCGCGCAGCGGGCACGGATCGGTGTTCGCGACCCCCGAGACGCTGGCGATCATGGCGCTGCGCTATGGCGTCGATGTCGAGGCGAGCCATAATGCAGCTTTTCCTTATGGCGAAGGGTTCGAGCGCGGCGGGGTGCGCTTCAGCTTCCATCCCGCCGGCCATGTGCTGGGCAGCGCGCAGATATTGATGGAATATGCGGGCGAACGGATCATTGTCACCGGTGACTACAAGCGGCGGCCCGACCCGACCTGCGTCCGGTTCGAGGTCGTGCCATGCGACATCTTCGTTACCGAGGCGACTTTCGGCCTGCCGGTGTTCCGCCACCCGCCGACGGGGCAAGAGATCGCCAAGCTGATCGGTGCGGTGCGCGCCGAGCCCGACCGCTCGGTGCTCGTCGGCGCCTATGCGCTGGGCAAGGCGCAGCGGGTGATCGCCGAATTGCGCGGTGCGGGATGGGAGGCGCCGATCTATATCCACGGCGCGCTCGAAAAAATGTGCCAGCTTTACGCGGCGCATGGTGTCGATCTTGGCGAATTGCGGCTGGTCAGCGAGACCGACAAGGCTGCGATGGCCGGACAGATCGTGCTGGCGCCGCCGTCGGCGCTGAACGACCGCTGGTCGCGGCGGCTGCCCGATCCGGTGACCGCGATGGCGTCGGGCTGGATGCGCGTGCGCCAACGCGCGCGGCAGCGGATGGTCGAGCTGCCGCTGGTGATTTCGGACCATGCCGACTGGGACGAACTGACGACGACGATCGTCGAGGTGAACCCCAGGGAGACCTGGATCACCCATGGCAGCGAGGACGGGCTGTTGCGTTGGTGCGAATTGCATCAGCGGAAAGCCAAGGCGCTGCACCTTGTCGGCCGCGATCTGGAGGAGGAAGCGTGAAGCGCTTCGCGGCCCTGATCGACCGGCTGATCTACACGCGCTCGCGCAACAGCAAGCTGGCGTTGATCGTCGATTATCTGAAACACACCCCCGATCCCGATCGCGGCTGGGCGATCGCCGCGCTGACCGAGAGCCTCGACTTTCCGGCGGTGAAAGCGGGGACGGTGCGGGCGCTGCTCGGAAGCCGTGTCGACGAGGAATTGTTCCGCCTGTCGCGGCATTTCGTGGGGGATACGGCGGAGACGGCGGCGCTGCTGTGGCCCGATGCGCCGGGGGCGAAGGACGACCTCAGCGTCGCGCAGGCGGTCGATGCTCTTGCCGCCGCCAGCCGCAGCGATGCGCCCGCCGTGGTCGCGGGCCTGCTCGACCGGCTCGATGCCGACGGGCGCTATGCCTTGCTCAAGCTCGCGCTCGGCGGGATGCGCGTCGGGGTGTCGGCGCGGCTCGCGAAACAGGCCTTTGCTTTGGCCTTTGACGTGCCCGTCGACGATGTCGAGGAGCTGTGGCACGCGATCCCGCCGCCCTATGCGCCGCTCTTCGCGTGGGGCGAGGGGCGCGCCGCGCGGCCCGACCTCGCCGACGTCGCCTTCTTCCGTCCCTTCATGCTCGCGCACCCGCTGGAGGAGGAGAGCATCGATCTCGCCGACTATGCCGCCGAATGGAAATGGGACGGCATCCGGGTCCAGATCGTGCGCGGTGGGAAGGGGGGCGGCGGCGAGACGCGGCTCTACAGCCGCGGCGGCGAGGAGATCAGCGGCGCGTTTCCCGAACTGGTCGCGGCGTTCGATCAGGACGCGGTGATCGACGGCGAGCTGTTGGTGCGCGGCGATACTCAAGGCGGGGAGGCGGCGAGCTTCAACGCCTTGCAGCAGCGATTGGGCCGCAAGACGGTGTCGAAAAAGATGCTCGCCGACTATCCCGCCTTCGTGCGCGTCTATGATTTGCTGGCGGTCGACGGCGACGATCTGCGCGGCCTGCCGTGGACCGAACGACGACGCCAGCTGGAGGCTTTCGTGCCGCGCCTCGCCGCCAGCCATTTCGACCTGTCGCAGGTCATCGACGCGAAGGATTTTGATGACCTCGCCGCGCGCCGTGCGGGCGCGCGCGACGCCGCGATCGAGGGGGTGATGCTCAAGCGCCGCGATGCGCCCTATGTGGCGGGGCGGCGTGCCGGGCTGTGGTATAAATGGAAGCGCGACCCGCTGACCGCCGATTGCGTGATGATGTATGCCCAGCGCGGCAACGGCCGCCGCGCGAGCTTCTATTCGGACTATACCTTTGGCTGCTGGAGCGAACAGGGCGAGCTGCTGCCGGTGGGCAAGGCCTATTCGGGCTTCACCGACGAGGAGCTGAAATGGCTCGACAAGTTCGTGCGCGACCACACGCTGAACCGCTTCGGGCCGGTGCGCGAGGTCGAAAAGTCGCTGGTGCTCGAGGTCGCCTTTGATTCGATCCATGCGTCGAAGCGCCACAAGTCGGGCCTCGCGATGCGTTTCCCGCGCATATCGCGCATCCGCCGCGACAAGCCGGCGGAAGAAGCCGACCGTATCGCGACGCTGCTGGCGATGGCGACCTAGCCCGTCCCCGTAACCGCCGGGATAGGCGATGTGGCTTGCGAACAAGGAAAAATTGCGCGCCAAAACCTTGCAACCACGGCGCGCTATCCCGAGTTAAGGGGCCCATACTCCCCGATAAAAAAGGAAGACTGCCATGACGATCGCTCTCACCGTCCTGCCCTATGCCGAGGATGCGCTGGCGCCGCATATTTCGGCCGAAACGCTGCAGACGCATCATGGCAAGCATCACAAGGCCTATGTCGACAAGCTCAACGCCGCGATCGAGGGCACCGAACTCGCCGACAAGAGCCTCGAGGAAATCATCCACCACGCCGAAGGGTCGGGCAACAAGGGCCTGTTCAACAACGCCGCCCAGTCGTGGAACCATGGCTTTTACTGGAGCAGCCTGTCGCCGGCCAAGACCGCGCCTGAGGGAGACCTCGCCGCCGCGATCGATCGCGACTTCGGTTCGCTCGACGAGCTCAAGAAGAAGCTGAAAGAGACCGCGATCAACCATTTCGCGTCGGGCTGGGCCTGGCTCGTCTCGCGCGACGGCACGCTGTCGGTCACCGACACGCATGACGCGGGCACCGAAGTGACCGCAGGCATCAAGCCTTTGCTGGTCGTCGACGTGTGGGAACATGCCTATTATATCGACCGCAAGAACCTGCGCCCTGCCTATGTCGAGGCGGCGGTCGAGGAATTGCTGAACTGGGATTTCGCGGCGGAGAATTTCGCGCGCGAAGGCAGCTGGACCTATCCGGCCTGATTCCGGCGGGGCGGGCCATCGGTCCGCCCCGTCCCCCCTTTCCCAAATGACGCCAAGCGGCTAGGCAGCAAGCGCGCGCCGGCCAGCGAATTTGGGGAATCATGCAGTATCGCAACGACATCGCCGGACTGCGCGCTTTGGCGGTCCTGCCGATCCTCCTCGTCCACGCCGGGCTTACCGCGATTCCCGGCGGTTTTGTCGGCGTCGACATTTTTTTCGTCATCTCGGGCTATCTGATCAGCCGCATCATCCTGAAGGAGATGGACGCGGGTCGCTTCACGCTGACCGGTTTCTATCGCCGCCGCGCGCTGCGCATCCTGCCCGCGCTGCTTGTCCTGCTGGTGGTCGTGCTCGCGGTCGGCTGGTGGCGGCTGTTCCCGCAGGATATGCGCGATCTGTCGTGGAGCGCTGCGGCGACCGCGCTGTCGGGGTCGAACATCTGGTTCTGGCGGACGGTCAATTACTTCGGCGACGCCGAACTGACGCCTTTGCTCCACACCTGGTCGCTGGGGGTCGAGGAGCAATTCTATATCTTCTACCCGCTGTTGCTGATCGCGCTGCGCCGCTGGCTGCCGCGTCATATCGTCGCGGCTTTGTGGGTGATCGCGGCCGTGTCGCTGGCGATCGGGTTCGGGCTGAACCACATCAACAAGGCGCAGGCGAGCTTTTACCTGCTGCCGTCGCGGGCGTGGGAACTGGCGCTCGGCGGGCTGGTCGCGACCGGCGGCTTCCCGGCGCTGGGGGCGCGGCTGCGCGCCGTCGCGACGTGGATCGGGCTGGCGCTGGTCGTCGTGTCGCTGTTCGTCATCGAAGAAGGCCTGTCTTTCCCCGTGCCCTGGGCGTTGCTGCCGTGCGTCGGCACCGCGCTGCTGATCGCCTATGGCGAGGTCGGCGGGACGGCGCGGCTGCTCTCGCTGCCGCCGATGCGCTTCATCGGCGACATCAGTTACTCGCTCTATCTGTGGCACTGGCCGGTGATGGCTTTGTGGCGCTTCGAGCGCGGGCTGACGCTCGAGCCGTGGGAAATGGCCGCGACGATCGCGATCTCCTTCGCGCTCGCCATCCTCAGCTATCGCCTGATCGAGCGGCCCTTCCTCGAGCGCGGCAAGGCCTGGGCGACGCCGCGCGTGCTGTGGAGCGCGCTGGCCGCGATGCTGCTCGTCGCGGGCGTCGCGGCGTTGCTCGCGGTGCAGGCGGCGGGGGCGCGGATCGAGAATCCGGAGGTGGCCCGGCTGCTGACCTATCTCGACTATGATGACAGCCCGCAGTCCTTTTTCCAGTTCAAGCGCGGCGTGTGCATGGCCGACACCGCAAAACCGACCTATGACCCCAAAACATGCGCGACACGCCGGCCCGACCGGCCGAACATATTGGTGATGGGCGACAGCCATGCCGGGCATATCGTCCAGGCGATCGCCGAGCGACTGCGGGGCATGAACATATTGCGGCTGACCGCGTCGGGATGCGACCCGGTGCTGCCATTGCGCGGCGATCCGCGCTGCACCCGGGTCATGGCGCTCGGTTTCGAGGACAGGTTGTTGGGTAGCGGACGGATCGACCGGGTGATCCTGTCGGCGCGTTGGCGCGAAGGCCAGCTGCCCGACCTGGCGCGCTCGGTGGCGCATTTTCGCGCGCGCGGCATTCCGGTGACGGTGCTGGGGCCGGCGGTCGAATATGACGAGCCGCTGGCGCGCCTGCTCGCTCGTGCGACGGCGCGCGGCGACGTCGACCTGGCGCGCGACAGCCGCCGCATGGACCTCCTCGTCGAGGATCGCGCAATGCGCGACGCGGTGGTCGCCGCAGGCGGCACCTATGTCTCGATGCAGGACCTGGAATGCCCGAAGGGCGTCTGCCCGCTTTTCGCGTCGGACGGATCGCCCTTTCACTTCGACATCAGCCATTATACCTTGGGCGCGTCGCGCGACCTGGCGGCGAAGCTGCCGCTCGAAGCGATCACCCCGACATCCTCGGAAAAATCCCGGCCATGACCATCAGCCTGTTCGAATTGTTCAAGATCGGCGTCGGACCGTCGAGTTCGCACACCGTCGGCCCGATGGTCGCGGCGCGGCGCTTCACCGTCTGGCTCGACGAGGCCGAACTGCTGACCAGAACCGCGCATGTCGAGGCCGATCTCTATGGCTCGCTCGCCTTGACCGGCAAGGGCCACGCCGCCGACACCGCGATCGTCGCGGGGCTCGCGGGCGAAATCCCCGCCTCGACCAGCCTCGCCGCGATCAAGGCGCATTGGGACCGGGCGGAGGGCGATGGTTTTCTCTACCTGCTCGGCCGCCAGCGCGTGCGCTTTCAACCGAAAAGCGACCTGCATTTCCAGATGCGCCAGCGCCAGCCGTTCCACAGCAATGCGCTGAGCTTCACCGCGCGCGACGCGGGCGGCGAAATCCTCGCCAAGCGCATGTATTTCTCGATCGGCGGCGGCTTCGTCGTCGACGAGGACGAGGCGGGGCGCAACAGTCGCGGGGCGGAGGATGAGGTCGAACTGCCCTTCGCCTTCACCTCGGGCGCCGACTTGCTCGAAATGGGCGCGGCTTCGGGCAAGAGCTTTGCCGAGATGATGCTCGAGAATGAGCTGGTGCACCGCAACCTCGACGAGGTGAACGCCGGGCTCGACGCGATCGCGGGGGCGATGGACGCGTCGATCGAATCCGGTTGTTGTAGCACCGGGATTTTGCCGGGCGGGCTCAAGGTCAAGCGCCGCGCGCCGCAAATCGCCGACGACATCCGCGCGCGGCACGAACAAAATCTGACCGATCCGCTCGCGATGATGGACTGGATCAACCTGTGGGCGATGGCGGTGAACGAAGAGAACGCCGCGGGCGGCAAGGTCGTCACCGCGCCGACCAACGGCGCGGCGGGGATCATCCCGGCGGTGATCCGTTTCTACCGCCGCGGCTATCGCGGCGATGACGCGGGGGTGCGGACCTTCCTGCTCGCGGCGGGGGCGGTCGGTGCGCTGTACAAGCGCAACGCCAGCATCTCGGGCGCCGAGGTCGGTTGTCAGGGTGAGGTCGGCGTCGCCTGTTCGATGGCGGCGGCGGGGCTGACGGCGGCGCTCGGCGGCACCAACGCGCAGGTCGAGAATGCCGCCGAGATCGGCATGGAGCACAACCTCGGCCTCACTTGTGATCCCATTGGAGGTCTGGTGCAGATCCCGTGCATCGAGCGCAACGCGATGGGCGCGATCAAGGCGATTGACGCCAGCCGCATCGCGATGATCGGCGACGGCACGCATGTGGTGAGCCTCGACACGGTGATCGTGACGATGCTGCAGACGGGGCGCGACATGCGGGATAAGTATAAGGAAACGTCGAAGGGCGGGCTGGCGGTTAGTGTGGTGGAGTGTTGAGGGGCGGCTTGTAGATAAAAGCTGCGCGTAGATCGGGTTCGGATGGAAAAATTTAACGAAGAGTTTCGAGCGTGGTTAGAGGAATCGTTGAGTGACGGCGTGCCATCGTCCGTTGCTGCTTTCGCGTTCAACCTCTCGGAAAAAAGCTCAGATGATGCTCGCTATGCTGTAGAGTTCGTAGGAGCTTCGGAATTCGACCCGCATGATCCTGATTGGGCGTGCGCAGAAGTTTGGGAGCCTTCCAACGGTCGCAATTTTGCTATTCCTTCCAGCTTCTGCGACGGAGATTGGGAGGCTTGCCTCGATAAAATGAAGGGCCTCGTGGCATCGCTGCTGAACGAACCCTCCCAACTGTCGACGAAGCTGAGATCGGTGAACGGCCTCGGAATCGGATTTGTGGACGGCGAACTTATCCTGATCTGAAGGTTCGGTGGGCTGAGACTCTTTTGAGCCTAAGATACCTCACTCCGCTGCAACGCCCCCGGCAATTCCTCGCGCAATTTGTCGATCAGCAGCCGCACCTTTGACAGCAAATGCCGCCGCTGCGGATAGACCACTCAGATCGGCTCCTCTTGCGGGTGGAGCGAGACGAGGAGCGAGGCGAGTGCGCCGCTTTGCAGGTGCGGCATCACATAGAAATCGGGAAGCTGGCAGAAGCCGTGTTTCCTCCACCTTCGTCACCCTGAACCTGTTTCGTGATTATCCCCTTCGCATCCGTATTCCCGTCATTGCGAGCGAAGCGAAGCAATCCAGAGTAGCGGTAACCGCTCTGGATTGCTTCGCTTCGCTCGCAATGACGGTGGGATGGGGCAGATACGGATGCAAAGGGGATAAATGCCGACTTGATCCGGGGTCCCGCTGGCGACCGTGAAAAGCGGGACCCTGGGTCGAGCCCGGTGTGACGAAGCTAGGGTATCGGGTGCTTGCATTGGCGCGGCGTTTGCGTGATTGGGGCCAGCGAAGAGGAGACCCGTCCATGAAGACCCGCGCCGCCGTTGCGTTCGAAGCGAAGAAGCCGCTCGAAATCGTCGAACTCGACCTCGAAGGCCCGAAGGCGGGCGAGGTGCTGGTCGAGATCATGGCGACGGGCATCTGCCACACCGATGCTTACACGCTCGACGGGTTCGACAGCGAGGGCATCTTCCCGAGTGTGCTGGGGCATGAGGGCGCGGGTGTGGTGCGCGAAGTCGGCGCCGGCGTCACCAGCGTCGTTCCCGGCGACCATGTCATCCCGCTCTACACCCCCGAATGCCGCCAGTGCAAAAGCTGCCTGTCGGGCAAGACCAACCTCTGCACCGCGATCCGCGCCACACAGGGCAAGGGCTTGATGCCCGACGGCACGACGCGCTTCAGCTACAAGGGGCAGCCGATCTTTCACTATATGGGCTGCTCGACCTTCTCGAACTTCACCGTGCTGCCCGAGATCGCGGTCGCCAAGATCCGCGAGGACGCGCCCTTCCAGTCGAGCTGCTATATCGGCTGCGGCGTGACCACCGGGGTCGGCGCGGTGATCAACACCGCGAAGGTGCAGGTCGGCGACAATGTCGTCGTGTTCGGGCTCGGCGGCATCGGGCTCAACGTGATCCAGGGCGCGCGGCTTGCCGGCGCGAACCAGATCATCGGCGTCGACATCAACCCCGACCGCGAAGAATGGGGCCGCAAGTTCGGGATGACCGACTTCCTCAACACCCGGGGCATGAGCCGCGAAGACACGGTCGCCGCGATCGTGCAGTTGACCGACGGCGGCGCCGATTACACCTTCGACGCCACGGGCAATACCGAAGTGATGCGCACCGCGCTCGAAGCGTGCCATCGCGGCTGGGGCACCTCGATCATCATCGGCGTCGCCGAGGCGGGCAAGGAGATCGCGACGCGTCCGTTCCAGCTGGTCACCGGGCGCAACTGGCGCGGCACCGCCTTCGGCGGCGCCAAGGGCCGCACCGACGTGCCGAAGATCGTCGACATGTATATGACCGGCAAGATCGAGATCGACCCGATGATCACCCACGTCATGGGGTTGGAAGAGATCAACAAGGGCTTCGACCTGATGCACGCGGGGACAAGCATTCGCAGCGTGGTGGTTTACTGAGCTTTCTAATTTTCCGTTCGTGCTGAGCTTGTCGAAGCACCGTTCTTCGTTCTAGGGCGCGCGAAGAAGAACGGCCCTTCGACGAGCTCAGGGCGAACGGATTAAAACGTTGGGCCGGTCAGAGGGAGGAAGCATTTGACCGGACCCTATGTCCTGACCTTCAGCTGCGACGACGCGGTTGGCATTGTCGCCGCCGTCACCGGGCTGCTCGCCGATACCGACGGCTTCATCCTCGACAGCCAGCAATATGCCGACCTCGACACGGGGCGCTTCTTCATGCGCGTCGCGTTTCGCGGCGCCGGGCCACGCTTTCCGCAGGGTCTCGCCGAGGTGCGGGCGGCGTTCGCGCCGGTGGTTGCGCGCTTCGCGATGGAGGCGCGGATCAGCGATGCCGCGGTCAAGCCGCGCTTCGTCATCGCGGTGTCGCAGGGCAGCCACTGCCTCAACGACCTGCTCCACCGCTGGTCGACCGGCAATCTCGCGATCGACATCGTCGGCGTGGTGTCGAACCATGAGGCGCAGCGGCGGCTGTCCGAATGGCACGGCGTGCCCTTCCATTACCTGCCCGTCGGCGACGCCAACCGGGCGGAACAGGAGCAGGCGATCCTCGATGTCATGGCGCGCGGCGGCGCCGACTATCTGGTGCTGGCGCGCTATATGCAGATATTGTCGAGTGCGCTGTCGGCGCAGCTCGCGGGGCGCTGCATCAATATCCACCACAGCTTCCTGCCCGGCTTCAAGGGCGCCAAGCCCTATCACCGCGCGCACGAACGCGGGGTCAAGCTGATCGGCGCGACCGCGCATTTCGTCACCGGGGATCTCGACGAGGGGCCGATCATCGAACAGGCGGTCGAGCGCGTCGACCACCGCGACGGGGTCGACGACCTGATCCGCATCGGCCGCGACGTCGAGGCTCAGGTGCTCGCCAAGGCGGTGCGCTGGGTCGCCGAGCAGCGCGTGCTGATCGACGGCCGCAAGACGGTGGTATTCCGCTGAATATACGGGCAGCATGCGGGTCTTGATTCGCAACGCATGACGGGACTTCGCGCGATGACCGACCGACTCTTGCTGACGGCGCTGGCCGTCCTTGTCGCTACGCCGGTATGGGCGGCCGAAAAGCTCGACGCCGGACCCAAACCCGACACCAGCTATGTCACGACCGCGCATGGCGCGCAGCGCTATGAATCGAAGGACGGGCGGGTCGTTTTGCAGCAGGACAATATCGTCACGGTCAGCTGCGCCAAGTGCAAGACCCCGGTGCAACTGCCCGGTATGCTCTATCACGCCTATAACAGCAGCCGGAAACCGGTCTGTTTCATGGTCGACATGACGATGACCGAGACGCGCGACGGACGGCTGATCGATTGGGGCGCGAACCGGACCCATTATCTGAAACCCGGCCAATGGGTCTACAAGATCGCCGGCGTCACCCAGTCGATGCTCAACAGCGAGAGCGCCGATCTCAGCTGGCGCGGCGGGCTCCGCGTGTGGGACCCGGTCGGCCCCAACAGCTGCGCCGCGCCGCCCCGCTGATACGAAATCAACCAGAGGAGAGAGACATGTACAGCCACAATATGGTCGGGTCGAATGACCTGGCCGCCGCCAAGAAATTCTATGACGCGACCTTCCAGGCGATCGGCGGCAAGCCCGCGATCCAGGACGACAAGGGCCGCCTGATCTATATGCACAATGGCGGGCTGTTCCTGGTCGGCGCGCCGATCGACGGTGAAGCGGCGACGGCCGGCAACGGCTGCACCATCGGCTTTGCGATGGACGGTCCCGAACAGGCCAAGGCCTGGCACGACGCCGGCGTCGCCAATGGCGGCACCTCGATCGAAGATCCTCCGGGCGTGCGCGAAGGCGGTTTCGGTCCGCTCTACCTCGCCTATCTGCGCGATCCGTCGGGCAACAAGCTCTGCGCGCTGCACCGCGTCGTCTGACCCGATATGCGGGGCGAAGCGGGATTGCTGGCGGACCTCGACGCGCTCGCCATCCCCTTCGCCTCCTTCGACCATGTCGCGGTGTTCACCGTCGCCGAGAGCGATGCGGTGAACGCCGCGATCCCGGGTGTGCACACCAAGAATCTGTTCCTCAAGGATAAAGACGGGGCCTATTGGCTCGTCACCGTGCCCGGCGAGGCGCGCGTCGACCTGAAGGCGCTGCCCGCCGCGATCGGCAGCAAGCGCGTCAGCTTTGGCAAGGCCGAGGACATGGCACGGCTGCTCGGCATATCGCCGGGCTCGGTCACCCCGCTCGCCGCGATCAACGCGCCGCCGGGCGGCATCACCGTCGTCATCGACGCGGGACTTGCGGCGGCCGATACCGTCAACGTCCATCCGCTGCGCAACACCGCGACATTGGGGTTGGCCGGCACGGCGATTTTGGGCCTGCTCCGCCATTGGGGGCACGACCCGTTGGTGGCGGCGATCCCGTTACAGGACTAGCTCGCGGCCATCGCCATCCACATCGCGCCGATCAGGGTGAACGAACGCGGGTCGCCGGTCAGGCCGCTGTTCATCTTGTTCATCACATAGCTGAAGGTCGCGCGGGCATCCATGTCGATGATGATCAGCGATCCGCCATAGCCGCCCCAATAGATGGTGTTCGGATTGGGCAGCGGCACCATCTCGCCGGGCAGGCCGAAACCCATGCCGTAGCGGATCGGGATGCCAAGGATCATGTCGGTGCCCGCGACCTGCAGGTCCAGCGCCTTGCGGCATCCGGCTTCGGAGAGCAGGCGCTTGCCTTTCGCGACGCCGCCATTGGCGAGCAGCGCATGGATTTCGGCGACGCTGCGCGCATTGCCGGTGCCGCCCGCGGCGGGAATTTCGGCGCCGCGCCAGGCGCGGGTGCGCGTCGCCGACACATCGACGCCGGGGTTGGTGAAGGTCTTGCGCTGGATGTCGGTCGAAAAGTCGCTGATCGTCTCGGGCGGCGGGATCAGGTCGGCGACGCGGTGGTCCTCCGACGCGGGCAGGCCGATGTGGAAATCGGCGCCCAGCGGTTCGGCGATCTCCTCGCGGAACATAGTGCCGAGCGACTTGCCGGTGATGCGGCGCACGACCTCGCCGACCAGATAGCCCTGGGTGATCGCATGATAGCCGGGCGCGCTGCCGGGCTGCCACCAGGGCGCCTGCGCCGCGAGCAGCGACGTGACCTTGTCCCAGTCGTAGAGGTCATCATGCGCGATCGGCACCTCCCAGCCCGACAGGCCGGCAGCGTGGCTCATCAGATGGGCGACGGTGACGTCCGCCTTGCCGTTCGCCGCAAATTCGGGCCAGTAATGCGCGACCGGCGCCGCAAAATCGAGTTCGCCGCGGTCGGCGAGCAGCAGCGCGGTGAGCGCGGTCATCGTCTTGGTCGTCGAATAGACGTTGACGATCGTGTCCGCCTCCCACGCCCGCGTCTTCGCCGCGTCGGCATGGCCGCCCCACAGATCGACCACCGTCTCGCCGTCGATCGTCGCGCAAAAGGACAGGCCGATATCGGCCCCGCTCGCGAGGCTCGCCGCCATGCCAAGACGGACAGCGGCGAAGCGGTCCTGACATGTGCCGTGAATTTGACTATCGAACAACCGGCCTCTCCCTTTTTGATGTCGCGCCAGCATGAACCAGGCTCGCGAAAAGACAAGCAGGACAATGATATGACCCTCGAAACCCTTTCCTCCGTTCGCAGCCATGGCGGCACGCAAGGCGTGTACAAGCATGGCAGCACCACGACCGGCACCGACATGACCTTCGCGGTCTTCGTGCCCGACCATGATAAGGGCGCTAAGCTGCCCGTGCTCTGGTATCTGTCGGGGCTGACCTGCACCCATGCCAATGTGATGGAGAAAGGCGAATATCGCGCCGCCTGCGCCGAGCATGGCGTGATTTTCATCGCGCCCGACACCTCGCCGCGCGGCGAGGGTGTTCCCGACGATCCCGACGCGGCGTGGGATTTCGGACTGGGCGCGGGTTTCTATGTCGATGCGACCGAGGAGCCCTGGGCGGCGAATTACCGGATGCGCTCGTACATCGAGGACGAGCTGCCGTCGCTGGTGCTGCGCAATTTTCCGGCCGCCGACCTGGCGCGTCAGGCGATCACCGGCCATTCGATGGGCGGGCATGGCGCGCTGACCATTGGCCTCCGCAACCAGGACCGCTTCCGCTCGGTGTCGGCCTTTTCGCCGATCGTCGCGCCGTTGCAATGTCCGTGGGGCGAAAAGGCGCTGTCGAATTATCTCGGCGACGCGCGCGAGGACTGGCACGCCTATGACGCGTGCGCGCTGCTCGACCAGGGGCTGCGCGTGCCCGATCTGCTGGTGGATCAGGGCGAGGCCGATACTTTCCTCGTCGAACAGCTCAAGACCGAGCTGCTGGTCGCGGCGTGCGAGCGCAACGGGCAAAAGGCCGAGATCCGCATGCAGCCCGGATACGACCATAGCTATTATTTCATCTCGACCTTTTTGGGCGAGCATGTCGCGTGGCATGCGGAAAGGTTGAAGGCGTAATTGCTCCCCTCCCGCAGGCGGGAGGGGTTGGGGTGGGGTTCGCGGCTTAGCGCAAGGCCGCGAAACCCCACCCGCTGCGACTAACGAACAAGTTCGTAAGTCTCGCTGCCCTCCCCTGAAGGGGAGGGATTATCTGGTCAGGGAATTAGCACCGTCGATCCGGTCGTGCGCCCGGCCTGGAGGTCGGCGTGCGCCCGCGCTGCGTCCTGCAACCCGTAACGCTGTCCGACATTGATCTTCACCGCGCCGCTTTCGATCATCTCGAACACGCGCGCGGCGCCTGCGGCGCGTTCGCCGGGGTGCAGATAATAGTCGAACAGGGTGGGGCGGGTCACGAATTGCGAGCCGTGCTGCGCCAGCACGCCGAGGTTGACGCCGGTCACCGGCCCGCCGGCATTGCCATAGCTGACGATCAGCCCGCGCCGCGCGGTGGCCTTTAGCGAGACCTCCCACGTCGCCATGCCGATCCCGTCGAAGGTGACGGGAACGCCCTGGCCGTCGGTGAGGCTCCGGACGTGCGCCGCGACATCGTCGGACTTGTAGAGCAGCACATGGTCGGCGCCGGCCTCGCGCGCGACCTGGGCCTTGGCCTCGGTGCTGACGGTGCCGATCACGGTGGCGCCGATCGCCTTCAACCATTGGACGAGGATCAGCCCGACCCCGCCGGCGGCGGCATGGACCAGCACCGGCCAGCCCGCCTCGACCTTGGCGCAGCGTTCGACGAGCATCTCGACGGTGCAGGCCTTGAGCAGGCCCGCCGCAGCGGTTTCGTCTTCGATGCCGGGGGGCAGTTTGAACAGCGAGGCGGCGGGGAGGAGCCGCGCGGTCGAGTAAGCGTTGCGATCGGGGCCGAAAGTCGCGACGCGGTCGCCGGGCTGGAGCCCGTGGACGCCCTCGCCAACCGCGACCACCTCACCCGCCGATTCGACGCCAAGGCCGCTGGGCAGCGGAATCGGATAGGTGCCGTCGCGGTGATAGGTGTCGAGATAGTTGAGCCCGATCGCGGTGTGGCGGAGCAATATCTCGCCCGGGGCGGGATCGCCCAGCGTCACTTCGCGCCAGTCGATGACCTCGGGACCGCCCTGCGTTTCGATGAAGGCCTGGACTGCTTGCATGATCGCGCTCCTGCTGTCCCGTCCATCTGGTGGGGCGGGCGGGGGAGTGCAAGGGCAAGTCGCCCATCGACATCGTCATTGCGAGAAGCCGAAGGCGGCGAAGCAATCCAGGGCGGGGCAGGGCCGCTCCGGATCGCTTCGCTCCGCTCGCAAGGACGATGCTTTAGATGATGACCGTTCGCTTATTTCGACGGGCGGCGCGGGCTGCGCTGGCCGTAGGGCTTGGGCTTGTAGCGTTCGGCGTTGCCGCCGAGGCCGCCGGGACCACGCGGGCCGCGCGGACCCGAACGGTCGCGGTCGCCGCCCGGCGCACGGCCCAGCGTGGCGCGCGGGGCGCGGTCGCCCGAACCCTTTTCGCGGCGCGGCGGATAGGTCGGGCCGTCGGGCGCGGGGGTGATCGCGACGCCGCTGTCGTCCTCGCCATCCTCGTTGGCGCTGCGCACCACGGCTTCGGCGAAGCGGTCGGCGATGGCGCGCGGGATGTTGAACATCGTCTCGCTCGGACCGATGCGGATCGCGCCGATCTCCTGCTTGGTCACATGGCCGCGGCGGCACAGCAGCGGCAGGATCCAGCGCGGGTCGGCGTTCTGGCGGCGGCCGATGTTGAGCTTGAACCAGACGCTGTCGTCAAAACCTTCGCGGCGCTCGCCGCGGTCGCGCGGTTCGCGCTCGAAGCGGTCGCCATGGTCGGGACGCTCGCGGCCGCGCGCGCTGTTGTCGATCAGATCCTCGGGCGCCGGCATCAGCGCGCGGTGCGCGCGGACGAGCGATGCGGCGATATCCTCGGGCGAGCGTTCGGCCATCAGGCGCTGCGCCAGTTCGATATCCTCGGCCTCATGCTCGATCGGGGCGAGCAATTTCTCGATCAGCCGTTCCTGGTCGCGCGTGCGAACGTCGGCGGCGGTCGGCGCATCCATCCACTCGGCGTTGATCCGCGCGCCGCGCAGCATGCCGTCGACGCGGCGGCGACGCGGATAGGGAACGATGATGACCGCCGTGCCCTTCTTGCCCGCGCGGCCGGTGCGGCCCGAGCGGTGCTGGAGCGTTTCGGCGTCGCGCGGGATTTCGACGTGGATCACCAGCGACAGGCTGGGCAGGTCGATGCCGCGTGCGGCGACGTCGGTCGCGACGCAGACCTTGGCGCGGCGATCGCGCAATGCCTGCAGCGCGGCGTTGCGCTCATTCTGGCTATGCTCGCCCGACAGCGCGACGGCGGCGAAACCGCGATCGGTCAGGCTGGCGTGGAGGCGGCGGACATTGTCGCGCGTCGCGCAGAACAGCATCGCGGTTTCGGCGTCGTGGAGGCGCAGCAGGTTGATCACCGCGCCCTCGATATCGGCGGGGGCGACGGTCACCGCCTGATAGCTGATGTCGCCATGGCCGCGATCCTCGCCGACGGTCGAGATGCGCAGCGCGTCGCGCTGGTAGCGCTTCGCCATGTTCGCGATCGGCTTGGGAATGGTCGCCGAGAACATCAGGGTGCGGCGCGTTTCGGGGGTCGCGTCGAGGATTTCTTCCAAGTCTTCGCGAAAGCCCATGTCGAGCATCTCGTCGGCCTCGTCGAGCACCGCGACGCGCAGCGCGGTGAGGTCGAGCGCGCCGCGTTCGAGGTGATCGCGCAGGCGGCCCGGGGTGCCGACGACGATCTGCACGCCCTGGTTCAGCGCGCGGCGTTCCTTGCTGGCGTCCATGCCGCCGACGCAGGTCGCGATGCGCGCGCCGGCCTTGGCATAGAGCCAGCCGAGTTCGCGGCTGACCTGCATCGCGAGCTCGCGGGTCGGGGCGATGATCAGCGCGAGCGGCGACGTCGCGAAGGGCAGGCGGCCGTCCTCGATCAGCTGGTCGGCCATCGCAAGGCCGAAGGCGACGGTCTTGCCCGAACCGGTCTGCGCCGACACGAGCAGATCGCGGCCGATTGCGTCGGGTTCGACGACTTGCGCCTGGACGGGGGTGAGAGTTTCGTAACCGCGCGCGGTGAGAGCGTCCGCAAGGACGGGAGACAGTGTTTCGAAAGCCATTATTGTTCTTCTTATCCTGAGCGGCGATATGCCGTTTTCTTGGGTATCCTCGCCGCCATCAGGCAATTGATGCAAAGTGGCCGGGCCATCGCCCAGCCAGCATCCCGAGGAATATTCTTGGTTTTTTCCTAAAGCGCCTGTCCGGCAGCGTGTCCGCTGGCCCAGGCCCATTGAAAATTATAGCCGCCCAGCCACCCGGTGACGTCAACGGCTTCGCCGATCGCATAGAGGTTTTGGGTGCTTTTGGCCATCATTGTTTGCGACGACAGGCCAGCGGTGGCGATTCCGCCGATCGTGACCTCGGCCTTGGCGAATCCTTCGGTGCCGTTGGGGCGGAACATCCAGCGGCCAAGGCGCGTCTCGGCGTCGGCCAGTTTGCGGTCGGTCAGCGCGCCGAGTTCGCCGGGCAGCGCCAGCCGGTCGGCAAGGGTTTCGGCGAGACGGTCGGGAAGCTGGGCGCCGAGCGCGGCGCGCAAAGTCGCGCGCGGGCGGCTGCGTTTGGCGTCGGTGAGCCAGCCTTGCGGCGCATCGGGCAGGAAGTCGATCGTTACCGGTTCGCCGTGGCGCCAATAGCTGCTGACCTGCAGGATGGCCGGACCCGACAGCCCCTTGTGGGTGAACAGCGCCGCCTCGCGAAACGCCGCCTTGCCCGCGCGCGCCTCGACCGGCGCGGCGATGCCCGACAAGCTGCGGAACAGCACATCGTCGCCGCCGAGCGTCAGCGGGACGAGCGCGGGGCGGGGTTCAACGACTTTCAGCCCGAACTGGCGCGCGAGGTCATAGGCGAAGCCGGTCGCGCCCATCTGGGGGATCGATGGCCCGCCGGTCGCGATGACGAGGGCGGGGGCGGCGAAGTCCTGATCGCCGAAACGGACGGTGAAGCGGCCGTCGTTCTGGGTGACCGCGCCAACCGGCTGGCCGACACGGACATCGACCCCGCCCTTTGCGCATTCCTCGAGCAGCATCGCCACGATCTGCCGCGCCGACCCGTCGCAAAAAAGCTGGCCGAGCGTCTTTTCATGGTGCGCGATGCCATGAAGGTCGACAAGCGCGATGATGTCGGACGGCGTGTAGCGGGCGAGCGCCGACTTGGCGAAATGCGGGTTCGCCGACAGGAAGCGGTCGGCCTGGGTGTTCACATTGGTGAAATTGCAGCGCCCGCCGCCCGAAATCAGGATCTTCTTGCCCGGCGCATCGGCATGGTCGAGCAGCAGCACGCGCTTGCCGCGCTGCCCCGCGGTCGCGGCGCACATCAGCCCGGCCGCGCCGGCGCCCAGCACGATGGCATCAAATTCGGTCGCGGACATGAAGCGTCAGTGCAGCTTGGCGATCGACAGATTGTCGGCCTTGGCGCGGGTCTTCACCGATTCCTCGCTGCGGGTCAGCGCCTTGGCGATGGCTTTGAGCGCCATGCCTTTCTTGGCCAGCGTGTGCAGCTTGTCGATCTCGGCTGCGGTCCACGGCTGCTTGTGGCGTTCGAACTTGTCTTTCATGCCTGCGTCTCCGGATCGGCCGTCGCGGCGATGACGATGATCGCATCCTCGCGGCCCTGATATTCGAGTGTCTCGCCCGCTTCGGCGCCCATCAGGGCGCGCGCAACAGGCGAGGAAAAGGCGATGGTGCCCTGCGCCGGGTCGGCTTCGTCATGGCCGACGATGGTCAGCGTGCGTTCGTTGCCGTTCAGCGCGAAGCTCACCTTGCTGCCGATGCCGACGACATCGGCGGCGGGCGCGGCCTGCACCTCGGCGGTCGACTGGCGGGTGTGGATATAGCGTTGCCGGCGGAGCAATTTCTTGCGCGCCTCCTCCTCGGTCGCGCCCGCGATGGCGTCCGCGAGCCGCGCCGCTTCGTCGCCGAGCAGCCGCAAGCCACGCGGGGTGACCAGGTTCGGGCCGACGGGGATCGGCCATTCGAACGCGGGTTCCATATGCTCATCGTCGCTTTCGCGGCGAAATGCGACACTCATCGTTACTCTCTCGGATCAAGGGGGAAAGGGGCCTTTGGCGCAGGAAGGTGGCGACAAGATGGCGCGAAATTTCGGGCGCGGCGTAACCCGGCGGTGCGGACCCGCGAACAGCCGCATGATGCCATCCCCCGCATCACGGTTTTTTATCGGAGTATCCAGCATGTCGAACAGCCTCAAACTATCGCTCGCCGCCTCGGCTATCCTCGCCATGGCCGCCGGCGCCACGCTTTCGGGCCCCGCCTTCGCCGCCGGCGCCAAGGAAAAATGCTATGGCGTCGCGCTGAAGGGCAAGAATGACTGTGCCGCGGGCCCGGGCACCAGCTGTGCCGGCACCTCGACCGTCGATTATCAGGGCAACGCCTGGAAAAATGTCCCCAAGGGCAGCTGCGTCAAGATCGGCGGCACGCTGACCGCGCACAAGGGCAACGCCAAACCGGTCGCCCGGAAGGGCTGAGCCGCTTGAACCCCCGTCCGCTCCGCGACTTGCCGCGACGCGCCGGCTTCGGGCTCAAGCCCGAACATTATGCCGACGTGCTGGCGGCGGCGGAGCGGGCGACCCTGCCCGCCTGGGCCGAAATCCACCCCCAAAATTATTTCGGCGCAGGCGGGCCTCCTCATCGCTGGCTCACCGCGATCGCGGCGCATCTGCCGCTGAGTTTCCACTCGGTCGGGCTGTCGCTCGGCTCGGCGGCGGGCGTCGATACGGACGAGCTCGAAGCCCTCGCGTCGCTCTGCGATCGCTATCGTCCCGCGATGGTCTCCGACCATCTGAGCTGGAGCAATGGCGGCGGCGACAAATTCCCCGACCTGCTGCCGGTGCCGTACAGCCACGCCGCGCTCGATCATTTCGCGGCACAGGTCGTCCGGGTGCAGAACCGGCTCGGACGCCCGATGCTGATCGAAAACCCCTCGCGCTATGTCGCCTATGCGGGTGACGATTGGTCGGAGGTCGATTTCCTGCACGAACTCTGCCGCCGCAGCGGTTGCGGGTTGATCCTCGATATCAACAATGTCGAGGTGTCGGCGCATAATCTCGGGCTCGATCCCGATGCCTGGCTTGCCGCCGTCGACCCCGCGCTGGTCGGCGAAATCCATGTCGCGGGCCATAAGGTGAAGGACGATGGCTGGGGCGGCTATATCGCGATCGACGATCATGGCTCGGCGGTGCGCGCCAGCTGCTGGGACCGGCTCGCCGCTTTCCTGCGCCGGGTCGGGCCGAAACCGGTGCTCGTCGAATGGGACAGCCATGTTCCCAATTTCGCGACGCTGATGGCCGAGGTCCGGATCGCCGATGCGCTTCTCGACGCGGCGTGCGTCGATGCTTGAACGCGACCAGGCGGCGATCGCGACGGCGCTGCGTGAGGGGCCGGCGTATCTGCCGCCCGGCCTGTTTGCGGGCGACCGGGCGCAGGTGCTGCGTGCGATGACGGTGCACGCCAACAATATTTCGCACGCGCGGCTGGTCGCGCTGGAGGAGACATTTCCGCGCACGCGTGCGTATCTTGGCGAAGCCGCCTTCAACCGCGTGTCGCGCGATTTCACCGAGCGGGGTGGCGCCCTGGGATGCGCTCAAGCGCAGATCGGTGCGGGATTTCCCGATTTTCTGGCCCGGCAATGCGATGGCATCGCGGCCGATCTGGCGCGCGTAGAATGGGCCTGGCTGACCGTTTTTCATGCTGCCGATGTCCCCACGTTGACGCTCGCCGACCTGGCGGGACAGGACGAGGCGAGCCTGCTCGCGCTGCCCGTACGGCGTCATCCGGCCGCCCTGGCGGCGGTGCTGGTGAGCGACGCCGCGCCGATCCTCGATCCCGACCTGCCCGGCGGAACGGCGGCGCTGCTGATCACCCGGCCCGACGCCGAAGTGCTCATGTCGCCGATCCCCTTCGCGACCGCCGCGATGCTCGCCGCCGCTCGGAAAATTACGCCGCTCGGTAACCTGATCGCAAGCCTCGCCGAACAGCCGGATGGCGACGGGGCGGCCGTCGTGCCGCTGATCGCGGCGGGCGCCTTTGAAAGGGTCGGACGATGACAAAAGCGATGATTTCCTACGACCGCGCGGTGAGCCTCGTCAGCGCGCGCCTGCCCGAGGGGTTGGCGCTGTTGCTGCTGCGTGTCGCGCTGGCCGGCGTCTTCTGGCGCTCGGGCCGCACCAAGGTCGTCGAGGGCAGCTGGCTGCGGATCGACCCCGGCACCTATGATCTGTTCAAGAGCGAGTTTTCGGGGCTGCCGCTCGACCCGTCGATCGCGGTGCCGCTGACCACCTTCGCCGAACATGTCTTTCCGATGTTGCTGCTGCTAGGACTGGCGACGCGCTTTTCGGCGGGCGCGCTGTTGGTGATGACGCTCGTGATCCAGATTTTCGTCTTTCCCGATGCCTGGTGGCCGGTGCACAGCCTGTGGGCGGCGATGGCGGCGGTTTTGATCGTGCGCGGCGGCGGCCTGTTGTCGCTCGACGCGCTGGCGCTGAAATGGCGCGGCCGGTGAGTATCGACGAACCGTCGCTCGCGCGGCTGATGGCGGCGTCGCAGCGCGGCGACCGCGCCGCCTATCGTGCGCTGCTGACCGATTGCCGGCGCTGGCTGTCGCGCTATTTTGCGCGCCGCATCGCGCCGCACCAGATCGACGACCTGGTGCAGGAAACATTGGTGTCGATGCATCGCAAGCTGGCGACCTGGGACAGCGACCGGCCGTTCCTGCCCTGGCTCGCCGCGATCGCGCGCTATCGCTGGATCGACGCGCTGCGCCGCCAGCGCGACGCCGCCGAACTGCAGGACGACGATGCCTTTGTCGAGGCCGAGGATGAGGCGGTCCACGCGCGGCTCAGTCTCGACCGCATGCTGACGCATCTGCCCGCAGGACAGGCGCAGGCGATCACTCTGGTCAAGATCGAAGGCGCCTCGATCGCCGAGGCCGCGCAGATTTGCGGCCAGAGCGAATCTTTGGTCAAAGTGAATATCCATCGCGGGCTCAAGAAGCTCGCGCTCCTGATTGAAAGTGAATGAGATGACCGACGCATCGATCGACGAATTGATCGACGGACTGGCCGGCGACCTGCAGCCGGTGAAACCGCGTCGGATCGCGCGTGGCTCGCTCTGGGTTGCCGTGGGCTGGCTGGTCGGCGCCGCCGCCTTGCTGTGGCTCACCGGGATGCGCCACGACCTTGCGGCCGGCACGATGATGCCCGCGCTGCCGCTGCTCGCCTTCTGGACCATCGTCGCGCTCGGCGTCGCGGCGGCGTGGAGCGCGCTGCGCATGGGATTGCCCGGGGTCGGCCGCGATTACAGCGGCTGGCATTGGGCCGGGCTCGCCGCGCTGGCGCTGCCGCTCACCGCGCTGGTGATCGGTTTCGGCGATCATCACGCCGCGATGGAGGCGGCGCGTCCCGAGAACGGGCTGCGCTGCATGCTGGAGGGCGTGGCGTCGGGATTGGGCGTCGGCGTGGCGCTGTTCGCCTGGCTGAAGCGCGCGGCGCCGACCTCTCCGGCGCGCGCGGGCTGGGCGATAGGCATCGCCGCGGGCGCCGCGGGCGCGACGATCATCGCGCTCCATTGCGCGTCGAACGACATGATGCATATCGCGCTGTGGCACGGCCTTGCGGTCGCGCTGTCGGGCCTCGCCGGACGCCTGCTGCTCGCGCCGCTGCTGCGCTGGTAGCATCTGGACAGGCCCGCCTTCGTGTGTTATCCAAATAATACACGAAGGAGATTGGATGATGCGTAACTGGACGATGGCGGCGC
Organism: Sphingopyxis sp.; assembly: GCF_050725615.1. Taxonomy (GTDB): domain Bacteria; phylum Pseudomonadota; class Alphaproteobacteria; order Sphingomonadales; family Sphingomonadaceae; genus Sphingopyxis. The sequence goes on from NZ_JBOHHU010000005.1 coordinate 40,543, forward strand.
TGCCGCTCGCCTTGGCCCTGACGGTGACGGCGTGCAGCGGTACGGTGACCACCGATGGCGACAAGGGCAGCGGCGATGCCAGGACGCATTCGGCCGACGCCGGTCCGCCGACGACGCAGAATTTCGCGCTCACCGGATTCACCGGGGTCGAAGTCACCGGTCCCGATGATGTCACGATCCGCCAGGGCGACGCTTTTTCGATCACCGCCAAGGGCCCGAAGGCCGAGGTCGAGGAACTGGAGATCAAACTCGATGGCCAGACGCTGTCGATCGGGCGCAAGCGCGAAGGCTTCAGCTTCAGCCATGGCGACCATGACGGGGTCCAGATCGCCATCACGATGCCCAAGCTTGGCGCGGTGCGGCTGACCGGGTCGGGTTCGGTCGACGCCGACAGTGTCGACGGCGACGCGGTCGAGGCGGCGCTGACCGGATCGGGCGACCTCAAGATCGCGAAGCTGACCGGCAAGAGCGCCGAGCTGACGGTGTCGGGGTCGGGCGACCTCCAGGTCGCCGGCGGCGCGATCGCGTCGGGCGAAATGGGCATCACGGGTTCGGGCGACATCGACGCCGGCGGGCTGGCCGCCCAGACGCTCGACATCTCGGTCACCGGATCGGGCAATGTCGGCGCGCAGGCGACCGGAAAGGCCGATATCCGCATCCTGGGCTCGGGCGATGTCGACCTGACCGGCGGTGGCACCTGTTCGACCAAGACGATGGGATCGGGCACCGCGACCTGCAAATAAGCCACTACTGGCGCCGCTCCGCCGGACGGGTTAGAGCGGCGTCATGGCTTCCCTGATCCGATGGACCGCGCTTGCGGCCGCGACCCTTCTGACCGCGACCTCGGCGTCGGCGGCCGAGAAACGCTATGGCCTGACCAGCTTCGAGACGATCGAGGTCACCGCCGATGTCGCGGTCGAGGTGGTGACGCGGTCGCCGGTGAGCGCGGTCGCGACCGGTTCGCCCGATGCCCTCGACCGGCTGACGGTCGAGGCGCGCGACGGCCGGTTGATCATCGGACAAAAAATCTATGCCGGGGACGAGAACCGGCGCCAGCCGCTCGGCCAGGTTCTGTTGCGCGTCAACGCCGCCAATCTGCGCTCGGCGTCGATCGTCGGCGCGGGGTCGCTGCAGATCGACCGGCTCAAGGGCACCAAGGTCGAGATCGGGCTGCGCGGGCCGGGGCGGCTCACCGTCGGCGCGGTCACCACCGACCGGCTGTCGGTCGCGATGATCGGCAACGGCACGATGACGCTCGGCGGGACCGCGAAAATCGCGCAGATGACCTTGTCGGGCGCGGGCGCGGTCGATGCCGGCAAGCTCGCGGTCGGCGAACTGGTCACCAGCAGCGAAGGCACCGGCGACCATGTCTTTCAGGCGGTGAAGAGCGCCGCGATCACCACGCGCGGGCTGGGCCGGACGGTCGTGCTCGGCAAGCCGGTCTGCACGGTGCGCAACGCGGGCAGCGGCACGGTGCAATGCGGGGCGGCGAAATAAGGGCTACTGCCCTGCGGCCCCCAAACCGTCGATCTTCTTCGACTGCTTCATAATCAGACCCGGGAACCAGCGCGCGAGGCGCGCCAGGCGTTTGGCCATCTTGCCGACGGTGACATGGACCTTGTCGCCATGCACCGCCTCCCACGCCGCTTCGCCGACGCGCTCGACGGGGACGATCTCGAACCCGCTCGACGCCAGCCGGTCGCGCGCGGGTTCGTTGCTGTCGGCGCTGACCTGGTCGAGCAGCGGCGTGTCGATGAAGCCGGGCATCAGCGAGCGGACCCTGATGCCATATTTGGCGAATTCGATCTCGAGCGCCTCGGTCAGCCCGCGCACCGCGAATTTGGTCGCCGAATAAATGGCGAGCCCCGCGACGCCATAGAAGCCCGAGGCCGAGCCGGTGTTGAGGATCGTCGATCCGGGCGTCGCGCGGAGCAGCGGCAGCGCGGCATAGATACCGTTGACGACGCCGCCGAAATTGATCGCGATCAGCCGGTCGGCCTCGGCGGGCGGCATGTCGACGAACTGACCGCCGGTGCCGATGCCGGCGTTGTTGAACAAGACGTCGAGCCGCCCGCCGCTGGCCTTGGCGAAATCGGCAAGCGCCGCCGCCCACTGGTCGCGGTCGCGCACGTCCATGACATGGCGCGACGAGGCGCCGTCGGGCAGCAGCGCGGCGGTTTCGTCGATCCCTTGCGCGTTGACGTCGGCGATGCCGACGAACCAGCCCTGGCCGGCGAAATGGCGCGCGGTGGCGCGGCCGATGCCCGATCCCCCGCCGGTAATGAAAATCGCCTTCCTCGTTCCCGTATCGACCATCGCGCCCTCTCCTGACATCATTGTCAGTGGCAGATGATGCGATGCGCGTGGCGACGTCAAGCGGCAATCGCGGGATTGGCAAGGGCGCGTACGGCTGGCAGGTAAGGGAGCTGGATTTCGTTGGACGGAGAATGGGATGCCGAGCGGGGCGATGATGTTGATGCTTGCGGCGATGACGATGCAGGCGAAAGAAGCGCCGCCGTTGCCGCCGCTGATCGCACAGGATGACCTGTCCGAACCCGGACGCCCGACGACCAATCCCGGAACCTGGGTAACGAGTGACGACTATCCCGCCCGCGCGATGCGCGAAGAGCGTGAAGGCACGACCGGTTTTCGCCTTTCCTACGATGACAGCGGTCTGCCGAAAACATGCGAAATCGTGTCGAGTAGCGGACATGCCGACCTGGACACGATGACGTGCGACCTGACGATGAGTCGGGCGCGCTTTCAGCCGGGCAAGGATCGGGCGGGCAATCCAATGGGCGGCACATATAGCAACCGGATCAGATGGAGCATCCCGGCAGGGCCTCCGTCAGGCTATGGCCGGGAGGGTGATTTGGAGAGTTTTCCACGCGGCCCCGTCGCACGGATGGCGCTGCGCAACATCGATGTGGCGGGCCGTTATCCGAAGGCCGCGCTCGACGCCCGTGCCGAAGGCGACGTCGGGTTTCGCCTGGACATCGATGCCGCCGGCGCGGTCAAGACCTGTACGGTTACCCTGGGCAGCGGAACGGCGTCGCTGGACGCCGCGACCTGCGCGATATTGAAGTCCGAAGGACAGTTCGACCCAGCGCTGGATATCGAGGGTCGGCCCGTGGCAGGACGCGTGAATCATTATTTCGTCTGGCGATTGCCTTCGCCTGTCGCCGCGACGGCTGGTAGTCTGCCAAAGCCCGCAATCAGGACGAATCCCTTTCCCACCGAAGCGGGGAGTGCCCTGCTCGAATATGTGATCGATTCCGCCGGGACGGTGACAGAGTGTGCGGCGCACACTGAAGGATTCCTGGCAAGGGGGGCGAAGGGATTGGAACTGCGCGACGGCTGTAGCGCGATTCGCCAATTGGCACCCTATCAGCCGCCGCGCGACGCTGCGCAGAATGCCGTAGACCGGCGTTACCGGATCGGCATGGACATAAAGCTCGAGGATATGTCGGCATCCGGCCTCGCGCCGAAATAGTCGGCGGCATCTGGACGCCGCGCGACTTTCACCCTATGTTCAGTATCCAGCGTGCTATAAACCGCGCACTGGATAAAAAGGGGCGTTTTTCTTTGCGTTTGTTGCTGACCCTGTTGGCTTTGCTCACCGGACTCGCCGGCGCGGATCGCGCCATGGCGGCCCCGGCGACGCCGGCTGCCATGGGGTCGATGCTGCTGCTTGCCGAAACGGGGCAGCAGACCGAAACGACCGACAATGAACGCCGCCCCGTCACGACGACGCCGCCCCGGCGCACCGTCACTTCGGGCCGCAAGCCGCGCAAGGCCGCGGCGCCGCACCTGCCAGGCCTGCTCATCGGCAGCGATCGCGCGCTCGAATAGACTCTGAATTCCGGGCGTTCCGGCGCCCGAAGCCTGTTGCGGCCGTGCGCTTGCGCGGCCGACGACCGCCGATGCGGTCCTCTCTCTCATCATATCCCAAGGAAATCCGCCATGTTTGCTGGCCTTGCCAAGAGCCTGTTCGGCTCGTCCAACGACCGTTATGTCGCCTCGATCCGCAAGATCGTCGACAAGATCAACAGCTTTGAACCGACGATGCAGTCCTATGACGACGCGACCCTGCAGGCGCAGACGCAGAAGCTGCGCGACCGGCTCGACGCCGGCGAGACGCTCGACGACATCCTGCCCGAAGCCTTTGCGACGGTGCGCGAGGCGGCGGTCCGCACGCTCGGTATGCGCCATTTCGACGTCCAGCTGATCGGCGGCGTCGTGCTCCACCGCGGCGAGATCGCCGAAATGGCGACGGGCGAGGGCAAGACGCTGATGGCGACCTTGCCCTGCTACCTCAACGCGCTCGAGGGCAAGGGCGTCCATGTCGTGACCGTCAACGACTATCTCGCCCGCCGCGACGCCGAATGGATGGGGACCGTCTATGGCTTCCTAGGCCTGACCACCGGGATCATCGTCCCGAACCTCAACGAGATGCAGCGTCGCGACGCCTATAACAGCGACATCACCTATGCGACGAACAACGAGCTGGGTTTCGATTATCTGCGCGACAATATGAAGTTCGACCGCACGCAGATGGTCCATCGCACCTTCAACTTCGGCATCGTCGACGAGGTCGATTCGATCCTGATCGACGAGGCGCGCACCCCGCTGATCATCTCGGGCCCGACCGACGACAAGTCGGAGCTGTATATCCGGGTCAACGAGGTGGTCCACCAGCTCGTCGAGGAGGATTATGAGAAGGACGAAAAGTCCAAGTCGATCAGCCTGACCGAAGACGGCACCGAGCATGTCGAGCGCCTGCTCGAAGCGGCGGGCCTGCTCCAGGGCAGCAACCTCTACGACATCGAGAACACCCAGGTCGTCCATCACGTCAATCAGGCGTTGAAGGCGATCATCATGTTCCGCATCGATACCGATTATATCGTCAAGGACGGCAAGGTCGTGATCATCGACGAATTCACCGGCCGCATGATGGACGGGCGCCGCTGGTCCGACGGTCTGCACCAGGCGGTCGAGGCCAAGGAAGGCGTGCAGATCGAGCCCGAGAACCAGACCCTGGCGTCGATCACCTTCCAGAATTATTTCCGCATGTATCCCAAGCTTTCGGGGATGACCGGCACCGCCGCGACCGAAGCCGCCGAATTTTTCGACATCTACAAGATGAACTGCGTCACCATCCCGACCAACCGCCCGATCGCGCGCAAGGATGACGAGGATGAATTCTACAAGAATATCACCGACAAGTTCGGCGCGATCGCCAAGACGATCCGCGAGGCCAATGAACGCGGCCAGCCGGTGCTGGTCGGCACCGTGTCGATCGAAAAGTCCGAGCTGCTGTCGTCCTATCTCGAAAAGGAAGGCGTACCGCACAGCGTCCTGAACGCGCGTTTCCATGAGAGCGAGGCGCATATCGTCGCGCAGGCGGGGCGCACCGGCGCGGTGACCATCGCCACCAACATGGCGGGTCGCGGCACCGACATCAAACTCGGCGGCAACGAAGAATTCCGCATCGACGACGAGCTGAAGGACATCGCCGAAGGGCCCGAGCGCGACGCCGCGATCGCGCGCATCAAGGCCGAGGTCGGGGCCGAACGCGAAGCGGTCAAGGCCGCAGGCGGGCTGTTCGTGCTCGCCACCGAGCGTCACGAAAGCCGCCGCATCGACAACCAGCTGCGCGGCCGTTCGGGGCGTCAGGGCGACCCCGGCCTGTCGAAATTCTACCTCTGCCTCGACGATGACCTGCTACGCATCTTCGGCCCCGACACGCTCTTCTCCAAGATGATGAACAAGAATCTGGAGGATGGCGAGGCGATCGGGTCGAAATGGCTGTCGAAGGCGATCGAGACCGCGCAGAAAAAGGTCGAGGCGCGCAACTACGACATCCGCAAACAGGTCGTCGAGTACGACAATGTGATGAACGACCAGCGCAAGGTCATCTATGAACAGCGCGGCGAGATCATCGACAGCGAGACCGTCGACGAGGTGATGTATGCGATGCGCGCCGAGACGGTGAACGCGATCGTCGCCGACGCCTGCCCGCCGGGCAGCTATCCCGAGCAGTGGAATGTCGAGGGCATGAAGGAACGCGCGCTCAACGTGCTCGACCTCGACCTGCCCGTCGACGACTGGCTGCAGGAAGATGCCGTCGACCCCGAGGTGTTCGAGGAGCGTATCCAGGAACGCGCCGACGCCACCGCCGCCGAAAAGGCGGCGCTGGTCGATGCCGATACGTGGAAGAGCATCGAGAAATCGGTGCTGTTGCAGACGCTCGACCATCATTGGAAAGAGCATCTGTCGACCCTCGACGCGCTGCGCCAGGTCGTTTTCCTGCGCGCCTATGCGCAGAAACAGCCGATCAACGAATATAAGCAGGAGGCGTTCGCTTTGTTCGAACGCATGTTGTCGACGATCCGCGAGGATGTGACGCGCACGATCGCGCGGATCGACCTGCGCTTCGACGAACCCGAGCCGATGCCGCTTCCCGACCTGCCCGATTTCCTGACGACGCATATCGATCCGTTCACCGGCGACGACAACAGCGCCGATATCGACGGCGGATCGTTCGGGGCGATCGCCAATACCCTGCCGCCGATGCAGATCCCGCGCCCGGACCTGCCGCAGGGCGACAACCCCTATGCCGAGCTCGAACTCAGCCGCAACGCGTCGTGCCCGTGCGGATCGGGCCGCAAATACAAGCACTGCCACGGCGCGCTGTAATGGCTGCCCTGTGATGACGGACGCCGGCCGGATCGAGCTTCGGCTGCGCATCCGGCTCGGCGACGCCATTGCGATGGGGCCGGGCAAGGCCGATCTGCTGGGTGCGATCGACGCACATGGCTCGATTTCGGCGGCGGCGCGGGCGATCGGCATGAGCTATCGCCGCGCCTGGCTGCTGGTCGAGGAAATGAACGGCTGCTTCGCGGCGCCGCTGGTGGAGACGCGGCCCGGCGCTGGCGCGCAGCTCAGCGAGGATGCGCGGGCGGTGCTGGCCGCCTATCGCCGGGGCGAGGCGGCAGCGGTTGCGGCGGCGGAGCAAGAGCTGGCGGCGCTTGGCGGGTTGCTGAAGCCGGCGTGAGGGGCTGGTTTGGGGCGGAAGGCGACGTTGAACAATCGAGCTGACCCCCTCCCGCAGGCGGGAGGGGCAGCGAGACTTGGGCGCTTGCGCCCTAGTCGCAGCGGGGTGGGCAGACCGCAACGCTGCTGGCCCACCCCCAACCCCTCCCGCCTGCGGGAGGGGAGAGCCACGTCCGCGCCCTACCCCAAAGCGGCAATCGGCGAAAGGAAATGGCCCCGCTACGGCGCCCGCACCACCAGCACGCGCACGCTGGCGGCCTCCCCCTTGCTCAGCGCCAGCTCATAGGTCCCCGGCGTGAGGTCGAACCACACGATCTTGCGAATGCCCGAACATTGAGGGCCGTGGCCGTGCTCGATGGAGGTTTGCGTGGCCCCGTTCGCGACGAGATCGATCCACACCTTGCTGCCCGCCGCGACGCCGTAACGTCCGGCGGTTGCGATCGTCAGGCTTCGCGATGCCGCTCCATCCGCGAGCGGCAGGGTGACCGGCGTGCCGACCGCAACCGCCGTCGCATCGCCGTCGGTTGCGGTCCAGCCGGCATAGGGCGTCGCGCCGAGGTCGGCTGGCGCGGGGCAGGGCGCGGGGTCCGCCGCGATCGCGGGCGCGGCGACCGATAGCAACAGGGCGAAAAGCGCGGCGCGGGGCATGGTCGCGGGATCCTTCGGACTGGCAAAGCTGTATTTCGCTGTATATGGCCTAGGCCGAGAGGCAAGGGGGATTTCATGGCAGGCTTGGCAATCGCGTTCGGTTTCACCGCCTTGCTCTATGCGGCGGTCGGGTTCGGAGGCGGGTCGACCTATACCGCGCTGCTGCTGCTCGGCGGGGTCGCGGTGGGACTCGTCCCGGCGATCAGCCTCGCGTGCAATGTCATCGTCGTGACCGGCGGCACCATCCGCTTCGCGCGCTCGGGAGCGATGCCCTGGGCCAAGGCGCTGCCGCTCATCGCCGTGGCGGCGCCGCTCGCCTTTCTTGGCGGGCTGACTCCGGTCAAACAGGGCGTGCTTGTCATCCTGCTCGGCCTGTCGTTGCTGGCGTCGGCGATCGCGCTGATGGTGCAGCCGCAGACCGCGAAGCCGGTCAATCTGTCGCCGAAACTGCTGCTGCCGGTCGCGGCGGGGCTCGGCTATCTCGCCGGGGTCGTCGGCATCGGCGGCGGCATCTTCCTCGCGCCGATCCTCCACCTCGTGCGCTGGGCCGAGGCGCGCAGCGTCGCGGCGACCGCCAGCCTGTTCATCCTCGTCAACAGCCTGTTCGGGCTGACCGGCCAGCTCATCAAGGGCAAGGGCGGCGAGATGCTCCATGCGGTCGCCGACCATTGGCCGCTGCTGATCGCGGTGCTGATCGGCGGCGCGATCGGGACGCAGATCGCGGTGAAGACCGGACCGGCGGTGCTGATCCGGCGGTTGACCGCCTTGCTGGTGGGTTTTGTCGCGATCCGCCTGCTCTTTGGTTTCTGAGGCCTTTTACCCATCTTGCCTTCCCGTGCCGGAGTGCTAGCATCGCTCCCACAAGCTTGGCGGCCACGCAGCCGACGGGCGCGCAGCAGCTGGAACAAGGGAGCGCCGCGATCGGTTGCGGCGGGCTAAGGCATGTTGCGTGGAAAGGGCTGGCTCCATTCAATTCTTCGATGAAATGCAGGGGCAGGGGGGCGACACACGAGCGCCCTATCAAGAATTTTGCGAGTGGTTCGACGCCGAGGAACCCGCGCGCATCCACCGCAAGGCGCAGCAGGCCGAGGCGTTTTTTCGCACCACCGGCATCACCTTCAACGTCTATGGCCAGGAAGACGCCGACGAACGGCTGATCCCCTTCGACGTCGTGCCGCGGATCATCTCGGCGAGCGAGTGGCGCCGCCTCTCGCGCGGCATCGAACAGCGGGTGCGCGCGCTCAACGCCTTCCTCTACGATATCTATCACCGCCAGGAGATCCTCCGCGCCGGTCGCGTCCCGGTCGAGCTGATCTCGCGCAACGAGGCCTTCCTGCCGATGATGATGGGCATGGACCCGCCGGGCGGCGTCTATACGCATATCAGCGGCACCGACATCGTCCGCACCGGGGCCAATGAATTTTACGTGCTCGAGGATAATGCGCGCACCCCGTCGGGGGTGTCCTACATGCTCGAAAATCGCGAAACGATGCTCCAGATGTTTCCCGAGCTGTTCGCGAAGGTGCCGGTGCGCGAGGTCAGCGATTATCCGATCAACCTGCTGCGTTCGCTCAGCGCCTGCGCGCCGCCGATGTGCGAGGGCACGCCGACGGTCGCGGTGCTGACCCCGGGCATCCACAACAGCGCCTATTTCGAGCACAGCTTCCTTGCCGACCAGATGGGCGCCGAACTGGTCGAGGGCCACGACCTGCGCGTCGTCGGCGGGCGTGTCGCGATGCGCACGACGCAGGGATACAAGCCGATCGACGTCCTCTATCGCCGCGTCGACGATGATTTCCTCGATCCGCTCAATTTCCGTCCCGATTCGGTGCTTGGTGTGCCCGGCATCTGGGACGTCTATCGCGCCGGCGGGATCACCATCGCCAATGCGCCGGGCACCGGCATCGCCGACGATAAGGCGCTGTACAGCTACATGCCCGACATCATCGAATTCTACACCGGCGAACGGGCGTTGCTGCCCAATGTGCCGACCTGGCGCTGCAGCGAGCCCGAGCATCTGCGCGAGGTGCTCGACAAATTGCCCGAGCTGGTGGTCAAGGAAGTCCATGGGTCGGGCGGCTACGGGATGCTCGTCGGTCCCGCCGCGAGCAAGAAGGAGATCGCCGCCTTCCGGGCCAAGCTGGAGGCGAACCCGCGCAACTATATCGCGCAGCCGACGCTCTCGCTGTCGACGGTTCCGATCTTCACCAAGAGCGGCCTCGCGCCGCGTCATGTCGATTTGCGGCCTTTCGTGCTGATGTCGCCCGCAGGCGTCACCATCACCCCCGGCGGCCTGACCCGCGTCGCGATGACCAAGGGGTCGCTGGTGGTGAACAGCAGCCAGGGCGGCGGCACGAAAGACACCTGGGTGCTGGAAGACTGATGCTGGGCAAAACCGCAGGCAGCCTCTTCTGGATGGCACGCTATCTCGAACGCAGCGAGAATAATGCCCGGCTGATCGACGCGGGGTTCCGCATCGCGCTGACCCGGTCGAGCACCGCCAGGGCCGAATGGAAATCGATCCTCGTTACCGCGGGATCGAATCAGGCCTATGCCGCGACGGGGCAGGAATATAGCTCGGCGAAGGTCGTCGACTTCATGCTCCGCGACACGCACAACCCGTCGAGCATATTGTCGGTGGTCAAACAGGCGCGCGACAATGCCCGCACCGCGCGCACCTATTTGACGCGCGAGGTGTGGGAGGCGGTCAATACCAGCTGGATGACGCTGGGAAGCCTGCTCAAGCGCCAGGTGCGCGACGACGATCTGCCCGACGTCCTCTCGGCGATCCGCCAGCAAAGCGCGCAGGTGCGCGGCGCCTTTTCGGGTACGATGCTACGCAACGACGGCTATAATTTCGCGCGCCTCGGCACCTTCCTCGAACGCGCCGACAACACCGCGCGCATTCTCGACGTCAAATATTATCTGCTGCTGCCCTCGGTCGCGCATATCGGCACCTCGATCGACAATGTGCAGTGGGAGACGATCCTGCGTTCGGTGTCGGCGCATCGCGCCTATCACTGGCTTTATGGGACCGAGATCAGCGCATTGAAGATCGCCGAATTCCTGATCCTCTATAAACAGATGCCGCGCAGCCTGGCCTTTTGCGCGCAGAAGATGCAAGACAATATAGGCTGGCTGCAGCGCGGCTATGGCGAGGAGACCGAGGCCGGCCACCTGGTCGAGGCGTTGCACCAGAAAAAGCTGGCGGGGCCGATCCAGGCGATCTTCGATGGCGGCCTGCACGAATATATCACCGACTTCCTCCGCGCCAATGCCGCGCTCGCGCAGCAGATCGAGCGCGACTACCGATTTGTGGTTTAGGGTTTAAGGTCATGCGCCTGCGCGTCGAACACACCACCCGTTATGAATATGACAGCCCGGTCAGCTATGCGCTGCAGCAGCTGAAACTGACCCCCAAAGAGCGGCCGGGGCAGCAACTGATCCACCATTGGGCGGTCGAGATCAGCGGCGGCACCAACCAGCTCCACTACACCGACCATCATGGCAATGGCGTCGACCTGGTCGCGGTCGATAGCGGCGCGCGCGAGCTGGTGATCCATTGCGTCGGCGAGGTCGAACTGATCACCTGGGACGGGGTGATCGGCGTCCATCGCGGCGCGATGCCGCTGTGGACCTTCCTGCGCCCGACCCCGCTGACCCGCGCCGGGCGGCACGTCCGCGCGCTGGCGGCCGAGATGAAGCGCGATTTCGCCTCCGACATCGAACGCGCCCATGCGCTGTCGGCGCTGATCCTTCAGAAACTACCCTATAGCATCGGGGTTACCGGCGCCGAGACGACCGCCGAACAGGCGCTCGGCGGGGCGGGCGGGGTGTGCCAGGATCATGCGCATATCTTCATCTCGGTCATGCGCCACCTCGGCCATCCGGCGCGCTATGTGTCGGGCTATCTGATGATGAACGACCGCACGCAGCAGGATGCGACGCACGGCTGGGCCGAGGCGCATTTCGACGCGATCGGCTGGGTCGGCTTCGACGTCAGCAACGGCCATTCGCCCGACCGGCGCTATATCCGCGTCGCGACGGGGCTCGATTATCACGATGCGGCGCCGGTGCGCGGGATGCGCTATGGTGCAGCGCAAGAAAATCTGGTTGTCCAATTGCAGGTGCAGCAATAAGCGATAGCGGGCAGTTTTGGGGGGCCGAATCTAAAATGACTTATTGCGTCGGGATGCGTCTGAACAAGGGACTGGTGTTCATGTCGGACACCCGCACCAACGCGGGCGTCGACGACATCGCGCAGGTCCGCAAGATGCGCAGCTGGCACGTTCCGGGCGAGCGCGTCATCACCCTGATGTCGGCAGGCAATCTGGCGACGACGCAGGCGGTGGTCAGCCTGCTCGACGAACGCACCAAGGCGCCCGAGGATCGCCACCCGTCGATCCTCGCCGCGCCGTCGATGTTCCAGGTCGCGACCCTGGTGGGCGAGACGCTGCGTCAGATCGTCATGCGCTACAATGCCGAGGGGCCGGCGGCGGCCTCGGCCTTTCGCGCCTCGCTGATCGTCGGCGGCCAGATCAAGGGGGCTGAACCGCGCCTGTTCATGATCTATCCCGAGGGCAATTTCATCGAGGCGGGCGAGGACAATCCCTTCTTCCAGATCGGCGAAACCAAATATGGCCGCCCGATCATCGTGCGCTCCTATGACCCCGCGATGTCGTTCGAGGATGCGGTGAAACTGCTCTGCGTCTCGTTCGATTCGACGATCCGCGCCAACGCCGGGGTCGACCTGCCGATCGACCTCAAGATCCACGAGCGCGACGATTTCACCACCGTGCGCGAGCGGCGCTTCGAGCGCAACGACCCCTATTTCGAAAGCGTCGCTGACGGCTGGGCCGAGGCGCTGGGGATTGCGCTGGCGGAATTGCCGGATTTTCATTTCTGACGAAAGGCGTTCCGCCTTTGGATCTGCGAAGGCCAATATCATGTTCTGTGGGGAACGATGAGGCGAATAGACCTATCGATACCGTCCGAGCGGCTGATCGGATTTACGATACCTAGAAATCAGGGCTTCTTGGTTTGCGATCACGATGAAGTATGGGAAGTCGTCATCGGCGTCTCGGTTAGCGTTGAGCCCACCAGTCATGCGCCATACGAAATCGCCGCCAGATCAGACTTTGTAGGCTGGGGCCGTGAAGACTCGGCACCGATTCTGACAACAGGCGGATCGACGATCTCATATGAATTCGATCCTCGCGCTGACGTCCTGCATTTGCATTACGCCACGGGCGAGACACGAAATACAATAGAATTTCCGATACTGTCCGGCGACTGGTTCGCGGCATCGTTCTCAGAAGAGGGCGATCTGGTAGTGTTGGCCGAGCCTTATCATCTCGACCTCTATCAGATCGATCCCTAGCGGCGCTCGCCACTCCATTTTCGACGAGTAGTTTCTTTGGATTGGCGCGCCATTGGGGCGTCGGTATTCGCCTCACCGCGCCAGCGGCACCACGCGGAACTTCGGCCTATCGCCGTCCATGGCGGCGTGGAGCATCGCATATTCGGGGACCGGCATCCACGTCGCGCTGTTCGACGACAGCGGCTCCGACGCGACGATGATCGCGCGCGGCTCCTCCTCGCCGCCGACCATCTGCCACTCGCCATCGTGGAGGCCGTAGTCGCGGCCGGTGGTGAACCACATCGACAGGAAATTCATGTTCGCCTCATGGACCTGGTCGGGCGATCCGGTGCGGTAATGGCCGAAGTCGAAACAGTGACGCAGCCCGAGGATCTGGCGCCCCGTGGTCAGGAACAGGTTGCAGCTCGACGAGATGGCGATGCCATGGTGGCGCCGCGCGCGTTCCAATATGTCGACCGTCGCCTGAACCGCCGCGATCAGCGCGTCGCCCCCGGGCTCGGCGCGCCAGTCGGCGAGCTGCGACAGCAGCAGCGCATAGACCCATTCGCTGTCGGTCGATCCCGATATCTGGGCGAGCAAATCGGGGTCGATGTCGGGCATCAACGTGCCCTTCATCTCGCCGATGCGATAGATGTCGCCATTATGCGCCATCGCGACCGCGGCGCCGGGGAAGTGGAAGGGGTGGGTGTTCTGCTCGCTGACCTTGACCGTCGTCGAGTAAGCGACGCCGCGGACATGCGCGATCACGCATTCGGCGCGCGTCTTGACCGCCAGCGATTTCAAATTGCCGTCGAACACCGGCAGCGAGGGCGAGCGGTAGCGATGCGGTTCGTGCGGGACGTGCGACGCGGCGTCCCACGCCATCATCCCGAACCCCGCGAGGTTCAGCATGTGCAGCATCTTGGGCATATAGGCCTGGTTGACGAGGCTGCTATCGGGCTTGAACAGCAGGTCGTCGAGCGTCACCCGCTCGCCCAGATACATCATCGCCCGGCACATCGTCTGTCCCCTCCGGCCCCACGACGAAGAGGCTACACGAGGGGGAGGGGCGTGGCGAGGGGACTCAGGTCAGCGGTTTGTCGTAAATCTGATAGACGCGGTTGACCTTGGCATCGATCGCCTTGGCGACCGCGTTCATGCCCTGATTGTCGTCGAGCACCCAGCCGAGGTCGCCGCGTTTCGTGCCGTAATGCGCGACCGCGTCGCGGCGGATAAGCTCGATCATCATAAAGGCGAGCGTGCTCGCCATGCGGCTGTTCTGCAGCTGCTTGGCGACCCCCATCAACGGCACGCGCAACGTCCGGCTCTTGGGTTTCCGCAGCCACCACAGCAATCGCGCCCAGTTGAAGGGCAGCAACGATCCCTCCATGTCGATCAGCAATTCGTTGATATTGGGCAACACGATCATAAAGGCGACGGGTTCGCCATCGACTTCGGCGACGCGGACAAAATCCTCGAACACCAATGTCTTGAGCTTCTTGCCGACAAAGGCGATCTCGCTGTCGGTGAGCGGGACGAAGCCCCAATTGTCCGACCAGGCGTCGTTGAGCAGCCCCATGATGAGCGTCGCTTCGGCGTGGAAATTCTTCTTGTTCACCCGGCGAATACGGATGCGCTCGTTCTTTTCGCCCGCCGCGACGATGCGGTTGACCAGCGGCGGGAAACCGTCCTCGACGGGCAGGTCATAGTTGAACAATTGTTTGACCGGGCGATACCCCTCGGCCTCGATCCAGGCCTGATAGAGCGGGCTGTTGTGCCCCATCATCACCGTCGGCGGATTGTCGAACCCCTCGATCAGCAGCCCGGGTTCGTCCCAGATCGAAATCGACAGCGGGCCGAGCGAGCGATGCATGCCCTGGCTGCGCAGCCAATCCTCGGCGGTGACGAGCAGCGCGCGCGTGACCTCGGCATCCTCGGCCTCCAGCAGTCCCCAATTGCCGGTGCCGGGCCCCATGCCCTGTTCGACCGGCTGGGCGAGCGCGAGGTCGTCGATATGCGCCGAGATGCGCCCGACCGTCCGGCCATCGCGGCGCGCGGTGAACAATTGCGCCTTGCCATGTTCGAACCAGGGATTTTTGCCCGGGGTGAGCAGCGCATAGGCCTCGCCCTTCAGCGGCGGCACCCACGCCGGATCGCCGCGGTTGAGGCGATAGGCGAGCTCTACGAATTCGCGCGTGTCGGCCTTGGTCTTGACCGGGTGGATGGTGACGGGGCCCTGATGATGTGCGGCCATGACTGGTTTCCTGAACGATGTGTCCTATATCTGTGGCGAGGCATTAGGGCATGACGATGGCGCTGGCGACCCGCATTCGGCCATTTTGCTGCCATGAAATCATGGTGAAGACATGGATATGACGACGATCAATCCCCCCGCCGATCGGATCGCGACCCCCTTCGTGTCCGGTGCGGCGAAGATCCCCAAATCGGCGATCGCCGACGACAAGGCGATGCTGCGTGCGGCGTCCGAACTGACGCGCGACCTGGTGACCCCGAGCGCGCGCATCTATTGGACCGATTTTCTCGTCTCGACCTTGCTCGGCTATGCCGGCGTCGCCGGGGCGATCCTCGCGCCCTCGACCGGCTGGATGCTCGCTGCGGCGCTGGTCGCGGTGCTGGCGCTCTATCGCGCGGGCAGCTTCATCCACGAACTCACCCATATCCGCAAAAATGCGCTGCCGGGTTTCCGCCTCGCGTGGAATGCGCTCGTCGGCGTGCCGATGCTGATCCCGTCCTTTCTTTACGAAGGCATCCACAGCCTGCACCACAACCGCACCAAATATGGGACGGTCGAGGATCCCGAATATCTGCCGCTCGCGTTGATGAAGCCGTGGACGGTGCCTCTGTTTGTCGTCGTTGCGGCCTTTGCGCCGATCGCGCTGGTCTTCCGCTTCGCGGTGCTGACGCCGCTGTCCTTCCTGATCCCGCCGCTGCGCAAGCTGGTGATGGAGCGTTATTCGGGGCTGATCATCAACCCGCTGTTCCGCCGCCGCCCGCCCGAGGGCGAGTTCCGCCGCCAATGGGCCTGGCAGGAAGGCGGGGCCTGGGCCTGGTCGACCTTGCTGATCGTCGCGGGCGTCCTCGGCTGGATCCCGCTGCGCGCGCTGCTGATCTTCGGCGCGATCGCCGCGACGACCTTGGTGTTCAACCAGATCCGCACGCTCGTCGCGCATCTGTGGGAAAATGACGGCGGCGAGTTGACCGTCACCGCGCAGTTCCTCGACAGCGTCAACGTGCCGCCGCCGGGGCTGCTGCCCGAATTGTGGGCGCCGGTCGGGCTGCGTTACCATGCGCTGCATCATCTGCTGCCGGGCGTGCCGTACCACGCGCTGCCCGAGGCGCACCGCCGTCTGAAGGACGCGTTGCCCGCTGATTCGCAATATCATGGCGCGAATTACGACGGCCTGCCCGGGCTGGTTGTGCGGCTGGTACAGGGTTCGGCGCGGGGCGGGGCTGCGGCCTGAGAATCCGTCGCTCGACTGAGGCTTCTAATCGCACACTGGCTCGGGTCGTGAGGTCCATTGGACGACCAGTATGTCTTTCAGTGGTCCGGGCGATGCATGTCCTGTGCTGACGACGATCTCATCGTTATGCATCACGCCGTAATAATTGCTGAACCTTCCTTCGAAGATGCCCTGCCGCATTGTGCCGGGTTTGAGCAGCTTTCCGGTAATCGCCCCGATGACACTAGTGTCGCCACGCACGCTGCATGCCGACTGTCGCGAGGCATAAAGATTCATATTTTCGAATCCGTAGGTCAGCCAGCCGGTGACTCGCACCTGTTTGCCGTCCCATGCTTCGGGCGCTTCGCGCAGGGCATCTACCGTAACGACCGGGATGGAGGGCGCGCTGATCGGACTTTTCACGCACCCGGAAAGCGCGACGATCGTCACGAGCGACGCGACCAGTCTGAAATCAACGACCAATGACCGACGCTGCCGAGACGGCATAAGGACTATTCCTCGGTCCGTATCAGGATCATCTCGCCGATCAGCGCGAACAGGATAAACGGCCCCCACGCCGCCAGAAACGGCGAGTAGGCACCAAGGTCGCCCATCGCGAGGGCGAAATTGTCGGCGACGAAATAGGCGAAGCCGAGCGCCATCCCCAAAATCGCGCGCACGAACAGCTTGCCCGAGCGCGCCAGCCCGAACGCCGCGACCGCGCCGAGCAGCGGCATCAATATCGCCGACAGCGGTCCCGAAATCTTGTGCCAGAGCACGCCCTTCAGCGCGTCGACCGGACGCCCCGCCGCTTCCAGATCGTCGATCGCCCGCTTGAGCTCGAGGAAGGGCAGTTGGTCGCCCTTGACCTGTGCCAGCGTGAACTGGTCGGGCGCGACGCCCTTGGCCGCGATGATTGTGCCGAGCGGCTGGAGCGTGCCCGACCGGCGGATGAAGCGCTTGGCGTTGGTGAGCTCCCACCCGCCGGCGACCGCGCGCGCGCTGTCGGCCGACAGGATCGACGACAATATGCCGCCGGTGCGTTCATAGATGGTGACCTTGCCCAGCGTCACGACGGGGCCGCCGGTCTGCACGGTCGCGGCGTTGATCAGGTCGTCGCCGGCGCGCACCCAGATGTTGCTGCGCACGCCATTGTCGATCGGCACCTGCGCATATTGCACCTTCTGCCAGGCGGCGAGCGCGGCGGCCGAGCGCGTGACGATGCGTTCGTTGAACGCGAAGCTGATCCCGGCGACGAGGAAGGAGGCGAGGAACAGCGGCGCCAGCACCTGATGTGCCGACATGCCCGCGCCCTTCATCGAGATCACCTCGCTGTTCTGGTTCAGCGTGATGAGCGTCAGGATCGTGCCGAGCAGCACCGAAAAGGGCAGGAAGGTCTCGACGATCTGCGGGATGCGCATGCCGACATAGCGCCACACCTCGGCATCGCCATTGCCCGGAACCGCAAGGATCTTGCCGCTCTCTCCGAGCAGGTCGAGCGTCTGGAGGATCAGCACCAGCGCGAACAGGATCGCGAAGGTGCGGACGAGGAAAAGCCGCCCGACATACAGCGCCATCGTGCGCGACGGGAAGAAGGAGAGCTGGTGCATTATTCGGCGGCCTGCAGCGCGGGCCGCGGCTTGCGCTGGAACAGCTTGACCAGCCCGCGGAGGCGCTCGCCCGCCTTCGCTGCGACGCGTTCGAGCGCGCCGATCGGCTGGCCGCCCGGCACATGCGCGGTCTGGTGATACATCCAGATCGCCAGCGCCGCGAACAGCAGGAACGGCACCCACAAGGCGATCAGCGGGTCGACGCCGCCGCGCGCGCCCAGATCCTCGGCATATTCATTGATCTTGTGCTGCGTCACCAGCAGCACGATCGACAGGAAGATGCCGAGCGACGAGGTCGATCTTTTGGGCGGGATCGCCAGTGCGATCGCGATCAGCGGGATCAGGAACATCGACATCACCTCGACGATCCGGAAATGGAAATTCGCCCGCGATTCGAGCCGCGTGGACAAGGGCTCGCGCGCATCCTTGCCAACGACGAACAGCTCGGGAATCGTCAGCTCGCGGTCGGCGCCGCCGCGAGTGCGAAAGGCGTCGATCTTGGGCAGCGGGATCGGCAGGTCGTGATTGTCGAAGGTCAGGACGCGCGGCACCGCGAATTTCGGGGATTCGTGGATCAGCACGCCCCGCGTCAGCCGCAGGATGATCGTGTCGGGGTCGTCGGTGGCGAGGAACTGGCCGGCCGCTGCGGTCGCCGACACGCTCTGGCCGTCCTTCTGCTCGCCGCGCACGAAGATGCCGCGCAGGCTGCGGCCCTCGTTCGAGCTTTCCTCGATGCGCAGCGTCATGCGCGAGCCGAGATTGGTGAATTCGCCGACCTTGATCGACGCGCCGAGCGCACCCGAGCGCAATTCGAACTGCAGCCCTTCATAAGCGTAGCGCGCATAGGGCTGGATGAAGCCGACGATCGCCAGGTTGAGCAGCGCGAGCGCGATCGCAAAGGCATAGGGCACGCGCAGCAGCCGCCCGAAACTCATGCCCACGCCCTTCAAAACATCGAGTTCGCTCGACGTCGCAAGGCGGCGGAACGCCAGCAAAATGCCGAGCATCAGACCGATCGGAATGCCGAGCGAGAGATATTCGGGGATCAGATTGGCGAGCATCTTCCACACGACGCTGACCGGGCCGCCCTCGGTCGCGACGAAATCGAACAGCCGCAACATCTTCTCGAGCACCAGCAGCATGGCCGACAGGACGAGCGTGCCGAGCATGGGGAAGAAGATGAGACGCGCGATGTAGCGGTCGATGGCGGGCAATCTATTCAAGCTTTCGTCGCCCCATCACCATGATTTGGCCGCAAATGATTCCGATATGCCGATTCAAGGGCGACAGGGACCCGTGCCGGCTCTGGCTGGCATGGCTATAGCCACTGGGAGCTAATGCGTCATGTCGAAATTTGTATCGACGTCACTCTGTATCATTCTGCTGGCGGTCTCGGGACCGGCCCAGGCAGAGGGGCAGGTCCTGTCGAACGATCTGTCGAAATGCAAGAGCGGGCCGTCCACCCTCGTTCAGATCAGCGGTATCAAGAGCGGCGGCGGCAGGCTCCGTATCCAAAGCTATCGCGCCACATCCGCCGACTGGCTGGCCAAGGGCCGCTGGGTGACCCGCACCGAGGTCGCCGCGCGCGCCGGATCGATGACCGTCTGCGTGCCGCTTCCCGCAGCGGGCAGCTATGGCATCGCGGTGCGTCACGACGTCAACGGCAATGGCAAGACCGACCTGTCCTCGGACGGTGGCGGCATGTCGAACAACCCGAGCATCAACATCTTCAACCTCGGCAAGCCGAGCTACAAGAAGACGGCGTTTGCGGTCGGCGATGCGCCGAAGACGATCTCGATCAGCATGAAATATATGTAAGGATCTATGTCCAGCGTTGCGCTCCTTTCCAATCCACGCTCGACGGGCAACCGCGCCCTGCTGCCGCGTGTTCGCGAAATCTGCGCCGCGCACCCGGACATTTTCCATTACGAGGTCGAGGACGTCGACCAGATCGGCGAGGCGATCCGCACCATTGCGATGGTCAGCCCACGCATCATCGTCGTCAACGGCGGCGACGGCACCGTTCAGGCGGCGCTGACCGAGCTCTATTCGGGCGACTATTTCGGCGGTTCGCCGCCGCCGGTCGCGGTGCTGCCCAACGGCAAGACCAATTTGATCGCGCTCGACCTTGGCGCCGAGGGCGATCCGCTGAAGGCGCTCGAGCGCGTGATCGAGCTTGTCGAGAGCGGCCGGATCGAGGATCATGTCATCCAGCGCCAGCTGATCGCGCTCAACAGCGGCGGCGACGAGCGCCCGGTGCTCGGCATGTTCCTCGGCGGCGCCTATCTCGCCGACGTGATGCTCTATTGCCGCAACCGCATCTATCCGCTCGGTCTGCCCAACGGGTTGTCGCATGTGCTGGCGGCGATCCTCGGCCTGTTCGCGATGCTGCTCGGCATCGGCGGCGGCCGCCTGCCGCCCAAGCCGCAGCCGATGGTCGTGTCGCTGATCCGCCAGGGCGAACTCCATGGCAAATTCTCGCTGCTGATCGTCACCACGCTCGAAAAGCTGCTGCTCAGCATCCGCACCAACGACAGTCCTGGGCCGCGCGGCCAGATGAAGCTGCTCGCGGTCGAGCGCGGCGCCGGCGCGCTGTTCCGCATGCTCGGCGCCACCTTTCGCGGGACGCTCGGCCAGAACCATCTCGAAGGTGTGCATTTCCAGCAGGGCGATGAAATCCGCATCGAGGGCGAGCGGTCCAATGTCATTCTTGACGGCGAGATCTTCGTGGCCAATTCGGGGCGTCCGATCGTCCTGACCTCGACGCAGCCGGTTCCCTTCCTGCGTCTCGCCGCCTGAGCGTCGTCATGGCGGAGCGCCTGACCGATCTGGTCCGCGCCGAACTGGCGCTTCCTGTCGATCCGCGCGCGCGGGCGATGGCGGCGGCGCTGGCGGCCGAATATCCCGGGTCGGCGCGGGCGGTGCTGTTTTACGGCAGCTGCCTGCGTGAGACGCAGCTCGACGGGCTGATGCTCGATTTCTACCTGATCGTGTCGGATTACAGCGACGCTTATGACCGGCGCTGGATGGCGGCGGCGAACCGGTTGATTCCGCCGAACGTCTTTCCCTTCCAGCATGACGGGCTGATCGCCAAATATGCGGTGTTGAGCGAGGGGGATTTCGACCGCCTCAACGGAGCCGAGACGCGCAACGTGTCGGTGTGGGCGCGTTTCGCCCAGCCGTCGCGGCTCGCCTGGGCGGTCGACGAC
The DNA here is from genome assembly GCF_050725615.1 of Sphingopyxis sp. Taxonomy (GTDB): domain Bacteria; phylum Pseudomonadota; class Alphaproteobacteria; order Sphingomonadales; family Sphingomonadaceae; genus Sphingopyxis. The sequence continues at coordinate 61,886 of NZ_JBOHHU010000005.1, forward strand.
ACCGCCGCCGACCGCGCCATCGCCGCCGTGGCGCGCGCCGCACCGACCCTGCTCGCCGCCGCTGGCGCCATTGATGGCGAGGAGCCGCTCGACTGGTGGCGCCGCGCCTTCGCGCTCACTTATTCGGCCGAACTGCGCGCCGAACGCAAGAGCCGGGCGCAGTCGGTGGTCGACGCCGACCCCGAACGCTACCGGCGCTTCAGCAACGCGGCGATCGCCGCCATTCCGATGGGCGCGCGCAGCGGCGGCTGGCTGCGCCGCCGTGCCGAGGGCAAGGCGCTGAGCGTCGTCCGTCTGGCGAAGGCCAGCCTGACCTATGCCGGCGGGATCGATTATCTGGCGTGGAAGATCAACCGCCACGCCGGAACGAAGATCGAGATCAAGCCCTGGCAACGCCGCTGGCCGCTGGTGGCGGCGCTGACGCTGGTGCCGCGTTTGATGCGGAGCGGGGCGATCCGGTAGGGCGGTTGCGGCCGAAAGAGCACCACAAATCCCGTTCGCGTCGAGCGAAGTCGAGATACCCCCAGCAACGCACGCCTTCGGGGCGTCTCGACTTTGCTCGGCGCGAACGAAAATAGAGGACGGTCCGAGCAAAGCCCGGTCTCAGAAGTTGCCAGCGGCAGGGGATCGAACCCGCACCCGTTGCCGGGATCGCTGTAGCGATACGTCTACCAATTCCGTCACGCTGGCTGCCTGCCCGTAGCGGCAATGTGACGGCTCGGCTAGCAGAGCGCTTTCCAGACGCCCCTAACCGAACGCCGCGATCTTCTCCGTCGGGCGCGGGTCGCTGCTGCGGCGGATCGCCTGTTCGAGCTGGGTCAGCGTAAAGGGTTTGCGCAGCACATCATGGTCGCCGAAGCTGGCGACCTCGCTCGCGTCGCCGGCAAAGCCGGTCACGAACAACACCGCCAGCGCCGGCCAGCGCTGTTTGAGCCCGGCGACCAGTTCGGGGCCGGTGAGGTCGGGCATCAGCACGTCGGACAGGATGAGGTCGAAGCCGTGCTTTTCGACCAGCGCCTCGGCGTCGCGCGGGTCGCCGCATGCGACCGCGCGGTGGCCGAGCTCCTCGACCGCCTCGACCGTCGCGGTGAGCACGCGCGGGTCGTCCTCGACCACCAATATATGCAGCGCCTCGCTGGCCGTCTCGCTCGCGGTTACCGGCGATGCGGCGATTTCGGGCGGCAGGGCTTGGGGCTGCTGGACCACCGGCAACAGCATCGCGACGCTGGTGCCCTGGCCCTCGGTCGACTGGATCTGCACCTCGCCGTCCGACTGGCGGCAGAAAGCGAAGACCTGGCTCATGCCGAGGCCGGTGCCCTGACCGGCGGGCTTGGTGGTGTAGAAGGGGTCGAAGACGCGGGCGAGGACTTCGGGCGACATGCCGCAGCCGGTGTCGATCACCTGCACTGCGAGCGCCGCCGGCTGATCCTCTTCGTCGCGCACGGTGCGGATCGTTAGCGATCCATGGCCCTCCATCGCGTCGCGGGCATTGACCGCAAGGTTGAGCAGCGCATTTTCGAACTGCTGGCGGTCGAGCCACGCCGCGAGCCCGGGCGTCCGCAGGTCGAGGGTCAGCGCGATGCGGTCGCCGATTGTGCGTTCGATCAGCTCGGCAAAGGCGGCGATGCTGTCGTCGACGACCATCATTTCGGGCCGCGCCGGTTCGGACCGCGCAAAGGCGAGCAGGCGGCGGGTCAGGTCGGCGGCGCGGTTGGCGCCGTCGAGCGCGTTGTGGATATGCCGCTGCGCCTTGTCGGGCGCCTCGACCAGCCAGCGCTGCGCCAGTTCGAGCCCGCCGACCACCACCGCCAGCATATTGTTGAAATCATGCGCGATGCCGCCGGTCAGCTGGCCGACCGCCTCCATCTTCTGCGCCTGGCGCAGCTGGTCCTCGGCGACGGCGCGCTCGGTCATTTCGTTGCGCAGCGCGAGGTTCGCCTGCGCGAGTTCGGCGGTGCGGTCGCCGACCGCGGCTTCGAGCTGGGTCGCGCGGTCGCTCTCGGCGAGCTGCTCGCGGCGCGCCAGCCGCCGTTCGCCCTCGGCGCGGATCAGCGAGAAGGTCGCGGCGATCGCAATGACCGCCGCTGCCGCCCCGAGCAGCGAGAAGAGCAGGATCGCCTGGCTCAGGTTGTCGCGGTCCGCCGCCGCGATGCGGTTGCGTTCGGTGAGCAGCGCCCGCTCATTGCGGATCAATTCGGTCAGCAGCCGATCGATGCGGACCAGCGCCGCGTCATGGCCGGCGGCGTTATATTTGGAGATCGCGGCGATGGTCTGCCGGTAATTGGCGCTGAGCGCCGCGTCGCCGAGCTGGGCCCCGCGCCGGTCGAGTTCGGTGGTCAGCTGCTTGACCAGACCGGCGGCTTTGGGATTGTCGCGGACATTGCGCCGCAGCAAGGCCAGATATTGCTGCGCCAGACCCCATTGCTGCTGGAAAACGCGGCCATCCTCTTTCTGCAGCCCGACCGCGAAGCGCCCGAGCGCCGCTTCCGAGCGTGCCAGCGCCGCGTCGAGGCTGCGCGTTTGCGAGATCACTTCCAGGCTGTGCGCCTGCCAGCCGAGCGAGCGGTCATAATTGTCGTTGGCGCGGGTGACGAGCAGGACGAGGGCGACGACGACCCCGACCAGGATCGCTCCGACGCCGATCGTCAGCCAGAAGCGGACCCGCTCCCGCCGACTGTCGCTTTCGCTGTCAAAATCCCGCTCGAACACCCGATGCTTTTACCGGACAAGCGCGGCATCGCAAAGCCGCGAACGAGTCGCCAGCCGCCCGCCAAATCAACTCGCCCCGAAAAGGAGTCCGCTGGTCGGCGCGCGCGCTCGGTTCAGCCGATAATGCCGACGCGCTTGCCCGCGCGTTCGAAGCGGCCGAGGATCTCGCCGACCTGCTCGCTGCTATGCTCGGCGCAGAGCGAACAGCGCAGCAGCGTCATGCCCGCCGGGGTCGCCGGCGGGCGCGCGAGATTGACGTAAAGGCCCTCCTCGAGCAGCGCCTCCCACATCATCGCGCCCTTTTCGAGGTCGGGCATGATGACGGCGATGATCGCCGACTGCGGCTCCTCGGTGCCGAGCGTGAAGCCGAGATCGCGCAGCCCCTTGTGCAGCGTTTTCGAATTTTCCCAGAGATGCGCGCGCTTGTTCGACCCGTGCATCAGCTTGCGGATGCTCGTCGCGGCGGTCGCGACGACGCTGGGGGGCAGCGAGGCGGTGAAGACATAGGGACGGCAGACGAGGCGCAAAATCTCGAACTTCGGATGGTTCGAGACGCAGAAGCCGCCGACGGTGCCGACGCTCTTCGAAAAGGTGCCGATGATGAAGTCGACATCGTCCATCACGCCCTGCGCCTCGGCGACGCCGCGGCCATGCTCGCCGATGAAGCCCATCGAATGCGCCTCGTCGACCAGCACCATCGCGCCATTTTCCTTGGAGACGCGGATCATCTCCTTGAGCGGCGCGATGTCGCCGAGCATCGAATAGACGCCTTCGAGCACGACGAGCTTGCCCGCCTCGGGGGGCAGGCGCTTCAGCCGTTTTTCGAGCGCCTCGACGTCATTGTGGCGGAAGGCGACGATTTCGGCGTTGCCCATCGCGCAGCCATCATAGATCGACGCATGGCTGTCGATGTCGAGGATGACATAGTCGCCCTTGCCGGCGATCGTCGAAATGATGCCGAGGTTCGCCTGATACCCGGTCGAGAACACCATGGCATGATCCATGGCGTAAAATTCCTTGAGCGCCTCTTCGCACTCCTTGTGCCCCTGATAGGTGCCGTTGAGGACGCGGCTGCCGGTGGTGCCGCTGCCGAATTTGTCGAGCGCGTCCTTGCCCGCAGCGATGACATCCTCGTCGAAGGTCATGCCCATATAGTTGTACGTGCCGAGCAGGATCGTCTCGCGCCCGTTGCAGATCGCGACGGTCGGCGACACGACGCGCTCCATCACCAGGCTGAACGGATCGGTGACGCCGGTGGCGAGCAGGTCCTCGCGCTGCTGGATCAGCGGGTCGAATTTCGAGAAGAGGTCGGTCATCGGCGGATCAGCCCTGCAGCTTTTCGACCGCGGCGATCAGCTGGCCGACGGTTTCGATCTCGGCCTGCATGTTCATGCTGATGATGATGTCGAAGGTGTCTTCCACTTCCGCGACGAAATCCATCACCGTCAGGCTGTCCCATTCGAGGTCGCCGGCAAAGGTCGTGGCGTCGGTCAGTTCGACGCCCTTCTTGTTGAACGGTTCGATCAGGCCGTGGATCTGGTCGGTGAGGGCGGTGCTCATGGGTGCGTCCCTTTAAGGAAATAAACTTGCGCGCGGGCATGCCGCGCCGTCCCCCGCTTGGCAAGCGAATGCGGCGGGATTCGGGCAGCATCTTGCCCGCGCCGGACGGACGTGCCATCGCTGCTGCGGGTCGCACCGCACAGGCATGGCAGGGGCAAGCCGATGGACGACAAGGTCAGCGAGACAAAAGCGGCGCCGCCGCCCGCGATCAGCTTTCCGCCGAACGCGGTTCATCTGGTGCGCACCAACCAGCAGTTGACGATGACGCTGTCGCAAATGGCCGACCAGAAGGCGTCGATCCTGATGGGCGCGACCTTCGTCGTCTTCACCCTCGCGATCGGGCAGGCGCGTGCGGGAGCGGGGGCGCTCGCCATCCCGCTCGCGATCCTCGCGACTTTTTCCTTCCTGTCGGCGCTGCTCGCGATTTCGGCGGTGCTGCCGCGCGTCGGCAAGGCGCCGCCGGTGGTCTATAAGGACGGCAAGGATCACAGCAACATCCTCTTCTTCGGCCGGTTCGAGCAGATGGAAGAGGATGAGTTCATCCAGGCGGTAAAGGCGCGGCTGCGCACCGAGGAAGATTTGTACGAGACGATGCTGCGCGACACCTATCAGAACGGCATCGTGCTCGCGCGGCGCAAATATCGTTATCTGGCTTATGCCTATCGGCTTTTCGTCGTCGGGCTGACCGCGACCTTCATCGCTTTTGCGGTCGAAATGGCGATGCAGTGGAGCAAATGACGGCGTGATGCATTAGGGCAGCAATGACCGACGTCTTTATCAGCTACAAGCGCGAAGAGCGCCCGCGCTGCGTCGCCATCTATAACGCGCTCGTCGATCTGGAATTGTCGGTGTGGTTCGACGCGCATATCGAACCCGGCACCGATTTCGACCGCGAGATCGAGCGCGAAGTGCGCGCTGCCGGCGCGGTGCTTGTCCTCTGGTCCGAACGCGCCGCCGACAGCGACTGGATCCGCGCCGAGGCGCGCACCGGACGTCAGGCGAACCGGCTGGTCGCGATCCGGCTCGACGATTGCCTGCCGCCGCTCGAATTTGCGTCGGTCCAGGCGATCGACCTGTTCGACCATCGTGACGTTTCTTCCGATGGGGACTGGCAGGCGAGCGAAGGCTGGCGTCAGGTCGTCGGCCGCATCGGTCGCCTCGTCGGTCGCCCCGGCCTCGGCGATTATGTTGGTTGTGAACAGCAGGCCGACGCCGATTGCTGGCGCGCATGGATTGCGGGCAACCTTGGCGATCCGCTGCGCGACAAGGCAAAGCGGCGGCTGGCGCTGCTGATGCGGCCCGAGCCTGCCTTGTCGATAGCGCAAGCCGCGGCGCCCGCAGCCGATATCGCGCCGCCGACGCCCTCCATCCCGATACCGGCGCCAACCGAATCCGCCGCCATATCCCCGCCGTCATGGATACATCGTCACGGCTGGACCGTCGCAATCGCCGTGCTGCTGTTGTTCGCGATGATCGCGCTTTTCGATCGTTTCACGACCAGCGATCAGACACAAAAGGGCGCAATCGCCGGCGCGCGGTCCGAACGTCCGTCCCAAGGCGTGGCTGCGCCGAACGATCCCGACGCCGCCCGGGCGGCGACCGTGGCGGCGGCAAAGGACAAGCCCGCGCGGTGCCCCGGAACCAATCCCTATCGCATCGCCGCCTTGCCCGGACGTACCGATCTGCAACCGCAATGGAAGCAGACGGTCGACCGCGTCTGGCTCGCGTGGAGGAATTGTCCGGGGCTGGTTGTTGTCGAGGGTTATGTGGAGAAGGGCGGTAACAGCCGCGACGCCTCCGGCATGGCGATCAAAATGGCGGAACAACTCGCGCTGAAGGGGATTCCGGAAGGAACATTGACCTGGACCGGCAAAGGCGCGGGGCAACCGCTGCCCGGCCACGACCCAGGCGACGCGACGAACCGGCGCGTCGAAATCTATCTGATGGAGCCCTATCACCCCGGCCTGCGGTGATCGCGGAATGTGGCCAATATGCCACCATCGCCGACAATCTTGGATCCGGCGCCAACGCCCGATTGAAACCCCCGCAACCCGCGACTATCCGGGCCGGCTGTGTTGCAGACCGCTACCCCCCTGACCGCGGATGTTCCGTCGGGTCTTCGCGCCGAATTTCGCGCAACGCTGGCGCTCGCCTGGCCGCTGGCGGCCGCGAACCTGTTGCAGATGCTCGTCCATGCGATCGACGTGATCTTCGTGGCGCGGCTCGGCGACGCCGCCCTCGCCGCCTCGTCGCTCGGCGTGTCGATCTTCGGGCTCTTGCTGTGGACCGGCTCGGGTCTTGTCGGCGCAGCGGCGCCGCTGATCGCCGCCGAGCTTGGCCGCCGCAAACATGCGGTGCGCGAGGTGCGGCGCACGGTGCGGATGGCGCTCTGGCTCAGCGCGCTGATCTCGCTGATCTTCATGGGCATTTGCGCGGCGGGCGGACCGATCATGCTCGCAACCGGCCAGGCCGCCGATACGTCGGCGCGCGCTGCGGGCTTCCTGCTCATCCTGCTCTGGGGCATGTTCCCGATGATCGCGGCGAGCGTGCTTCGCATCTTCGTCTCGGCGCTCGGCCGCCCGACGATCGCGACCGCGATCACCTTCGGTGCGCTCGGCGTGAACGCGCTCGGCAACTGGATGCTGGTGTTCGGCAACCTCGGCATGCCCGCGCTCGGGCTGCACGGCTCGGCGATATCCAGCGTGATCACCAGCACGCTGATGCTGCTCGCCTATGTCGTCATCATCCAGTCCGACCGGCGGCTGCGGCGCTATCACCTGTTCGGCAACTGGTGGCGCAGCGAATGGACGCGCTTCTTCGACATGCTGCGCATCGGCGCGCCGATCGCGCTGACCATTTTGGCCGAGGCGGGTCTGTTCACCGGCGCCGCTTTCCTGATGGGCCGCATCGGCGAGGCGCAGCTGGCTGGGCACACGATCGCGCTGCAGGTCGCGGCGCTGGCCTTCCAGATTCCGTTCGGCGTGGCGCAGGCGGCGACGATCCGCGTCGGCCTCGCTTATGGCGCGGGCGACCACCGCGGCATCGCCCATGCCGGCACTGCGGCGATGATCCTCGGCATCGGCTTCATGGGCGTGACCGCGCTGACGATGTGGCTGTTCCCGTCGCTCGTCCTGTCGATCTATGTCGATGTCGATGCTGCAAAGAACGCGGCGCTCGTCGGCTTCGCGCTGCAGTTCCTGGTCGTCGCCGCCGCCTTCCAGCTGTTCGACGGCGCGCAGGCGGTGGCGGCGGGCGCGCTGCGCGGATTGCAGGACACGCGCACGCCGATGATCATCGCGATCTGCGGTTACTGGATCGGCGGCTATGGCACCGCGATCTACCTCGGCTTCTGGACTCCATGGGCCGGCGTCGGCGTATGGATCGGGCTGGCGGTCGGGCTGGTGCTGGTCGCCGGGTTGCTGCTGCTGCGCTGGCGGATGCGCGCCCGTCTCGGCCTGCTTCCGGCCTGACGCAAAAAACTTGATCCCGGGCGCTTGACGCCCATGGGACTCCCACCCATATGCCCGCCTGTTAGCACTCGCGCCTTGTGAGTGCTAAGAACGACATCATTTGCACCTCTGGAGAGATATCCATGCAATTCCGTCCTCTGCACGACCGCGTGCTGGTTCGCCGCATCGAAGCCGAAGAAAAGACCGCCGGCGGCATCATCATCCCCGACACCGCCAAGGAAAAGCCGCAGGAAGGCGAAGTCGTCTCCGTCGGCACCGGCACCCGCGCCGACGACGGCAAGGTGACCCCGCTCGACGTCAAGGCGGGCGACCGCATCCTGTTCGGCAAATGGTCGGGCACCGAAGTCAAGGTCGATGGCGAAGAGCTGTTGATTATGAAGGAATCGGACATTCTGGGCGTCATCGCCTGAAGGGTCCCGGCATCCCTTGCGGATGCGATTTCAGTGTGAAGTTACGCGGTTTTCCGCGGTTTTCATTTTCAAAGGAACAAGCACATGGCTGCTAAAGACGTCAAATTCTCGCGCGACGCGCGTGAGCGCATTCTGCGCGGTGTCGACACCCTCGCCGACGCGGTGAAGGTCACCCTCGGTCCCAAGGGCCGCAACGTCGTGATCGACAAGAGCTTCGGTGCGCCCCGCATCACCAAGGACGGCGTCACCGTCGCCAAGGAAATCGAACTCAAGGACAAGTTCGAGAATATGGGCGCCCAGATGCTGCGCGAAGTCGCATCGAAGGCGAACGACAAGGCCGGCGACGGCACCACCACCGCGACCGTTCTCGCCCAGGCGATCGTGCGCGAAGGCATGAAGTCGGTTGCCGCCGGCATGAACCCGATGGACCTGAAGCGCGGCATCGACCTCGCGGTCACCAAGGTTGTCGAAACGATCAAGGCGCAGTCGAAGCCCGTTTCGGGCACCGCTGAAATCGCCCAGGTCGGCATCATCTCGGCCAATGGCGACAAGGAAGTCGGTGAGAAGATCGCCGAAGCCATGGACAAGGTCGGCAAGGAAGGCGTGATCACCGTCGAGGAAGCCAAGGGCCTCGATTTCGAACTCGATGTCGTCGAAGGCATGCAGTTCGACCGCGGCTATCTGAGCCCCTATTTCATCACCAACCCGGAAAAGATGCTCGTCGAGCTGGCCGATCCCTACATCCTGATCTTCGAAAAGAAGCTCTCGAACCTGCAGGCGATGCTGCCGATCCTCGAAGCCGTGGTGCAGTCGGGCCGTCCGCTGCTGATCATCGCCGAGGACATCGAAGGCGAAGCGCTCGCTACGCTGGTGGTCAACCGCCTGCGCGGCGGCCTGAAGGTCGCGGCCGTCAAGGCGCCGGGCTTCGGCGATCGCCGCAAGGCGATGCTGCAGGACATCGCGATCCTCACCGCCGGTGAAATGATCAGCGAAGACCTGGGCATCAAGCTGGAAAGCGTCACGCTCGCCATGCTCGGCCAGGCCAAGCGCGTCACAATCGACAAGGACAACACCACCATCGTCGACGGTGCCGGTGAAGCCGATGCGATCAAGGGTCGCGTCGAACAGATCCGCGCGCAGATCGAAACCACGACCAGCGATTACGACAAGGAAAAGCTGCAGGAACGTCTGGCGAAGCTCGCCGGCGGCGTTGCGGTGATCAAGGTCGGCGGCGCGTCGGAAGTCGAAGTGAAGGAACGCAAGGATCGCGTCGACGACGCTCTCCACGCGACCCGCGCTGCGGTTGAAGAAGGCATCGTCCCCGGCGGCGGTACCGCGCTGCTGTACGCGACCAAGGCTCTCGACGGCATGTCGGGCGTCAACGAAGACCAGACTCGCGGCATCGACATCATCCGTCGTGCGCTGCAGGCTCCGGTTCGCCAGATCGCCGAAAACGCGGGCTTCGACGGCGGTGTCGTCGCGGGCAAGCTGTTCGACCAGAACGACAGCAACTTCGGCTTCAACGCCTCGACCGACGTCTATGAAGACCTAGTCAAGGCCGGTGTCATCGACCCGACCAAGGTCGTCCGCACCGCGCTGCAGGACGCCGCTTCGGTTGCCGGTCTCTTGATCACCACCGAAGCCGGCATCGCCGAAACGCCCGACGACAAGCCCGCCATGCCCATGGGCGGCGGCGGCATGGGCGGCATGGGCGGCATGGACTTCTAAGTCCTCTGCACCCATCGCTCGGCGCAAGCTGACAGGAAGGGCCGGGAGAGCGATCTCCCGGCCCTTTCCTTTTGTCCGCGTCCCGCTTGCGGGAGGGGCTAGGGGAGGGCGTGTCGGATATGACTCGGCGCTGGGCAACAGGCCCTCCCCCGACCCCTCCCGCAAGCGGGAGGGGAGAAGCTTGTTGCCAGGGCGTTCGCCCATTAGAGACCATGTCCATGACCACCGCGCCCCCCATCGACCGCCTTCGCGCCGCGCTGCTCGCCGATGAGGCGGCGCAGCTCCGGCTTGCGCCGATCGCCGACACGGCGGCGTTTCTCGATGCGATCACCGCTTATGCTGCGGGGCTGGGTTTGCCGATCGCCCGCGATACCTTCGCTGCCGGGCTCGCCCGCGCCGCGACCCCGCAAATGGAACAGCAGCTTCCGGCGCTCCGGCTGGCCGAGGCACCGCCGCGCCACTGGCTGCCGGTCGACCTTCTCGGTTATCAGGGCGCGATCGCCGTCGAATGGCTGCATTTCGCGGGCTTGCCGCTCACCGATCCCTTTTTCGAGGAAACATGGCGCAAGGTGCGCTTGTTGCCGTTCAACCGGCTGATGCGCTGCGCGACGCCGCTGGCGGCGCTCGAACCCTTCGCCGACGCCCCCGCGCCCGATGGCATCGTCTATCATATGTCGCGCTGCGGCTCGACGCTGGCCGGCCAGATGCTCGGCGCGGCGCCCGGGCATATCGTCGTGGCCGAACCCCCGGTGCTCGACACGATGATCCAGCTTGTCGGGCGCGGCACGCTGTCGCCGGTGATGATCCGCGCGATGGCGGGCGCGCTGACCCGCGACCGCGACGGGCAGGCACGGCACCGTTTCCTCAAGCTCGATGCCTGGCACTGTTTCGTGCTGCCGCTGCTGCGCGGGGTGTGGCCCGACACGCCCTGGACTTTCCTCTATCGCGACCCGGTCGAGGTGCTGGTGTCGCAGCAGCGCCGCCCCGGCATGCACGTCCGGCCGGGGGTGCTGCCGCTCGACGCCTATGGCGTCGATGCGGCCGACGCCGCCGCGTCGGACAATTATGCGGCGTGGATTCTCGACCGGATCTGCCGTTCGGCCGCCGATGCGATCGATGAAGACTGCCTGCTCCTCAACTATGAGCAGCTTCCCGGCGCGCTCGCCGACGCGCTGTTGCCGCATTTTGGGGTCGAACCCGACGCGGCGGCATTGGAAAAGATCGTCGCGGCCGGCACACGCTATTCAAAGGTTCCGACGCAGGCTTTCGCGGGCGATTCGGAGGCCAAGCAGCGCGAGGCATCGCCCGAACTGCGCGCCGCCGCCGCGCCCCTGCTCGCGACCTATGCGCGGCTCGAGGATCGTCGGCGCGCGGCGACCGCGCCTTCGCCGGTGGTGGCATGACCCTGCGGCGCCTGCTTCTGGTCGCCGCGTCGCTGCTGGCGCTGCCCGCCGTGGCCACGCCGCCGACGGCGGCCCCGACGGCAACCGAGCCTGCGCCGCCGGCGGTTCCGCGCTGCGGCTATCGCATCGTCCAGACCTATCCGCACGACCGCACCAGCTTCACCCAGGGGCTCTTCTGGCACGACGGCCATCTGTACGAAGGCACCGGCCAATATGGCCGCTCACGGATCGCGCGGCTCGACCTCGCGACCGGCAAGGCGCTCGCCGAAAAGGCCTTGCCCGCCGACGAGTTCGGTGAAGGCATCGTCCGCTGGCGGGACCAGATCATCGGCGTCACCTGGCAGGGCGGGGTCGGCCACCGCTGGCGGCTCAAGGATCTCAAGCCGATCGGCAATTTCCGCTACAAGGGCGAGGGCTGGGGCGTGACGCTGCGCGGCGACGACCTCGTGCTGAGCGACGGCACGCCGGACCTGCGCTTCTTCGACCCCACGACGATGACCGAAAAGGGCAAGGTAACGGTGCGTTTCGCCGGCGCACCGCTCGCGATGCTCAACGAGCTAGAGACGATCGACGGCGAAATCTGGGCCAATGTCTGGATGACCGACGCGATCGTCCGCATCGACCCCGCCAGCGGCGATGTCACCTCCTTCATCGACCTCACCGGCCTGAAAAAGACCGCAGGGGCAAGGGGCGGCGACTCGGTGCTCAACGGCATTGCGTGGGACGCGAAGAAGAAACGCCTGTTCGTGACCGGAAAATATTGGCCGCAGCTGTTCGAAATTGCGCTGACCGACTGCCGTTAGCCGTCCGCCGCCAGCGCCGATTCCATGCGCGCCGCCGCCGCATCATAGACCCGCGCCTTCAACCCTGCGGTGATCGCCGCAGGCGCGTGATCGGGATGGCCGCCGGCGAAGGGCGGGGCGGGATCATATTCGATCGCGAGCTGGATTGCCTGCGCGATCGCATCGCCCTTCAGCCGCGCGATCAGCGTTAGCGCGAAATCGAGTCCCGAGGTCACGCCTCCGCTGGTCACGACATTGCCGTCCTCGACGACGCGCGCGTTCACCCATTCGGCGCCGACCAGCGGCAACAGATGTGTATAGCCCCAATGCGTCGTCGCGCGTTTGCCCGCGAGCAATCCGGCCCGGCCGAGCAGGAAGGCGCCGGTGCACACGCTCGTCACCCAGGCGGCGTCCGCAGCCTGTGCCGCGATGAAATCGATCGTCCTTTGGTCGCGCAGCGCTTCGACGACGCCATGCCCGCCGGGAATGCAGAGGATGTCGGCTTGCGGCGCCGACGCGAAATCATGCGTCGGCAGGATTGCAAAACCGCTGTCGGTGGCGATCGGATCGCGGTTCGCCGCCGCCCCGACGAGTATAGCGCCGGGCATGCGGCACAAGGCTTGTGCGGGCGCGGTGAAATCGAGCTGGGTGATGCCCGGAAAGAGCAGGAAGACGATGGTGGTGGGCTGGGTATCGGTCATGGGCGTGTCCTGGCGCTGGCGTTGGATCACCCAGGCGCGCGGCTCGCAGGACCCATGGTCCGTCCCGCTTCCCGATGGGACTCCATCTTCAGCGCCAGTCGCGGGACGCCGCCAGTCTAGCGCCGGGACGACGCCAGCGAAAGCCGCTTATTTCTTGGTCGCATCCTGGTCGGCGGTTGCCGTGCCGTCGCGGCTTTCGAGCATTTCGGCGGCGTCGTCGAGCGCCTTGGCCTCGCTGACGGTCACACCGCCGGGCCCGGGCTCGTTGTCCGTCCGGCTGCACCCCGAGGCCAGGATCAGCGCCGCTGCGGTCACGGCCATGGCGGTCTTGCGGTTCGGCATCGTCTCTCACTCCCGCAAAAAGGGCCCCATCCGCACGCGAATGGAGCCCCTTTCATAGCACGCGTCAGCGCGCCAACGACTTACTTCTTGTCGTTGGCTTCGGCCTTGGCGGTTTCTTCCTTGATCTTGTCGCCGGCCTTGGCGGCGGCGTCGCCAGCGGCGTTGACCGTGCCTTCGACGGCATTGCCGGCCTTGTCGGCGGCACCGACGACGGCGTCGGCGCCATCCTTGGCGGCGTCGGCGGTCGCGTCGGCCGCATCGGCGGCGCCAGCGGCGACGGCATCGCCCGCAGCGGCGGCGTCATCGGCGACGGCGGCGCCGGCTTCCGAGGTTTCTTCCTTCGCCTTTTCCGAGCAGGCGGTCAGGCTGAAAGCCGCAGCGGCGATCGACGCGATGATGAGTTTACGCATGAATATTCCTTTCAAAACCAAAGCGACCGGCATCCGGCCCCTTGCGTGCAGGACTAACTCCGCACGGGGTCGTTGGCAACCGCGCAGCCGCAACGCGCGAAGGCCGTTCCCGTTCCAAAACGAAAAAACGTCAAAACGGAAAAGGGGCCGCCGGCAAGCCGACGACCCCCAAATCCTTCGACCAAAAGGCCGGCCAGAAGCTTACTTCTTGGCAGCGTCGACAGCAGCCTTGGCGGCGTCGGTCGCTTCGGTCGCAGCCTTGGCAGCTTCGCCGGCCTTGTCGGCGGCTTCGCCAGCCTTGTCGGCAGCGCCGGTCGCGGCGTCGGCGGCTTCACCAGCGGCAGCGGCGGTCGCGTCGGCAGCACCGGCAGCGGCGTCCATCGCGCCGTCAGCAGCACCTTCGGTGGTTGCTTCGGTCGTTGCTTCCGGGGTCGCGGCTTCGTCAGCCTTCTTTTCGCCGCAAGCGGCGAGGCCCAGCGAGGCGGCGAGGACGAGCGACAGAGTGATGGTCTTTTTCATATGGGAATACCCCTCTCGAGTGAACTGATCGGTAGCATTCCGGATACGGTCCATTCCGACCCGGCGAATTGCCAACCGTCTTCACCGCTACAATTTCGCAAAAAGCGGTGCAACGGGGTTTTTGCGTGCTCCGGCGCAAATGAGACAAGGCGCTCGTTCATCTTGGCGCAAGACGCCGGAAATAGGGCGCGGCGCTCGGTTGACTGGATATAAAGAAATCTTTATATGTCTCTAAATGACCGAGTTGCTCGACATTTTTCGTGCCCTTGCCGATCCGACCCGCTTGCGAGTCGTCGCCCTGCTGCGCGAGATGGAGCTGGCGATCGGCGAACTCGCCGTCGTTCTCGAGCAAAGCCAGCCGCGCGTTTCGCGCCATGTTCGCATCCTCGCCGACGCCGGGATCATCGAGCGTCGCCGCGAAGGGAGCTGGGTCTTTCTGCGGATCGCCGAGGGCGGGCCGGTAGGCCAGATTCTGGCCCGCGCCGAACTCTGGCCCTTTTCGCCGCGCGAGGCGTTGATCATCGGTTATGACGCGCAGCGGCTTGCCGCCGTGCGGACCGAACGCGCGGCGGTCGCCGAACGCTATTTCGCCGACCATGCCGCCGAATGGGATGCGATCCGCTCGCGCCATATCCCCGAAAGCGAGGTCGAGGCGGCGATGCTGGCGCTGATGCACAACCGCCGGCTCGGTCATCTGCTCGACATCGGCACCGGCACCGGCCGCATGGCCGAGATCTTCGCGCCGAGCGTCCGTCGCATCACCGCGCTCGACCGCAGCCCCGAAATGCTGCGCATCGCGCGCGCCAAGCTGGCGGACCAGCCGGTGCCGATCGACCTGGTGCAGGGCGATTTCCTCGACCTGCCGCTCGCCGACGCGAGCATCGACAGCATCGTGGTACATCAGGCCTTGCACTTCGCGCACGAACCCGACCGGGTGATCGCCGAGGCGAGCCGGGTGCTGCGCGGCGGCGGCCATCTGCTGATCGTCGATTTCGCCCCGCACGAGGATGAGGAGATGCGCACGCTCGCGGCGCACGCCCGCCTCGGCTTTTCGGACGCGCAGATCCGCGGCTGGTTCGCCTCGGCGGGCATGGTGCTCGAAAACTCGCAGACGCTCGAAGGCGGCGACCTTGCGGTCAAGCTCTGGCTTGGCCGTCGCCGCAGCGACGAAGATCAATCTCCGGTCCAGCAGGACGGACAGCGCAAAAGGCTTGCGGCATGACGACCAATCTCAATTCGCTGTCGGAGGCGCATCGCGCCGCCGCGTCGCCGCTGTTCGCCGGACTCGCCGGCGACGTCGGCATCAGCTTCGAATTTTTCCCGCCGAAGACCGAGAAGATGGGCGAGACCTTGTGGGACTCGATCCGCACCCTCGAACCGCTCGGGCCGAACTTCGTGTCGGTGACCTATGGCGCGGGCGGATCGACGCGTGAGCGCACCCATGCGACCGTCGCGCGGATCGTCCAGGAAACCGGCATCCCCGCCGCCGCGCACCTGACCTGCGTCGACGCCAGCCGCGACGAGATCGCCGAGGTGGCGCAGGCCTATTGGGATGCGGGCATTCGCCACATCGTCGCGCTCCGCGGCGACCCGCCGGTGAAGGGCGAGAGCTTCCGCGCCCATCCCGACGGTTATAGCTGCGCCGCCGAACTGGTGTCGGGGCTGCTCGAGATCGCGCCGTTTGAAATCTCGGTCGCCGCCAATCCCGAAATGCATCCGGAGGCGCTGAGCCCGGCGGCCGATCTCGACAATCTCAAGCGCAAGCTCGACGCCGGGGCGACGCGAGCGATGACGCAATTCTTCTTCGAACCCGACACTTTCTTCCGCTTTCGCGATGCGGCGGCGGCGGCGGGGATCAGCGCGCCCATCCTGCCCGGGATCATGCCGGTCAGCAATTTTGCCGCGATCCAGCGCATGTCGGCGATGTGCGGCACCGACGTGCCGCGCTGGCTGGCGTCGCTGTTCGAGGGACTCGACGACTTGCCCGCCGCGCGCCAGCTCGTTGCTGCGACCACCGCCGCCGAACTCTGCCGCCGCCTCTATGCGGGCGGGGTCCGCGACTTCCATTTCTACACGCTCAACCGGGCCGAACTCAGCTATGCGATCTGCCATATGCTGGGGGTCCGCCCGGCGGCGCCCGCAACGGAGAAAGCCGCATGACCATCGCTCGTGAAGCCTTGCTGGCGGCCGCCAAGGATCGCATCCTGATCACCGACGGCGCGTTCGGGACCGAAATCCAGAACTGGAAATTGTCCGAGGCCGACTATGCCGGAACGCTGGGATTGTCCCACGATCAGAAGGGCAATAACGACATTCTCGCGCTGACCCGGCCCGACGTGCCCGAAAGCATCCACCGCGCCTATTTCGAGGCGGGGGCGGACATTGCCGAGACCAACACCTTCAGCGCCAACCGGATCAGCCAGGCCGATTATGGCGCCGAACATCTGGTGCGCGAGATCAATGTCGAAAGCGCCCGGATGGCGCGCCGCGTCGCCGACGAGTTCCGGGCGAAAGACGGCCGCCCGCGCTTCGTCGCCGGGGCGATCGGGCCGACCAACAAGACGCTGTCGCTGTCGCCCGACGTCAACGACCCCGGCTTTCGCGAGATCGACTTCGATCATCTGAAAGAGGTGTACCGCGAACAGATCGACGCGCTGGTCGAGGGCGGGGTGGATTTCATCCTGATCGAGACGATCTTCGACACGCTCAACGCCAAGGCCGGGATCATGGCGGCGATCGAGGCCGGCGACGCGCTGGGCCGCGACCTGCCGATCATGCTGTCGATGACGTTGACCGACCTGTCGGGCCGTAACCTGTCGGGCCATACGGTCGAGGCCTTCTGGCACGCCGTTCGCCATGCGCGGCCGCTGACGATCGGGCTCAACTGCTCCTTCGGCGCGACGCAGCTGCGCCCGCACGTCAAGACGCTCAGCGAGATCGCCGACACGTTGATCATGGTCTATCCCAACGCGGGCCTGCCCAACGAACTCGGCCAATATGACGAAATGCCCGATACCACCGCCGGGCTGGTCGGCGAATGGGCGGGTCATGGACAGGTCAACATCCTCGGCGGCTGCTGCGGCTCGACCCCGACGCATATCGCCGCGATCGCGAAGGCGGTCGAAGGATTGCCCGCGCGCGCGCTGCCCGAGGTGGCGGTGCGGACAAGGCTCGCCGGGCTGGAGCCCTTCACGATGGCGGCCTAGTTCCCCTCCCGCTTGCGGGAGGGGTTAGGGGAGGGCCTGCTCCTCTCCAGCGCCGCCCGTGAATCATACAAGCCCTCCCCCGACCCTCCCGCAAGCGGGAGGGGAGAAGAAGATCGAGATGACCGACACTCCCGCCGCCTCCTCCACCTTCGTCAATATCGGCGAGCGCACCAACGTCACCGGTTCGGCGGCGTTCAAGAAGCTGATCCTCGCCGACGACTACACCGCAGCGGTCGAGGTCGCGCGCCAGCAGGTCGAGAATGGCGCGCAGATCATCGACGTCAACATGGACGAAGGCCTGCTCGACGCCGAATATGCGATGACGACCTTTTTGAAGCTCATCGCCGCCGAACCCGATATCGCGCGCGTGCCGGTGATGATCGACAGCTCGAAGTGGGACGTGATCGAAGCCGGCCTCAAATGCGTCCCCGGCAAGCCGATCGTCAATTCGATCAGCATGAAGGAAGGCGAAGAGCCGTTCCTCGCCCATGCGCGCAAATGCATGGCCTATGGCGCCGCGGTCGTCGTCATGGCGTTCGACGAGGTCGGGCAGGCGGACACCCGCGAGCGCAAGATCGAAATCTGCGAGCGTGCCTACAAGCTGCTGATGACGATCGGTTTCCCGCCCGAGGACATCATCTTCGATCCCAATGTCTTCGCGGTCGCGACGGGTCTGGAAGAGCATGACAATTATGCGGTCGACTTCATCGAGGCGGTGAAGGAAATCCGTATTCGCTGCCCGCATGTCCATTTTTCGGGCGGCCTCTCCAACCTCAGCTTCGGCTTTCGCGGCAACGAGACCGTGCGCCGCGCGATGCACAGCGTCTTCCTCTATTATGCGATCCCCGCCGGGCTCGACATGGCGATCGTCAACGCGGGGCAGCTCGACGTCTATGACACGATCGATCCCGAACTGCGGCAGGCGGTCGAGGATGTTGTGCTCAACCGCAAGGTTGAAGGAGAGGTGGAATCGCCGACCGAGCGGCTGATCGCGCTCGCCGAACGCTATAAGGGCAGTAATCCGGCGCAGGAAAAGGCCGCCGAGGAATGGCGCGGCTGGCCGGTCGCCAAGCGGCTCGAACATGCGCTGGTCAAGGGTATCGACGCCCATGTCGTCGACGATACCGAGGAAATGCGCCTGCTGCTGCCGCGCCCGATTGAAGTGATCGAAGGGCCATTGATGGACGGTATGAACGTCGTCGGCGACCTGTTCGGATCGGGCAAGATGTTCCTGCCGCAGGTGGTGAAATCGGCGCGCGTGATGAAGAAGGCGGTGGCGCATCTGCTGCCCTTCATCGAGGCGTCGAAGGAACCGGGCGCGAAGGGCAAGGGCAAGGTCGTGATGGCGACCGTCAAGGGCGACGTCCACGACATCGGCAAGAATATCGTCGGCGTCGTGCTCCAGTGCAACGGCTTCGAGATCGTCGATCTTGGGGTCATGGTGCCCTGGTCCAAGATCCTGGAAGCGGCGAACGAGAATGACGCCGACATCATCGGTCTGTCGGGCCTGATCACCCCCTCGCTCGACGAGATGGTGACGGTGGCCGAGGAAATGCAGCGCGCGGGCATGACGATGCCGCTGCTGATCGGCGGCGCGACGACGTCGAAGGTCCATACCGCGCTGCGCATCGATCCCGCCTATGCCGGGCCGGTGCTGCACGTGCTCGACGCGAGCCGCGCGGTCGGGGTCGCGACCGCGCTGGTCAGCGACACCGGGCGCGACGCCTATGTGAAGGGTTTCAAGGACGATTATGCCCATGTCCGCGACGTGCGCGCGGGCAAGGGGCAGAGCGTGCTCCACACGCTCGAAGAGGCGCGCGCCAATTATTACGACGCCTATCTCAGCGACAAGCCCGCACCGCCGCTCCAGCCAGGGCTGCACCGCTTCGACGACTGGTCGCTCGAGGATTTGCGCGACTGCATCGACTGGACGCCCTTCTTCCGCGCCTGGGAACTCCACGGCACATGGCCGTCGATCATGGACGATGAGGTGGTCGGCGAGACCGCGCAGGCCCTGAAGGCCGACGCCGACGCGATGCTCGACCAGTTGATCGCCGAAAAGTGGCTGACCGCGCGCGGCGTGTGCGGCCTTTGGCCTTGCGCGCGCGACGGCGACAGCGTGACGATCCATCTCGCCGAGGAAGAGCGCCATGTGACGCTCCCCTTCCTGCGCCAGCAGATCAAGAAGAGCCGCGACCGCGCCAATATGTGCCTCGCCGACTTCATCGATCCGGCGGGCGACTGGATGGGCGGCTTCGCCGTCGGCATCCACGGCATCGAGCCGTTTTCGGAACGCTTCCGCGCCGACAAGGACGATTATTCGGACATCTTGCTGAAGGCGCTCGCCGACCGCTTTGCCGAGGCGTTCGCCGAGCGACTGCACCAGCATGTCCGCACCACCTTGTGGGGCTATGCGCCCGGCGAGCAGCTGACCAACGAGGCGCTGATCAAGGAGGAATATCGCGGCATCCGTCCGGCGCCGGGCTATCCGGCGTGCCCCGACCACAGCCTGAAACCGATCCTGTTCGACCTGCTCGCGGCGGGCGACAATGCCGGGCTGGTGCTCACCGAAAGCTTTGCGATGCTGCCCACCGCGGCGGTCAGCGGTTTCTATTTCGGGCACCCCGAAAGCCAGTATTTCGGGGTGGCGCGGATCGGCAGCGACCAGCTTGAGGACTATGCACAAAGGCGCGGGGTCGATATCGAGACCGCGACGCGCTGGCTGCGCCCCAATCTGGATTGACGAAAGCCGATCATGTCCGAAGTGCTTGAAATCGCCTGTCTGGAGGAATTTTGGGCGTCGCACAGCGGCAAGGGACCACCGCTCGACGAGATGGTCGGCAAGCTGCTGCTCGACACATTGGGGCTCGGCAATCAGCAGGTGTTCGAGCAGCTCTATCTGGTGAAGCCGGACTATGCGGGCTTTCAGGCGTGGATAATCGAAACCGCCGGTGCGCCCGACCCGCTGCTGGTCGACCGCTTTCACGCCTGGCTCTATGAAATGGCACCGGGCGAAGACGCGCAGGCGGCGCTCGATGCGATCGCGGCGATGCCCGATGTGCTCGACGAAGCCGCGCTCGCGCACTGGGACGAGCATGGCTATGTCATCCTGCCCGATGCGATTTCGGCGGAGGAGATTGACGCCGTCAAGGCGCTGCTGTGGCAGGTGATCGAGGCCTCGCCCGACGATGTCGAAAGCTGGTACAGCGCCAAAACGAACGGCATCATGGTCCCGCATTTCCAGAGCCCCGCGCTCGAAGCCGCGCGCCGCAGCCCGCGTGTCCATAAGGCGTTCGCCCAGCTCTGGGGCGCCGAAAATCTGTGGGTGATCATCGACCGCATGGGCTTCAACCCGCCCGAGCGCCCCGGCCATCCGTTCAGCGGTTCGGATATCCATTGGGACGCGAGCCTCGTCCAACCGATCCCGTTTCATACGCAGGCGGTGCTCTATCTGACCGACACCGAAGCCGATCAAGGCGCGTTCCGCTGCGTCCCCGGTTTCCACAAGCGCATCGATGGCTGGCTCGCCGGGCTGAACGGCGCCAACCCGCGCGAGGTCGATCTGTCGGCCGATGTAAAGCATGTCGCGGGCCACGCGGGCGACCTGATCATCTGGCGCCAGGACCTGCCCCATGCGGCGAGCCCGAACCGTTCGAACCAGCCACGGCTCGCGCAATATCTGACCTATTATTCGCCTGACATGGTGATCCAGCCCTGGCGTTAACCCGCGTGATCGGGGGCGTCCGCTTTCGGGACGCGCCGCCCGTTAACCAGCCTTGCAAACGACTGGCGCGCCCGTTTCGCCTATGGTCTTGGCATGATCCGCATTCGTCCCAGCCTGATCACCGCGCTGCTCATCGCTGCCGTGGTCGTTGCCGCCCCCGCGCCCGCCCAGACCGGCAGCGCGCCCTACAGCATCGACGGCCGGGGCTATTCGCGCCTGCAGGATGCGGTCGATGCGATCGGCGACGGGCAGGGGACTATCAGCATCGCGTCCGGCTATCATCGCGACTGCGCGGTGCAGACGGCGGGACGCATCGCCTTCGTCGCCGCCGAACCCGGGCGCGCGATCTTCGACGGCGTGACCTGTGAGGGCAAGGCGGCGCTGGTGCTGCGCGGCGCGGGCGCGAAGGTCGACGGGATCGTGTTCCAGAACATGCGCGTGCCCGACGGCAATGGCGCGGGCATCCGGCTCGAAAAAAGCGATCTCGACATCGCCAACAGCCTGTTCCGTAACAGCGAGGAAGGCATATTGACCGCCGACGACCCCGAGGCGACGCTGACCATCGACCGCTCGACCTTCTCGCGCCTCGGTCGCTGCGACCGGGGGCTGAGCTGCGCGCACAGCGTCTACACCGGCATCTATGGCCGCGTGATCGTCACGCGGACGCGCTTCGAAAAGGGCAGCGGCGGCCATTATTTCAAGTCGCGTGGGATCGTGGTCGACGTGCGCGACAACAGCTTCGACGATACGCAGGGGACGGCGACCAACTATATGATCGACCTGCCGTCGGGATCGGTCGGGCGGATCGCGAACAACATGTTCGTGCAGGGCCGCGACAAGGAAAATTATTCGGCGCTGATCGCGGTCGCCGCCGAGGAACGCAAGAACCCGTCGCGCGGGCTGGTGATCGAGGGCAATCGTGCGACCCTGCCTGCGGGCATGGACCGCAAATCGGTGTTTGTCGCCGACTGGAGCGGCGAAGCACTGGCGATAGGGGCGAATGAGCTGGGTGCGGGGCTGGTGCGGTTCGAGAAGCGCTAAACGAACCCATCAACCCGTTCGTGTCGAGCGAAGTCGAGACACGCTGACATCGTG
>NZ_JBOHHU010000006.1:0-80972 GCF_050725615.1 Sphingopyxis sp.
ACCCCGATGATCTGCTCTTCCGAAAACCTCAAACGCTTCATCTGTCCGTCCTTCCTTCAAGACCGGACTCTAATCACTGTTGGAGGAAAATCAGGGGGTCACGTCAGCGCCGAGCGAAATGAAGCCCAAGAAGGCCGCTAAGGCTAAGTGATGGTTACGCATTTTGCCCCCAAGCGATGCGTGGCTCTTAGGCTTTTCCCTTTTTCCGCGCCTTTTCCATCTTTTTCTGAGCCGACTGAAAATCGATCGTGATTTGCTGAAGCATGCCGGTCTCCGCGATATTCCATGGAGGCCGGAAGCATTGCCGTACTTGCATCGAGGTTATGCAGGACTCGATTCGGCCCCACCACATCAGGATATGCGCTGCTTGAAGCGTCCCGCGAGCCTGACCCCATTTCGCTGGCAGGTGAATAACCTTGGCGCCAGTCTTGAAAACCGCCTCCACCTGAGGCGCGTTGTCGAGAAAATCGCGATCAGCCGTCAGGATAGCGTGCCCGCCTCCAGCCATAAACTCGGTGATCCAGTGGACGTCTGATTTTCCTTTTTGACGGGCGCTGACTACCGAATCGAGAGTCCAGCTATCGGACAAAGCAATCTCGCGGACTGCTTTGACAATCGCCTCGGCGACATGTTCGTCCGCCCTGACCCTCAACTTGCCATATCTAGTTCAAAGCGGACAGCACCTTCAACTTGCTGCCGCGACACTTCAAACCATCGCGCGACACGGTCGAAGTTGCCGTCTTCCGCTTTCCACTGCCGGAAAAGTGCATCGGTGGGGATGCCCGCGCTATCCACAATCGGTTTCCCGAAAGCGCGCGCCGGATCAAGAACGATATCCGGATGATCACCGGGACGGGGCTGCCAACGCGATGCCAGATGCGTGGCCGGGTTAAAGACAATGCCCTTCGCGATGCTGGCCTCGATCGTATCCCAGATCAGATATTGGCCGGTCGCTAGTTCCCAAGTTTGCTTGTCGTCCAAGGCTTCGGAAGCCTGAGCGATCACGTTACGCCTATCTGTCAAATATTTCACATTCGACAGCGCGAACGGGTGTTGAACGCTCCACTCCTTCCGGGCCATTTCGGCGGCCTTGCGCAACGTCGGCATGGACACCCCGACCCCACGAAAATATTCGACAAATCGAAGTTCCATCAGGTCAAGAAAGCTGACCGTCGAGGTCTTCTTGAAATCCCGATCGACGATGGGCCCGGAATTACTGTTTGGCCAGCCATTAATCCACCCCCGGAGCTTGGCAGCATGCGACACCCCCAGCAGTCGGGTCGCGTCCCCGATGCTGTAGAAGCCCGCCATCAGCGGGTCGCGGTCAATGGCGGTGACAACACCCATGCAAAAGTCCTAACCCGTTATGCTACGGATCGCATCCTAAATCGTTACCATATCAAGCCTGAACAGGCCGTTTGCCGGCGCCCGTTAGAATTGCGATTAGCCTTCGGTCGGCGGGAAAAGCTGGTGATTAGCGGCGTCGGCGTAATTACCGATGAACCCAGTCGCGTACGAAATCAGCGCCAGTCGCAATGCCCGACATCAGGCGCGTTGTTAACCCCCCGCTCCGGCGATAAGGAACGACCGGTTTCAGCAGACGGTTTTGAGTGCGGCAACGGCTTAGGTGAGGCGCATAGCCGACCCCGTCTTGCCCTTGCAGCCCCCTCACGCTTCGGACATCGACTGGCCCAGACCTGCCATAACAGGCGCTTCAGCAACCATTCACACACGTTTACGTTTATTGCACATATTTCACTTATTGCGTTTGCTGATCCGGCTATATATATAGTCGGCCCCGGCAGCGAGGAGAATGATATGAGCGATCAGGAGCTTTCCCAGCGGCCCCCTACCGAAACGGAAGTGCGGCAGGCCTCGGAGGCTGCGCGTGCGCTTGCCAAGGCACTCACGCCCAAGGGCCTTCCCTTCTCCGTACAACGAAACGGGAACCGGGCCGAGGTGGATCTGTCGCCGGCCCTCGGACAACTGATTCTCGATGTGCTGACACATGTTGCCCGCGGCGAAATGGTCACGTTCGTTCCATATGGAGCGGAATTGACGACGAAGGAAGCGGCCGACCTGTTGAACGTGTCGCGTCCCTTCTTGGTGTCGATGCTGAGCGACGGGAAGATACCGTTCCACAAGGTCGGATCGCACCGACGCGTGCGGGCGAGCGACGTGCTCGCGTTTCGAGCGCAGCGCGATACGGAGCGAAGCGGCGCACTTTCCGATCTTCAGCGCCTTGGCCAGGAGTTCGATGCGGATTGAGGTGCATAGCCGATCGCTTCGTCGTCGTTCTCGACGCCAATGTGCTCTATCCGTTCAGGGTAAGGGACGCCCTGCTTCGGTTCGCCGAGGCAGGGCTGTTTCGCGCGCGTTGGTCGCCAACAATCCTCGACGAATGGCGCCGCAACCTCCTTGGCCAGAAGCCCGGTTATGAGGCCAGCATCGATGCACAAATCACGGCGATGCGGATCGCCTTTCCCGAAGGGTGCGTGACCGGCGGCGCGGACCTGATCGACAGTCTCGATCTGCCAGACGCTGACGATCGTCATGTCCTGGCGACGGCGATCCGAGCCGGTGCCGAGCATATCGTGACCGAGAATCTGAAAGATTTCCCGGACGTGAAGCTCAAGGAATATGGGATCAGCGCGGTCTCGGCCGACGATTTCCTCGCGAGCACATTCGAACTTTATCCGACCGAGGCCCTGTCCGCGCTTGCGACGATGCGGCGCTGCTACGCCCGGCCGCCCTTCACGCCGAGCGAGTTCATCTTCGATCTGCAGAAGAAAGGCCTACCCAAGCTCGCCTCGATGCTGCGCGAAAATATCGACCTGCTGTAAAGCGATTTCGCAAAGGAAAAAGATAGAGCCCGGAAGCCGCTACGCGCCGGCACGAGCTTCCATCTCTGCGATACGTTCCGCGCAAATGGCATGCACTGCCTGGCCAAGCTCCTCAACACGCCCGGCGAGCCAGAGCAAATCTTCCTCGCTGATCCGATAATGTTTCGAATAGCGCGCCTTCACATAGGCTTCCTTCAGCTTTTCGAACCGCGCCCGGTCAGCCTTCAGGTCGCGCGGCCAGGCATCGACGAGACGCATGTCGATGCGTTCAGCCTGCGTCCGCAAAAAGCCAAGATTGTGCACGTGCGGTGTGTAAAAGGTGCAGACCAGCAAAACACAGTGGTACAAAGTTTCCGCCGTCTGATGCAGCTCAAAGGCTGTCTCTTTCAGATGCCCCCGCTCGATGCCGAACTTTACGAAATCCTGGCGACGCATAGCCGCTGGAAACCACTCCTCAAAATACTCCCGTGCCATCGCCAATGCCTGCTCGGGCGTCTTCGGCTTCGGTTTGTGCAATTCCTTGTCGTCATATTCGTAGAGCGCGATCCCGTCGCGCGCGACATCCATGAAGAAATAGCGCCCGTGCGCGAGCCCGTCGTTCACCTCCTGTAGCGTGTGGACGATGAAGTTCACCGGCGTGTGCAGCGTCTTGTCGATCGCGAGCTCGCGGGTCAGCCGGTCGTCGAGCTTGGCCCAGAAGTCGACCTTGTCGGTCAGCCTCTTGTCGTTGACGATGATGAGGAGATCGAAGTCCGAGCGATAGCCCTTGGCGGTGTGCGGCTCGTCGACCCAGCCGCCGCGCGCATAACTGCCGTAGAGGATGATCTTGTCGATCCGGCCCTTCTTCTTCCAGCTCATCGTGCCGAGCGCCAAGGCATCCTCGAATTCTTCGAAGATGATCGCCTTCACGCGCTCGAGCTCGCGCTGCTTGTTGGCCGGGAGATGATCGAGATCGGTACGCATCGCTCGTTCCTTCTGTGGTCACATGCTCGCCCGATGGCAAGCGCGGTCAGGTCCAATTCGGCACCTCATGGTGCCTCGCGGATACGGAAATCCCAGACCGGGATGCCGAACGCGCGCGCCTTGTCGACGAGATTGTCCTGGATGCCGGTGCCCGAGAAAACGATGAGCCCGGCGGGCATGGCGTCGATCAGCCGCTCGTTGCGCTTGAAGGGCGCGGCCTTTTTGTCGCGGTTCCAGTCGGGGCGGAACGCGACCTGCGGAACCTTGCGCGCGTCGGCCCAGCAGGCGGCGGCGCGCTCGGCGCCGGTCGGGGTCGCGCCGTGGAGAAGGACCATGTCGGCATGGCGGGCATGCACCCGGTCGAGCGCCGACCAGATATGCTGATGATCGTTGCAGGAAGGACCGCCCGAAAAAGCGATGCGCGTGCCCTCGGGGATCAAAGCCCTGGCCTTTTCGCGGAGCCTCTTGTCCATGAAGTCGCGGCTGTCGATCACCGCCGCGGTCATCGTCTGGTGACGGATGCGCGAACCGGTGCGCGGGACCCAGGCTTTGCGGGCATGGATGCGATATTGCTCGGCGGCGCATTCGCGGAAAAATTCCATCGCGTCGCGCCGCTCGATGAGGGTGATGCCTTCGGCGATCGCACGCTCGAGTTCGACCGAGCGGATTTCGCTGCCGTCCTGGCCGCGCTGGAGTTCGCGCTGCGCCGCCTCGTTGCGGTCGAGGTCGCGTTCGATGCGGGTGCCTGCGCCATGGAAGAGATTGACGACGCCCCAGAGCAGATCCTCGAGATCGGGTTCGATCCGTGTATCAACAAGACAGCCCGCGAGCGCATCGAAGATGTCGGCGACGGCACCGCTCGCGAGCCGATCGTCGGGAAGGGGGCGACCGTCGGGTTCGTCCTCGAAGGGGCGATAACCATGGAGCTGCATTTCCTCGAGAAGATGCGCGCTCGCGCCGGGTTCGAAGGACGTGTCGGGATAGGGATGGTCGGCATCGTCGGTCATGGCGCTTGGTCTCCGGTTGCGGCCGCGCCTTTCGCGGCCTTCGCGGCGACGCCTCGCGGCACGCGGGGCGGGCCCGCACCGCAAGGGGGCGAGCCCCCGCGCGGCCGAAGCGCCAGCGGAGGATGGCGGCCGAAGGCTATTTTGTTTCGCGATGCAAAGGGGCGCGAGCCCCGGCGGAAAATAGCCGCCCGGCAAGACATTGCGGCGCCCGCCCCCGCGTGCCGCAGTCGCCCTCCAGCGAAGGCCGAAGGCGCGGTCCGGCACAGGGCGATCATGCCGCTACCATGATGTCCCCGATCGCGGCGCCGTCACCGTTCCCGGCGATCGGCAGGCTTCGGGTGATCGGCGGAAAAGGGGCCATGATGGCGGGACGATGATTGCGATGATCGCGGTGATCGCGGTGATCGCGATTATATGGCGATGCCGTGATCGCGCGATGATGCCGATGATCAAAGCGACGTCGACCCTCATGAGCGCGAGCATTCGCTGCTATGGAGTGGATCGTCCGGACAGCCGGAAGTCGTCTTCAAGAGCTCGCTGCGCGCGCCCGGCTAGAGCGCGCCGCCGATCCTGTCGGCGCGCGCGGCGACGAGTGCGGCGAGGTTGTCCAGCACCGACGCTTCGCAGCCCTCTGCGGCAAGGGTCGCGGCAACAGCGGGCGCAGCGTCGCGTATACGGCCTGCGAGTGTGTATACGCGGCGGCGGACGAAGGGGACGCCAAGCTGCATGTCGGCAGCGAAGCGCGCCCATGCGTCCGCATCGAGATTTTCGAGCTGGTTCGCGCGTCCGATGGGCATGGCGAAGCGGGTCGCCACTTCGGGATAATAAGCGGTGACCATCAGGTCGTAGAGCGGTGCCAGATGCGTCGCCGCGTCGCCTTCATCATCTGCGTAGAGAAGGCTGAAATTCTTGCCATGCGCGTCGGCGTTGCCGATGACCGCATTGAAGATGGCGGCGTCGAGCAGACGCAGCAGGTCGCGCGCGGGCGTCGTGCAGGTCCGGCGGACGAGGTCGAAGCAGGCGGCAAAGCCCGGCCCGCCCTCGATCGCATATTTATTCTCGGGCGCGATACCGAGCGCCTGGCAGAAGTCTTCCTGGTGGATACGGCGAATGATGCCGCCCTCAAGGCGCCGGTCGAAGCGTTCGACGAGGAGGTAGGCGATCGCGCCCGCCCGCCGCGGCTCGACCCGGGCAACGTCAAGATCGACCGCCGCCGCGAGACGCATCGCGAAGGCCTCGGTTTCGACGCTATTCTCGAAGCGGGCGATCGCGGGCTTGACGATATGTGTCGTCGGCTGCCCCGGCGGCGGCAAGGCCGGCGCGCCATCGACCAATATGACGGGAAGCTTCGGCTGCGCGCCGGCGAGCGACATGCGGATGCCCTCGTCGCCGACGAGAAAGGGACGGCGCGGAAGCTCTTCCAGAAGCGCCGCCAGCGCGTCCTGATCGAGAGCTTCGGGTGCCGCGGCCGACGGCGCGGGCACCGCCTCCGCTTCCGGCAGAATGACGAGCGCACCGGCGACATCGCCGCCAAGGGCGTCGAGCAGCGCATAGTCATTCTGCCGCGAGACGCCCGCGGCCCGGGCGGCGGCCTCGCGCTGCCCCTCGTCGGGGAGAAGGCCAGCGAAAAAGGGCCGGGTTTGGGCGCGGGTAAAGGCCCCCTCTTGCCGGGGAAGCGATGCCGAAATGGAGCGAAACGCCGGATCGGCGAGCCATTCGTCGTCATAGCGGAACAACATGGTGCCCTCGCCATTGCGGGCCAGATTGCCGACCCGCACGCCATCCCAATAAATGATGAGGACACTCATCCCGTCAGGCCTTCGCTACGCGTGGTCAGCGCAACGACGATGCCGAGCGCGTCGAGGACATGCAGCACCTTGCCGACCTGGAGAGTCGGCTTGCCGGCTTCGAGATCGACGATGAAGCGGATGCCGACGCCCGCCGCGCCCGCGAGTTCGTCTTGGCGGAGCCCTGCCCGCTTGCGCACGCGGCGCACCATCTGCCCTATGCTACCGATATCCATAAATCTTCCCGTTCGGGAATTTTGTAGCAGAGGAGGACCGTCTCTTCAAGTAATTTTACCGATCGGGAATATTATGACTTTGAAAGCGAATGGGGCCTATATAATTCCCGATCGGGAATATCGCACCGCCCCATCTCCGCGAGCCGGCTTCGAGCTGACGGCTCACGCCCGGCAGGCCGATCGATCGCGCGACACACAGGAAGGTTGCTACCTAGAGGCGTTGCCACCCCGAGGCAGACGGCCGCAAGGACGGGATCATGTCAGAAGCCCCCTATCCTCGGGCGCGAGTTGCTCCCTCACGCCGACAACAAGGCCCATGATACCAACCGCCATGAGGTCCTCGTTGAAATCGCCGTGGCGCGGATCGAGCGGCAGGACCGCGACGCCTGCCGAGGCCGCGCGTGCGCCGAGCGTTGCCAACGCAGCCGCCCCAGCCGGGTCCCTGTCGCGGGCGACATAGAGGCGGCGCAGCGATTCCGGAAATTCGATGGCAGCGAGATGTGCCGCCGACAGCCCCGCGATCATCGGCATTTCGGGCAGCGCTTCGCGCAGCGACAGGATGGTTTCGATACCCTCGCCGGCAGCCATGACCTCGCCGGCAGCGGCGAAGCGAACGCCGTGCCCGAGAAGATGGCCCATGGCGCGGCGCGGATCGGCGACGGGCGCCTTGCCGCCCGAAGGCGCCAGCCAGGTGCGATGGACACCGACGACGACGCCCAGATCATCGGTCACCGCGGCGATCATCGCCGGCCAGGCCGACGGCACGTTGGCAGCATCGTCGCGCGAGGCGCGATAATAGCAGCGCGGATGATAGCGCAGCGATCCCGCCGCGGATTCAATGCCAAGGCCGCGCGACGCCAGATAGGCCGAGGCCAGCGTGCCCTCGGCCGTTTTCGATGCCGCCCAGAGCCGCCGCGCCGCCGCTTCCGTTCCCTGCCGGGCCTTGCGAGCGCGCAGCGCAGCGCTATCCGGCAGCGGCATGGGCAGGCTCAGAAAGCGCCGCGCCTCGGTAAGCGTATCACGCATCGAAGCATGGCCGCAGCTCGCGGCGATGATGTCGAGGAGATCGCCATGCTCGCCGCTCGCGGCATCGGTCCATTTGCCGGCCCGACCGCGCGCACCGCTCTCACCGGACAGGAGCACATAGAGGCTGCGACCCGGCGTGCCGCGGATATCGCCGACGAGCCAGTAGCGGCCTTCGCGGCGGCCGTTCGGAAGATAGCGGCGGCAGACGGCCTCGGCATTGTCGGCAAGGCGGACGACGATATCGGAAATGCTGTCCATAAGGCTCTCCGGCGACGAGCGCGGGACGGCGGTCGCCAGCAACGACCGATCCTCGCAAACGGCGCCGGCAGCCCCTGCCGGCAGAGCGGAGGATGACACAGAGCGCCCGCCCGTTTCAACAATATGCCGCGACGCGCGGCACGCGCCGATCGCCGCGAACGAAAAAAGGGCGGGACGACCGAAGCCGCCCCGCCCAACGCTCATTCGGCGGCCACGGGCATCTCATCCCAGTCGCCGTCACCGTCGCCTTCCCCACCCAGGGCTTCGGTCCCGGTCACCGCCTCGTCCGTTCCAGGAACGGCATCGGCGTGGCCCGCATCCGCGTCACCGCCAACCGCTTCGAGGGCGGGGGTCCGCATCGGCTCGGGGACCCAGCCCGAGTCCTCGAGCAGCTTTTCGGCTTCGCGGGCCATGTCCGGCTTCTTGAGATGGTCGATCATGCCGGCGAACTCGGGCCCGCGCGCTTCGGCGACGTCGGCGAGAAGCCGCGCCTTCGTCACACCCCGGAAATAACCGTCGGCGGTCGGGCGCCAGCCGGCCGCGACGACATCGAGGTTCACCACGCGCGCGAGCACATGGCTGTGGACGATCCGGCGCTCGACGCCGTGCGCCGAGATGCGCCCGTTCGGATATTTGGGCAGGATCTCGGCCTGCGCATTGACGCCGAGCGAAGCGCAATGCGCGAACAGCATCGCCTGCTCATTGGCATCGAGGGCAAGCAAGGCGTCCCAGAGGTCGGCGTCCCCGGTCGGCAGCTTCTCGCGCCAGGCGGCGTGCCGGGCCTCGATCGACCGGGCGGGGGCGCAGTCGCGCAGCCCGGCGGGCTCGTTGGTGAAATAGACCGTCGATACCGACAGCTTGAGGCAGGTCTCGTGGCTGGTCCGGTAGAAGATCGACAGGACGAGCGCGTGGAGCACCGCGGCGAAGGCGGCCTGCGGGCTGGCCGCAAAGGCATCCTGCAGCGCGAGCGTCCGCCAGGCCGTCAGGTCCGACACGATCCGCTCGGGCAGCGGTTTCAGCGTGTCTTCTTCCGCATCCGCGCCCGACCCATCGCACTCCTCGCCGCCTGCATCGGCGCCGGCTTCGCGATCGGGCTCGTTATCGTTGCTCGGCTCGGCCGCATCCGCAACCTCTTCCTCCTCGGCGGCAGGCTCATCTTCGGCCCGCACGAAGCCGCGGTCGACCCGGATCGTCCCGTCATAGTCGATCGAGACGAATGCGCCGGCGAGCGCCACCTCGGCGTCGTCGAAGATCTGCGGCCGATCGGCGAGCGCACCGATCTCGCATTCGATCGCCTCGAGGCGCGCATGCACCTCCTCGGGAACGTCGGGCTCGTCGGCCCATTTGTGCGACAGCGCGTCCGCCTCCGCTTCGAGCGCGACGACCTGCGCCGCTTCCTCCTCCGTCATCGGCACCTCGCTGCTGCCCAGAGCGCGCAGGCGCCGGGTCGCGCCATAGGGAAAATCGACGAGAGCCTCGACCCACTTCCAGCCTTCGCCGCCGATGCGCTCGGCGATGGCCGCGAGCTTTTCGGACACGAGCCGGTCGAGCAGCGCGGGGTCGGTCAGCCAGCCGCCATCGTCCGCCTCGAAGAGATCGCGCACGATACTGCCGCCTGCCGCAACATAGGCGTCGGCGGACACGAAGCGAACGCGTTTGTCGGCGGCGCGCACGCTGTTCTCGGTCAGCTTGCTGCGAATGAAGGCCGGGGACTTGTTGAAGCTGTGCGCGAGCAGTTCCCAGGTCTGGACCTGCCGCTCATGGTCGTCCGATACCGTGAAGGCCATCAACTGATCCAGGGTCATTTCATCCTCGGCATAGAGCTCGTGCAGCGCCGGGGCGACCGAGGCGAGCTTGAGACGCTGGCGAACGACGGCGGGCGTCGTCATAAAATACGCCGCGATCGCCTCGACTTCGGCGCCCTTGTCCACCATCGCCTGCATCGCGCGGAACTGGTCGAGCGGATGCAGCGCCTCGCGAACGGCGTTTTCGGCATAGCTGTCCTCCTCGGCGAGAATGCCGGCGGTCTGCTGGACGATGCAGGGGACCGGCGCATCCTTCGCGAGCCGCTTCTGCTTCACGAGCAGTTCGAGCGCGCGATAGCGGCGGCCGCCCGCCGGGATTTCGAAGAAGCCGGTCTCCGCGCCTTCATCGGTCCGCTGCGGGCGCACATTGAGGCTCTGCAGCAGGGTGCGGCGCGCGATGTCGTCGGCAAGTTCGCCGATCGACACGCCCGCCTTTACGCGCCGGACGTTCGCCTGGCTGAGGACAAGCCGGTCGAACGGGATATCGCGCGACGGGCTGAGGGTGATCTTTCGTTTTGCACTGGCCATGGCCATTCTCCATGACGGGCCGCCGCGGGACACTCCCTCGGCTGTCAAGCCCGTCACGAGGCCCCGGCCTTCCTCTTCCTCGCGGGTCCGCCACCGGCGGACCCGAAGATCCTCCGCGTCACGCGCGCCCCGAGAGGCGGCGCGCCGCGGCAGCGAGGCGCCGCTCGCCCAGCACGACCGAACCCGCGGCGCGGGCCGCCGCGGCGTAGACCGACAGCGGATGCTGGGCCTCGAACAGGAGATCGCGCTCGATGCCGAGCCCGAACGGGAGCCGGACCGCCTCGAGTTCGGCGAGCGAGAAACTTCCGAGTTCGGGGCAACCGAAGCCGAGATCGGCAAGGCCGAACAATATGCCGTCGGGGTCCAACTCGGTGGCCAGCCAGGTCGCGGCGCCGACCGGATTGAAGAAGCGGACCACGGGCCTCGGGTCGGGCTCGCGCAGGCCGCGCCGGACCGCGTCGATGCGGGTGCGGGCGTTGGCGGTGAGCCGGGCGGCGATGTCGGGCGTGAGGAGGCTCATGCCGCGATCCTTCCGCTGACCATGCGGCTCTCGACCCCGTCTGGAAGGACGGACGGTGTGGCTGTCGACGCGGCAGCGCGATGAGCCGGCGGGCCAGCGCGGAAGGCGAGCAGATAGTCGGCGGCCTTCGACGCAGCACTGGCGGTACGCAGGATTGCGCGATGATCCTCGCGGATGATCGCAAGCCAGGAGCCGATATAGTCGGCGTGGCGCACGCTCGGGCTGATACCGAGCGCGGCGCAGACGAACGCGCCCGCCATTTCGGCGATGAGTTCTTCATGACCATAAGGCTTCGAGCCGAAACTGCCGCTCTGATCGCGGCCCAGGCGGCTCTCATGGCCCGTCCAGTGACCGAGTTCGTGAAAGGCGGTCCGGTGCCAATCAACCGGCGCGTAGAAATCCTGCGGATGCGGCACCGCGACGAAATCGTGGCGCGGGCTGTAATAGGCCGATGCGCCGCCGATGCGGACTTCGGCCCCGGTGGCTGCAATCAGCTCGGCCGCCTGCGGAAGGATCAAGCCTTCGGGCACGGGCGGCGCGGCAACATGATATTTGTCGGGCAGGCCATCGCACTGGTCGACCGAAAAAACAGTGAACTGCTTCAGGAAAGAAAAGCCGCCCTTGCATTCGCCCGCCCCGCCGCCGCCGGGCTCGGACGCGTCGGCTGCCGCGCGCCGGGTATAGATGACCCCGATCCCGCGCTCGCCGCGGCGGACACTGCCCCCCAGCGCGAGCGCTTGACGAAAAGTCAGGAAACCATGGCCCCGAAAGCCCCGGCTCATAACCGCATGCCAGAGGGTGAGGATGTTGATGCCGCTGTAGCGCCGGTCGCTCACCACATTATAGGGGAGACCGGCCGCGGCCCGGCCCGCATCCCAAGGCTGAACCCAGGGCAACCGCCCGGCTTCGAGCTCGGCGATGATCCGGCTGGTGATCTCTTCGTAGAGGGTCGCGCGCGCGCCGCGCTGGCGCGATGGTTTGACAGAACAAGACATATCGGTTCTCCGCGGCGGACCGGCGGCGAGCCTCTCTCGCCGCGCCCGATCCGTCCCGGCGTCCGGGCTCCCCTCGGGCTCGCGTGCGGCGGCATCGCCGCCGCACGGCCGACGCACGCCGACGCTGCCCGACCGTGCATCGCTCGCAGCCTTGCCAAAATGTTCTTTCTATGTTCTCTTTGCGGCATGGATAAAATCGATACCGCCCGAGTCGCCGAAACCATTCTTGCCGCCCCCGGCTGGGCGCGCGTCGGGATTACCGCACCGACGAGCCATATCCGGGTCGAGGCGGCGTTCGAACTTGCCCGCGCAATCGTCGAGAGCGTTCGCGCGGGCGCGGAGCCCGCGAGTCCCGACCAGCTCGGGCTTTCGCTGTGACGTGGGCGGCTGGACCAAAGACGGACAGCCCCGCGCAACCCACATTTTCGAGGCGGCCGCCTGGTTTCGGGCGATCAAGCCCGTCTGCCGATGCGGGCACAGCGCGACCTTCAACCCCTATGGAATCTGGTGGCGCTTTCAGTGCAAGATGTGGGACGATGATCTCGCCAAGGCGCGGCAGAAATTCTGGTGCGTCCGCTGCGGCGCCCGGACCGGCAAGCGCGTTCGCCCGGTGCGGATCGAGCTGGTCGATCCCGGTCCCGACGATATCGCCTTGCCCATGCCCGACGAACGCGAATGGAAGCGCGCGCTCAGCCGCTTCCGTGCATGAGGATTGAGCTGAATGGATATCGAAAGCGATGACGCACTCGTCGGCATCGGCAAGATCCACCGGGTGATGGTGTGGGACGGCCAGCACGAGCGCGAGAAGGAAATGCTCTGGGGCCTGCCCTCGCGCGACGCCGACATCTTCCAGATTCCGCTGCTCAAGTCCGAGACCGCGATCATCGACCGGCCCTGCCTGCTGCTCGCCAATGCGTTCGGCCTCGTGAAGCGTGGCAAGACGATATATGCGGCCAGCCTGATCACCGACGAGCCCTTCTTCTGCATCGCGGCGGTCTGGCGGCCAGCGCACCGCCTGTGGCCCGAAAGTTTCGCCGCGCTCACCGTTCCGGCCTATGACGATCTGGCGCCGCACAAGGACCGGCATGTTGCCGTGGTGCGCCCCGAGGACTGGTTCGATTGGCTGATGGGGACGCGGCCGCCGCTGGACATATTGCAGCCCTTCCCCAAGAACAGCTTCAGCATCATGCCGCCGATCCAGCAGAATTTCGACGAGCTCTTGGGAGCGGCCTGACCGGAAACACGGCAAGGAGGCGCGATCATGTGCAATCTGGTGACGCTCAAGGCCTCGGTCGACGAGGTCGCGTCGGCCTTCGGTGCGCGCCGCCCGCTCACCAACGCGCAGCCCGGCGACGTCTATCCCGGCGGGCAGGGGTTCGTCGTGCGCGAGGAAGGCGGCGCGCGCGCGCTCGAGGCGATGACCTGGGGGTTTCCGGTCCGGCTCAAGCATATGAAGCCGACCAGCAAGCCCAAGCCCGTCAACAATGCGCGCGATGACAAGCTGATGAGCTTCTGGCGCACCTGGTTCACCAACCCGGCGCAGCGCTGCCTCATCCCCTTCACCGCCTTCGCCGAGGCCGAAGGCGAGAAGGGCCGGATGACGCGGACATGGATCAGTCCCACCGACCAGCCACTCGCTGCCTGCGCCGGCCTCTGTCGCCCGAGCGACGAATGGGGCGACTGCTACACTATGGTGATGGTCGATGCGACTAAGGAGCTGTTTCATATCCACGACCGGATGCCGGTCATCCTGCAGGCTGCCGATCATGATCGATGGCTGCGCGCGGAACCCGCAGACGCCATGATGCTCGTTACCCAATATCCCGCAGAGCGGCTCATCGTCGAACGCACCGACATTCCCTGGTTCAGCCGGAAGCCGCCGACCGGCTCACCCACACTCCTTTAGCCGGGCCGAAGGAAGCCATGTTATCCCCGAATACGTAGCGTAAACCGCATGTTGACTCTCATGAATTACCGGCTAGCTAGCACCATCTTTCGGATCGTTTACTGCGACCCAAGACGATTCGAGGGGGGACGATTTTCGATGAGGCTCCTTGCCATCGAAAGCCGGGAGGGCCTCGCCGAAAGGCGGGGCCTTTTTCGTCTGTCCTACAAAGCGCATCCCTGCCATGCCGTCCCGATGCCTCGCGAACCCAAATGGAAGCGCCGCGCCATCGCGATCGAGTTCTGGCTCCTGACGGCGCTCGTCGCGGGCTCGTTCGTCGCCGGGATCATCGGCGCGATCCGGGCAGTCTCCGGCTATTGAGCCCGGTTCATTGGCGCGCCCCGGTCGGCAGTGTGGCGCATGAAGTGTCAGACTGGATCCATCTCTCGGGCCTCGAAGCTTTACGCGGCTTATCTGAATGTTAGACACTCTACGCCGATCGATTGCAGCGCCGAGGCCGCGAAAACAGCGGCCCGCCGCGCAATGTCAGGACCCGTCGGACCATTGTCGAACCACGTGCGCCGCGGAGAGGAACCGATGGTGCACGACCAAGGGAGCGGACCGCGGGCAGCCGGGTCGGGAACGCGCCAGCGGCCGATGATCGATGTGAAGCATTTTCATCTGACGGAAGAACTCGCCCAAGAAATTTCAGGCGCGGGGCAACAGGAACAACTTTTTGCAGCGCTGGCGAATGCGGCCGAGCGCATGGGTTTCGACCATTTCGCCCTCGCCTTCGACCGGCGCGGCGGCGAGGCGGCATCGATGCTCGTCCATAATTATCCGGACGCCTGGGCGAAAATCTACATCGGCCTCGACCTCAGTGCGACGGACCCGATCCGCCGGGCCGGTGAACGCGCGGTCACCGGGTTCGAGTGGCGCAACGTCGAGCACTATATCCCCCTCTCGCGCAGCGACCGGCAGTTGCTGAACGTCGCGCGAGCGAGCGGTGTCGGCGACGGCTTCACCGTCCCGCGGCACCTGCCGGGCGAAGCCATGGGTTCCTGCTCCTTCGCGGTCGGCCCGCACGCCGACCTGCCGTGCCACATGCTCAACGTCGCCGAAATCATCGGCGCGATTGCGATCGCGAGGGCGCGCGACTTCATGGGTGCGGCAGCCCCGCGGCCGCGATCGCTCCTCACCGAGCGGCAGCGCGAATGTGTGCTCTGGTCGGCGCGCGGCAAGACGGCGGGCGAAATCGCCGACATTCTCGGGATCAGCCAGGAAACGGTGGTCCGCCACCTCAAGATGGCACGCGACCGCTATTCGGTCCACTGCCGCTCGATGCTGATCCTCTGCGCTCTGTACGACGGCCTGATCGGCTTTTCGGACGTCTATGACTGGTGGCGTCCCGACTGAGGCGAGCGCCAAAAGGCGAAAGGCTTGCCCAGAAATGGGCATAGCCGACCCGCGGGATTGATGGTCTTACTCGGGCATCCACCAACCAAGGATGACTTATGACCGATCAATCCACGCGGGCGCAGGCTGCGCCCGGCGACGCGGCGCTGCGCGCCATGTTCGCAGCCCGAAAGCAGGTTTTCATCGATCTTCTGAAGTGGGATCTTCCCGCTCTCGACGGCCGTTTCGAGCTCGACCAGTTCGATAATCCGCACGCTCGATATCTGATTCTGCTTGATCCGGACGATCTGCGCCACCGGGCATCGGCGCGGTTGCTGCCGACGACCGCGCCGCATCTCCTCGGCGACATCTATCCCCATCTCTGCCCCGATGGCGCGCCATCCGGCGAGGCGGTCTGGGAAATCAGCCGCTTCTGCCTCGACCCCGCGCAATCGGCCGCCGAGCGTCTCGACGCGCGCAATCAGCTCGTCAGCGCGCTCGCGGACCACGCCCTCCACAATGGCATCCGCGAATATGTCGGGATTGCGGAAGCGCGCTGGTTCGCGAAGATCAGCGGTTTCGGCTGGTCCTGCCGCGCGCTCGGCCCTCCCCTTCCCGGCAGCGCTGGCCCGATCCTCGCGTTCGGCATCCGGATCGACGCCGACACGCTTCCCGGCCTGCAACGAACGGGGACATGGACGCCGCTCGGGCTCAAGCTCGAAGGTGGGGAACTCGCACCATGACGGCGGATCTCATCCAGGCCGACCTTTCCACCCGCCTCGTCGGCGAACTTCGCGGCAACGGCTATTGCATCCTGCATGAGCTGGCGAGCGCGACCGTACACGCCCTCGCCAGCGATCTCGATCCGGTCTTTGCCGAGACGCCCTTTTGCGAGGGCGACTTCTATGGTCGGCGAACGAAGCGATTCGGCAGCCTGCTGCGGCGCTCGCGGCACATGGCCGATCTGGTGCTCGACCCCGTCATCCTTCCCGCCGTCGAAACGATCCTCGGGCCGGGATGCGAGCGCATCCAGCTGAACCTCGCCCAGGCGATCGAAATCCACCCCGGCGAAGTGCGGCAGTTCCCGCACCGCGACCAGGACATGTGGCGCGGCGCAGACGGAACCCAGGAATATCTCGTCAACATCCTCTGGCCGCTGACCTCCTTCACGAAGGAGAATGGCGCGACACAGATTTTCCCCGAAAGCCATGGCGTCACCGGCATGGCGAAAGAATATCCCGGCCCACCCGTCTTTGCCGAATGCGAACCCGGCGCGGCGATTTGCTTTCTGGGATCGACCGCCCATGGCGCCGGCGCGAACCGCAGCAAGGATGTCCGGCGCGGCGTGCTCGTGAGCTACAGTCTTGGCTGGCTCAAACCCTATGAAAATCTTTGGCTGGCTTATCCGCCGGCTATCGCACGGCATTTTCCGCCCGAGCTCGCGGCGCTCGCAGGCTATGCGCAGCACCGGCCCAACCTCGGCAATTATGAAGGCCAGTGCCCGTCGATCCTGCTGCGGGACGATCCGTCCGGCCCCATCGGCGCGGTCGATGCGCTGCGTCCCGACCAGGCCGAGGCCGTTGCCGCGTTCGCTTCTGCCGAAAGGAACCAGCGATGAGCCCCGCGCATGTGTTCGAGCCGACCTATGAGGCGATCAAGCGGCGCCTGATGACCGGCATATGGGCCACGGGCGCGCGGATCGAAGCCGCGCGGGTCGCCGACGAGCTTGGCGTCAGCCTCACCCCTGTGCGCGACAGCCTCTTCCGGCTGGATGGCGAACGCATGGTCGATTTCAGGCCGGGAGAGGGATTTCACGTCCATTATCTCGCCGAGACAGAGTTTCGCGATCTCCTCGAGCTTCACCTGATCCTGCTGCTCGCCGCCGTCGCGACCGCGCCCAAAGGGTTTGCAGCCGCGGTGTCGGCCGACCAGCCCTATCCCGACCGGATCGCCGACTTGTTCCTCGCCATCGCCGAAAGATCGTCGAACGGCGAAATCGTCGCGAGTATCGCGGCGATCGGCGACCGGCTGCATTTTTCGAGGCAATTCGACACGCAGATCCTTTCGGAGGTCGAAGCCGAATATGAGCGGATCGAGACCGCCGTCGCCGAAGCTGCGCCGCAAGCGGAGGTTCGGGGTCTGCTGCTCGGATATCATGAACGGCGTGCCCATGAAGCAGCGACTTATGCGCGCGCGCTGGGCAGTCATCCGGGGCGCCATGTTTGAGCAGTCAGAGCCATCGCCCGATCCTTTTGCTTGTCAGCGCCGCCCGAAATTGACATGATTCCAAGGCGCGGGAGCATTTCTGGCAGCTCCTTCGCGGAATATTTCGCCAGTCATCAATCACGCCAGTCCCTGACCGGACCGGCGGCCCAACCGGACCATGGACCCGCGCAAGCGGCCAGACGGCGGCACAGCACTGGAAGAGCAAGCCCGGCCGCGGCCGGACGCTTTCGCTCGTGCCGGCCGGGACTGCCGCCTTGTCTTCCTGCACCTGCCGCGACCTTGCGCCGCCGCGTCACCCCTTTTCACCGTCCTCGGCCTGCCATGTGCATCCGGCCGACCGACCCCCACAGTGCAGACAGCGGCCAGAGGCCGGCCAGGATCTCGAGGCGGCCTATCGTGCGCACCGCAATTCGCTCTTTCATTTCCTGCGCCGCAAGGCGGGCGCCGAGGAAGCGCCCGATCTTGTCCAGGAAGTCTTTGCGCGCGCGGCGGGCAGCGAGCAGCGGTACCAGCTCGCCAATCCGGGCGGTTTCCTTCGTCGTATCGCCCAGAACCTGCTTATCGATCGCGCCAGGCGCCAGAAATCGTCGCGCGCGACCTTCTTTCCGCTGCGCGATGAAGGTGAAGGCGCCACGCCCGCCGCGCAGGAGTGGAATCTCGAAGCCGCGGATCTGCTCCGACTGTACGAGGGGGCCGTCGATGCCCTGCCGCCGAAGACCCGCCGCGTTTTCCTCATGCACCGGGTGGACGAGCTCTCCTATCGCGAGATACATGAGGCACTCGGCATCAGCATCGCGACGGTGGAATATCATATGATGAGAGCGCTCGCTCAGATCTCGAAGGTGGTGGACGAGGGTCGATGACCAAAACAGGGGATGGCGACTATTCGCTCGACGAGATCGCGCGCGCATGGCTGATCAAGATGCGCGGCGAAGATGCCGCCGCGCTCCGCGATGAGTTCGATGCCTGGCTGAACGGATCGGCCGAAAACCGCGAGGCCTATCGGCGCGCCGAGCAGCGCATGGCGGCGCTCGCCATTCTCAAGACGTCGGAGCGGCACGGGACCGCGCATGCCGAAGCGCGGCGAGGCCGGGTCAGGAAATGGCTGCCTTGGGGCGCGGCAGCGACGGCACTCGCGCTCCTGATTGTCGCGATCGGCGCCGGGGGGGCTCCGCTCCCCGGTCAGCGGGGCGGCGGCTCGGCCGCCTTTGCCGCCGAGCCGCTTGAGACCCAGCGCGGCGAAATACGGACCTTCCGGCTTGCCGACGGGTCGAGCGCGACGCTCGACACCGACAGCCGGATTGACGTCGCCGTGGGGACGGACGCGCGCAGCGTGCGTCTGGTCAGGGGCCGGGTTCGTCTCTCGGTGGCCCGGCAGGACGTCCCCCTGCGCATTGACGCAGGACGCGGCGCCGCGAGCGCGAATGATGCCGAGATCGACCTCAGTCTCGACGAGGCCGGCACGGTCACCGCAATGCTGCGGCGCGGTGCGGCCGAGGTCCGCACCGATGTGGAGGCGGATCAGGTCACGCCGCTTCGCGAAGGCGCGGCGCTGGCCTATCGGTCCGACGGAACATTGGCGCCAAAAGCCGGACCTCCGCCGGCCCTTCCGGCAAGCTGGCCCGATGGCTGGGCCGAATATCGCTCGATCCGTCTCGACCGGCTTGTCGCCGAAGCCAATCGCTACGCTGCGCTGCCGATCGTGATCGACGACAGCGCCATCGCGGCGCGCGAGGTATCGGGTCGCTTCCAGATCAGCAAGACCGAGCCATTGGCGGAGCGCATCGCGACCCTCTTCGATCTGCGGGTCGAGCGCAGGGCTGACGCCATTCATCTCAGCCACCGATAATTTTTTCACCTGTCGGCTAAGGGCACCTCGTTCGCCCCGTCAACTTACCCCCAACTGACCGCCTTGCCCGATGCACGGCGAAATTTTGGGGGGAGTGATGATGTTGATCAAGTCTCGTTCGCTGGCCGTGCTGCTCGCCGGCGCTGCAGCCTGTTGTTCACCTGTCGCCGCAATGGCGACAGCGCAAGAGCGGCAGTCTTACGATATTCCGGCGCAGGATCTGGGCGAGGCTCTGCGCCGCGCCGCCGATCTCGCCGACATCGAACTCTATGCCTCTTCGCGCGACCTTGAGGGCAAGACCGCTCCGGCCTTGAAGGGCCAGTTCACGCCGCGCGAAGCCATCGAGACCCTCCTTGCGGGAAGCGGGCTCATCGCACGCTTCGACGACCGCGCGGTCATCATCCGCAATGGCGTTTCGGCTGAAATCCCGTCTTCGGCCGAGCCGGAAACCATCATCGTCACCGGCTCGCGCATCGCAGGCGCGCCTGCGCCGGCGCCCGTTATCGAAGTGACGGCGGAGGATATCCGCAACGCCGGCCATGCCGATCTCGGCGAGGTGGCGCGCAGCCTGCCGCAGAATTTCGGGGGCGGCCAGAATCCGGGGATCGGGTCGGGACAAGGGGTTGCGAACGAGAATGGCAATGTGAATGGC
Organism: Sphingopyxis sp.; assembly: GCF_050725615.1. Classification (GTDB taxonomy): domain Bacteria; phylum Pseudomonadota; class Alphaproteobacteria; order Sphingomonadales; family Sphingomonadaceae; genus Sphingopyxis. The sequence continues at coordinate 19,976 of NZ_JBOHHU010000006.1, forward strand.
GCCTCGACCTTCAACCTCCGCGGCATCGGCGCCAATGCGACGCTGACCCTGCTCAACGGAAACCGCTTCGCCTATAGCGGCACCCAGAGCGTGATCGACGTTAGCGCGATTCCCGCAGCGGCGGTCGAGCGCATCGAGATCGTCACCGATGGGGCGTCGGCCATCTATGGCGCCGACGCGGTGGCGGGTGTGGTGAACATATTGCTCCGCAAGGATTATGAGGGGATCACGACGAGTGCGCGGCTCGGCGGATCGACCGATGGCGGGAACTTCCAGCAGCAATATAATCTGCTCGGCGGCCTCAATTGGGCCGGCGGCGGATTTCTCGCGACCTATGATTATTTCGAGAATGATGAGATCCTCGCCCGCGATCGCAGCTATGCGAGGGCGAGCAATCCGGCCTCGACGCTCTATCCTCACCTTCAGCGGCACAGCTTTCTTGTAAGCGGACACCAGCAGTTGGCGCCCGGCGTCACGCTGAAGGCGGACGCGCTCTACAAGCGCGGGGACATGGAGTCGGTTCGCGGCCTCCTCATCGACCGCCCGATCACCACGCGCGGGACAATCGTGACGAACAGGTTCGAGACCTTCGGCGTCGCGCCGACGCTCGAAGCGGACCTGGGAGGCGACTGGCATGCCCGCTTCACGGCCTTCTACGGCACCGACAAGACCCGCGGCGTAACGCAGAATTTCACCAACGGGGTGGCGACCCTGCCGCTCAGGATCTTCAACAATCGCAGCTACAGTATCGAAGCCGGGGTTGAGGGTCCGCTGTTCGCCCTGCCCGCCGGCGACGTGCGCCTCGCGGCGGGCGGCGGCTGGCGCCGCAATCGCCTCGCCGCGACGGTCAGCGGCCGCGATTTTTCGGGAAGCCGGGACAATCGCTATGCCTATGGCGAGCTGTTCGTGCCGCTGGCGAGTCCGGCCCAAGATCTTTCGCTTGCCCATCGCGCGTCGTTCACGGCGGCGGTCCGCTGGGAAGATTATTCGGATGCCGGAAGCATCGTCGTGCCGAAGCTGGGCTTTGTTTACGCGCCCGTCGCGGAATTCAGCCTGGGCGCCTCATGGGGCCGATCTTTCAAGATGCCGACGCTCAATCAGCAATATAGCGGTTATACGCCGGTGCTGCTGCCGGTAACCGGATATGGAACACTGTTCCCCACTGGCTCGACCTATCTCTACATCGGCGGGCGTAATCCGGACGTCGGACCCGAGCGCTCCGAGAATATGACATTGAGTGCAACATTCAGGCCCTCGCCCAGGCTGCAGATCGTGACGAGCCTGTTCCGGATCGATTATCGCGACCGGGTCGCGCCGCCCTTCGGCTCACCGCTCGGCACGCTCACCAATCCGCTGTTCGCCGACCTTATTATCTTCAATCCGTCGCCCGCGCAGCAGGCGGCCGCGATCGCGGGCGCCGCCGATCCGCTCGGCAACGGAACGACATCGCCCTATAATCCGGCCACCGTCGTCGCGCTGCTCGACGGGCGCGACCGGAACATCGCCTCGCAACGCTACGAGGGCGCCGATCTGTCGCTTCGGTACCGGGCGCCGATCGGCTCGCAGACGCTGACGCTGACGGCCAGCGGGACCTGGCTGGACAGCCGGCAGCGCTTGCTGCCCACTCTTCCGGTCACCGATCTGGCCGGCACGATCTTCAACGCGCCGCATTTTCGCGCGCGCGGCGGTGCGAGCTTCGGCGGCGCGCGGTTCACGCTCGCGTCCTTCCTGAGCTTCTCGGGCGGCGTCACCGATCGACGCCGCCCGGTGCCGGTCAGCATTTCGCCCGTCACGACGCTCGATATGTCGGCACGCGTGAAGATCGGCGATCTTGGCGAGGTGACGGTGAACGCCCTCAACATCTTCAATGCCAAGCCGGACTCCATAGCGGTGGCCTCGCCGAGCGACACGCCGTTCGATTCGACCAACTATTCGGCTGTCGGACGTTTCCTCGGCGTCACGATCAGCCGCGACTGGTGAGGAGGGCTGGTCATGAAGCCTCTGCTCCTCTCCAGCCTCCCGGTCGCGGCGCTCCTTGCCGCCGCGGCGCTCTCCCCTGCCAGTGCGGCGGGGGAGAGTCAGGGCAGGTCGTGGACCATCGAGGATATTCTCACCATTCCGGAGGTCGACGAAATCGCCCTTTCGGAGGACGGTAAGCGTGCGATCTATGCTGCCGAGATCGTCGATATCGAAGCCGGGCGGCCGCGATCACATATCCGGCTCGTCGATGTGGCGACGGGGCGGACGCAGACCATTTTGACCGCCGACGCCACAAAATCGCTGCGGCCCATAGCCGGAACGGACGACTGGAGCGCTCTTCTCGATATGGGAGACGGGTTGCAGCTCTATCGGATAGGCAGCAAAGGCTCCGTGCGCCCGTTGGTTATCAACCCCGCCCCGGTGCCCGTCGGCAAGGCGGATATGTCCTTTCCGATCGGCGGGGGGATGCGTCCCGCGCGCATCGGCGTTCTCGACTATGACTGGTCGCCCGACGGCAAGTGGCTCTGGTATTCGCTGATCAAACCCAAGCCCGAGGCAAATCGCGTGCGCTTTGACGAGGAAGTGAGCGCGCTACGGAACCGCCGACGCTCGGCGATCGACGTCGAGATCGACTATCTTCTGCGCGGCCCCGATGGCTCGACCGTTCGCATTGCGACGCGGCCATCGAGCGATCGCGTCGCGACACGCGGCGGCGGCCGCATCGTCTGGCAAGAGGACGAAGTCCGGTTCCGGGTCGAAGTGCAGGATGGCACGCTTGGAGGCAGTTTCGAGACATGGGCCTGGGATCGCAAAAAGAAGGCGGTTCGCAAGCTCGGCGGCGAGCGCGACCTGCTCTCGATGTGGATCCTGGTTGGGCCGCATGGCGGCCAGCTCTCGACAACCGGTCTCGACGGACAGAGGGAACTGGTCGAGACGTTGCCGGGCGGCCAGCGGCATCGGTTTGGCCATGTCGCGTTCGAAATCGGTGACCCCCGGGCTGCGGGCTGGAAAAGAAGTGCCGACGGGAAGCGCGTCGTTGTCGGGACGCGGCGGACCGACACTCTTCGCTATGAGCTCGCGCTGCTCGCGGGCGATGAGATACGCACCATCGGCACCGGCGCCAGCCTCACGCGCTGCGGATTCGACGGCTTTCTCTCGTCGGCGCTGTGCGTCGAAGAAGGGACGAGCCTGCCGCCCCGTCTCGTTCGTATCGACCTCAACACCGGCGCGGTCCGGCGGCTGGGCTCAATCTCGCCAAGACATGATCCGATCGCGCCGCTCCGGATCATCCCCCGCCAGTTCACCAGCCGCGACGGCTATAAGGCAAATGGCTATGTCGTTATGCCGCGCGGGCACCGCGCGGGCGAGCGGCATCCGGCGCTGGTCGTAACGCATGGCAGCGATGCCGATGACCGTTTCGCCGAGCCGGGGAACCAGTGGAACTATCCGGTGCAGTTATTTGCCGAGCGCGGCTATGTCGTGCTCCTCTTGAACGATCCCTCGCCCCGGCAGTCCGCCGAACTCATGGAGGCCTATGGTGCCTGGATGCGCGGCAAGGGTCCGCCCGGTCCCGACATCGTTCGACAACGGATATGGCTTAACGGGGTCCACAGCATCGAGGATGCGGTTGGAGAGCTCACTGCCGAGGGACTGATCGACCCCGATCGGATCGGCATCGCGGGCTACAGCCGCGGCTCGCAGATGGTCAATGTGAGCCTCACCAACTCGCGCCTGTTTCGTGCCGCATCGAGCGGCGACGGGGGGTTTCTCGAGCCAAGCGGCTACGCCGGCGCCCGTGCCAGCTATGATCCGGTCTATGGCGGTGGTCCGCTCGGCGACCATATCGACCACTACCGCCGGTTCGCGCCCTCGCTGAACGCCGACAAGATCTGCGCCGCGGTTCTGCAGCAGGTGGCATCGGCCTCGCCGTCACAAATTGACTTTTACGAAGGCCTGCGCGATGCGCATGTCGCGACGCAGCTCAGCTATTATCCGGGAGCCAGCCCGGCATCGGACGAGACGCACCTCTTCCATATCCCGTCGAACCGGCTGCTCGCGATGCGCGAAAATCTCGCATGGTTCGACTATTGGTTGCGCGGCGTGCGCGACCCTGATGCGCCATTTCCGGAGCGGATCGCGCAGTGGGACCGCCTCGCGGACGCCGGGCGTAACCGCTGCCCGCTTACGCCGCCCACGGTCAGTCAATCCTCATCGCCGAGCCCAGCGAACAGCGAGTAGCGCTCGCCGGTTTCTTCCTCGATGGGGCCGATCGGTTCGATGCCCCGCGTCGTTTCGCTGATCGAGCCGAGATGCACAAAATCCATCTTCCAGTCCTGAACGTCCATTTCCATATCCTCCAGCTAAAAAGGAATCTTTGCTTCCTGACCCTGAGAAAGCCGCGGACGCCGATGGCATATGGATATCCGCGGATTGATCTCGCGCAACGGGGCCAAGGGCAACGGCTCGAAAATCACCCAACCCCGCTCCAGTAGCGCGCCCAATTTTCAGCCGCGCTAAAAGCGAGGATGCGATCGATGCGCTCGGCCCCGCGCCATGTCGGATCATCGGGGCCATCTAGAAAGGAAGGGTCGAGAAGGCCTGAAGAGACGAGGACACCTTCGCGAAGCCGCTGGTGCAACACGCCGCGGTGCTGCCGGTAAATGGAGAGATGAAAATTGCCGGGTCCTCCTTTCTGCGTTCGCGCTGACACAAGCGCAGGCAGGAGAGGCTCGAAGGCGCTTCGCGCAACCGCCCGATTCCGTCCGCCGGCGATCCAGTGCCAGCTCGGGATCGCCAGACAGAGCTCGACAATGGGCTGCGACATCAATGGAGCGATATGAGGCGGCCTCGCTGCGCGATCATAGAGTTCCACTCCCTTTTGCGCGCGCATCAGATAGGCGGCGTGCACGGTCTTCCCGGGAAGAACCCAATCCGGGGCCTTCAGCCATGGATGGGTTGCGCCTCGCCTCTTGATGCGGCCCGCCATCTTCGGATTCAGTCCCGAGACATTATAGCCGGGCGCATGGCGGCCCCCGTTGCGGCGATAGCGTGCCCAGGCGTGTTTCAGGACGGTCCGGGCGTCGGCGCCCGTCAAAGTCGAGATATCTCCGACTGTCGACGCTACGGAGGGGCGCGGCCCGTCGGCCAGCAGCCGGTCAACGAGCGGTATCGCACTCCGGGTCCCGAAGAAAATTCCGTCACCGCCATTGCCGGTGAAGAAGGCGTCGAACGGCTCCGCGGACAGCAGTCGGCGATGAATGGCCTCATTGGTCTGCTTGTAGAGCGGCGCAAATGGCCAGGGGTGGAGCGGCGCCGCCGACCGAGTGACATCGATATCGGCGATGTCACGATGCGCCTCGACAAGATCGAGCCCGAGATGGGTTGTGAGGGCCCGGGCATAACGCCTTTCATCGCCATCGAAATCGGGGCTGACAAGATTGAGGCAGATCAGGCGGGCGTCGGACACTGCGGCCGCCGTCGTCACGATCGATGAATCAAGTCCGCCCGATACGCCGACCAGAAGCGAAGGGAAAGCGTCGGCCCACGCGCGGACACAATCGCTCACAGTTTTGCGAAGCATGGTCACAGCGTCTTCCGAGCCTATGCCACTACCCCCTACATGATCCCAGGGTGACCACCAGGGCTCCGTCGTAGCCCGCCCCCGATCGAAGACGAGGCACTCGCCCGCGATCAACTCTTCGACGCCGGCAAGACATGTCTTCCGTCCGCGCAAATCTCCGCCCGCAAGGATGCAGGCAAGCTCCGGAAAGTCGACGGCATCGGGGCCGGGCGCGGCGAGGTTCAAGATCGAACCGCCGAGAGCGACCCCTTCCGCTCCAATGCGGAAATAGCAGGGAAGCAGCCCGGAAGGGTCGCGAAATATACGCACCACATCATCCGGCCCCACATGCACGACCACATAGCCGCCCCAATATCCGCCGAGCAGTCCGCGCCCCCGATCGTCCATTAGACGGTCCGCTTCCGCCTGTCCTATTGTGAGGACCGAAGTGCTCGGTGTGCCGCGACGGAAAAGCCGGCCGATGATGATGGTCCGCGGCCCGACGCGGATTAGCGGCTCCCCTGACCAGATCGCGGCGCCGGGCAGAAGGATATCCGGCGGGACGCCATGCAGCGAGAGGCTAGCCGAGTTCGGACCCAGGTCGATATGATAGCCGCCTACCATCAGACAGCGAAGATCGGTTCATAATGGAGCACGACATCGAGCGGATCGGTCAGAACGAGGTCGCCGGCCTGCACCCAGCAGTGCGCGGCGAAAGGCATGGTGACGCCGAAGACAAGCGAGACGCCCTGCTTTTGCCGGGCCATCATGCGCTTCATCGCGATGCCGCGGGGAAGGCATTGGTCGGCGATCGACACATAGCGCCTCGCGCGGTGGAAGGCCGCTGCGATTGCTTCGCACGCCTCCCCGGTCGCTGCCGGTATGGAGTCATGCGCGCCGGAGAATTCACCGAGGATTTGGGCGATCGGGCGGCGGCGCAGGTCGCGCTGCGCGCGCCGCTGCGCGGCCACGCTCGCTACGGCGGAAAGAATGTCAGAACGACGAAGCGGAGCATCCACAAGGCTGCGAGACGGACTGGCTATGGAAACCGCGCGCGGCACTCTCCCCTTCCCGGTCTCGCCGGTGAGACCGCAGCTTTGCAGTTCGTCATGGTCGGCCTGCGTGGAAGTCCCGTTGAGAAAGCGTTTGAAGGCCTCCGCTGAGCTGCCGGCGAGCAGAAAATAACGGTTTTCAAGAAGGTCGAAGAAGACGAAGCTTTCGTTCACGCACCGATAGTGCAGGCCGGGGCGCAGCAAGGGTGTCATGAAGGTTTCAGGCAAGCCGCTGCGAATGGCGTGCCGCACGGTGGCGGCACGCCAGCGCTGTCAATCGTCGACGGTGATGCCGCCGGCGAACAGATAGTGTTCGCCCTGGTCCTCATCGACGGGACCGAGGGGTTCGATGCCCCGGGTTTCGACACTGATCGCGCCGAGATCGATCAGCTCGCTGCTATGCTGCTTATTCATCACGTCTTCCTTCCCAATTAGCGACCGGAATGAGTCGCATTGAGGAAGTTATGCTCTGGCCAAGACGCCATCCATTTTATTATCCAATAATAATCGCATGAAGAAGTTTTTGCAAAAGAGCGACCGGGAAAAGGAAACACTCGTCGGTGAGCGTATCGCTACCTTTAGCTTGGGCCTGGACATGCGTAGCGAAACCCGGTCACGCGCCGATACATCATCGGCGCTGCCGCCATCATGCGTCAATCACGCGATTCCGCAATGCGAACTGGCTCCAGATCGGAATTCATTCACAATAGGCAATATTCCACGCGGACCACGTGACCGGCGCCCACCTGGCGGTCCTCGGTGAGGCCGATTAAGCCACCGGCCTCGGCAATCCGTTCGATCGCGGCTCGCGGCACGCGCACGCCCCACCACCCATCCTCCACTCGATCTAAGCCAGATCGCCGCAGCATGGACGCTTCATTTTCAAGCGGGGTGCTTACTCCCAGGCAGCGAGAGAACATTCTGCCAAACACTCCTACATCGTGAATGACTAGCCGGGACTTCGACGAGGCAAAACCTCAGCGGCTGCCTGAAGATAAAGATCAATATGTTCACCGATTACCCGTGCAAAAGGGGTTCGCGAAGGCTGGTAGGTACCGGCACACCGCGGGCTCGGCATCGCAACGCACGCGGTGCTGGCGCCTCGTGACCGTTGAGGGAAAACCCTCATTGTTTCGCTCGATGGGAGGATTAGGCTGAAACAAATTCATACACAGGAGCACCTCATGGCTGACACGCAAACAAACGACAAGAAACCGCAATCCGACCCCGCCGAGAAGGACACATTCTTTCCCTCACCCTATTCGCTCGGCCAGTTCACCTCGCCGAAGTCCGACCTCAGCGGTGCGGACTATGCCGCGCCCTACCGAGGCAGCAAAAAGATTCTGATGATCGGTGCCGACGAACGCTATCTTCTCACCGACAATGGTACCTTCTTCTCGACCGGCAATCATCCCGTCGAGACCCTTTTGCCGATGTATCATCTCGACAAGGCGGGGTTTGCATTCGATGTGGCAACCGTCTCGGGCAACCCGGTCAAGTTCGAATTCTGGGCGATGCCGTCGCAAGATGACGAGGTGAAGGGCTTCTTCGACAAATATCACCCCCAGTTCAAAAGCCCGCTCACCTTGGCCGACGTTGTTGCCGGCGGGCTCGAAGACTATGCCGCGATCTTCATTCCCGGTGGCCATGGCGCGCTGATCGGCTTGCCCGAGAGCGAAGATGTCAAGGCTGCGCTGGAATGGGCGGCCACCAATGACCGCTTCGTGATTTCGCTCTGTCATGGACCCGCCGCTTTTCTCGCGGTCGGGAACAGCGACATCTACCGCGGTTACAAAATCTGTGCCTTCCCCGATGCGCTCGATGCGACGACGCCAAACATCGGCTACATGCCGGGTCATCTCACGTGGAAGTTCGGCGAGAAGCTGAAGGCCCTCGATTTCGAGATCATCAACGAGGGTATTTCGGGCGCCGTGCACCGGGACCGCAAGCTGCTGACGGGAGACAGCCCGCTGGCGGGCAATGCGCTCGGCAAGCTGGCCGCCGAAGCATTGCTCGCGGATGCCGACGCGGGTTGATGGATAGGGCCGGTCGATGAGCGCGGTCACCGCCGATGCGGCATTTCGGAGCGTCCTTGCGATCGAGGTGGCCGACGAACTTGCCGCAATCGAAAATGGGGTCCGCGCCTTTGCCGGCCCCCTAGGCTACGACCGGTTTGTGCTATTCTCGGCATCCGCAGCACATGATGAGGTGCTGCAGAGCATCTACTGGGTTGAGGGTGACTGGTTCGGTGACGGCGAAAGCGTCGATGCTGCGACCTATATCCGCCGCTGTCCGGTGACGCGCCACATTCTTGAGGCGCGTGAGCCCTTCTTCTGGACCAAGACGGTTGGAGATGACGGCGACCTTTACAAGGTTGTGCGCGTGCCGCGTGGGCAGGGGATTCATGGCCTCCAGATTCCCATATTCGGCCCGCTCGGACTTGAGGGCGCGATGAGTCTTGGCGGAGAGCGGATCGACGCATCACCGCAGGCGCGATTGGCGCTTGGGCTGATTGCGGAGGCGGCTTTTCTCGCCGCGCGAAGGGTCTTCGAAGCGCCGATCGATAGCGTAAGCAAGCTGTCCGATCGCGAGCGGGAAGTTCTGGCCTGGACTGCCGCCGGGCGGCGGCAGGCCGACATCGCCGTGACCCTCGGCCTGTCCGAGCGCACAGTCGAAAATCATCTTCGGCGCGTCCGCAAGCGCCTGGGCGTTCTGACGACCGGGCAAGCGATCAGGGTCGCGATCCGCAACGGTGAGATCGACGCTTAAGATTGACGCTATGGGAGATACGAGATGAGCAAGACGGTCCTCATAACCGGTGCGGCTTCCGGCTTTGGTCGTGGCGTCGCGTTCGGTCTGGCAAAGCGCGGGCATCGGGTAATTGCCGGCTGCCAAATATGGCCCCAGGTCTGGGAATTGCGGAATGCTGCCAAGGCGGAAGAGTCCGACATGCAGGTTATCAAGCTGGACGTCTTGAATGAGATAGACCGCGCAAAAGCGCTCGGCATCGAGATCGACATATTGTTCAATAATGCCGGGATCATGGAATCGGGACCAATGGTCGAGATTCCGATGACGGTGTTTCGTTCCGTATTCGAAACCAATGTCTTTGCCGCGCTCGAACTCGCGCAAGGCTTTGCCCGCGCCATGGTCAGGCGCGGTGCCGGCCGGATTGTCTGGACCTCATCGGTAGCCGGGCTGGTCAAGGTTCCCTTCGATGGCGCTTACGCAGCATCGAAGCATGCTGTCGAAGGCATCTGTTCGGCGATGCACGAGGAACTGAAACCCTATGGTGTCGAGGTGCTGACGGTGAACCCCGGAGCCTTCCGCACGGGTTTTAATGACACCGGCATGGAGAGCATGGATCAGTGGTGGGATGAGGGCGAGCGAGTGGTCGGGCACTGGCCTGTTCGCGAGCTCACCCATCAGCATGATCCTGCCGAGATGATCGAGGCGATCATCGAAGTGATCGAGGCCGAGCACCCGCCGTATCGAACCGTGCGACCTGCGAGTGCCGAGGCAATGGTCCGCAAGGAACAGCAAGATGCATGGTCGACATTGATCTGATCGCCAAGCCCGAGGCGCCTTTTGCGAAGCACCCATGATGGGCGATCGGCGCGCAACAAGGCCCCATCATTCCGAGGATTTTAACGCCTGACAGGTCGAAACCCCGGGGGCGCAGCCGTCATGGCGCGAGCCGATGGTAGAAGCGGATCAAATGTCCGTCGTTTCGAGCAGAATGGCTGCCAGCCGCATACGGCGGCTGACGTGGATCGTCGCAGGACGAAATATGAAGGGCGGTCCTCCGTCATGAGAATGACACACCCGACGAGGCCAGTTAATAGAATTACTTGATTAATTAATGTCGCGTCTCGATGCTTGTTATGGCAGGGGAAATGCCAACGGCCATTTTCCGCCTCTCGGGGCGCAGATCAGGAGCGGCTCATCATGGTTCATCATGATCCATTGCGCGATTTCGACCACAGGAGAGCAGCTGGCACCCGCCAAGAATATCGTGCCCGCCGAGCTGCGCGCCGGGCGCCACGGTCGCCCCAGGACATGTCATGGAGCTGATCGAAGTCATACGCGATGACATGCTTGCGACCGTCATTCTGAATCGCCCCGAGGCAATGAATGCCCTGTCAGCGAAGTTACGTTCGGAGCTTTGCCTGGCGATGACCGAACTGGCCCGGATCGCTCCGTCCATGCCATCGTCCTGACCGGCGCGGGATCGCGCGCCTTTTCCGCGAGCCTCGACCTCAAGGAGCTGGGTGCCGATATCGGCAGCTTGGGAGGAACGAAGACGCGGACCGAGAATGACGATCCGGTGGCGGCGATCGCTTCCTGTCCACAACCGGTCATCGGCGCGATCAACGGCGTGGCGATCACCGGCGGCTTCGAGCTCGCGCTGGCGTGCGATATCCTGATCGCGTCCACGAACGCACGCTTTGCCGATACGCATGCCCGTGTGGGGATCATGCCCGGCTGGGGGCTGTCGCAAAAGCTGTCACGCATCGTTGGTCTTTCGCGCGCCAAGGAGATTTCGCTTACCGGAAATTTCGTCACCGCCGAACAGGCGCTCGACTGGGGCTGGTCAACCATGTCGTCGCGCCCGACGCACTTCTGCCGAAGGCCCGGGCCATCGCTCGCGACATTGCGAGTGCTGCACCTTCGATGATCGCGTCCTACAAGCGCCTGATCGACGATGGCCACGCGCTTGCGCTGACGGAAGCGCTCGCCCTCGAACGCGAGCGCTCTCGGGCAGCAAATCTGCAGGTGACGGCTGAAGAGGTCGAGGCGAGACGTCTCGACGTCGTCGAGCGCGGGCGGGCGTTTGGCTGATCGCCCAATTTTTGGAGAATCCGCGTGAGGCCTGTTGGTCGTCGCGGGTCGGTAACGGGAGGCATGAATGTCGAGCATAATTGTGGCGGGCGGTTTGGGAATTCTGGGCCGGGCGATTACTACCGAACTCGCTTCGCGCGGTCATGACGTGGCGGTCGTCGATTATATGTCGGGTGCGCACGAAGACGCCGCGTCTGTCACCAGCGGCATCGATCTCGCGGACAGCGACGTCGTGAAGGAAGCCTATGCCCGCATCGCGGCGGAAAAGTCGGGCATCAAGGGACTGGTCAATGTCGCGGGAGGGTTCGTCTGGGAGACGCTCGAACACGGATCGATCGACAGCTGGGACCGGATGTACCGCATGAATCTTCGAACGGCAGTGGCGTCCTCACATGCCATACTCCCTCACCTCGAGCACGGCGGCTCAATCGTGAATATCGGCGCCGCCGCTGCGACAAACCCGCAAGTCGGAATGGCGCCTTACACTGCGTCAAAAGCCGGAGTCGCTGCGCTGACGGCAAGCTTGTCGGAGGAGCTTCGGCCCATGAGAATTCGGGTGAACGCAGTGCTTCCGACGATCATCGATACGCTGGCGAACCGGGCGGACATGCCGGATGCTGACCGGAGCGACTGGATTTCGCCCCAGGCGGCCGCTCGCGTCGTCGCCTTTCTGCTTTCAGACGAGGCGGCGAGCATTACCGGAGCCCAGCTCAAGCTCTCCATGGGGCAATGAGCCAATCGCACGGCGGTGTGCCGGCTTGGGCGGCGCAGCGGCGCGATCAAGCCGCATCGATCTTGCCGGGAGTGCGAGCCTTGCGCGGCAAGGTCAGAGCTTGGCGGCGATCGTCATCAAAATGGCGCCCCAAACGAGGAAGGTGACGGCGTAAACCGCAATACAGTCAGCCTCTTGGCGCAGTCTGGCGCGCATGATCTTCTCTCCTACTCCTTGCCCCGCCTTTGTTTCGGGCGGTGGCTTCACACAATGCCGTCATCGCGCGGAACCTGGCTTCGGATGCGGGATTCGAGGCCCGCACCAGAAGCGGTCATCCGGAGATGGATCGGCGGATTTCTTCGCTCTGTTCGCCTATCGCCGGGGCGACCTTGCCGGCTCCTCCCAGCGACACGCCAAAGCGGACAGGATGCCCCATCCGGAAGCACCGTCCTTCGGTAGGATGCTCATAGGCCTCGAAGAAGCCGGTGGCGGCAAGATGCGGATCATTCATGATGTCGGCGAGGTCACGGACAGGCTGAGCCGGGATTTGCGCGGCATGGCAGCGCGCAACGAGATCGGCGGTCGTGAAGCCTGGCGTCAACCTTGCCATTTCGCGGTAAAGGAGCGGGAGATTGCGCCCCCGCGCCTTGCGGGTTGCGAACGCGTCCTGATCGAGGAAGCCCGGATTGCCGAGCAGTTCGAATATCCGCGACCAGCTTTCGTCGGTGTAAGCGACGATGCTCACATAGCCGTCGGAGGTCGGGAAAGGCTGGCGATCGGGATCGATCTGGCGAAAATAGCCAACCGGAGCATTGGGAGGGTCGAAGGCCAGGCCGCCGAGATGCTCAAGCAGCATGAAATTGGTGAAGACCTCGAACATCGGAATTTCAACGAGCTGACCCTCGCCAGTCCGCATGTGATGGATAATGGCGGCGAGCACCGCGTGCGCCCCATGAAGACCGGCGACCTTGTCGGCGATCAGCGAGGGCAGATAGCGCGCGCGCGGATCGCCATCGACGCGGGGGAGAAGCGTTGCCGTCCCCGACGCTGCCTGGATGACGTCGTCATAGGCCTGTAGATCGGCATAGGGGCCATCCTGACCGAAGCCGACGCAATGCGCATAAATGATATCGGGCTTGATCGCCTTTACCGCTTCATAGTCCAAGCCGAGACGTTCGGCGGCTTTGCCCCTGACATTGAGAACGAACACATCCGCATCCGACAGAAGCTTCTTCATCGTCTCGAGGTCGGCGGCGGTCTTGAGATCGAGGGCGATCGATTGCTTGCTGCCGTTGATTGCCATGAAAGCAGGCGCCATGCCATGGGTCGCGGCCGCCTTGCCCGACCAGCGAAAAGAGTCCCCGCTTCCCGGCACTTCGACCTTGATGACGTCGGCGCCGAGTTCAGCGAGAATATGGGTGCAATAGGGTCCGAAGACGACGGTCGTGAGATCGACGACCTTCAAGCCCGTAAGCATCGCCTTGCCGTCCGCCATTCCCATCATATGCTATTCTCGCTGCCTTACCGTAAGCCACAGCATTTTAATTACCCAATTAATGATGCGCGATCAAGCTGAACCGTCGCGCCTCCCGGCGTGACATGCGCCGAAACATGACGGCACGGAGCGCGACCGACGCTCAGCGCGCGGATCCGATGGCGCGCCAGACCAGATTCTTCTGAATTTCCGTGGTCCCCCCGTAGATCGTTTGCGCGCGCTCGAAGAAATAGGAAGCCGTGGCGACCGCGGCAAACTCGGGAATGAGCGGCGTCGCCTCATGCCAGTCGGAACGAGAGCGATCGAAAAAGGGCGCCGCATATTCCCCTGCCCGGTCGATATACAGCTCGGTGATCAACTGCGCGGCCTGCGTGCAACCGATCTTCAGACTTGCGACGGTGGCGGCATCGCTTCCATGCACAAGTGCCTTCAGAACCTGCTGTTCGAGCACCATCACCGTAAATTCTGCATCGGCAAGCCGCCGGGCGAAGGCGCGGTCGCCCGCGACCATCGTGCGGAGGGTCGCAAGGTCGCGCTTCTTGCGGCCAACATGCGCGTAAGAGAGGCGCTCATTCTTGAGAAGGACGTTTGCATAATGCCACGCGCGCCCCTCCTCCCCGATGCGGTTTGCGGCGGGAACACGGACGTCGGTAAAGAAGACCTGGTTCAGCTCATGCGCGCCATCGATCGAAACGATCGGCCGCACGCTGATGCCTTCGCAATTCATCGGGGCGCAGATGAGCGATATGCCGTCCTGCTTTCTTTCTTCGTGCGAGGTCCGGCAAAGGCAGAATATCCAGTCGGCGATGTGGGCGCCGCTTGTCCATATCTTGGAGCCATTCAGAATATAATCGTCGCCATCGCGTACCGCCGAAAAGGCGAGACTGGCGAGGTCGGACCCCGCGTCGGGTTCCGAATAGCCTTGCGCCCAGAAGGAGCGCGACGAGAGGATGTCGGGCAGCCAGCGCTGCTGTTGTTCGGGCGTGCCGAACGCACAGATGATCGGCCCGATATAGATGAGGCCCATCGGAACCAGGTTCGGCGCGCCCGCCAGCTCCATTTCCTCTTCGAACAGATAGCGTTCGACCGGCGTCCATCCCGTGCCTCCGAACTCGCGGGGCCAGCTGGCAGCCAACCAGCCACGGGCCTGGAGCGCCTGCTGTGCGGCTTCATAATCCTGACGGCCGAGAAATTGACCGGTGCGAACCTTGTTCAGGACAGAAGGCGGGAACTCGGTTTCGAAGAAGCGGCGAACCTCGGCCTGGAACGCCCTGTCGGCGCGGCTGAACTGCAGGTCCATGGCCTCACTCTCCTCACTTTTTCAATTGCGGTGCTCCAGCAATTAATCGCATAGATAATTTCAGGCAAGCGTCGCGCAGGCCATCCATATCTGGCGAACGCTGTGGAGTTTATCATCTGGACGGGCTGGCCAATAGGACCAGCGCCGCCGCCACAGGGCGTGGGAATATATTGTTCAATCAATTAATTTACGCCATATCCGAACCGATAGCCGCAAGCTGCGGCGCGCCGATTGCAGGGGATGGTCGTGCCGGGACGACCACAGGGAGTGACGAATGAAGGTGCAGATCGAGGCGGAAGGCGGTTCGTCGACAGCGGAGTCTCGCGAGCGACTGCTGGAAGCGGCGGGACAATTGATGGCCGAGCGGGGTACGACCGATATTTCGTTGAGCGAAATTGCTGCGCGGAGCGGGGTCAATTCTGCGCTGGTCAAATATTATTTCGGCAACAAGGCGGGCATGCTGATGGCGCTGCTTCGCCGCCGCCTGGGTCAAGGAATGGCGGACCTGCAGCAGCTGCTGAAAATGGATATTTCGCCGCAGGACAAGTTGCGCATCCACATCAGCGGCATGGTCAACACCTATTATCAATATCCCTATGTCAACCGGCTGATGCACGAGCTGGCCAACGAGCCGTCGGGCGATTATGGCAAGCAGATCGCCGAGGAAATCAGCCTGCCGGTCGCCAAGGCGCAGCGCGCGATTCTGGAAGAAGGCCGGGCCAAGGGCATCTTCCGCGAGGTCGATCCTCTGGTCTTCTATTTCATGATCGTCGGGGCCTGCGACCAGCTGTTCCATTCACGCCACCAGGCGCGACATGTGTTCGGCCTTGAGGAGATCAACGACGATCTCAAACGCCGCTACGTATCGGAGCTTTGCAACAACCTTATCAGGGGAATCTCGGTCGAAGCGCGCGCGAATTGACGACGCGCCGCCCCGGTTGAGCAGCGCGGGAAGAACGCAAGGCGCCGCGGCGCAGGCGTGGCGCCTCCAGCCGCAGCCGCACGATTCTGCCCCCTCGCGCCGAGACCGACGCCAAGCTCCGCTGGACCTATTTGGCGATCGTAATCGTCTGGGGCACCGTGAACTCGAGCAGTCCCTCCTTGCCGTTCTCGACGCCGATCCCAGATTGCTTGTGACCCGCGAAGGGCGTCCAGGGCATGATGTAGAGCGTGTCGTTGATCCACACGGTTCCCGTCTCGAGACGCGACGCGATGTCCGCTGCGGCCTCGGTGTCGGCTGACCAGATCGAGCCGCCGAGACCATATTTGCAGGCGTTGGCACGAGCGACCACCTCGTCGATATCGCGGAACTTCAGCAGCGGGAGGACCGGGCCAAAAGCCTCCTCCTGCACCACGCGGCTGTCCTCGGGTGGGTTGTCGACGATCGCGAGTGGTACGAAGAAGCCAGTTCCTTCGGGCACGTCGCCGCCGGCAAGGAAGCGCAGCCCCTGCTGCCTGGCGTCCTCGATGAGATTCTTGACACGTTCGAACTGGGGGCGGTTCTGGATCGGACCGAAATTGCTTCCCTGGTCGAGCCCGTCGCCGACCTTCGCGCCGCGCGCGCGCGCGACAAGTGCATCCGCGACCTTGTCATACACATCTTCGTGCACATACATCCGCTTCGTCGCGATGCAGATCTGGCCGCTGTTCGCGAAGGCCGAGAAGAAGAGCTTGTCGGCCACCTCATCCAGCGCCACATCGGGCATGACAATTGCCGCATCATTGCCCCCGAGCTCAAGGGTCACCCGCTTGAGGCCTTTGGACGCGGTTTCCATCACCCGCTTGCCAGTCGCGGTCGAGCCTGTGAAACTGATCTTGTCGATGCCCTCATGCGCGGTCAGCCAGGGGCCAAGGCGATCACCGCCGCTGATCACGTTGAACACGCCTGGCGGAAGATGCTCGCGAAGAAGCTCGGCCAGCTTGAGCATCGTGAGCGGTGTAAAGGGCGAAGGCTTGAGCACCAGGGTATTGCCGGTAAGCAGCGCCGGTGCGATCTTCCATACGGCGAGATTGACCGGGAAGTTCCAGGGTACGATGCCCGCGACCACCCCGAGCGGGACGTGGCGCGTTTCGGACCGTTTTGAAGCGCTATCCTCGGTGACGGTAACCGGAATGTCCTGCTTCGATACCTCATTGGCCCAATAGGCGGCGAAGGCGATCTCTTGCGCCGCGCCGTCGAGCGGGCGTCCCTGCTCAAGCGTAAACAGACGGGCGAAGTCGGCCTGGTGCTCGGTCAGAACCTCGCCAATCCTGGCCACCGCGCGCCGCCGCTCCTCGATCGGTGTAGCACGCCAGCCGGGAAAGGCCGCGCGGGCGGCGGCCACGGCGTCATCCAACTGCTTTTCCGAGCAGTCGGGAGCTTTGGCAACGATCTCCTCGGTTGCCGGATTGATGACATCGATCGTCTCGCTCGACGAGACGGCCTTGCCGCCGATCGTCATCGTGAAGCTATCGAAAAAGCTCATCCGGATTTTCTCCCATCAGGTGGCCGCAAACAATTGGCTCTATTTAATCATTCAATTGATTATGCGACGAGGCAAGCGTTTTTTGCATGCAACCTCGCTGCCGGTCGGGCTCCCGAGCCCTCCGTCCGCACCGACCAATTCGCTTGATCGAAGCGAGGGATTAAATTAATCGCTCGACTAATTCTGGATCGGACCAACTTCTTGCAAGGATGCTTTCATGACTGAAGCCTATATCATCGACGCCGTCCGCACCCCGCGCGGGATCGGCAAGCCCGGCAAGGGCGCGCTTTCGCACCTTCACCCGCAGCATCTTGCCGCGACGGTGCTCGCTGCGATCCGCGACCGCAATAATCTCGACACATCAACGGTCGACGACATCGTCTGGTCGACGTCGAGCCAGGTCGGCAAGCAGGGCGGTGACCTCGGCCGCATGGCGGCGCTTTCGGCGGGCTATGACATCAAGGCGAGCGGCACGACGCTCGACCGCTTCTGCGGCGGCGGCATCAGTTCGGTGAACTTCGCGGCGGCGTCGGTGATGTCGGGTATGGAAGATTGCGTGATCGCCGGCGGCACCGAAATGATGAGCTTTACCGCCAGCCACGCCGCTGAGCAGGCCAACGCCGGCCTTGCCCCCCAGATGATGGGATCGGGTCATGAAGCGCTCGACACGCTCCACCCGCAATCGCACCAGGGAATTTGCGGCGACGCGATCGCGACGATGGAAGGCATCAGCCGCGAGGCTCTCGATGCGCTCGCGCTCGTCAGCCAGCAGCGCGCCGACAAGGCGATCAAGGAAGGCCGTTTCAGCAAGTCGGTCGTCCCCGTCCTTAACCCAGACGGCAGCGTTGCGCTCGACCGCGAGGAGTTTCCGCGCCCCGAAACGACCGCCGAAGGGCTTGCCGCGCTGAAGCCCAGCTTCAGCGGCCTGGCCGATTTCGATCTTGGCGGCGGGGTGACCTTCCGCAAGCAGATCAACCGCCGCTATCCCGACCTCGAAATCCAGCATTTCCATCATGCGGGCAATTCGTCGGGCGTCGTCGACGGCGCCGCGGCGATCCTGCTCACGTCGCAAGCCTATGCCGAGAAGAACGGCCTGACCCCGCGCGCGCGCATCGTCGCTTATGCCAATATCGGCGACGACCCGACGCTGATGCTCAACGCCCCGGTCCCGGCGGCGAAGAAGGTGCTCGAAAAGGCGGGGCTGACCAAGGACGACATCGACGTCTGGGAAATCAACGAGGCCTTCTCGGTCGTTGCCGAGAAGTTCATCCGCGACCTGGATCTGGATCGTGAAAAGGTCAACATCAACGGCGGTTCGATGGCGCTCGGTCACCCGATCGGCGCGACCGGCTCGATCCTGATCGGCACCGCGCTCGACGAACTCGAACGCTCGGGCGGCCGCTATGGCCTGGTCACCATGTGCGCCGCCGGCGGCATGGCGCCGGCGATCATCATCGAAAGGCTTTGACGTCGAAGCTTTGGCTGACGGATTGGAGCCGATGACAAATAGCGGCGGGCGGCGCATTCGCCCGCCGCTATCCATTGCTGATGATGTCGTGCCCCTGAACCCAGAAGATGGGCGAGTTGGGAAGGTCGATGAACCTTTTCTCGTCGGCGAGCAGCAGCCTGCCTGCGGCGCGTCCTGCCTCGGTCATACCCGCCGCTCGCACGGCAGCCGCGCTATCGTACCAAAGCTCGGCAATACCGTCGTAGGGCGGAAGCTCGCAGCCGCGGCCAGCCAAAGCACGGGTAAGCCCGTCGTCGTCAAGGGCGTGCGACTGGACATAGCGGCGGATGCCAAGCGTCTCGGCAACGCTGCGAACAAGCGGTGCATGTTGATTGAGCCAATAGTCCTGAAATTCGGACAATGTGAGAGCGGGCAACCGCCGCAGGCAGAATTTGATGGCAATCATGGTCAGACTTTCTTGTGAAAGGGTCGCCGCGCGCCCCGGATGGGAATTGGCTCTGGTCGCTGTCCCGCGCTTAAGGAGATAGGATATGAAGAACCGCCAATGGATATTGAAGCGCCGTCCGCAAGGCGCGCCTGGCGCTGCGGACCTGGAACTGCGGGAAACGCCCATAGGCCCGCTCGCGGACGGAGAGATATTGGTTCGCAACCTCTATCTTTCGCTTGATCCGACGAACCGGCTCTGGATGAGCGATCGCGACCAATATCTGCCTCCGGTCGGTGTGGGCGACGTCATGCGCGGCGGCACGATCGGGGTCGTCGAGGCTTCGCGCTCGGACCGCTTTCGCGTCGGGGACCTCGTCCTGCCATCGACCGGCGGTTGGGAGCTTTACTCGATAGCGAATGAGCGCGGATCGCGTCGTATCGCGCCGCAGGCTGGAGTTCCGCTGACGGCCTATTTGTCGGTCCTCGGGGCGACGGGACTGACGGCCTATTTCGGGCTGCTGGACATCTGCAAGCCTCGGGAAGGCGAAGTCCTGGCGGTGTCCGCGGCGGCGGGTGCCGTCGGCTCGATCGTCGGTCAAATCGGCCGCATCAAGGGCGCGCAAGTGGTCGGGATTGCCGGCGGCCCGGAAAAATGCGGCTGGCTTACCGAGACGCTGGGGTTTGATTCGGCGATCGACTATCGCAACGAGGATGTCGGTGTCGCGCTCGACCGGCTGTACCCGACAGGTATCGACATGAATTTCGAAAATGTCGGCGGTCCGATCATGGATGCCGTTTTCTCGCGTCTCCGCAAGGATGGCCGCATGGCGCTGTGCGGAATGATCTCCGCCTACAATGAGGACGGGCCAATGCCGGGGCCGCGCGACTTCGGGCGAATCCTCATGCAGCGCCTGACCGTTCGAGGCTTCATCGTGATCGATTATCTTCGCCAGGCGCCTGGAGCATTCGCCGACCTCTCGTCGTGGATTGCCGAGGGCCGGCTTGCCTGGAAGGATCATGTCGTCGACGGGCTCGAGGAGGCGGTGGCCGCGCTCGACCTGCTGTTTACAGGGGGCAACGACGGAAAGCTCGTCGTCAGAGTTTCGCCGGAGCCCTGACGCCTGACGCCTGACGCCTGACGCCTGACGCTGCGCACAGCCCCTTCATCGCATCGTTTCAAGTCCGACATCGCCTTCTGCGAACTGGAAGAGCGCCTCCGGCAGCGCCTCGCCGGTGAGGCCAAGCTCGCCAAACCGGCAAGCTTCCGCGGCCAGCCTCTCCCGGTCTTCGTCAGTGGCCGTCAGGCGCAGGATCGCGGACACCGCGGCGGTCGAACGGCCGGCGAACATGCCGGCCAATTCGAGGGCACGATCGAGCGCACAGGGGACCACTTCATCGACAAGGCCGGCCGCCAGCGCCTGGCTGGCCGTCATGACGTCGCCGCGGAGCATGAACAGGCGGGCCCGATGGCGTCCGACCAGTCGCGACAGCCGCTGCGTTCCCCCTCCGCCGGGGAAGATGTCGAGGCGAATTTCGGGAAGGCCGATCGCGGTGGCGGCGGGCGATGCGATCCGCATGGTGCAGGCGAGTGCAATTTCGAAGCCGCCGCCCATGCACAGGCCGTCAATCGCGGCGATCACCGGCTTTTCGGCGGCGTCGAGCATCGCGCCGAGTTCGGCGAATGCGCTGGTCGCAAAGGCTTGCGGATCGACGCTTCCCATGCCTACGCGTTCAAGCGAAGTTGCAATTTGCCGGACGTCGGCGTGGCGGATGAAGATGCCGTCCTGACCGCCTGTGAGAATGATCGCTCGTGTTTCGGCCGCCGCGAGGAGGGGCCTGATCGCCGCGACAAGGTCCGCCGCACCGCCGTTCGAGATGGTGCCGTGCGGCGGATTGGCGAAGCGCACGACGGCTACGTCTTCGGCGCTTTCGACCTGAACGCGAAGCGGCTTGCCTGTCATCCGCGGACCTTTTCCATTGCTGATCCGGTGAGCTAGCATCCCCCGACCGGGTTGCACAATCAATTAATCAATCACATAATAAGGCTGGGGCGGGTTCTTCCGGTCTGGCATGAGCGGGGATGGAGCCCGGGCACCGGGCGATGACGCCAAAGTCGAAGGGAATGGCGTCACATATTGGAAACCCGAGACTGGTTGATAAACGCGGCGCACGGGCGCACCTTTTTGTGGGATATCATATGACCGAGACTGTCGTGATCGAAGAGGATCGGCTGGTCGCACTTGCCGGCGGCCAGAACTTTCGGGAGGTCGGCGGCTATCCGGCCCGCGATGGCAGGGTTTTGAAGCGACGGCTGATATGGCGGTCCGCCCGGCTGGACGAGTTGACGAGCGACGATATCCGCAACGAATCGCTCGACGCGATTTCCACGATCGCAGACCTGCGCCTGGCCAGCGAGCGCGCGCTCCATCCGACCGTTCCGGCTTTTGCGGAAAAGCGCACTACCTTGGTCTGGGACGAGGGCGATATCGATCTTTCAGGCGATCAGCGGTTGTTTGCGCGCGACCTCAAGCCCGATGATTATGCCGAAGCAGTGCGGCATTTCTACCGAAGCCTGGCCGACAGGCACGCGACGCATCTCGCCAGCCTGTATCGCCATATCGCCGCAGGCAGCCTGCCGGTGCTCATCCACTGCTCGGCCGGGAAGGACCGCACCGGCATCGCCATCGCACTATTGCTCGATCTCATCGGAATTCGCCGGGAATATATCATCGCGGACTATTGCAAGACGGCCGAACTGCTCGACTGGAAACGCCTGACCGCGAGTGCGGCGGCGGCGGGCATGCAAGGAAAGTGGATGGAACGCCTGGCGCCCGATGCGCTCGAAATCCTTATGCGCGCCGATCGCAGCTATATCGAGGCTGCCTTTCGCGAACTGGAGTGGCGGCATGGCTCGATATCCAGCTTCGCGAAGGACGTCCTCGGCCTCTCGGATAGCGATCTTGGCCGGCTACAGGACAACCTCCTCGAAGGCTGACCGGTCCTTGCCTATCGCGGCGGGACAGTGAGGGCGTCTGCCGACGCGTCACCGAGCACAGAACCTCCGTCACAATCGAGAATTGCTCCGGTGATATATTTTGCATTGGGGGTGCAAAGAAATACCGCGAGATCGGCGATGTCGCGCTTGACGCCATAGTCGCGCAGCGGAATCCGTTTCTTCAACGCCGCGGTCGCAGCCTCCGATGGGGTCAGCCTGCGCATGCCTTCAGTATCGCCGATCGGCCCCGGAGCGATGGCGTTTACGCGAACGCCGGCTGGCCCCCACTCCATCGCGAGCGTCTGGGTCAGATTGTTGATCCCTGCCTTTGCCGCGCCGGCATGCGCCTGGAACATCGTCGGGCGAATGGCTTGTCCCGCCGTAATCGAGATGAGCGACGCGCCAGGTTTGCGCAAATGGTCGAACGCGGCGCGCATCACGTTGAAAGTGCCCAGAAGGTCGATGTCTATGACCGTCTTGAATGCGTTTGCGGACATGCCAATCACCGGTGCCAGAAAATTTCCAGCGGCACCGGAAACGACGAAGTCGATCTCCCCGAACCGTTCGACCGTCGCAGCGAAGGCTGCGTCCACCGCCTCGAAATCGCGAACATCGGCGGCGAGCCCCATTGCGCGCGCACCACCCGGATCAATGCTCCTGGCGGCTGCACACACCCGCTCGGCATCGCGGCTTATGAGGCTTATGTTCGCCCCGAGTTCGGCGAATCGCTCGGCAATCGCGAGATTGATGCCACCTGACCCTCCGGCGACGAACAATGTCCTGTTCTTGAAAATATCCTCACGAAACGCGTCCCCGGCCACTGTCACTCTCCCTCACACTCTTCGCGTCAGCGCCCATCACGAGCATCAGAGAATTTCATTAGTTGATTGATTATTTTTTTGCCAATTGATAATTCCACGCGAGCAAGGATCGCCGCTGCCCCTTTCGACAATGGACGAACGGCGACGGCGCATGGGAGATGGAGCATGGCCAAGCAAGCATTCGCCGCGGTAGCCCGCACCCCGGGGGGGCGGTGGGATATCGAGGATATCATGCTCGAAGATCCGCGGCCGGGCGAGATATTGGTCCGCATCGCGGGCGTCGGCCTCTGCCATACCGACCTTGCCTTTGGCGGAAGTCTCCAGATCATGAAGGCGCCGGCGGTGCTTGGCCATGAAGGGTCGGGTATCGTCGAGCGCGTCGGCGAGGGGGTGTCGAAGGTGCGCCCTGGCGATCATGTCGTACTGACCTTCAACAGCTGCGGCGAATGCCCCCGGTGCGATGAGGGCCGGCCGGCCTATTGTGTTCGCTTCGCACAAATGAACTATGGCGGCTGCCGAGTGGACGGAAGCCGGACGCTCTGTGTCGGCGAAGAACCCGCAAGTGCGAACTTCTTCGGCCAGTCGTCATTCGCATCCTATGCACTTGCCAATGAACGCAACACCGTCCGCGTCGACCCAGCGCTGCCGATCGAGTTGCTTGGCCCGCTGGGTTGCGGTGTCCAGACGGGCGTGGGCGCGGTGATGAACTCGCTCGCCTGCCCCAAAGGCTCGTCGCTTCTTGTGATCGGCGCCGGCGCGGTGGGGCTGAGTGCGGTCCTCGGCGCCAAGGTCCAGGAATGTGCCACCATCATCGTTGTCGAGCCGCGGGAGGAACGCCGGGCCCTGGCGCTCGAACTTGGTGCGACGCACGTCATCGATCCGGCCTCCGCCGACTTTGCGACGGCAATCCGCGAAATCGTCCCGGTCGGGGTCGATTATGCGTTCGACACGACAGGCCGGCGAGAGGTCATCGAATCCGCGATGACTGCATTGGCGCCGCGCGCGACCTTCGGACTTGTCGGAATCGCAAGCCCCGCCGACGATCGGCTGGGTCTTTCGATCAACCAACTGGTCGGTGCGGGTCATATCGTGATGGGCATCATCGAAGGCGATAGCCTACCCGATATGTTCATCCCCCGCATGATCGAGCTCTACAAGGCGGGAGAGCTGCCTTTCGACCGTCTCGTTCGCAGATATCCGCTATCGCAGATCAACGAAGCCATTGCCGACCAGCACGCCGGACGGTGCGTGAAGGCCGTGATGATCCCCTGAGAGGACGGACACTATGCATCCCTCGATCCATGCCCGCTCGACGCCCCACAAGCCCGCCCTGATCATGGCCGAAACGGGCGAGGCGCTGCGCTATTCCGATCTCGACCGCCGCTCGAACCAGGGCGCGCAGCTATTTAGGGCCCTCGGACTGGCTCCCGGCTCGACGATCGCGATGTGCCTTCCCAATTCGCCCGCTTTTTACGAGATCGCCTGGGCTGCCCAGCGTGCAGGCCTCTACTTCGTCACCATCTCCAACAAGCTCCAGGCTGACGAAGTCGAATATATATTGCGCGACAGCGGCGCCCGGATCTTCATCATTTCGGCCGCGCAAGGCGAGGTCGCGGCGGAAATCGCGCGACGCGACCTCGATATCGACCTGTTCGCAACAGGCGGCCGGATCGCAGGCTATCTCGATTTCGAGTCCGAGCGCAGTGCAATGCCCCCAGTCCCGGTCGCCGACGAACAGGCGGGCTATGACATGCTCTATTCGTCGGGCACGACGGGACGGCCGAAAGGCATCAAGCCGAGCCCGATCTGCGGCGAGGCCATCGACAAGCCGGACTCGGTTGTCATGGTGGCGACGCAACTCTACGGCGCGTCGGCGGACAGCATCTATCTCTGCCCTGCCCCCATTTATCATGCGGCACCGCTCCGCTGGACGATGGCGATGATGCGCCTTGGCGCCACCGTCGTTCTCATGGAGCGCTTTGCACCCGAGACGGCGCTCGCCGCCATCGCGCGATACAAGGTGACGATTGCGCAATTCGTGCCGACCCATTTCATCCGCATGCTCAAGATGCCGGAGGGCGAGCGCGCCGCCCATGACGTCTCGTCGCTGAGCACCGTGGTCCACGCCGCCGCCCCCTGCCCGGTCCCGGTCAAGGAAGCGATGATGGACTGGTTCGGTCCGATCATTCATGAATATTACAGTGGATCCGAAGGCAATGGCGGGACCTTCATCGGGCCTCAGGAGTGGCTCGCTCACAAGGGCTCGGTCGGCAGGCCCCTGACGACGAAGCTCCACATTTGCGACGAAGAAGGGCGGGAGCTTCCGCCTCGGCAGGAAGGCACGATCTATTTCAGCGGCGGGCCGCGGTTCGAGTATCACAACGACGCGGCCAAGACCGACGAGTCGCGGCATGCGGAGGGATGGACGACGCTCGGCGACATCGGCTGGGTCGACGAGGAAGGCTATCTCTATCTCACCGACCGCAAGAGCTTCATGATCATCTCGGGTGGGGTGAACATCTATCCGCAGGAGATCGAGAATCTGCTGGTGACACATCCAAAGGTCGCGGACGTCGCCGTGATCGGCGGACCGGACGAAGAGATGGGCGAGCGCGTGATCGCGGTCGTTCAGCCCGTCCATTGGTCCGACGCCGGTGACGCGCTTGCGGCCGAACTCATGGCGCTCGCGCGCGAGAAGCTCAGTCACGTCAAGGCACCTCGTCAGATCGACTTCTCGAAAGCACTCCCCCGGCTCGACACCGGCAAGCTCTACAAACGCCTCATCCGCGACGAATATTGGGCTAGGGACAAGGCTGCCGGAGCCGCATCGCGATGACCGCCGCTCCGAAGGATGCCTCGCTTCTCGCGGGCCAGTCTGCTATCGTCACCGGGGCCTCGTCGGGGCTCGGCTACCGCTTTGCCAAAACGCTCGCAGCGGCGGGTGCCGCCGTTACGGTCGTCGGCCGACGTATCGAACGCCTCGAAGCGCTGGTCGCCGAGATAGAGACGGCGGGCGGCAGAGCGACCGCCGTCGCAGCCGATGTCGCTGACCCGGGGCAAATCGTCGAGGCGGTCGACAAGGCGCAGGCGGCTTTCGGACCAACCGGGATCCTCATCAACAACGCCGGCATTCCCGATGCGCAGCTCGCAACGCGCATGCCGCTCGATCTCATCGATCGCGTGCTCGACGTGAACGTGCGTGCGCCCTTCCTCTTCGCGCGCGAGGTTGCAACGCGGCTCATCGAGGCCAGGCAACATGGGCGGATCGTCAATATAGCCTCGATAGCGGCCTTTGTGGCGCCCAGGCAGGGCGCCGCCCTTTACGCGACGAGCAAGGCTGCGGTCGTGCGGATGAGCGAAGCCCTGGCGATCGAATGGGCGCGCTTTCATATCAACGTCAATTGCATTGCCCCGGGCTCGTTCGATTCCGAGATGATGGACGGGATGCGGTCCCGGACCGGCGACGCCTTTATCGGCACCTTTCCGCGCAAGCGGCTGGGTTTGCCGGAGCAACTTGACTCAAGCTTGCTCTATTTGGTGTCGCCCGCCTCGGAAGCGGTCACCGGGACGATCCTCAAGGTCGACGACGGCCAGTTCCTGCGCTGACCGCATGCTTAACGACCTCCGGAGCCAAAGCGGGAGAGGCAAGTCGCAAGGATGTCTCATAGCGATTGTCCATCATCGACGGTGATGACCGTACCGGTTATCCCGAGCGATGCGTCCGAGCAGAGAAACAGCAACGGCGCGTGGAGATCGCTCGCCGGGCGCAAGCGGGCGCGCGGAAAGGAAGCGATATATGCCTGCCCCGCTTCGCTTCCGACCATCTCCGCCGTCATCTCGGACTCAAAATAGCCAGGCTGGATGACATTCACATTGATGCCGCGCCGCGCCCATTCGCGCGCAAATGCCTTGGCCATATGGCGCGCAGCGGCCTTGGTCGCGCCGTAAACGGACGCCGCGGGCAGCGCCCGCTCGGCCGTAATGGAGCCGATGATGACGACTCGGCCATGCTCGCGCTCGCGGCTTCCCGCTGCCACGAGCCGCCGCGCTCCTTCGGTGGCGGTCAGGAAGGCGCCCCGGACGTTGACAGCGAGCAGATCGTCGACATGCGAGGCGGTGAGGTGCAGGGCCGCGTTATCGCTCGCGATACCCGCATTGGCGACAATCGTGTCGACAGTTCCGAAAGCTGCCTCGGCCGCATCATAGGCCGCTATTGTCGAGGCTTCGTTCGTGACATCGAGGGCCACGGCGAGCGCCTCGCCGCCCTGCCCCCTGATCGCATCGACCTCTGCCTCGAGCCGGTCGACACGCCGCGCCGCAAGGACCACCTTAGCGCCGGCCTCAGCGAGCACGCGCGCAAAGCCCGCGCCAAGTCCGGACGAAGCGCCGGTCACGAGCGCCACGCGCCCGGTCAGATCAAAAGCTGTCGCCACACCCATTCCCCCTCTCCTTCCCGGCAGACCCCGAGAAACCTATCGGCCCTTCCAGACCGGTGGCCGCTTCTGGGCGAACGCGAGCGGCCCCTCGCGCACATCGTCCGACCGGAAGAGCGCTCCGATCGCCGGATATCGCGTCTGGTTCCCATAGGCGGCCGCGAGGTCGCTTTCGTCCAAGCCTTTCATGACGGCCTCCTTCGAAGCCCGGATCGACATCGGGCTGCACGCGGCGATGTCATCGGCCCAACGCCGCGCCGCTGCGAGCAGTTCGTCTTGCGGCACCACTTCATTGACGAAGCCAAGCGACAGACCTTCAGCGGCCGATACGCGGCGGGCGGTGAGGATCATGCCCATGGCCTGCTTGAGGCCGATCTGCCGAGGCAGACGGTGGAGCCCCCCCGCAAGAGCGGCGAGGCCAACCTTGGGCTCGGGAAGAGCGAAAACGGCGCCTTCGGCCGCGATGATGAGGTCGCAGGCCAATGCAATCTCGAAGCCGCCACCCATGGCAATACCATTTACCGCGGCGATGACGGGCTTGTTGTTGTCCCAGCGCGCGGTGAGGCCGGCAAATCCCTTGGTCGGTGTCTCGAGCGGCAACCCCGCAGCCATCGACTGCGCGGTGAACTTGAGGTCATTACCCGACGAAAAGGCCTTGTCACCGGCCCCCGTCAGGATGGCCACCCACTGATCGGGATCAGCCTGGAAGTCGTCGAAAACCTCGGCCAGCTCCTCGTTCGCATATGGCGTCAACGCATTCATCGCGTCGGGGCGGTTGATCGTGACCAGAGTGATCGGCCCGTCGCGCTCGACGAGACAGAAGCGGCGCGGTGCCGCGCGCCGGTCGCGCTTCTCGCCTGCCTCCCATATCCGGGCGCCAAAGGCATCGGTGCGGATATGGCCGGACGTGCCGATGGGATTGGCGTCGAGCGAGGAGAGGACCAAGATCGATCGATCATCGTCACGCCGCACCTTCGCGATCGTTCGCTGGCCATCTGCGGTGCGCGCGATCACGACGCCGTGGAGGACCTCGCCCTTCGGCGTATAAATGATCGTGTGCGTTTCGACGGTGGCAGCGCCCTCATAGGTCTCTGTAAATTCGGGCACGGAGCCGCGCAACGCGTCCGCCCTGGCCTGAACCGAATAGTCCGGGCTCAAAGTCTTTTCCGGGGGCCGCGTCGAGATCAACAGCGCATGATGTTTGGATACGACGCCACCCTGGCCGTAGAGAAGGCCTGTGGTTCCCTTTCCGGCCCGCAGCTCCCGGACCATCGCGCAGACGCCGTGGCTCATATAATTGTTCATCGGGCCGCCAAAGAAGGTCAGCCCGCCGGTCACCGTCGGCTTGACGTCCGGCCGCAGCTTCAGCGTCTTGAGCGCCATCTTGGGCACAATCGGAAAGCAGCTGTACAGTTCCGCCAGATCGATCGCGGAGGCATCGCCGCCGGCGATCTCGACTGCCTGCTCCAGAACCACGCGCTGCGCGGTCGACTGGTCATAGCGGTCGCGTTCCAGATAATCCCCGGGCTCCTGCGCTGCCGCGCCATCCCAGATATAGATCAGCCGCTCTTCGGGAATCCCGTTGGCGAGGGCCCATTCGAGGCTTGCCACGACGATCGCGGCCGCCTGGTTGACCGAAGGGTTCGCGACCATGAGCTTGGGATAGGGAAAGGCCACCAGCCGGTTGCTCTCCGAAGGCGTGCCGATCTCTGCCGCTCCCGGCGCGGAACGCAACCATGCGGTTTCATTGGACGCGGCTACCTTGGCATAGTCCGCCCAGAGTTCGGCGGCAGCGGCGCGGCCCTCGGCCGGGGTCTGCCCGCGGGCGGCCTGGAAGGCGTTCTCATAGAGCGGGTAGATATGAACGGGCGCAGTCATTCCGAGCTTTTTCGAGGCCTTGCGCATCGGAAGCGAGGCGAAGTCGACCGCGACGGTTTCCTCTTTGGGAGCGAGCGGGGTCCAGTCGAGCTTCGCCTTGGCCTTGCGCGCCTTGCCCATCGCATTGACGGCCTCACCGCCGACGATCGCGGCAACGGCGCTGTCACCCCGCGCGATACGGAGTGCTGCCTCGTGCAGGAGGCGAATAGGCGTTTCGCCGCCCATGCTGGCATTTTGGGCACGGGCGGGGCCGATCGAGAGCTTCTCGCAAAGAAGAGCTACGGGGTCGCGGTAGCGCCAGGTGACCTGTCCGACGAGATCCATCGAGTCCAGCGCGCCGAGAACGGCCGGCGTTTCCGCCGCCGCGCGGCGCAGCGCTTCTGCCATCAGCGCCACAGGTTCGAGCGCCTTGCCCGGGTCATCCGGGCGATCCACAATCTCGCCGACGGCGATGATCACGGGCGTCTGCGCTGCTGCTGTCCCTTTCATCTCAGCTGTCTCCCATCCTTATACGTCCGGCTCGCCACTTGCGCGCGCAGCGTCTTCCTAAAACCGATCGATAGGCAAGCGGACGTCAGGTGGCAAGTTAATTGGTCAATTGATTATTATCGCGGCCCGTCTTAGGATGCGACGCTGCCCGCTTCCAAACGACAGCCCGTAGCAGCCGAGCATTCCAACTTGATGGAGAAGAGCATGCACCTTGAACCCCTGCTGCGCATGCGCGTCGATCTGGGCAACCGCTATCCGATCGGACCGATACCAAAGGGTCGCCGCAACGTGTGGCAGCTGGGCGGCGGCACCGTCGAAGGCCCACGTATCAAGGGCACGGTCGCGCCTGTCGGAGGCGAGTTCGAGTTGATCGACCAGGAGGGCGTCTTTCACATCGACGTTCGGCTCGTCATCGTCACCCACGACATGGCGAACATCTTCGTCCAATATTTCGGGGTCGCCAACACGACGCCGCAGGCTGCGGCCAAATACAAGGCCGGCGAGACGGTCGATTTCGGCGAGACCTATTTTGCGACGCAGCCCCGCTTCGAAACCAGCCACGCGCGCTATTCCTGGCTGAACCATGTGATGGCGGTCGCCGAGGGTCGGGGGGACGGGAGGGCCGTCGAATATCTCATGTACCAATGCGTCCCCGATCAGTCGATTGGTCTGGCGCGCGCGGACAGCGTGTTCAAATTCGACGGCTAGCTCCTTCTACCGGGCGCCCGCTCCGATCTGCTTGTCGACGAAGGCGCGAAGCTTGGCGCCATAGGGCGGCCTGAAAAGCTTCATCGGCCCCAGATCCCTGCCGAGCTGAGTGTGGATCGCCTTGCGATGGCTGAATTCGCGAAAGCCGTCGATCCCGTGATAGGCACCCATACCCGAAGGCCCGATGCCGCCGAAAGGCAGATTTTCCTGCGCGCAATGCATGATCACGTCATTGACGCACACACCGCCCGAGGTCGTGGCATCGATGATGCGATCGCGTTCGCCCGCTTCCGATCCAAAATAGTAAAGCGCAAGCGGCCGGTCGTGCGCATTGATCTCCGCCACAACCTCCTCGGCGCTGTCATATGCAACGACCGGCAGAAGCGGCCCGAATATCTCGTCCTGCATCACCGCCATGTCGCGGGTCGCATCGAGAATGAGTGTCGGAGGTATCCGGCGATGCTCCTGCTGTTCGAACGTCTCGCCAGCGGGGTTGATCTCGACGATCGTGGCACCCTTCTCACGCGCGTCCGCGACATAGCCGCGCACGCGCTCGAAGTGCCTGTCCGATATCATGGCCGTGTAGTCAGGATTATCCTTGAGGGAGCCGAACATCGCCTCGGTCGCCTGCCGTGCCTCGGTGACAAAGCTGTCGCGTAGCCCACGAGGCACGAATATATGATCAGGCGCCAGGCATATTTGACCGGCGTTCAGGGTTTTTCCGGCCATGATCCGCGCTGCGGCGACGGGCATGTCCACGCTCGCACCGAGGATCACAGGGCTCTTCCCGCCAAGCTCGAGCGTCAGGGGCACGAGATTCTCCGCCGCAGCGCGCATCACATGCTTTGCGACCGAGCCGGCGCCGGTGAATATCAGGTGATCGAAGGGCAACGCCGCGAAGGCGGCCCCCACATCGGCACCGCCTGTCACGACCGCGACCTCGTCGGGCGCGAAATATTCGGCGATCGATTGCTGGAGCAGATCCGACGTTCGCGGCGTGAATTCCGACGGCTTGATCAGCGCCCGGTTCCCGGCGGCCAGAACGCCGGCAAGCGGAGAGAAGACGAGACCCACCGGAAAGTTCCACGGCGCAATGATGCCGATCACGCCTTTGGGCTGGAACCGGATTTCCGACCGGGCGCCGAAGAGGCCGAGCAACCTCGGTTCGACCGGCCGTCGTTCGCTGCGCATCCATTTACGCAGATTGGCCCGACAGTCGCGCAGCGCGCCAAGCGGACTCATGATGTCGGTGATAGCCGATGCATGGCGCGACCGGTTGCCGAAATCGGCATTGATTGCCTCTTCGAACCGCGCGGAATAGTCGCGAAGCAAGGCAGCACAGCGATCGAGCCGGTCAATACGCAACTCCGCGCTCGCCTGACCGTCTGCAATATGGGCCTTGCGCTGGCGCTGCAGCATCTGCTCGAGAGCAGCGCTATCGGTAGCCATCGTGTCAGCGCGTAAGCTCTTGGTCATTTTTCGTACCTTCCATAGCTTCTGAAACAGGAAGCTGACGCTTCCCCCCTGTTCACGCAGCGGCGACTACCCTGCCGATTTCACGCAGATGATAGTCCGTGTTGCCGAACAGACCGTCGATCGTGAGAATATGTTTGAGGTAATGACCGACCGGAAGCTCGTCGGTCATGCCGATGCCGCCGTGGATTTGTACGGCCCCCTGCGCGATCTCGCGCCCCAGCCTGCCAACCTGCGCCTTCAATACCGAAATATCCCGGCTCGTTGCCCGTCCGCTGTCGGCCAGCGCCGCGATATAGAGAAGCGACGCTCGCGCCTTGACATAGGCAATTTTCATATCGGCGAGCCGGTGCGCGATCGCTTGAAAGCTTCCGATCGGCCGACCGAATTGCTCGCGCGTGCCCGCGAAGTCTGCGGTGGTTGCCATCAGGACGGCCATGGCCCCGACGGCTTCGGCTGCGAGTGCTAGTCGGGCATCCGCGAGCAAGGCCTCCAGCGCCGCATCGGCGCCCGCCATGATGGCAGCCCTGTCGACCGCGACGTCATGGAGCAGGATATCCGCAACGGGCCTGCCATCGAGCGCGCGATATCGCCGCACTTCGATGCCTTCGGCATCGGCGGGCACTGCGGCCAGGCAGACCGCCTTCGTCTCCGAGAGCGCCGAGATGAGCAGCACCCCTGCTTCTCCGCCTCCAAGAACGAGCTTCTTGCTACCCCGGATGCGCGGACCGGCCTCACCTTCATAGAGTTTGGTCGACAGCGTCGAAGAGGCGCCGGTGCCGCTACCTTCCTCATGGGCGAAGGCGCCGCGCAAAGCTCCGGTGCCAATATCGGCAATCCATTGCGGCACCGGTCCCGCGGGATCGAAGCGAGCGAGCGCCCGGCCCGTGAGGATCACCGAGGGAAGCAAAGGCTCGATGACCAGATGGCGACCGAAGAGCTCCGATATCGCCACAATGTCGGAGGCCGAACCGCCCAGTCCCCCGCAGGCTTCGGGAAGCGGCATCGCGACAATCCCCATATCGACGAGTTCGCTCCAGATTCCGGTTTCCGCCTGACCAGCCATGATGCGTCGGCGCGATTCAAAGGCGTAACGCTGATCGAGCAGCCGGGAGAGGCTGTCGCGGAGCATGACCTGCTCATCGGAGAATTCGAAATTCATGGGCTCTGCCTCAGGCGCGAAGGGTCTGGAGATTGCGGGAGATGAGGTCCCGCTGGACCTCGTTGCTGCCGGCATAGATGGAAGCGGCCCGGGTATTCAGATAATAGGGCATCGCCACGAGGCTGAAGGGATCGCCCAGGGGTTGAACGCCGGACCCGACCTCAAGGGCTTCCAATTGCAACGGCAGCGCGTCGATCCCGGCAACACGCGTCATCATGATCGACAGCAGCTGCGAGAGTTCCGAACTCATCACCTTGTTGAGCGACGGCATCGCGGGATCGTCGGCGAGGGCGTGGCCGCTTAGCACCAGCTTCTCGACATGCTCGAAGGACGCGACTTCGGCTTCGAGTTCCCCAAGGTCGCGCTGGAATACCGGATCCTCGCTGAGGGGTCCGCCAAAGGACGCCGTTGCATCCCTCGCCGCGGCCCGGATCGCATCGAGTTTGCGCCTAATCGCCGGGCTATGCGCAGCGCCGCCCCGCTCATGCTTGAGCAGCGCCTTGGCGACGCTCCAGCCTTCATTCTCGGCGCCCACGCGGCCCGCCTGGGGGACGCGGACGTTATCGAAAAATACTTCGCATTGCTCGGCCACACCATCGAGGCCGATGATGGGACGGATGTGCATGCCGGGATAGTCGGTCCGGTCGAGGAGGAGAAAGGTAATGCCCTGCTGCTTCTTGCCGTCCCGGTTCGTGCGCACGAGCATGAACATCTTGTTGGCCTTGTGGGCGAGGGTCGTCCATGTCTTCTGGCCGTTGATGATATAATCGTCACCGTCGGCCAGGGCCGAGCATGACAGGGCGGCAAGATCAGAACCGGCACTCGGTTCGGAATAGCCCTGGGTCCAGTAATCCTTGCCCGAAAGGATCCCGGGGAGATGCTGGCGCTTTTGTTCGGGCGTGCCAAGCTCCATGAGCAGGGGGCCGACCATGATCAGGCCGTTGGGCAGGAGCGGCGGCAGATCGCGCTTCCAATGCTCCTCGGAGAAAATATAGCGTTGCTCGAGCGACCAACCGGTCCCGCCATATTCGACGGGCCAGGCCGGGGCGGCCCAGCCGCGCGCATATAGAAGGCGGTGCCATTCCATTGTCGCCTCGAACGGCGCGAAAACGCTTGTGGTCTTCCGCCCCGCCTCGCGGATCGCGTCGGTGGGTGCCGTATCGAGAAACGCGCAGACTTCCTCGCGAAACGCTTCGAGCGATGGATCGAAATCGACGTTCATGACGTGAGCGCTCCAGGCATCATCGCCGCCAGCCGCTTCGTGATGATCGACTCGGCCTCGCCCATGATCCGGTCGATGAGTTCGTGACACGTCGGGATATCATGGATGAGACCCTGAACCATGCCAGCCGTCCATATCCCATGATCGGGATCGCCGCGGTCCAGCCCTTCCTTCCCGCGCGCGCCCTTGACGAGATGCGCGATCGCTTCGAAGGGCTTTCCTTCCCGTTCGGCCGCAATGACTTCGGCTGAAACGCTGTTCTTTGCGACGCGCGCGGTGTTGCGATAGCTGCGGAAGATCAGGTCGGTCCCCCTCTCGTCGTTATCGACCATGGCGCGCTTGATATCGTCGTGGATGGGGGCTTCCTTGGTCGCACAGAAGCGCGTCCCCATGTTGATACCGTCAGCGCCGAGCGCCAAGGCTGCCACCAGCCCGCGCCCATCGCCGAATCCGCCCGATGCGAGCATAGGAACCTTGATCTTGTCGGCAGCGGCGGGAATCAGGATAAGCCCGGGAATATCATCCTCGCCCGGATGCCCGGCGCATTCGAAGCCATCGATCGAAATGGCATCGACGCCCATGCGTTCGGCGGAGAGGGCGTGCCGGACAGCCGTGCACTTATGGAGCACGATGATGCCATGCGCCTTGAAATCGTCGACATGCTCTTGTGGCTTGTAGCCTGCGGTTTCGACGATCCTGATGCCGCTGTCGATGATCGCCTTGCGATAGTCGGCATAGGGCGGGGGATTAATCGACGGCAGGATCGTCAAATTGACGCCGAATGGCTTGTCGGTAAGCTCCCGGCATCTCTCGATCTCGGCGCGCAGCGCATCGGGAGACGGCTGGGTGAGCGCGGTGATGATTCCGAGGCCACCGGCATTGGAAACCGCCGCAGCCATCTCCGCGGTTCCCACCCACATCATGCCGCCCTGGACGATCGGATGCTCGATCCCGAGCAAGTCGGTTATGCGTGTTCTGATTCCCATTCCCGTATCCGTCCTGCGAATATGCTGTCGTCTCTCTGCCAACGCCGCCGCGCGTCGACCCGCCGATCAACTCTGAGTGAAGCGGATCGGAAGGCGTTTCGGCCCGCTGACCAGCGTCGCCTGGGTCCAGGCCGGTTCGCCGGCGATTTCGAGCGATTCGATCCGGGGCAGAAGTTCCTCGAACAGGGTCTTCATCTCGAGGCGCGCGAGATGCTGGCCGACACATAGATGGGGCCCGTAACCGAATGCGATCTGCTTGTTTGCCGGGCGGTCGAGCCGGAACTCGAACGGATCGTCGAACACCGCCTCGTCACGGTTTGCCGACATATAGGACAGCATGACCCAGTCCCCGGCCTTATACTGGTGGCCATTCACCTCATGATCCCGGGCAACGGCGCGCATGAAATGCTTCACCGGCGTGACCCAGCGAATCGCCTCATCGACGAGAGCCGGGATCAGGTCGGGATTGGCCTTCACCTCGGCGAGCAAGGCGGGCCGCTCCGCGAGGGCCCAGATCGCACCGGCCGTCGAGGCGGAGGTGGTGTCGTGCCCGGCGGTCGCGACCAGGATGTAAAAGTCGTTGGCAGCGCGCTCGTCGATCGGCTTGCCGTCGATCATGGCGTTCGCGATGATGGTCGCTAGATCGTCGCGCGGCTCGGCGCGGCGGCTCGCCGTGATATTGGAGAAATAGGCGTGGAAGTCCGCCACGACGGCCCCGAACACCTTTATGGCGGTATCCGGATCGGCCATGGCATCGGCTTTTCGACTGAGTTCCGGATCGCGGGCGCCGAAAAGTTGCTGGGTCAGCATCAGCATGCGCTGTTCGTCCTCTTCGGGAACGCCAAGGATGCTCATGATGACGTGCAACGGATAATGCAGGGCCACATCGGCGACAAAGTCGCATTCGCCGCCGAGCCCCATCATCCGATCGACATGCGCGCGCGCGATCTCGCGGATGTCGTCCGTGAGCTTCTTGACATTGCCTGGCATGAACCAGGATTGGACCAGCGAGCGATAGGCACGATGCTCTGCTCCGTCCATATTGACCATGTTACGGGTGAGGTGCGGACAGCCGGTCGCATTCTCCACCGCCTTGAGCATCGGACTTCCGATGAGAACCGTCGAAAGATCGCCGTTGCGGAATATGTCGGGCTGGCGCTCTATCTCCATGATGTCGCCGTGCCGGCTCACGAGCCAGAAGGGATCGACACCGGCGGTATCGACAAGCGAAACGGGCTGGTGGCCACGAAGCCAGGCAAGGTCGGCGTGCAGGGTCGCGGGGTCGCCGAACGATGCCGGGTTCACAAGCCGGGCCGCCATTTCGGCTGGCGCGGCCAGGTCTTGGGTTTCATTGCTCATCGTCACTCACTCCCGATCGACCAGCGCTCCAGATGGCGCGGTCATGCTTTGCGTTTTGAAAAGGCCGCGATACGTTCGCCCATGTCGGGTCCGACGCCTGCGCTGTTGCGGACTTCGTGTGCGAGGCCGAGATGCAGCGGGACATTGTCCGTTTCGGCGAGCAGTCGCTTATAGGCGGCAATGCTGAAAGCCGAATTTTCAGCGATCATCGACGCGATCGCATCGACCCGCTCCAGAAACTCAGTATCCTCGAAGCAGGACGCCGCCAGTCCGATCTCCGCCGCCTCCCGGCCATCGATCGTGCGCGCGGTGAACATCATCTCGCGCGCCTTGGCCTGGCCCACCAGACGGGGCAGCCGCTGGCTCATTCCCCACACAGGCGTGAGCGCCCATTTGGCGTGCGTGTCCGCGAACCGCGCGCTCCGCGCGGCGAGAATGAAATCACTGGCCAGCGCCAACTCGAGCGCGCCGGTGTAACAATGACCGTGCACCGCCGCGATAACCGCCTGGGGCAGATTCGCGAGACGCTCGAGCACCGAAGATTGAAAAGAGACATCATGCACTGCATCGCCAGACGCGATGTCCTGCAGATCATGCCCCGCAGAGAAACATTTTCCCGCGCCGCGCACGATAACGCTGCGAACAGCCTCGGCCTCGCCCGCGAGCCGCCCGACATGATCTTCAAGCCGCCGAAACATGTCGTTGTTGATCGCGTTGAGCCGGTCCTCACGGTTGAGGATGATATGTGCGGTTGGCCCATCGACCCGCAACTCTACCGACAATCCCGATGCCATGGCGTCCTCTCCGCGAGCGATTCGACAATTAATTAATTGCTCGATTATTAGATACACAGATGCGTTCGCCCGATCAACTGCATAGCTCAGCGGTCAATGCGAACGGTTTTGCCGGCGAAGCGCCGCAAGCAGAGGCGCGCATTGTTTGTCGTGTCGTCCCCGCCTTTCCGCGTGCGGTCAGGGGCGCGCCGGGCTCAGATCCAGCCAGTCGCGTCTTCAGGGCTCGAGGATGATCTTCAGGGTTCCCGCCTCCCGGCGGTCGAACTTCGCATAGGCTTCGGCGCCGTCTCGCAGCGGCAGCCGATTGGAGACATAGGTTTCCGGCTTGAGACGCCCCGCCTGGACAAGTGGAAAAAGGGTCGGCAATTCTTCGGGGACCGAGCAGGTTCCGACCCGGAATGTGAGCCCTGCCGCGAACGCGCGTTCGAGCGGAAAGGCGAAACGGCGCGATTGCTGCACGCCGATTACCGAGACGGTGCCGCGCGCCCTTACCAGGCGTAATGCCATATCGACCGTCGCATCGCTCCCGACCACCTCGACGACGGAATCGAGTTTACGTCCTTTCGTCGCCTCCCGGATCACGGCGACGGCTTCCTCAGGGTGCAAAGCGACGGCGCCCGCCGCTGCCGCCAGCGCGCGCCTTTCTGGAACGGGATCGATGGCATATACGATATGGGCGCCCAGCACGAAGGCGGAGTCGACCGTCATGAGGCCAATCGGCCCCAAACCAATCACGGCGACGCTGCTCCCCGGGGCGATATCGGCGCTGCGCGCACCGAACCAGGCGGTCGAAAGGGCGTCGGTCATCAGCAGCGCCTGCTCTTCCGATATCCCTTCCGGGATCAGCACCGCATTGGCATCCGCGCTGGGGACGCGAACGGCCTCGGCCTGCGAGCCTTGAAGCGCGGCGGACAGCCCGTAGCAGGCCGCTGCGCCATTCTCGCACCCGATCACATTGCCCGACAGGCAGGGTCGGCAGGCGCCGCAGCCCGCTGCTGCGGGGATCATGACCCGGTCACCGACGCGGAGCCGCGAGACGGCGCGTCCGGTTTCGACCACTTCGCCGACCGCTTCGTGACCGACACAAAAGCCCCGGTCCTCGGAAAATCCTTGACCATGATAAATGTGGAGGTCGCTTCCGCAGATCGAGCAGGCGGTGACCCGAACGATGGCGTCGCCCGCCTCGACCGGCGTCGGATCGGCCGTGCTTTCGTAGCGGATATCCCCCGCCCCGTGATAAAGCAGCGCCTTCATGCCGACCTCCTACTTCGCCATCGCCGAATATTCGGCGATCTTCTGCTTCCCGAGCTGCGACATGTGCACCTCGTCGGGACCGTCCGCGATGCGCAGATAGCGATTGAGGGTGAAGAAGTAGGCGATCGGGGTGTCGTCGCTTACGCCCATTCCGCCATGAACCTGGATGGCCCGATCCGCGACGGTTTGCGCCATTTGCGGAGCGATCACCTTGATGGCCGCGATCAGATCCTTGGCAACCTTGTTGCCATAGCGGTCCATGGCGTCGGCCGCCTTGAGCGTGAGCAGGCGCGACATCTCGATTTCACAGAAGCTGCGTGCGACGTCCTGGCGGATGCTGCTTTGATCGGCGAGCTTCTTTCCGAACGCGACGCGGCTGTCCGCGCGGCGCGCCATGATCTCGAGCGCGCGCTGCGCCTGGCCGATCGAACGCATGCAGTGGTGAATACGTCCCGGCCCGAGACGCCCTTGCGCGATCTCGAACCCCCGCCCCTCACCAAGAATGAGATTTTCCTTCGGTACGCGTACATTGTCGAAGCGCAGTTCGCACTCGCCGCCCGGCGAGTTCATCGATCCGAAGACGGTCTGGTTGCGCACGACCGTGATCCCCGCCGTATCTCGCGGCACGAGGATCTGCGAATGTTGGGCATGGCGGGGAGCATCGAAGTCGGTCTTTCCCATCACGATGAAGATCGCGCAATCGGGGTGCATCGCATTTGAAATCCACCACTTCCGGCCGTTGATGACATAGTCGTCGCCGTCGGGCTTGATGGACAGCTCAAGATTGGTGGCATCGGACGAGGCGACCTGCGGCTCGGTCATCACATAGGCCGAGCGAATCTCCCCGTCGAGCAAGGGCTGAAGCCACTGCTGCTGCTGATCGGGGGTCCCGAATTTCGCGAGCACTTCCATATTGCCCGTGTCGGGCGCGGAGCAATTGAACACCTGGCTCGACCACGGCGATCGGCCCATCACCTCGGCAAGCGGAGCATATTCAAGATTGCTGAGCCCGGGCGAGAAGCGGCCATATTCGTGTGGGAGGAAGAGGTTCCACAAGCCCTGAGCACGCGCCTCGGCCTTGAGGGCGGGCATTCCAGGCCACTCCTGCCACAGATTCCTCTGGTCGTGGATGAAGTGGTAATACTCTTCCTCATTGGGGTAGATATGCGCATCCATGAACGTTTCGACCCTCTGCAGGAGGTCACGGACCTTTTCGCTATGTTCGAACTGCATCTGTATCTCCTGTCAGAATGGCAAATCAGAGCGTCAGGCCACCATCGACAACCAGCGTGTGGCCGGTGACGTAGGAAGCGAGCGGGGATGCGAGGAATATGGCGGCACCCGCCATATCGGCGGGCGTCCCCATGCGTCGCTGCGCGATCGTGGCGAGCGCGCCGTCGAGACGAGCGGAATTCTGGGTCGTGATCCGTGTCAATTTGGTGTCGACGAGCCCCGGAGCGAGACCATTCACCCGAATCCCGTCACCGGCAAAAGCCTGGCCCAGCGTTTTGGTCAGACTGATCGCGGCCGCTTTGGACGCGGCATAAGCCGGGTTTCCGATATTGCCGCGCAAGCCGGACGTCGAGCTCACGATAATAATCGACCCGCCGGACGCCGAAAGCAGTGGCCGGAACTTGCGCGCGCAATGCATCAGGCTGTCGATATTGACCGCCATGACACGATCCCACCCTTCGCGCTCGAACTCCTGGCGCCGATATAATACGGTTCCTTGCGACAAAATGAGGGAGTCCAGCGTGTCGAAGGGAATCTCCGCCGTCTCGATAGCCTCGGGCGTCCCGACATCGACGCAATGATAGCCCAGTCCTTCAAGGTCGGACCCTTCATCGGCGCTGTAGTCGGACGCAGAGGCGCGCGTCCCCCAGATATGAACATTGGCGCCGCGGGCGCGAAACCCTTGGGCTATGCCGTTGCCGATCCCGCTCGATCCGCCGACGACGAGAATATTGCGTCCGCTAAAATCGGTATCGTCGATCATCATCTTTCCTTTTCAACGAATGATGCTGAGGGCGCGCTCGAACAGAGCGAGCGTGTGCGCGTGAAGCCGTTCGCCGGTTTCGCGCGGCGCCTTTCCGGCACAGGCCCGCGCAAAGCTCCCTTCCAGAATGATGCCCAACTTGTAGCAGGCGAGCACGATGTACCAGTCGAGAGCCGCGAGATCCCGGCCGCTTGACGCTGCGTAATGCGCCGCGAGGTCGGCAGGAGATGCAAGATCGGTGAGCTGATTTGCCATGGCGTCCGTGGCGAAGGATGAGCCATCGGTCGGCCATGTCGCGATCAGCCAGCCGAGGTCGAGCAGGGGGTCGCCAATCGTGCTCAATTCCCAATCAACGAGGGCTGCGAGTTCCACGCTGTCCGGCCGGATCATCACATTTGCAAGATGCGCATCTCCGTGGATGATCCCCGGTTGAAATGAGCTTGGGCGATGGCGATCGAGCCAGGCCGCCACCGCGTCCACCCCCGGGATGGCGCCAGGCCCCGGCCACCCGGCTAGATCGGCATAGCTTTCAAGCTGGCGGCGCCAACGCCCCACCTGGCGTTCCAGGAAATTCTCGGGCTTTCCAAAATCCGCGAGGCCGACCGCCCGATAATCGAGCGCGCCGAGTGCGGCGATCGCCTCGACCACGGCGAGGCCCATGCGGCGGCGCAGCAGCGGCTCGCGAGCGTGCAAGGCGGGGAGCCCGGACATCGGGTTGAAGCCATCGACCGGCTGCATGAGATAGAAAGCAGCGCCAAGGATCGTCTCGTCGCTAGATCCGGCGATGAAGCCAGGGTGAGGAACATCGCTACCGCGCAGTGCCTCGAGGACGCGCATTTCGCGGCGCATCGTCTCATTGGATCCCGCGCGCAGAACCGGCGGCGGCCGGCGGAGAACAAATTCGGACGGCCCGCGATGGAAGCGGAGGAGAATATTCTGGGTTCCGCCAGCCAGAAGCCGGACGCCGGAAATCGAGCCACTTCCAAGGCTCCGGGCTTCCATCCAGCGATCAAGCGAAACAAGATCGACACCCTCCACCGCGCCCTCCGATATTTAATTAATTGCTTGTATAATCGCATTTGACGGCCGCGCATGTCAATGCCAATCCGGAGGCGCGAATGGCGGCGAAGCACGGAAGCGCGCGCGCAATTTGCGCGACGCCGTCGATTGGCTCGATGGCGCTTCTCAGTTTTCGATCATGGAGGTGATGGTGAATTCGATCGAATTGGAGGGCCGCGTTGCGATCGTGACGGGCGCGGGAAGCGGGATAGGCCTTGCCGTGGCAAAGCAATTGCTTGCCGCCGGCGCCGAGGTACTTGCGACCGATATCGATGCCTCTCGCCTTGAGTGGTGCGATGGCACCAAGGGAACGCACGCCTGCCGGCATGACGTGACAAGCGAAGCCGATTGGGAGACGGCGATCGGCTTCGCCGAAAAGCTCGGCCGGCTCGACATTCTCGTGAACAACGCCGGCATCATGCTCGACACGCCTTTTGCGACCGCTCCTCTCGACGATCTGAGAAGGCAATATCGGATCAATGTCGAGGGTCCGTTCATGGGGATGCAGATGGCACTGCCGCTTTTGTCGATGCGTCGTCAGGCGGACGGCACGTCAACCGCCGCCATCGTCAATATCTCATCAATCTATGGGACGGTGGCAGGGGACCGTTATGCCGCTTATAGCGCGAGCAAGGGCGCAATCCGTATGTTGAGCAAGGCTGTCGCGGTCGAACTGGCCGAGCGTGCCGTAAGAGTGAATACGGTGTTGCCGGGTCCGACGGCAACCAGGCTCGGCGCCCATCACGAGAGACCTACCGCCGCGAACGGCGAACCAGCGTCGGTGGAGCAGGTTGTTGCCGCATGGAACAGCAAGATTCCCGTGGGCCGGATGGGCAATGTCGATGACATCGCGCCGTTGGTCGCGTTCTTGGCAAGCGACGGCGCACGCTACATCACGGGTTCCGAGTTCATCGTCGATGGTGGCTACACCGCGGTTTGAGCATCCCGTCGGCGCATCGGCCTGCCCCTTTCGCGCAAAGGGAGGGTCGAAACGCCATCAAGACAGTCCAGACCGGCCATGACATCATTTCCCATTATATTTGACTCAAGTGTGGATCGCATAATATAGATACGCGCATCATTTTTGTCGAATTTGAGAACCAAATGCCGACCATAATGTCGAGCAACACAGAGAGATGGGAGAATGGGATGCCTAAGTTTGACACGCTCATCAAAGGCGGCACGATCGTCGATGGCACGGGCTCGCCGCGGTTCGTGGGCGATATCGGAATCAAGGACGGGATCATAACGGACATTGGCGCCGGGATCAGCGGCGACGCGAGCGATGTCATCGACGGCACCGGGAAGATCGTCGCGCCGGGGGTGATCGACGCCCATACGCATTATGACGCTCAACTGCACTGGGATCCCTATGCCACAAACTCTGGCTGGCATGGCACCACGACAATCGGCGTGGGAAATTGCGGTTTTGGCTTTGCCCCCTGCCATCCGCAGGACCGGGAGCGCTACATGCAGATGATGGAGACCACCGAACAGGTTCCCGTAAATGCGATGCGGACAGCGCTCGGCTGGGACTGGGTCAGCTTCCCCGAATGGATCGAGCATCTCAAGCGGGTGCCCAAGGGGGTCAACGTCGCCAGCTATGTTCCCCTCAATCCGCTCCTAATCTATGTGATGGGCCTCGAAGCAGCGAAAAGCCGTCCGGCAACTGCGGAAGAGCGGGAGCGCATGAAGCAGGAACTGCACGCCGCCATGGACGCGGGCGCAATCGGCTTCGGCTTTTCCTACCAGGGCGAGCATAACACCCACATCGACTGTGACGGCACCCCGATGCCGAGCGACACGATGAGCCGCGAGGACATTCTGGCGCTCGCGGAAGTGCTTCGCGAGCGCGGCGAAGGCTCGATCCAGGCCCTCGTCGATACCCCGGGTGCGCGCTTCGGTGAGATCGCGCTAGAGGTTGCACGGGTGTCGGGCCGGCCCGTCCTTCACAATGTCGTCATCGTCAACGACTTTCTGCCCACTTATCATGAGGAAGTCCTCGCTCTGATCGACAAGGCGCGGGAAGAGGGGCTGGAAATCTTCACCCAGACCCTGACCACGCGCGGCTGGAACGAATTCAAACCGATGGACTGGGATATCTGGAACATCATTCCCGAGTTCCGCGAATTCACCTTCGCGGGCGATCGCGCGGCAAAAGTCGCAAAAGCGGCGGACGAGGATTATCGCACGCGCTTGCGCAACGTGTACAGGCCTGAACTGCTCGCACCGGCCGGCGGACCGCTCGAGCATTATGTCCTGAACGACGCTTGCGGCGTCGCCCCATGGAACCAGTATGAAGGCAAGTCGGTCGGCGAAATCGCGGCCGCCGTTGGCAATCGGCCCACGATCGACGTGTTTATGGATATCGTGGTCGATACCAATGCCGACAGCGATTTCCTCGTGGCCGAAGGCATGAGCTTTGACGACGAGAAAGTCGCACAGGTTCTCAAACATCCGTTCACCATTCCGGGAACCTCGGACGGCGGAGCGCATGTGAAATTCTGGGCTGGCGGTCAATATTCGACGGACGCGATCATCTGGATGGTTCGCGAGACCGGGTTGATGACGCTTGAGGAAATGCACTACAAGCTCAGCGCGGTTCCGGCAGAAGTGCTCGGACTCCACAATCGGGGCACGCTGGCAGCGGGGCAAGCGGCCGATCTTTTCATCTATGACTATGAGGCGCTCGACTATCCGCGGCTCAAATATGAGATCGCCCATGATCTTCCCGATGGCGACTGGCGGCGCGTCTGCAAGCCCCAGGGCATCGAGCGGGTGATGGTGAATGGCGAGACGACCTTCGTCAATGGCACCGAGTGCACTGGTGCGACACCGGGCCGACTGGTCGGGTCGGGCGGCGCCGACATGGATGAGCAGCTGATGCATCCAATGGCGATCGCCGCAGAATGATAATGATTCTCCGGAAGGGGGCGCAGGCCGTCCCCTTCCACTGGGTCGCTAGTGCGGAGCCCGTGAGCCCGAGTCCCGGCACCTCGGCCGGGTGGGGTCAGCGTTTTCTGGAGACCAGGGCGATTTC
Source organism: Sphingopyxis sp. (assembly GCF_050725615.1). Lineage (GTDB taxonomy): Bacteria > Pseudomonadota > Alphaproteobacteria > Sphingomonadales > Sphingomonadaceae > Sphingopyxis. Next base: position 64,944 of record NZ_JBOHHU010000006.1, read on the forward strand.
GAGGTTGTGCTTGGCGACCGAGACGATCTCGACCGTTTCTACCCGGTGTACGCCGGATCGCCGCCGTAAATGCATGTGAATAATATCTGCCACGGCCTGACGACTTTGCGCCGCCACGAGCAGAACGATATTGAAGCGTCCTGTCATCAAGGCAGCAAAACTCACTTCGTCGAAACTGGCCATCGCCTCGACCACGTCGCGCGCCGTTTCGGGAGATGTCTGAACCCGCACCAGAACAGCGGTGGTCATTCCCAACGCGGCTGAATCAGCCACCGCCGTGATCTTCGCAGCGCCCGAATCGGACAGCTTCTTCAGGCGTTTACGGACCGCAGTGTCCGAGATACCCAACAGGCGCGCCGCTTCGCGGTTACTGATGCGCGCATCTTCGGCGAGGAGGCCAATGATACGCTGGTCCAGATCATCGAGGCGCATCATTCGGATCCCAGCTTGCCAAAGCGGGGATCCAGTTTCACGATCTCCAGCGCCGTATTGACCTCGTAGGAGGCGATGCCTTCGATCTTCGCAATCTGCTCGTCGACGATCCGCTGGAGCGCAGCGCCATCGGGCGCATTTATATTGGCGAAGATGTCCGGGCTGCTCATCGCCACCGAAACACTGGTGCATGCATCGAGCTTGGCGAGGTCTTCAGCGACATTTTCGGGCGTGCGGCCTTCAACATTGAGATCGACCAAAGCGAACACCGAATAACCCAGAGCGCGCATATCGCGCTGCATCATGACGCGCAGGATATTGGCATCTTCGAGCGCCCGGATCCGGTTCGCCACAGTAGGTTCGGAAACGCCGAGTGTTTCCCCGATGTCCTTGTTCGTTCTGCTCGGATTTTCCTGAAGCGCGGCAATGATCGCCCGATTGAGATCGTCGAGGATGTCGCTGCTCATGGATATCGCCCGTTTCCAGTTAGCCCGCTCCGGCGGATGCCGGCCGCGTCTCCGTATCGGTTGTCAGCGCAGCACGCCAGCCCGGAAGTTTGCTCGCAATTCCCGGAGCCGAGCACGGACTTGGGCGGCTCCGGCTTAACGGCCCTCCCCAACCGCCCAAATCGCTTCCATACCAGCGAGGAATTCATCGCGCAGACCATCGGGAAAATTGCGCGACATCGACAGTTGGACGACCAGAAGCGGCAGCGTCACCGCCCTGCGGAAAAACTCGAAATGCTCGACCCTGCGACCCGTCACGCTTTCATAATGGGCCACCCAGCTCGCGTCATCGGGAATCCTGGCGGCGACTTCGGGCGCCGACACGGCTCGATAATAGGAATTTGCCATACATTGCATGGCAATGTCGTAAGCCGGAGCAACGATACCCGCGAGTTCCCAGTCGATGATCGCGCGTACCTCGTCGCCTTCGAGCATGTAATTGCCGAGACTTGGATCGCCATGGATCAGCGCCAGGTCATCATGATGAATATCGGGCTGGTTCGCAAACAGCCAGGACCGCAACCGCTCGAGCCGCTCGCGATGCGGCGGCTGCACCCACTTGACGGTTTCCCAATACCAGTTGATATAGCGTTCGAAATGGGTCCGGCCCGCAGCCTGGCGAACGCAGGACGCGACCGCGCTGCTCTGCCAGTCGGCGCCATGCACGCTGCCCAGGGCCCGGAAAATCGATGCGATCCGCCGCTCGCGCACATCGGGCGCCGCGTCGCCGATCAGCCCGGCGCTGAAGGGCGACGCGTGCGCGACATCGCCTTCGACCTTCTCCATGATGAAGCCCGGCAGCCCGAGCACGGCGCCGTCGGGATCGATCCAGCGCGCGCGCGGAACCGCGAGGCCGGCATCCGCCAGACGCGCCTGCAGTTCATATTGCTGCCTGATGCCATAGTCGAAGAATATGCGGCCCTCGTTGCGGAGCGGCGCATAGCGCAACACGAGCGGCTCGACCTTGCCCTCCAATATTGCATCAAACACGACAACGCCGCTCGACGCGCCCGCATTGGCGCCGCCACCGCGAACATTGGCGATTTCCACCGGCCCCGCGATGTCCGGCTGCTGTGCCAGGAAGCGGGCAATGTCCGCCGGGTCTATATCGGTAAAGTCCGGCTTGGTCGCCCGCATCACGCTCGCGATAACGTCCGGTTTCGGTGTCTCCGCCATCGCGCGCCTCAGTTCGCGCCGAGCTTCATCGACAGGCGGATGCCATAGGTCCGTGGCGGCGAGAATTGTCCGGACACATAGGCCCCCGTTGCCGCTGCGACGCGGCTGTAGGCATAAAGCTTGTTCGTGATATTCTCGGCGAACAATTGCGCCTGGAACCGATCGCCCGGCGACGACCAGCTCAGGCGGGCATTCAAGATCCAATAAGGCGCTTCGCGGGTTTGCGATTGGAAGGGCGCCTTCCCATTGAACACATCATGGAAGATTTGGCTGGTGTAGGCCGCTTCGCCCCGGAGGGTGAAGGCGCCGGCGTTCGCGGTCTCTATCCGCTGCTGCGCTCCGAAGTTGAGCTTCCATTCGGGGGCCCGGATAAGGCGGTTCCCTTTGATGTCGAGCGTCGCAAGGCCGAGCGGGTCCTGGAGAAGCTGGCTGCCATATTCGCTGTGGATCCACGAACCGGACCCATCGAGCGAGAATCCGGCAAGGCCGCGCGGCGCGAGCATATACTCGGCCTCGATGCCGTAAAGCGTCGCATCGGCGACATTCCTGATCGTCGAGGAATTGTTGAGATAGGTCGTGAACTGGATGTCGCTGAAATCATAATAGAAGCCCGCCAGATTGACGCGCAGCTGATTGTCGGCGAGCGTCGACTTGAGCCCGGCTTCGTAGGACCAGAGGATTTCGGGGTTGAAACTCCCTGTGCATTCCGCCGGATTGAACCCCCCGGCCTTGTAGCCCCGCGACACCTTTCCGTAGAGCATCGCGCGATCCGAGAGATCGAAATCCACCCCGGCCGTTCCGGTCCACGCGGTCCAGCTCTTCTTCGACTGGGTTTCGCACAAGGCCGCAGTCGGCACGAAGTTGGAGTGGAGCCGCCGGAAGACGTCCTTTTCATCGCGCGTGTAGCGAAGGCCCGCGGTCACCCGCAACCGATCCGCGATCCGGTAGGTGACTTGACCGAAGCCCGCCAGCGAGGAGCTTTTCTGCTCGGCACCGAAGCCCAGAAACGCGACGGGCGTCGGTTGCCCGCCATAAAGGGTATTGCCGAGCAGCGGATCGGACCCGAGGAGGAGGAGATTGGGGATGAGAGGCTGCGACAGGTCGAAGACCGGTGGCGGTGCCGCGGTGCCCAGGCTGGCGGAGGCAATGATGAGATCGCCGAGCGAGGGCAGATAGATGTCCGCTTTCAGACTTGCGCGATCGTGCAGGTAAAAGACTCCTGCGAGCCAGTCCAGCCGGTCGTCGAACGCCTTCCCCGAGATATTCACTTCCTGCGTGAACTGCTTCGAGGTTTGCTGGATCGGATCCTCGTAGAGAATGGCCGCACTGCTGCCGTCATTGTCGGTCTGGATGAACAATTTGCTGAACCGATAAGCCGTGATCGATTTCAGCGATACATTCCCGATGTCCCAGTCGAGTGTCGCACTGGCCCCGCGAAGATTGACTTCGGTCCGCGACGGAAAGTCATTGGCAATGCGGGTCGATTTGGTGGGATCGCCTCCGCGCAGCCCGGGCTCCGAGAGGCCAAACAGGTCGGAGATGCTTCGATTCCCCAGCAGCGCGAGGTCCGAGGGCGACAGGAGGCCGGGAATTCCGGCGAGCGCGGTTCCCGGAAGGGAGAAAATTCCGGTCGGCGTTTCGGGTGAGATGCTCGACGGCGTCGGGAGCGCATCGATGAACTGCTGTACCGCGGACGTAACCTGCCGTGACATGTCGCCGCGCAAGGTCAGCTTGATGTCGCTCGACGGCTCGATAAGCAGCGCAGCCTGGCCGCTCAGATGGTCGTTGGCATCGTACCGCTTGCCGTCGAAGACATTGAAGCGGTAGCCGTCTCTCCGGTCATATTTCACCGAGACCCGTGCTGCCACCTTGTCCGGCACGATCGCACCGGTTGCCCCGGCTTCCACCGCGACGCGATCGTAATTTCCATAAGTGAAGGCAAGATTGGCAGCCGTGTCGTAGGACGGTGGCTTGGTGATGTAATTGATCGTCCCGCCGGTCGAATTGCGACCGTACAGGGTACCTTGCGGGCCACGCAGAACTTCGATGCGCTCGAGGTCGAAGCTGGGGACGCTCTGGGCAAAGAGCTGACCCATGTAGACGCCGTCCTGGAACGTCGCGACCGTCGGCTCGCCGGCCGTAACCGTCAGGTCGGAGCCGATGCCGCGCATCGAAAGTTGCGAGTAACCGGTAAGCTGGGCGAACACCAGCGACGGAACATTGTACTGCAACTGCTGAACGCCGTTGATCTGCTGCTGCTCCAGCGTCTCGGATGTGAAGGCGCTGACCGCAACGGGCGTGCGCTGGAGCGACTCGCTTCGCTTCTGGGCCGTGACGATGATTTCGCCCAGCTGCGACGGTTCGTCGGCCGCAGGCGCTTCGGGCGCCGTTTGGGCCCGCGCTGCCCCAGCCCATGCCAACACGCCGATCGACGCACAAAGTGCCAGTGCCTTGCTCCGCATTCCAATTCCCTCCAGGAAGCCGTCTCGCGGCTCGCCGTCGGCAGCGCTGCTGCCGAGTCGATGGAGCCTGAGACGCGATGATGAGGGGATGAGGCCATCCGCGATAGCGCGGGCCGATCGATGCATCTGCCCATCCGGTCTCTTGCCGTAGCGCATTGTCAGCCTCCTCCCATTGACCGCCGGAGATTGCCTCCGTGCATTCGCGACCCCGAAGGTTCGCGAGCTTCATAGTGGTGGCATCATTGGGATTAATGTCAACGCAAAATATATATACGATCGTCCATATATTTATAATTCGACCTTAGAGCGCCATCAGGGGTTGGGGCAAGCTTCTCCCGCGGCGCGTTCCTGCGCCTTGCTGTTCCGGGCATGGCAAAAGGAGACGTACGGCACGGCCGACGCCTTCGATATCGATCGGGCCAGTGCTGACCGGCAGTCGGCTAAGTTGCGGGACGCAGGCTCTTCACCACGGCGTTGGCGAGATAATTCGAATATTCTTGCTTCATGGGCTCGTCGATCGCGCCGATGCCGAAGATATGCTGCATTTGATAACGGCCATGGAAGAATTGATCGCAGGCACCGACGATGTGAAAATAAAGATGAAGCGGATCGACCTTTGCGAAAACTCCCGAGGCCTGCCCTTCGGCGAGGATGTTCCGGAGAATCGTTGCCGCCCGCTTGCTGAACTCCTCCGCGATCAGCGGACCGTAGGTTTCGGGCTCTTCGGTGACGAGCTGGTGGGTCAGCGGGTTGATGAACGGGTAAGTGAAATAGCTGTCGATCATCCCGCGAACGAAGCCCGACAGCTTCTCTTCAGGCGACAATTGTCGCTGCGAGAAGGCATCGAGCTTTGATATGTCGCCGCCCAGAACCGAGCGAAGCAACTCCATCATCAGCCCCGCCTTGTTGCCGAAATAGTAGCTGATCAGAGCAGAATTGAGATCGGCCCGCCGTGCAATATCGGCGAGCGAAACATCAACTGATCCTCGCTCAACCATGAGATTGGCCGTTGCCTCAACCAGCCGATCGCGCGGCGGGGTTTCCGGCTCGGCCGTCTTGGCCCGCCGGCCTCTTGGTTTCATCGCAGGCGCCCTCATCGATCTCCCCAGCGCTTCCTGAATTCGGTCCTGTCGTGCCGACAGGACTCAAGCATACCAGCCGCACCGGCTTTAACAATGGCATAGCGACCGCCTGGGCCGCGCGGCGATGCCAGTATTGCACTTGGAGACCGCGGCGCAGTCTCGCAGTTAGACCAGGCTCGAAAATGGCTTGAGGCGATAAAAACATCTCATGCTCTGTATCAGCGGTTCCCCGAGCCGCTCCGTCCTCGCTTTGCGCCCCATCGCAAGAACACCCACCTTGAAGCCTTGGCGCGCGGAACGACCGCACCGCCGAGATGCAAACTTGTCATCATTTAATTAATCGAGTAATTTTAGGCTCGGACCGCGGCCGGCTCGATCCTGCGAAGATCGGGTTTTGATCCCGAATCCTGAGGCCTCGAGATGTTGAAGGTCAAAAATAGTGGAGAGACCCATGAGCCTGTATTCTGCGATTGATTTGCCCCATCACCCTGGAAATCATCCGTTCTGGCAGGAATCCTGGGTATTGGTGTTTCGTGACCCGGACACTGGCCTCGTCGGCTTCCTGCGCACGGGATCCTACGTGAATCAGAAGACCACGCAGACGCATTGGGGGATGGCTTTCCCAGACGGAACCCGCTTCCGTCGCCACCTGCTCGACCGTCCCTTGGAGGCAGGCGATCGAACCGATGTCATGGCCAGTTCCGGAACGATGCGATTCACGATTCCCGATATGGAATATTGTCGCTTCGAGGCGTTCGACGACGATGCGGAAGCGGACCTGCGCATCTATGATTGGTATCCTTCGCAGGAATGGGAGGTGGTCGGAGGACCGGGTCATGGAACATTGACTTCGGGAGGCGACGATCATGGCCACCCGGAAAGCGCCGGCCGGGTGGAAGGCCGCGTCCGGATCGGCGACCGGGTGGTCACGATCGAGAATGGCATCGGCTACCGCGATCATGGCTACGGACCGCGCCCGCTACCGATGTTTCGCTCGGCGCGCTGGCATGCCGGCACGGTGGGCGAGAAGCTGAGCTACTCGCTGCTCACGATGCAGGCCGAGGATGGCGCCTTCGCCAAGATGGGCTATGTGATGCTCGATGGAAAGCGCGAGCCTATCCGGGATTTCCATACCGTCAATTGCACGCTGGGGGACGGCCTCTCGTCGATCGGCGGCTGGACTGTGGCGCAGCTCGAAAACGGCCAGACCCTTCGTATCGACGTCGAAGCTGTCGATGGCGTCGTGACTTCCACCGACCTCAACAATGGCGGTCCGAACTCTTCTCCGGCAGGGATCGAAGTTCTGTCTATCCCCAGGTGGCAAGGCCTGGAGGGCGTGTGCGATTTCAACATGATCGACAATGCCCATCGCGGCAATCAGGAGGTGTCGCACCTCTTTCTCGCCAACACGAACGACGGAATTTCCCAGCGGGGATTTGACCCCTCCTGGCTCCGCTAAAAAGGCAGGCGACCGCGTATGTATCTGCTGCGGTCGCCGCAGCCGCAAGGACTCGCGATCTCGCGAGCGTCGCAGTGCGGAGAGGACGCTCGGGGTCGAGCGAACAGGTGGACCCTAAATTTCAGTCGATCGTGCCCGACGGCGGCAGCAAAATCTCCAGTCCGACCCTGGCGGCCAAATCCGCGGCGATCTTCGGCCCGCGTTCGATGACTGGCAACAACTGGCGCAATATGGGCTCCGGGAAATGCCGGAACGTCAGCACGTTGATGACCGCCAGCCGATAGGCCGTAAACAGCTCGAAATAAGGCATGTTGCGAAGCTTGCGCCCCGACAGTCGCTCATATTCGGCAATCCGCTGCTGATAACTCAGCGTCCCTTCCAGAGCCGGGACATCATTCTGGATGATCTGGTCGCCCATATGCGTGAAGCAGACATCGCATTCGGGCGTCCCGAGAAAGCTCATCTCCCAATCGACCACGGCCGACACCGCGGTCCCGAGATAGAGATAATTGCCGAAGTTCGCGTCGCCATGACACAGGACCGTATCAATGTCGGCCGGCTCATTTGCGACGAGCCAATCCCGCAGCGGTCGCAGCGCTTCGAGATAGGGCTTGCAGTCGGCATATTCGAGCGAATCCCAGTACCAATTTACCTCGCGCTCGATCGGACGCGCACCCGCCGCGCGCTTTTCCAGCCATTCGAGCCCGAGCGCCCGCCAGTCCAGCGCATGCACGCGCGCGAGCGCTTCAAGATATCCCAGTTGCATCTCGCGCCGCGCTGCCGGCTCAGCGTCGGCGATGATGCCCGAAGTCATCCAGGTCATCGGCGCGCTCGCCCCCTCGACCATTCCCATCACATAGCCCGGGCGACCGAGAAGCTTGCCGTCTGGATCGAGCCAGATCTGTGGCGGAACCGGCACGTCGGTGGCTTCAAGCGCGCGCTGCAGGTTGAACTGCGCGGTGACGTCATAGGCGTGGAACAGGCCGCGCGTCGGCATGAAACGCAAGACGAGACCCGACGAGCGCGGCTCGCCGTCTTCGGTCCAGCTTGCCTCGAACAGAAGAGTTCCGTTCGAACCACCCGCAGCTGTGCCGACTTCGCGCACGTTGGCGACTCGGACGTCCGAGACTCCCGCCTGCGCGCCGATAAACTGCATGAGCCGGTCGCCCCATTGATCGGGAGTGGTTTCGGCGAACCGCGCACCACGTTGATGCTTGACGATAGCTGCGCCAATTTGATCGACATCGAGTTCCGACATGACTCTCCCGTTTCTGTTCTGCCGCGCGGCCGGCTCTCGACTGCGCAGGTTAGCGCCCATCGCCCAAGCGGGATCCTCGGGCGATCATCCGCAGTGCTCGAGCGATTGTGCCACGTTTCGCGACCGCAGACGACGCTCCCGCAACGAGGGCGAAGCACCATCGGGCCGATTGAGCAGTGAAAGTCAACGGATAATTAATTGAATACCTAAAAACTCGTGGCGCGTGCCCGCTGCCCGCTCCTCCGCCGCAACGCACCGTTCAACCCGCCGCAGCAGCAGCCCTGTTGACGGCGGAAAGAAAATATAATTATATGAGTAATTAATGAACGAACGATTCCCGGGTTCTGAGGAATCGCGCGCACTGCGCAACGAAGGGACGAGGCCATCGAAATTTCGAGACTGTCACCGCTGCCGGATGATGTCGAGCTTCCGCACGATCCGGGGGAAGATCCGCAATGGCAGGAAAGCATTGTCCTTGGCTGGGCCGATCCTTCCCAGGAAATCGGCGGCTTCATCCGGATCGGCCATCAACCGAACCTCGGCCTTACCCGGTCCTGCTTTGGCGTGACCTCGCGTAACGGGCTCAACTATTCCCGCACAGCTGAAGGGCTTCCTCTTCGCGAAGCCGACCGGACCGTCGACACGTTCCATGCCGATGGTTTCCAGTCCGCCACATTCGGCGTCCGCTCAAGCCGGTGGCGTGCCAGCGACGAGAATGTCGATCTCGATATCCAGGTCCGCGATGTGCACGCACCCTATGATTTCTGGGACCTCACTGGCATGCGGAACGAAACGAGCCGCGTGATGGCAGCCAATCATCTCCAGGCCGGCGGCACTTTTTCCGGGTCCGTTCGGATCGGCGACGAGCCCGAGCGCGCCATTTCGGGCTTTACCTATCGCGACCATAGCTGGGGCCCACGGCACATGGATAACCCCAATGCCGACATGTATGCCGCCTGGTGGCTCGTGGGCTCGCTTGGTGAGGATTTTTCTTTTGGCTTCGGCGGCGGGCGTATGCGCTCCGGGCTCGAAAGTCTTTTCGGCTATATCGTAAAGGATGGCGAAGTGGACACCGCGGTGATCGAGGATGCGTCCGTGCTGATGGCATTTGACGGGCTATCCAATCGGGGCGGAACCGTCGTGGCCGTTTCGGAAAAATTTGGCCGGCTGACGTTCGAGGCCGAAGGATATGGCAATGTCTGGCTGGAACTTGGTCAGAAGCATTTCGAGATGGCGATGCCATGCACAATACGTTGCGGCAATCGCACGGGCGGTGGCCTCATCGACACGATCTTGAACCCACGCAATGGGACCGATCGTCCGACCTTCGTGGCGAGCGGCAGACTCGACAACGGTCTTTACCGCAGCCGGGCCGGGTTGAATCATCCATGAGCGGCTCGCAGACGATCGACCGCGAGGCGATGCGGAAAGGCCTTCAGGCCTGGTTGCGGCAGAAATTCGCCGATCTGGGCGACCTGACCTTGTCGCCCCTGCGTTTTCCCAGCGGCACGGGTAATTCCGCTGAAACGATGTTCGCTACCATGGCTTATGAAGCCGATGGCGAACATCGTGAACGCGCACTCGTCATCAGGCGACAATTCGCCGGGACGGACCTCTTCCTGGACGCCGATATCAGGCTGCCGCACCGGATGATGGAGGCGCTCGCGCTCCACCCCCATATTCCTGCCCCGCGCGCGCTCGGTGTCGAACCCGACCCGGCGCCGATCGGGAGCCCCTTCCTCGTGATGGAGGCGATCGAAGGACGGGTCGTTGACCAGGTGCCGAATTATAACGTCGAAGGGTGGCTCGCCGATTTGCCGATCGAACAGCGACGCGAGATATGGCTGCGAGCGATCGGAACGCTGGCGCGGCTCCACCGGATCGACTGGCGGCAAGGCTTTTCCTTTCTGGACGACCGCCAGCGGGGCGAACCCGGCATCGATCAGTTCCTTGCCTGGACCAGAGACTGGTATATCTGGGCCAAGGCTGGTCGCCGGCTCGACGTTGCCGACGCCGCACTCGACTATCTCATGGCAAACAAGCCCCGGGACACCGATGTCAGCGTCCTTTGGGGCGACCCGACACCTGCCAATATGATGTTCGGACCCGACCTCAGCGTAGCAGCCCTGATCGACTTCGAAATGGCGTCCCTCGGTCCCGGCGAAGCAGATCTCGCATGGTGGCTCGAGGCCGAGGAAAATTTCTCGACGCTGTCGGGGGTAGCGCGGCTCGAGGGTCTGCCAAGCCGCGCCGAGATCATCGCCCATTACGAAGCCGAACGCGGTCGGCCGGTTGCCGATCTGGACTATTATTCGTTGCTCGCCTGGTTCCGCATGAACATCGTGGGAATTCGCTTCTCGGATCGCCTCGTCGGCGAAGGGCGGATGCCAGCGGGGACGGACGTGCTGACAAACAATCCCGCGACGATGCTGATGGCGCGCAAACTCGGTATGCCGGACGCATCGCCGGGCGAAGGTTTCATGGCGATGGTCAATGGCATGGCCGGTGCGGGGGCGTGATCTTTAGTCATTACAACCAGAAAAGAAGGGATTGAGGTAATGGAAGCCGTGTTCTCGGATCATTGGGATTGCCCGCACCAGTTCAGCGACGAACCTAGCTGGCAGGAGAGCGATTGCTACTGGTTCTACGATGTCAAATTGGGCGTGGGAGGCTTCCATCGCATCGGCCAGAAGCCGAACAAGGGCACCGGCCAGCTGATGCTGTTCGTCTTCAAGACGGGCGGTGAACGCTTTGTCCTCAACAGCGCCCCGCGCAACGAGGTACAATTAGGTGCGGACGCGCGCCAGTCCCGCAAGCAGGTCGTTGGCAGCCACACGGCCGAGGCTCTCGGCGACGGCAGGATGCGCTACACCTGGGACGAACCTGAGTCTTCGGCTGACATCGAATTTTACGAGAGCTTCTATACACCGCGCAACTGGCCGTCGGGCAAGAATACAGAGCATTTCGAAGAAGCTACCAATTCCGATGGTCACCTCGAATGCGGCGGCCGCATTCGCGGGAAAGTCCGAATTGGCGACAATGAATATGAAATTGACGCTCTTGCCCATCGCGACCGGTCATGGGGGAAGCGAAGCGACAGCGCGCCCATGATGCACCGATATCGCATGTACACCGGCACCTGTGGTTCCGAACTCAGCTTCGCGGGCTTCTTTCTCGATTTCAACGAAACGACCCCGATGACAATGGGCTTCGTCGATCGCAACGGCAAGCAGGAGGCGATCACCAACCTGCGGGTTGCCGTGACCTTTGATTATGATGGCCTGACCCCGCTCGGGAGCATCGGCATCATGACGCTTGAGTCCGGCGAGCAGCTCAGGATCGAATCCAAGGTCGTTCAGGGGTTCCTCACACCTCTGCCGGCGATGGGCACATTCTCGCAGGACAATATCTCGACCTTTGAATATGGCGGGAAAACAGGGTTCGTCGATCTCGAAATGTGTACGAATCCTGGCCGGGGTTCATATATCCCGAACCAGGCGGACGTCAGTTTTCTTGCGATTGCCGAGGGGCTCAGCAAGGCCGAGGATTATATTATTTGAATCGACGTGGGTTGCCGGCGCCCGGAAAGGGCGCCGGCACGGCGACGCCCAGCCGGCAATCGCGTTTGAGAATGCGCGAAAGTGCCGGACCCGATGCTAATGATAGAGGGGCCGCGCAGCTGGCAAGCTGCGCGGCCCTTGTCCATTGTGTTGCTTCTCGGGCCGGGTGCTGTCCGCCATGCCCCGATCCGCGGCGTCAATCGCCGTATATGCGTTTCGCGTTGGCGAGTTCGGCATGAAGGTGGGCGAGATAATAGGTCCAGACCTGTTCGAAGGCTGGCTGGAAGCTCCGCCCCGATAGCAGGATGCACTGCGTCTTGAAGAGAGGAAACAGTTTGAAAAAGTCATAATGTTCCGCCGGAGCGCCGGCCTCTTCCTCGAACCGAGCAAGATATTCTGCCTCGGTCGGTGTGCCGTCGACATGTTTGTCGAGCTGTTTCATCGTCTCGGTGAGGAAGACGATGAGCGCAAGGTCGGCCTCATTATGGCCGAGATAGGCGAGTTCCCAATCGAGCACCGCCGCAAGCCGCCCGTCGCGAAACATCACATTCGCGATCTGCGAATCGCCCTGTACAAGCGTTCCCTCGCGAACGGCTGGCTGGTGCGCGACCATCCAGCGGTGAGCCTCGACGATGGGCTCGAGCTTCGGATCGTCCGGCTCGGAGCTTAGCCTTGCTTCCGCGAGGAACCAGTTGAGTTCGCGTTCGATATCGGTTTCACCGCTTCCGCGCGCGAGCAGATGCGGCAGTTCATCGCGTCCGATCGCCTCGCGGCGCAGGCGACCGTGAAAGCCAGCGGCTTCGAGCATCATGGCCTTGCGCGCTTCCGGACTGACGTCGGCGAGCGGTCCCTTGGAGTACATTGCGGACGCGGGAGGCGTGCCCTCGATCCGCGCCATGACGAAGGACGGATAGCCGACAGCGGAACCGTCCGCGTCAAGCCATAGCGGCTCGGGCACGGGCAGACCGCGCTTGTATGCCGCGACGAGAGTCAGGAACTCGTCAGAAAAGCTCTTCTGCTTGATCATGGTCGTGCCAGGTGCGTAACGCGCGACCATGTCTTCCCGGCGACGCTCGCCGCTCCGCCCGAACTCGGCCGTGAACAACAGAATGCCGTTGCTGGCACCGGATGATTGCGGGACAATGAAATTGCTGAGCGTGACGGGGCCTTCGATGCCGGGCTGCGCAGCAATGAAGGCTGCCAGCCGATCTGCGTCAATTTCCGGGTAGCCCGACTTCGCAGCCGCGACCGACTTGTCGTAGAACCCCTGCAATTCTTCAGTTTCCGCAGTCATTTCAAATCAACTTTCCGTGTTCAATATTCTTCGGCGACGGGCCGGCCCGCAGGCCGGCCCTTGGTGCCTCAGCGGATTTTCAGTGCCAGTTCCACACCATAGGTGCGTGGCGGATTATAGACCCCCGTGACCCCATTGAGCTGCACCACAGTCCCCTGGATATAATTTGTCTTGGTGATGTTCCGGACAAAGCCACGCACGGTGACCAAATCATTGGGTTCGTACGTCACGAATGCATTATACAGTTCATATGCCTTCTGCCGCAGCGAGGGATCATTATATTCGCGGAGGCGGTATCCGCTTGTGAAATAGGCCTCGCCGCGAAGCGTGATCTTGCCCGAGCCGACGGGAAATTCGAGTTGCGTTCCGATCGTACCGGACGCACCCGGAGCCTTGTTGAGAGCCCGTCCCGCCAAATCGGTACCATCGGGTTCGCCAAAGATCGCGCCACCCGTCGACAGGAAGCGCTTATATTCGCTGTGGACGAAGCTCGCGTTGCCATCGAAGCTCAGCATATCATTGACCTGCAGCCGCCCGTCGATGTCCAGCCCGTAGATCTCGCTTTTCGGAGCGCCTACGACATTGGTCCCGAATATCGTCGACTGCTCGACCGAGATATTCTTGTAATCATAGTAGAAGGCCGCGAAATTCAGTGTCGCGCGCCTGTCAAGAAACCGCGTCTTGAGTCCCGTCTCGATGGCGTTGACCGTTTCCGGTTTATATTGATTGCCGCAGGTACTGTTGGAAAAGCCGCCGGACTTGTACCCACGCGACAGCTGCCCATAGGCCATGACATCGTCCGACAGATCATGCTGCAGGCCTATGCGTCCCGTAGCCGACCAGTCGGTCACGCGCTGAAGCGGTGCGCCCGGACTGCAATCGGTCTGAACGACCGTGCCGCCGGGAAGCTGGAACGTCACCAACAGATCATTTTGCGACCGCTCGTAAAGACCCCGGACGCCACCAAACAGCCGGGTAGCGTCGCTCACGCTGATCGTGGCATCTGCGAATATGGAGGCGCTTTCGCGCTTCGAGCGGCCGTTGGACACACGGATGAGTGCGGACGGGCTGCCAAGCAGCCGTCCGTCGAGGGTAACTGAGCCGGTCGTTCGGTTGATTTCGTTATAGTAAAAGGCCCCCACCAGCCAGTCCACCGGCCCACTGTCGCCCTTGAGGTTGAATTCCTGTGAGAAGGTCGAAACCCGGACACCCTGGGCGATCGGAATGGTCAGATTTGCAAAGATCGGGTCATTGGGATTTCCTTGCGCCAACGAGTCCAGCGAATTGTAATTAACGCGCAGGCGAGAAGCGCCGGTGATCGAGACAAGACTTACGTTGCCGCCGAGATCGAACGTGTTTTTCAGCGATGCCAGCGCGATGGACCGATTGCCGTCAAAAATGAGCGGGGAGTTCAACCGGCGAGGGGTGACGATCGTATCCTGGATCGGCAAGGACAGGCGGTTGAGGTCATAGGGCTGACGCACCGGGCCGTTGCTGGCTTCGCGCCGGTAGGTCAGGCGCGCTTCCATATCCCACCCGGGCGACACGTCGGCGTCGATACCGAAGCGGCCACCGATGTAGCGCAGATCGTCGAGATCCTGGCCGGTCTGGAGATTCTTGACATAGCCATCGCGTTGGCCACCTTCGATGTAGAGCCGCGCACGCACTCCGTCGCTAAGCGGGCCGCTGACATAAGCCGAGCCTTTGAGGTCGTCATAATTCCCGTAGCCCGCCGTAACGCCCGCTTCGAACTCGCGGGTAGGCGCCGCCGATATGAAGTTGACGATACCCGCCGTGGAATTCTTGCCGTAAAGTGTCCCTTGCGGGCCACGCAGCACTTCGATTCCGCCAAGGTCGAACTGGCCGAGGCCAGCGCCCTGAGGGCTCGAAAGATAGACGCCGTCGAGATGCAAGGAGACCGAATTTTCGCCCGCGCCGGTCGTGAAGGTGGTGCCGACGCCGCGAATGGAAATGTTGGAGTTGCCGGAAACAGGGTCGAACTTGAGGCCCGCAACCGCCCCCTGAAGCTCTTCAAGACCGCCAATCTGGCGATCCTCGATCATGCCCGCGTCGAGCGCGTTAATTACTGCAGGAACATCTTGGAGATTCTGGGACCGCTTCTGAGCTGTCACAATAATTTCGTTTAGCCCCGTCGAACTTCCATCGGTGTTGGCCGAGGCATCACGGCTTGCTGGCGCCTCGCTTCCCTCGATAGTGTCAGCCGCGCTGGCAGACGTCGATACACCGAGCATGATGCCCGCCATTGCCAACGCGGACACTGTGGCAAGCTGGTTTGATCGATTAATCACTTCAGTCTCTCCCTTCCCATTTGCGCGTCTCGGCGCGCATCCTTATTTTTGCGGGCTGTGATCGTTGAGGCGCAGACATGCAGCGTGCCCAGCGGCTAAGCGGTAGGCGCCGCACACACGGCTAAAATCTTCAAAAATATATGATTTTTCATCCTCCCGTCGACTAGCTCAAGCCAGCCTCGAAACCCGCATAGTTTCAACTGGTCTGCGCCAGCATTCAGGCATGAATTTCGCAAACGGCGATAATTGTCAACATAATAACGTTTAATCCAAATTTACTTCTCAATTAGCGCATTTTATCGGCACGTTTGATCGAAAAATAAAATCATGGCCTGTGGATCGGCGTGCAAAAAGGCCCCCGTTATGGAGTGGGCCCCTCGGGCCGGACAGGGTCACGCAGCTGATTTGACCATGGGCCGGGAGTGTTGCTGCTCGAACTGCGCAGGGCTGACATAGCCGAGCGCGGAATGTAATCTGCGTTGATTATAGAT